>DATGIO010000038.1:0-10184 GCA_035295685.1 Candidatus Angelobacter sp.
TGAAGTTTGAGCTGCGTCTCTCGCCGTCGGATGCATTCGACCTGCTCGCTCCCCTGCTGGCCGGCGTCCGTGAAAAAGAAGACGTGCTGGCTGAAAACGAAGAGGGCGCTTCCGGTGAACCGGGAACCGTCGCGTTCGCCTGGTACAAGAAGGGCAACAAAAAGATGAAAATCCTGGGACAACACCATCCTGGGACATCTGAAGCTGTCTCCCGGACTGCTGGTGGCCGACGCGAACTCACAAAGACGGGCGGAAAAACTCCGCCGCGAGATCGAAACCCGGCTGGGGCTCGGCGCCGTTCACAAAGAGACGGTGGTGCAAACATCTGAAGATTTGCTGGAGAAGGTCAGGCGGATGCCACCGCAGCAGCAGCGACGGGAGGACGACGCGCAGGCCAAATTGCTCAAAGACCCTGCGGCGCAGGCAGTTCTTCGCGATTTTCTCCAGAAAGAAACCGACGCATGGATCCACAAAAAACTGCCGGTGCTTGGCGGACGGACGCCATTGCAGGCGGTCAAAGACCCCGATCTGAGAGAGATTGTTGAAGCGCTGCTGCTGGACTTCGAGCGCCATGCAGCAACCTCTTATCCGCCCGGGGCCGCTCCTGATTTTTCCGCGATCAGGAAACGCCGTGGGATCCCGGTCCGGAAAGCGTGACAATCAGCCAATGAAAATGGCAGAAGCTATATAATCTGCATTTCCGAAACCCGAACAATGCTGACGAAGAAGGCAACGAAACGAAATGGAACGAAGAAGGGCGGCCTGCACCGCCCTTCCGCATTTTGCAGTCAAGTTGTCAACTGCCGCAAGAGTAGCCGCGAAAACAAATTACTGCACCGGGCACTGGTCCAGGCAGCCCAAACTGTTTACCGTAATTGAGACGCTCGTGGTATGGCTCAGGCTTCCGCTGGTCCCAGTGATCGAGATAAAGTAGGTTCCAGCTGAAGTTGTGCTACTGGTTGAAACCGACAGGCTTGCGGAGCCTGCTCCGGTGATCGAGCCTGGACTTAAGCCGACAAAAATATCGCCACCAGGTCCGCTCGCGCTCAGAGTTACGGTCCCATTGAAGCCGTTCAGCGCCCCCGTGGAGATGGTGTAAAAGACGGAGTCGCCGGCATTGACAGTCTGTGAACCAGATGTCGCGCTCAGAGTGAAGTCCCCTGCAGGAACAGATCCCACCATAAGCGAAACGCTCGTTGTGTGAGTCAGGCTGCCGCTGACTCCGGAACTACAGATGGTGTATGTTCCCACCGGCGTAGCCGTGGAGGTCGTAATTGTAAGAGTTGACGAACCGGAGCCGGTAATAGAGGCAGGAGTGAAGGTGGAAGTAGAACCAGCGGGCACTCCTCCGCATATACTCAGATTCACGGCGCCACTGAAACCGTTGAGCGCCGTCATGGGCACGGTGTAAGAGGCAGTTCCACCAGGCACAACGGACTGCGAAGCTGGGGTTGCTCCAAGAGTGAAGTCTGTGACTGCGAGCCCCGCGGTCGTGCTGTGGACCTCAATTCCAACGACTCCCCGAATGATCAACGTGTTGTTGGTCAGTGGCACTGAGGAAGCAGCACAAACATGCATCGTGGAAGCTCCTGCGCCGATGACGGGATTGGGGTTCAAGGTGGCGGTGACTCCCGTTGGCAACCCGCTGACGCTCAAATTCACGCTGCTGTTGAAGCCAGACACCAGTGCCCCAACGTTAACTGTGGAATCGACACAGTTATTAACGGATACGCTCTGCGAGGCAGGGGAGACAAATAGGTTAAATGTGGGTGGCGGAATAAAGCCAAACATGAACGAGCCATACACATTGTCCTGGAAGACATTGAACTCGATCGGTCCCTGGTAGTGAGCGTCTTCAGTAGGCCCAGTCACTGACAGGAAGGCAGTTTGCCCGGTCTTTTCAGTGTCGGTGGTACTCCACTCATTCGTCGAGATGAGAGTGTTTGCCTTCGTCAATGAGTCGGTAAAGCTTACAAAGAACCCTCCCGTCGCGGTAAATGCCTCACTGAACTCAACCTGCCGGGTATCCTTGGCCCCCTGGCCCTGCGTGGCTGTTGTCACGTGCTCGAGAAAAAACGTTTCCGTAATGGGCTGGCCTCCGGGAGCCGGGGGCGAGTATTGAAAATTCTGGCCGGCGGCCAGGCAAAAGCGTGCATCTGCGGTGCATGTAGAATTCGCGGGTATATCCACCACATAGGATGGGTCTGAGAAAGGGTCGGCCGCGAGGATTGATGCCAAATCGTTGGCAGTGAGCCCGGGATCCTTGGTTCCGTCCGTCCCGCATTGCGGATCGGTGGAGTCGCACGAAATCCTTGGCGCCCAACGCCGGGCAAGAATATCGTCTAAGCTGCCAGGCCTGGTCGCATGCCCATTCAGAAACGCGACTGGGATACCGATGACCTCCATGGTTTGACTAGGATCACGAACATCAAAGCCGACTCCTGTCCATACGACGCCAGTAGGCGAGGTAAGTGTGAAATGCAACACCGGATTGAGCCACACCCAGATGATATCTTGGTCGTGGTCAAGCCCGACGGTATCGCTCAGTGGACCGGGAACCGTGGTAGTTCGCTCTCGCGTTTCCTCGATGGCAATCGACGAGGACGTATCCAATTCCTGCGTAAATTCGTTTGAGAACGTCGAGGTAAAGTCCCCACCAAAAATAAAAAAGTGAACTCCCGTCGTAAGGGAGACGCTCAGGCTGACAGCGTTGCTGAACGAGTTGGAGAATGAGAGGCTTGTACCCTGCATCGTACTATTGCCGTAAGTAACGAAGCTCTTGGATCCAGGAGGAGCATAATCTACGGCGAGAACAATGTACTTGGGACCGATGCTGCCGCTGCCTGGCGTTGGCGTAGGTATGGGCGTTGGGGTTGCGGTTGGTGTTGGGGTTGGTGTTGGTGTGGGGTCACATACATCATCGACTGGACATGCGCCGCCCCCCTGTGCATGAAGAAATTGCACTGAGAGCGCAAACATTAAGGCTACCAGCATAATTCTCTTTTTCACGAGCTCTTCCTTTCATCGAACAAAGCGAACGGTTGCTTTTGACATTTCTGCTGTGACCCCCGTTTGTGGTGATCACCGCTAACCGCAGCGGACTCGTGACGTTGAAGATTTCTGCCGCAAAACGGAAGGACGGTGACCGAGCGAGAACTTCTAACATGGCTCATTCGCTTGGTGAGCAGAACCTGAGAGCATGTCGCGACCAAGCTTAAGCTGATTCCTTTAGTACTACTTGTTGAAATGACAAAGCATTCCGGTTTACAGATTCCCTAGTATTGGAATTCACCAATATTGGCTCGCCTATTCCTGAGTTTGATCTAATCCGTCCCAAGATGGAGACGACGGGACCGACGGTAAGAAACAAAGCCCTTGGCGCAAAAAAACATGTGTTTCCGCAGGGTGCGTTTGTCAAGATGTCCTATTTCGCAATTGAAGAGCGGGAGAGAGTCGGCTACACTCTGGCAGCACTTAGGTGTGGACGGAAACGATCTGTGACAACTTAGCAGCTAGCAAATAGCAATTGGCAGCTAGCCGGAAAAACCAAACCTTACCACTGATACACACTGATGACACTGATTAGAAGCAGGGTCGACGGCTGTCAACCCTACGCCAATCAGCGCCTGGTGGCTGAAGTGCACGCCAATCTGGGATGCCCCAGGGAGGGGGAGGGGGGCGCGCGGAGCGCGCAAGATCTGGTGATCGCACGTGATCGGGTGATCGGGAAAACCCCAAAACCAAATCTTACCGCGGATGAACGCGGAAAGACGCGGATCAGAAACCGGAATCCGGTGATCGCGCAGGGAGATCCCTGGGATTGAATCCCCTAAACTCTTCAGAATCCTAGTTGAAGGGATGGGGGGAGGGTGGCGCGCGAAGATCGCCGGGATCGCCGACATCGCACGTCATCGCCGAGATCGGAAAGACAAAACCTTACCACTGATCAACACGGATGACACTGATCAGAAGCTACGGTCACAGGCAGGAGTGCCTGTGCCACAAAAAGCTCAACATCGAACGCACCCCTCCAAGGGCGGCAACACACGAGGGATCGCTGGGATGGGATCGACTAAAACCTTCAGAATCCTAGTTGAAGGATGGGGGAAGGGTACTAGTTCATTCCTCCGCTTGGCGGCGCAGGCGCGGCGGGCTTCTTTTCGTCGGATTTGCCCAGATCGCCGAACTGCCAGATGCCATAAGCCTTCAGCATCACGTCGTTATGTTTTTCCACCAGCATCTTGGCGGTCCTCTCTGGAGGCCACGGGCTGGCGAGGCGCTCAGGGCGGTCGGCGATCCAGAAAGCGGTGAGGCCCATGACGGTGGCGTCGCGGGTGAGCAGGTCTGGCTTTACTTTGTCAAAGGTATCCACGGCGGAGTGATGCGTGAATTTGTACTCCGGCGAATCCTGGCCCATGTTGATGCCCGGCAGCCCGACGAGAATGAATGGACCTGCATCGGTGCCGAAGACGGTGCGGTCGTCGACTTCAACTTCACCAAAAGACTTTACCGATTCGGCAAACTTGGTGACTGCGGGAATCAGGTCATCGTGGCCGCCCATGTCAAGGCGCACGACGGGGCCCTGGCCGTTATCGAGCACAAGCGCGGCAACGTGGTTGGGCAGTTCGTCCTTATGCATTTTGGTGTAAGCCAGCGAGCCGAGCAGGCCCTGCTCTTCTCCGGTGAAAAGCACAAAGCGGATGGTGCGTTTGGGCTTGAAGCCGCTGAGCTTGATGGCCTTGGCCGCGCCCAGAGTTGTGGCTACGCCGCAGCCGTCGTCGGTTGCGCCATCTGCCAGGTCCCAGGAATCAAGATGGCCGCCTACGACAATTACCTGTTCAGGATGCTCGGCGCCGCGGATTTCACCCATGACGTTGGCTGAATCCACCGGGCCGCTGCTCACGCGATTTTGCACGTTGATCTGCATGCGCACGCGCTTGCCCTGGTCAAGAAATCGGCCGAGTTGCTGCTGGTCTTCAGCAATCATGCTGACGACCGGGATTTCATAGTAAGTATCAGAGCCCATTGCGCCGGTGTGGGTAAGGTGCATGCCTGCGGGAAATTCGCCGCCCTGTCCGCCAATGATGGCGACGGCGTGAGCGTCGTGCGCTTTTTTCAGGAAGTCGCCAAAGCGGATAAAGTTGTTCATGTTGGGCGGCGGCGCAGCGCCTTTCTTCACGATCAGCAACACCTTGCCGGACCATGATGCAGAATTGTTCTTCATCTCGTCTTCAAGATGGTTGGAATTTACCGCCACCACTTCAGCTTCTTCTCCGCCTTGTTTGGTCGAGCCGACCCAGCCCATGGAATCGACGGTGAGACGACGATGGATAGGAACAACCAGTTCGGCGGTGGCGGAAACGCGTGTCCATCCGCGCGAGATCTGCCATTTTTCCGCGTGAACATTCTCAAGCCCCATGGCGCGCATCTTTTGCATGCCCCACTCAACGGCTTGTCCAGCTTCCACGGATCCGGTCACGCGACCGCCAATGTAGTCGGAAAGTTCTTCCAGATCGTTATAGGCTTCCTGGCTCATCATGCCCTGGCCGGCGATAGCTGTGAGCGCAGGCATGGTGCCGTCCTGGGCTGGAGCGGCGGTTTCGACGGGATTGGCGGCTGAACTGGTCGTTGATCCGATCAAAGAAAAGCACAACAGCATTGCCAGTCCGGCAGTGAAGGAGAGCAGTTTACGCATGGAAATTTATACCTCGGAGGGATGTGGGCGTGAAAGCCGATTATATCCTCTATTTAAGACGGAGCCGCTTAGCGACGGTAAGCAGCAGACAGCTTCATTTAGAATGTGTCGCGATTTTAAACTTATGAAAATTCCAATTCTGTTGTTGGTTGTTTGCTCCGGTAGCATGTTGGCGCAGCAATTGCCGCAAGCGCCGCACGCCCACGTGACTGCTGTTACGCCTGCACCCGGCTATTTCAACGAGCCCGCCATTGCCGTGAATCCAAAAGATCCGCAGCAGGCTGTGGTCGCGTGGCAAGTGCCCACCAGCGCCGCATATTCCCGCGATGGCGGAGAAACATGGAAGGTCGCGGAAGGGACTGTGCCTGGAATGTATCGCGTCTCCGGCGACGTCTCTCTGGCATATGACGCCGCGGGCCACGCGATTCTTTGTTACATCGCTTTTGACAAGCTTGGCAGCACAAACTATTGGGCGCGCGGCGCGACACGCAATGGGATTTTCATCCGCCGCTCGCTGGATGGCGGCCAGACATGGGAGCACGACACTCACACCGTAATTGCCCACGAGTCAACTCCGGGCATTCCTTTTGAAGACAAGCCCTGGATCGTGGCAGACACCTCCGGACCGCATGCAGGCAATCTTTATATTGGATGGACGCACTTCACTCTTGCTGCCAGCGAGCTCATGTTCACGCGCTCCACCGATGGCGGCATCACGTGGTCCCAGCCGATCAAACTGAGCAGCATTCCCGGTTTGCCGCGCGATGATAACGGCGCGCTTGAAGGTTTTCACGGCGTAGTCGGCCCCGATGGCGCGCTGTATACCATCTGGGATGCGCGTGACGGCATCATGATGGCCACGTCGCATGACGGTGGCGCAAGCTTCAGCAAAGATCGGCTCATCATTCCCGCGGGTCCCGGCTACTTTGGCATCACCGGCGTTTCGCGCTCCAACGGATTTCCCCAGATTGGCATGGATATGCGCGGCGGAAAACATGGCGGCAAACTTTATGTCGCGTGGAGCGATTACAGCAATGGCGATGTGGATGTTTTCATTTCCTCGTCGGCCGACTATGGCAAAACGTGGAGCGCGCCGGTGCGCGTGAACACCGATCCTATCCATAACGGCAATGATCAGTTCTTCCAATGGATGGCCGTTGATCCGCAAAGCGGCGCTGTAAACCTCATCTTCTATGATCGCCGCACAGACAATGAGGAAACCACGGTCACGCTGGCCCGCTCTACCGATGGCGGCAAGACTTTCCAGAATTACACGTGGGATCCTGATGGGTTCAACGCTGAAGGCGACTTCCTGGGCGACTATCTTGCCATTACCGCTTATGGCAACAAAGTCTTTGGCGCGTGGGCACACCAGACATCGGCAGAAGCCAAGACGGAACGCGGCAAGAAAACACGGACCGTGCTGCGAGTGGGCAGCGCGGATTTTAATTAGGTTTTTCTGAAATTCCGAACGCAGCGAGGAAGCCCTATAGCCGCGATCATCCGGCCATTGGGTGCACAGTTGCTTGCAATTGGGCATCTAATTAAAAGCGCAGCAAGATGAAGATAGCGATCTCTCGCTGCGCTCGAGATATGGGGACAGACATCCGCATTGGCACGTCCGGCTATCACTACAAGCACTGGGTAGGCACGTTTTATCCGCCAAAAACGCCGGCATCAAAGATGCTCGACTACTATGTCCGTCACTTTGACACGCTGGAACTGAACAACAGCTTCTATCGCCTGCCGACGATTGAAGCTTTTGAATCCTGGCGAGACGCAACGCCGAAAGATTTCGTCTTTGCCGTAAAAGCCAGCCGCTTCATCACGCATAATAAGAAACTCAAAGATCCTGAAAATGCGCTGGACAATATCTTGCCCCGCGCCGAACATCTCGAACGAAAGCTGGGACCTGTTCTATTTCAACTGCCGCCAAAGTGGAGGTTGAATGTTGAGCGGCTGGAAGACCTGCTGGAAATTCTGCCTCGCGAACGCCGTTATGCTTTTGAATTCCGTGAGCTGAGCTGGATGACTCCGGAAGTCAACCGCCTGCTGCAGCGCTATAACGCCGCGTTCTGTATTTATGAACTTGCGGGTTATCACTCGCCGTTCGATATCACTGCCGATTTCGCCTATGTCCGCCTGCACGGCCCGGAGGCGGGCAAATATCAGGGCAGTTACAGCAAAGCGCAGTTAGGCGAATGGGCGCGGCGCATTGAGCAATGGTCGGCCAGGTTGAAGGCCGTTTACATTTATTTTGATAACGATCAGGCTGGTTACGCCGCGCAGAACGCACTGGCGTTAAAAAAGATGATCCTGGGTCGGCCAGAGACCAGACGCCCGGCCGCTTGACGTAACAAACAGTTCGTAACAATCGGCAAACTCCATCCGAAAGCCGCGAAAAATTAAAAGATGGAATAAATTCCTCGGCGTCCAGTTATTCAGCTAAATTTGTTGCGAACAAAATTTCTTGAGCGGTTGGGGGAGACTACTTGCGGAATACGGTTGCCGTCATATTATTTTTCTATCTGGCGGCTTCCGCATGGGCGCAGGAGGCCAATCCCGGACGTCCTACGGTTTCCACTCCGGCCACGCTCACGCCCGTGGGCTATCTGCAATTTGAAACCGGAGTACTGGGCGCGGAGCACTCTCCTGATCTGCCCAACCAGCTCAGCTTCAATGAGGTGATGAAATTCTCAGTGAATGAGCGCATTGAATTGCTGATGCAAAGCCAGCCGTTCGCTCACTCCGATCTTGGACTTGTTCGGTCAAATGATCCCGGCGATCTCTCCGCAGGACTTCAGGCAGTGCTCTTGCCCGGAACCAAAAGGCGGCCAACCGTTTCTGTGAGTTATTTCCGGCGCGTGTTTGGCGGCACAGCTCCGGATCTCGACATCGGTTCCAACCGCCAATCCGCGCTGCTTCTACTCTCAACCGACATCGCCCAATTTCACATTGATACCAACGCGATGTTCAATGAGCAGATTCAGGACGCGCGGCATCGCGCACAGTTCGGCCAGACTCTTTCGATTTCACATGGGCTGCCGCATAAGCTCGGCGTGGGCGGCGAACTGTGGCACTTTACGCAGCCATTTCAGAATGGCCATGCCGCCGGGTTTCTTTTTGCGCCGACCTACACGCCAAGGCCAAACCTGGTTTTTGACGCAGGCTTCAACCGTGGTCTTACCTCGACCAGCACGCGGTGGGAATTCTTTATGGGATTTACTTATCTGCTGCCGAAGAAGCTGCTTTGACTTTGATCGGCTCCTCCGGTTCGCCCGATACACCGACGATCCTGCGCACGCAACAATGACAACATTCCTTCTAACTTTGAACGAAAGAGCTCTCTTGACGAAGTATCCGAAACATATCACTATTGCGACTCTACATTTGGGAGGGCAGTGATGGATCAGGCATATGAAAAAATATTTTCCCGACTTTATTCATCTCCGTTTAAGTCGGCAATAGCTCTTAGCACCGGGCGGCTCGGACTACTCCCATCTCCTAATTTCCGCAAGCGGGTCCGCGATATAACATCGTCTATTGAGGAAGCTGCAAACGAGTTAGAGAAAACAGAAAAGAAAAAGCTTCGTTCTGACGCAAAATACTTCTTATTCATAAATATGGCTCATATGCTTGAGATTCCGCTTGAGATGCATGGAGAAACTAATGAGTACACCGCGCAGAAGATGAAAGACGACATAAAAACGGTGGTTAAAGCAGCTGCCGCTTTGCAAAATGCCGATGAGCCCAAACAGGTTTCTGGGCATCGAATAATCGAGGCGCTCTCACAAAAATGGTCTATGTTGCATCTTAGCTCGCTTAGGATCTGGGGGAAGAGTTGAGTCAAAGTCGGTCCAATCAGGAGGTGGCCGCTATGCCAGGAACATCAGAGGATCGGAAAGCTGCGGCCAATATTTACACATCCCTCAGTAGTTATGTAATTACGGCCTCTCTTGGCGTTATCGCAGCACAGGCTGCTTTGGCGGCCTTCATTCTCGATAAGAGGGAGCACCTTTTCTGGTTTTATTTCTGTGCCATTGCGGGTTTGGTAGCCAGTGTCGCAAGTATCGTTTTTGGAGGGAGCGGAATCAACGATATCGCAGAAAAGGGATTCGAAGGAGAGTGGACCCTAAAACTCAAACACGATTTCTTTAACTACCAGGCCATTTCTTCCCTAATCGGAATAATATTTTTAATAGCTTCTCTTTTTTGTGGAACTTCGAAAGTTGAAAATACAAAACAAACGGAAGAGATACAACAACTCAAGGCGGCGGTCAATAAGCTACAATCGGATCTCGTAGCAGTTCAGTCCAAACTTTCCGAGGACCACGTTTACAAGCCCGCTAAGCCTAACAAAAGGGCACATATACACTAACGAATAGCGGTTCAAGGAACGTGCTTTAGCTCTTCCCTTTACCCGCTACATCCAGTCTGGCTTGCGCGCGCTGCAACGCTTCCTGCGCTTCCTCATTTATCTCAAGACCGG
>DATGIO010000039.1:0-3505 GCA_035295685.1 Candidatus Angelobacter sp.
GAATCGTCGGATTATTCAGCGGGCGCGGGCTGAACATCGAAAGCCTTACCGTGGCGGAAACCCGGCCGGGTGTTTCGCGACTGACTCTGGTCTGTGAGGCGGGAGACTATGCTCCCCACAAGCTCTTGAACCTGCTGACGCGCCAGGTGCGAGTGATTCATGCGCAGGAGATCGACGAGGGCGCCTATCGGCGGGAAATGGCGCTGGTTTATGTGCCGGATGAGAGTGCCGTAGATCTTTCGGAATTGACCCAGTTGCTCTCTTCCAACCAGGCCCGCGTTGTTCAGGTGAAGGAGCAAGGGTTCCTGCTGGAACTTACGGGAAGCCAGGAGGAGATCGAGAGAATTCTCAAGCGCCTTTCGCAGCTTGGAATTAGCGACGTGGTGCGCAGCGGGGCAGTCGCGCTCAGCGTACTTAAGACGAATCAACAGGATGAGTTGAATACCCGTTGTATTCGCTAGATCAAAATTGCTAAACCAGAATCGCCATCACTGATTCAAAGGAGATGAACGCCATGGAAGTGTTTTACGACAAAGATGCCGACCTGAAGAACCTTGCTAAGAAGAAAATTGCCGTGATCGGTTATGGTTCCCAGGGTTTTGCTCATGCGAACAATTTGCGGGATTCGGGATGCGACGTGATTGTTGGCCTGCGTCCCGACGGCAAATCCTGGGAAAAGGCGCAGCGCGCCGGTTTCTCCGTGCAGCGTGCCGGCGAGGCCGTGCGTTCCGCGGACGTGGCGATGATGCTAGTTCCCGACGAATTGGCTCCCGAAGTCTATCGCCAGGAAGTTGCGCCGAATCTCAAGCCTGGGCACTATCTGGCTTTTGCCCACGGATTTTCCATCCACTTCCACAAGATTGAGCCTCCGAAGGACGTGAATATTTTCATGGTGGCTCCCAAGGCCCCTGGGCACCTTGCGCGCCATGAGTTCACGCTTGGCCGTGGCGTGCCTTGTCTGGTTGCCATTCATCAGGACCCCAGCGGCGACACGCAAAAGATAGCGGTGGCGTATGCCTCCGCCATTGGCGGGGGCCGCGCTGGAATTTTGAAGACAACGTTTAAAGAAGAAACAGAAACCGATCTTTTTGGCGAACAGGCGGTCCTATGCGGCGGGCTTACCTCTCTGATTCAGGCGGGCTTTGAGACTTTGGTAGAAGCGGGATACGCGCCCGAGATGGCCTATTTTGAGTGCCTGCATGAGATGAAGCTGATTGTCGATCTTATCTACGAGGGTGGAATCAGCAACATGCGCTATTCCGTCTCGAATACCGCGCAATATGGCGACATGACCCGAGGGCCGGAGGTAATCAACGCCGATGTGCGCAAGCACATGAAGAAGCTTCTGGCGGATATTCAATCGGGCTCCTTTGCCGATGAGTGGATGAAGGAACACGAAAGCGGCAAGGAACGCTTCAAGGAATTGGAAACCGCTGGAAAGAGCCACTGCATCGAGAGCGTTGGAGGTAAACTTCGCCGGATGATGCCATGGCTCAGCCAGAATAAGCTGGTGGATCAAGCCAGAAATTAAAGGCCGCAATTGGACGACAAGGGGAGTGCCTATCCTCAGCAGGTGGTTGAACGAGGCGGCTGTGCGGCAGCAGTACGGAGGCGGATGTGTGGAGAATGAAGCGAGATGAAGAGTAACTATCGAAGTGAAATTGTTACCCAGGGAGTGGAGCGCACGCCCAACCGCGCCATGCTGCGGGCCGTGGGATTTACCGACGCCGATTTCTCCAAGCCAATCGTTGCTGTAGCCAACGGCTACAGCACGATCACGCCCTGCAATGCGGGATTGAACTCCCTGGCGGAGAGCGCTCTGAAGGCTCTTCGTGCGGAAGGAACCATGCCGCAGGTGTTCGGAACGATTACCGTGAGCGACGGTATTTCGATGGGCACCGAGGGCATGAAGTATTCGCTCGTCTCGCGGGAGGTTATCGCCGATTCCATTGAGACGGTTTGCAATGGGCAAAGCGTCGATGGCCTGCTCGCACTGGGCGGGTGCGACAAGAACATGCCGGGGGCGATGATCGCCATTGCCCGCCTCAACATTCCGGCGATCTTTGTATACGGTGGCACGATCAAGGCGGGCCGCTATCAGGGTCGCGATTTAACCGTGGTGAGCGCTTTTGAAGCGGTGGGCGAATTTCTGAGCAGCCACATCAACGAAGCGGAACTTCTGGAAGTCGAACGGCGTGCCTGTCCTGGCGTTGGCTCCTGCGGCGGCATGTACACGGCCAATACAATGTCGGCCGCGATTGAAGCCATGGGAATGAGTTTGCCGTACTCATCGACCATGGCCGCCGAAGATCACGAGAAAAGCGAAAGCACATTGCGTTCTGCGCAGGTTCTCGCCGACGCAGTGCGGCAACGGCGGCTGCCCCGCCAGATCATGACCCGGAAAGCTCTTGAAAATGCGATTGCGGTCGTGATGGCAACGGGTGGCTCCACCAATGCCGTGCTTCATCTACTGGCGATTGCCCATGCCGCTGAAGCGCCGCTCTCTCTTGATGATTTTGAAATGATCCGGAAGCGGGTGCCTGTTCTGTGCGATTTAAAGCCATCAGGCCGCTACGTAGCCACCGACCTGCATCGAGCGGGAGGAATTCCCCAGGTGATGAAGACCTTGCTGCTCGAAGGTTGTCTGCACGGCGATGCGCTTACGATCAGCGGGCAAACGGTTGAGGAGGTCTTGCGGGACGTCCCTGCCAATCCCCGGCCAGACCAGGACGTTATCCGCGATTGGTCGGACCCCATGTACGAGCAGGGACACTTGGTGATTCTCCGCGGCAACCTTGCTCCTGAAGGTGCCGTGGCCAAAGTCACAGGCGTTAAAACCACGAAGATTACCGGCCCCGCGCGCGTCTTCGATTCCGAAGAAGAGTGCATGAAAGCCATTCTTGCCCGGCAGATTCGCAAGGGGGACGTTATCGTAATACGCTACGAGGGGCCTAAAGGTGGGCCTGGAATGCGGGAGATGCTCGCTCCCACGTCCGCGCTGATCGGCCTGGGTCTGGGTGGCGATGTCGGTTTGATTACCGATGGACGGTTTTCCGGCGGGACCCATGGCCTGGTCGTGGGCCATGTGGCGCCCGAAGCCGCCGTTGGCGGCCCCATTGGTTTGATTGAAGAGGGCGATTCGATCACTCTGGATGCGGAAGAGGGCATCGTTCAATTGAATATTGCCGCGGACGAACTCAGCCGGCGCCGTGGCCGCTGGCAGCAGCGCAACTCGAGTCATCTGAAAGGCGTCTTGGCCAAGTACGCAAAGTCGGTCTCCTCCAGTAGTCTCGGAGCTATTACGGATTTACCGTAACTACAAACACAGTTTGCCTTCACAGCGCATCTAAAAAACCGGACCGAAAGAAACCGGACCGATGAGTCGAGGGCAAACGGATCGATTCATTAACTCCATCACTTTTCCGGCTGGAACAGGTAGCGCCCTTTGAGGTTGGCGCTGACTGCCTCCGCAACTTTCAAAAACGCGCGGCCCGCGTGGGAAAGC
>DATGIO010000040.1:0-37156 GCA_035295685.1 Candidatus Angelobacter sp.
GACGGCTTGTTTCCCGCAGATCCATTCATGTACCAAACGAATTTTCTCAGCCTCGGTTTTGGCGCCTGCGGCGTGCTTTATGCCCTGAAGAAGTGCGGCTTTGAGATCCCCAAACGCGCCTTGGAATGGCTGGAACGCGAGTTGGACAACGTGCACGTCCACGCACAGGACAACGACCTGCCACCGGGACTCTTAACCGGAGCATCCGGCATTGCCTGGAGCCTCTGGGAGTTGGGGCTCACCGATCGCGCCTTTGCGATGATGGAGATTGCCAATCGAAGTCCGCTGCTGAGAAGTCATCACTCCTACCTTTACGGCATGGCCGGAGTGGGGATGACAAACCTGTTTCTGCACCTTCGTTCACAGCAATCCAGCTATCTTGCCATCGCGAAAGACCTCGGCGATTCGCTTCTTGAAGCCGCAAAAGAGAACGACAGAGGAGTCTATTGGGATACCGGCCAACTCATCCACTTAGGCTATGGCTACGGCCAAAGCGGGGTGGCTCTGTTTCTGCTGCGCCTCGCCCAGATCTCGGGAGAAGAAAAGTTCCTATCCCCGGGAAGACGTGCTTTGGAGTTCGATCTGTCTCATGGTGTAGAGGCGGAGCCAGGGGTTCTGTCCTTTCCGCGGTCACCGGCAGACGCCACGCTGCTTCCTTACCTCGAAGAGGGTAGCGCGGGTATTGCGAGGGTCGCCATCCGGTATGGATTGTGGGATCGAACGGAGAAGATACTATCCGATGTACACAGGAAATACGCCGGCTTTGCCGGCTTGTTGTTCGGCTTAGGAAGCTTCGTAGATGTCCTGACCGATGCTTACCTGTTCTCCAAGAATGCAAAGTTCCTTGAAATGGCGAAGCGGCCGGCCTCGGGAATTCGCGATATCTATGCGATTCGACAGGCTCAGGGATCGGCAACACCCGGAGAAGGGCTCTTCAGAATCTCCTGCGACTATGCCACGGGTGTCGCGGGGGTACTGCGGGCTTTGCATCGGTTCACAGATCTCGATGAAGCCGATTTCACGCTTGACGATGCTGCCGCGGTAGCGGCTTTACCGGAAACCGCCTCGGCGGTGCATATGTCGTCTCGATGATGGGAACTTAACGCATATGCGTAACGCCTGGACATGAGCGCCAACATCTGGAGTTCGAACCAGGACGTTTACCTATGGCAGAGATGGTTTCTCCTATTCAGCTTGTAATTTGCGGTGGGATTCTAGTACGCTTCTCAATGAAATCTGGAGATTGTGTCTAGGGTTCCGCTCCGCTGTGAGTTCATTGGGGGAGGCTGAGACCGAGCGACACCACGGCCGGCAAGTTCGGTCGACAACTGAAGGCACAAAAAGCCTGAGGTAGACTTGATGCCCTTTTGCGGGCAGATAGGATTCCTGGCTCTATGGCTTTTGTGCCCACATCGCAGCTAGAACCCATCCAGCAGGTTTTATTGCCGGGCCAAGTCGTTCGACTTGAGCTTCTCTCACCCGATCACGAATCAGAACTCCTACGAATTTCGTCGAACGTGCAAATCTGGCGTTACCTGACTAACTACGGAGGATCGCCGGAAACAATGCGAACGTACATCAACGATTCCCTGCGCGACTGCCAGGCCGGATCAACGCTTCCGTATATCATCCGTTCCATGGCTGACCGGCAAGTCGTAGGCATGACTCGCCTGAAAGACATTTCAAGAGAGCACAGGAAGGCGATTGTTGGATCATGGTTGGCGCCATTCGCTTGGGGCAAGGGCATCAACACTGAAGCCAAGCTCGTTCTGTTGAAGTATGCATTTGAAAGCCTGAATTGCATTCGTATCGAGTTTCACGCCGATAGCCGAAATCTCCGCTCAAGAGCGGCATTGGCAAAAATAGGGGCCGTGCAAGAGGGCATTCTTCGGTCTCACATAATCACGCGAGACGGGCATCATCGCAACACGGTCATTTTCAGCATACTTCAGAGGGAATGGCCGGCGGTGAAGGAAATCCTGCAGACACGTTTGAGGGCGCAATTAGGACAGCAGCCTTGAATCTTCCGGCTCCATGGAGAGTCGTAGTATCGCCATTGGCAGGTGTGCAATGCCGGAATGCCGCTACCGCTGTCCAGGAGTTCGCAACGGGCCAAAAACTTCCACGACATCTAGGGTGGAAGTGAATTCTGCCCACCAATGGCATAGATCAGACCATCGGGGCCGAAGCTGGGATTAAGGCGCATTGGATATGAAGCTCCGATTACGAACGTCATCTTTCCAGAGGAAAAAGGGCTGTCGTACTCTGTTGTCACACTCCAAGATGTTCGGTTTTCGCGGAGAAGGTAAGCGCAAGACAGGCGCTAGCTGCCTCTTCGGTGAAGTTCATCTCTCAACCTGACCAAGAGAATATCCGGCCACCCCACGGCATTTCATTGCGTCGCAAAGGCTGAATTGCGCGATCAATGATGACTCACCAGTTGGTGCATGGGATAAGCGTTTCTATTTGTGCAAAGTCCCTGAAGGAGAACACTAATTGGCCATGAGACAGGCGAAGATACTTTTAGTTGTAATTGGTTTGATGACCGTTGCCACGGGGAATGGTCCGGCATGGAACATCAAAGTGATTGCAAACCCCAGCGTAAAGGGAGACAGGGTCTCCATTCGCGAGCTCAAAAACGTTTATCTGGGCAAGGCCAGCGCGCTCTCCGACGGCACTCCCATTGAACCGGTGCTCGCAAGACGCGGCATGGCGCACGAGGCATTTCTAAAGCAATGCCTGGATCAGAGCAACGAGCAATTGCAGCTCTACTATCGCGGCCTGGTGTTTTCCGGCAAAGGTTCGATGCCGAAAGAAGTCAACTCCGATGCGGAGATGGTGGCATACGTGGCACGGACCAGAAATGCAATCGGGTATGTGAGCGCCGATGCCAATACCGACGGCGTCCGGACGCTGAATATCGAAAGCCCTGCCAGCCGGAAGCTGGTTACCCGGATCGAGCCTGAATATCCCGACATACTACGGGCCAATCGAATTGGCGGCGTCGTGCGGCTGGAAGTGACCATTGCAGCCAACGGCACCGTACAAGCTGTCGAGATCCTTGGCGGAAACCCCATTCTGGCCGAGGCTGCGGAAACAGCGGTGAGGAAATGGATCTACGCTCCCGCGCGATCGCAAACGACTCTCGAAGTCACGATTCCATTCGAAGCCCGCTGAACGAAACGTGAGGAACTCATTTATGCGCTTTCGCCTTACTACTACGTTGATTGCAATTCTCCCCCTTCTGGCGGCAGGATCCTTGGTCCTCCGTGCACAGGAGATCAAGATTGCCGGACGCCCTCTGGAGGTCCACGGCTCGTTTTCACAGGGCTTCATGTATACCAACCAGAATAACTATCTGACCGACAACACTACGTCCGGTAGTTTTGGGTTGACCGACGGCTCGCTGAATCTGAACTACCAGATCTTCAATAAGCTGCGTGTGGGCGCACAGGTTTATGACCGCAAGATCGGCGCGATTGGCCGCGGAACCGTGCAGCTCGACTGGGCGCTGGTCGATTACCGGATGAAGGACTGGATGGGATTTCGAGCTGGCAAGGTAAAAACGGTGCTGGGCCTTTACAACGATACCCAGGATTCAGAATTTCTGCATACGTGGGCCCTGCTGCCCCAATCCATCTACCCGGTTGATCTTCGCGAAAGCTATATTGCGCACACCGGTGGCGACATTTACGGCGATATCCCTTTAAAGAAGCTGGGTACTCTTTCCTACACAGCATATGCGGGGCAGCGCCCCAACGACCTGACGGGCGGATATGCTTATGCGCTGGGAGCCTATGTTCCCACCATCCACGTAACGAGCTATACGGGCCTGCAAGTCGGACAGGACGTGCGGTGGGCCACCCCGGTTTCCGGTCTGCTGCTGGGAGCATCGCACCAGAGTCAGGATGTCAATGGAAAAGGGATCATGTTTAACTGGGCGGTCCTGGGCATTCCCGACGGATCGCCATTCCGGGAAGGAACCGTCCGCGATTTTACCAACCAGTTTTACGTTCAATATCAGCATCGCAAACTCCGGATTGATGGAGAGTATCGCCGGTACTGGCGCAATCACAGCCTGTATTTCAATAACGCGACCACGCCGTTCAATATCGCCTCGGACAGCCGGAGCTGGTACATTGCCGGAGCTTACCGGCTGCACAAACGCCTGGAAGTCGGCGCTTATCACTCACGCTACTATGCCGACTGGAACCAAACTCATAATTTCCGCGTAGAGACCTTTACCGGCTCCGGCGATCCGCCGGACAATCACATCTTCGACTGGACACTGACCGCGCGAGTCGATCTGGCAAGCTACTGGAATGTGAAGATCGAGGGACACTTTATGGATGGATATGGCTCGCCCGACTCGGTACACGGCTTTTATCAACCCCAGAATCCAAACGGATTTCAGCGCACAACCAATCTGCTCGTCGTGCGAACAGGATTCAATTTCTGAAATTGAGGGATACGCCGGGGACGATCCTTCAACCTTGTACGCCAGACCAAGCATGCGATCCAACACACCGACAAGCTCAAAAACGCCGGTAAGCAGATTCCCCCCATTTTGAACCGGGGGATACTTCAAGCTTTCAACTAGGGTCCATCCTGGCGGTGAATCCGGAGACATCTCTGACGCTGGGATGGGACTAGAGTTTCAGCCGTGGCACGAACGTAGAAGGCGTGCGCACTCCCGGCGCCTACGAAGTTGGAGGAACGCTTCGGCTTGGCTTCTTAATTTCATTGATTGCCGCTTAAGAAAAAAAGGCTGCTTTTCGATTTTTGCCTTTCAATCTTTACCTATTAATTCAAGACCGTTTTTATACGTTATTGAAACCCAACTATGCTCAGAATGCGGCTTTGGGGCCGCAAGAGCCGTCAGGCACGACCTGAATCCGTCATTTTTGATTGATTTTTAGGGCGTTTTGAAACATGCAAATTAATGAAGTGGAATGACTGCTTGTCGGATAGTTTTAAGCGGTGTGGCAGGGGCACTTTTCCCTTTGCGCGAGCGGGATCTTTTTCGAACTTCTCGCCCAAGTGCATGCTTAGGTTTATTCGGTGGAACGACGGACCGGCATTTTCCAATAACGGCAGCGCTTCTCGATCATTCAATGGTGACGGAATGAAACTATTTGTTTTCGGTAAACGGTGGTTCTGAGCGAACCCACTGGCAGAGAGCGCAATCACCGCGATGTACGCCTGATGCGCGTGGTATCCCAATTCGTATTCGGCGCGATTCTCATCTATTGAAATGATTTAATAAAATGTTTAACCTCTATTCGCCGTTACAAGGCCCGATTCTCATTTGACGTCGCCATGATGGGACCGAAAAGGCTTGGCCTTTGCCGGTTGCTGTCTCGCAAGACATAAGCCGCACCTATCACAACTACACGACTCTTAAGGAGACCTGCCCCATGAAATTGCGCCTCTTAGCCACCATGTTTTTCGCACTCGCCGGAGCCTCGGCCTTCGCTCAACAATCATGCCTCCCTCCCTCCACGCAATGTGTGGGTCAGCCTTGCACCAAGTCCTGCACGATTCCCGGCGTAATGGGACAAGCCACGCCCATCGTCGTCAATTGTGCTTTCGTAACCTCAAACTGTACGGGTGTTGGCCGCCGCATTGCTGAGACATCTCTTCTGCCAACCACTTTTGCCCAATTGATTGCGATGACTGGTCAACAAGGCGAGAGCCAGAACGGCCTGTCCCGCGAGACGGTAGCCGCGTCCTCAACCGCGCCGAACGTCGGCGACGCGCCATTGATGGAGCCCTCCTCCCAATTCGCACTGACCTTGGCCCAGCAGGCGTTCTCGATGGCATCGGTTTCAATTCAGGAAGCCCTGCATCCTAACCAATCAAAGTAAAATAGCTGCACGAGCCTTACGCCCGAGAATTGCCATCGCTGATTATTTCGGCGATAGGACAATCCTCGGCGATATCGCGGGGAAGTGGGATAGGCCTTGATTTAACCACAATCATCGAATGCAAACTCACTCGATTAGCCTTTATATATTGTGAAGGCTGTGAATCACGGAGTCACTTCAGTGACCATCTCTTTGAGGCACCGCTATATCACAATCGGTAGATCCCAATATGCCAAGATAAAACTTTCATCGCCATTTTATTAGTGTTTATTAATATTTTGGCGCATGCACCAATAAATTCGGTATATATATTGTTATTAAAATGAGATACTAAATAGAGCAAAATATTTGCATTATTATCCGCAAAAGCTTTCAAAACTATTCCAAAGAGTCGAGGAAGCAATGACAATCGCCAAGCCGATCCAACCTGATACCAATAGTGTCAATGCCGCAGAAGAAGAAATTGATCCCTCTTCCAGCAGTGGTGCAGGAGTAGCGGCTGCCCCAGCAAAAGAACCGACAGCGCCCCCTACCCAAGATATAGTTCCTTGGCATAGATTTTTGGATTCAGCACGGAATCAAGATATAAAAGAGAGATTCACTCAGGAAGTCTCAGAAATCTTGGAGTCGGAAGCGGTGAGCGATCAATGTTGCATTGGATTGATTGAACCGCAGGATAGCATTACAACCTCTGATCTGGATGCAGTCTTTGGCGCGCTAGCTGCTGAAAATGCAGCTCATCAAAAGAATGTCTTACTATTTTTATTATGTCCTGGAGGTTCTATAGAACCTGCTTTTCAAATAAGCAAAATATGTAAAACATTTGCCCGCGAACGCTTTACAGTTGTGGTCCCTAGGCAGGCTAAGTCGGCAGCAACATTGATCGCTATTGGTGCGGATGAAATTCATATGGGGCCTCTAGGTCAGCTTGGTCCTATCGATCCTCAATTGGATGGCCTCCCCGCACTCGGCGTTAGCCAAGCTCTTGGTACGATTGCATCTGTGGTTGAAAAGCATCCAGGGAGCGCAGAGATGTTTGCTCGTTACCTACAGCAGACGCTAACGGTTGAACAGGTGGGCTATTGTGATCGGATTAGCGAATCGGCTGTGCAATATGCAGAGAGACTGCTGTCTACAAAGCAAAATCTAGCGAAGCCAGCCGGACAAATTGCGCGAGAGCTTGTTTATGAATATAAAGATCATAATTTTGTCATAGATATTGAAGAAACCAGGAAGCATTTGGGAGTTGAGTGGATTAAAACAGACACGAAAGAGGTTAGAGCTGCGGAGCGCATATATTCATTATTTGAGCTCGTTGGATTTTTCTTTCAATTTGCTAAGAATAGGCGATTATATATAATGGGATCGTTAACAAATCCCGCGGCAATACGTATTGTAAAAAATTTAAAATAGAATACTGCACCTATTATATCCTCTACTGAGAAAATTACGCCTCCCGTCTTGTTCATTATTATTCATCTTTAGCTATCATCTGACTTGAGTTTAGCTCTTGCATATAAGAGGTTATTTTTCAGTTGGTCGCAATAAAGATCGAGATTAATAATTTATGTCCGGAAGGGGTGATTGATGTTGAAGATCGATATTTCTAAGATGTTATCATGGCGCATATTCACCTATTTAGCTGGATTCTTACCTGGTTTATATTTCGGGATTTCCATTTTATTGGCAAAACCAACGATATTACAAAATGCCCTGCAGCAATCGGGAGTTGGCCTGGGGTACTACACACAAATATTTCTTATTCTTGCGAGCGTATTTTTTATCGGTACAGGTTTTATGTTTTTTGTCCAAATGGTCCAATATATTCTGGATGTTTTATGCCGAATTAGTGACCTAGTCATATCCTTGATAGCCAAATATATACTTATGCCTCTGGCCAACATTTTAGCAAGCCGTGGTTGGAGAAAAAGATGGATAGGATCATTGGCGATGTATGCTTCAAATCGAGGCATGCCAACAGGATTCAACCCCTTCTTGAGAGAGGTGCAAGAGTGTTGGCACCTCGCCGCTACAATACTACTCCAGAAACGTTATGGCATTAGACGCGAGCAAAGCAGGGGCACGCATTGGGGAGTTTGGTATTCCACTCTTGGGATACCAAAGCGCGAGGACATACGTAGCGGCATGTTCCAGAATGCTATGCACGCATGTGGGTGGAGTGGCCTACTCGCAACCCGTATTGTTCCAATATTAACAAATCCATATTATTTGGGGCTTTCATTTTTATTAATTTTAGGGAGTATACTTTCAGATTGGCACTATGCTCGCCGTAGGATCGATCCTATCTTGAATAGCTCTCTTAGATTACGGACGATATTGGGTGAGCTAAGGCAAACAGGAATATCTGCAACTAAATCTGCCGAATCAAAAGCTGATGACGAAGTAGGCGCCTTGACCATCGAAGATTAAGTTTACTTGCCCATAAATAGAATAATTTATAACGAGATATAGAAACTAATAATTTACTATTCTATAAAAATAGACGGCAATCTCGTCTATCTGCTTCGTTGCTCCAAAGCAGTCGTCGGCCAGAAGGGTCACCGTAACCGGGCGTCGCGGTCTCATGCTGCCCGTCACCTTACTCCGCATCGACACGAACACGGTTAGAGCTATCTACAGCCAACATCTCGTGATCGCTGCTGTGAGCACGCGAAAAGTATCGCCGGACGGAAAGCAGATGACGATTACCGCCGAAGTCAAAGACCCATCAGGCGGGGAATCGACAATCACGGTCGATGTATTCGACAGAGCCAAGTAGCGGTCGACTCGCTATTCCGGGTCCAAGACTTTTGTACGTTCGCTGCAAACGGAACATCAGAACATAGGCCTTTGCTCCAAAGGGCCTTATGCCGGGAGATGGATACAGTGTTAAGAAGCCTATTCTTGTCTTTCGTCGCTCTTGCTTACGTGTTACCTTGCACTGAGCGCAGAGAAACCCTTTGTAGGGCGGTGGATCATGAATGTGCATCAATCCAAATGTCCGGGGGACAGGCGCTCATGGCATCCAGGATGTTGGCGCCACGAGCGGCCACACAGGTCGCGGCCAAGAGCAGGAGAAGCTATTGACAGCCTTTCTTTCTCTTCCGGAGAGAGAACGCCATTGCCTCTTATTGCGTATGGAAGGCTTCAAACATCAAGAAATAGCAATGGTGCTGGAGATTTCCTTACGATCGGTTGCGGGAGCCTTAGCTCGCTCCATGAGGCGTCTGGAAGGTGTCTAGGGCAAGCGCGGCCAACAAGGTTAGCCATTTGCCCGTTGTTGGCTCAGGTTATGTCGGGATCGGATCATCCCGCAGTTCACCAGCCGAACTGTCGCGGCCGGCGCCGGGTTTAAGACGCGGTGGTTCGGGTTGAATACCTTCGGGGCGGCCCGACCTGATTTGAGTTTGAGACATGCGCTGTAGCGATTTCGCCATGGCAGCGGCGACCGATCCCAAGGAGATGCCTAGAATCCTGGAGATTTCTCGATAGTTCAAGCCGTCGGAACGCAACTGGATGCATTGCCGTTCGCGTTCAGAAAGAGCGCAGAAAATAGCGAGAATTTTCTTTTGCTCCTGGCGGAAAATTGCGTGTTCCTCGATGTCCACAGATGGATCGAGCTGCTGTATCAGAAATGGCATATCGGAAACGTGTCCGAGCTTTCTGTTTGCATCCCTCCTCTTAAGCGCGAGATTGTGCGCCACTCGATACAGCCATGCGTGAAGATTTTGTCTGGACTTATTGGCTTGCAGGTGACGGAAGAGGGCGAGGTAGGTTTCCTGAATCACATCCTCGCAATCCTGCGGCGCCAATCCAAAGGATAGGGCGTAACGCAGGAGCGAGCTGCGGAGTTTATCGAACAGAAAAAAAACGGCTGCTTCCGGGGCTTCAGGTATATCCGCTTCGAGATGACCGCTGGCGTGCAGATGCCGTGTATTTTCTTCCCTCGCCCCCCCGGCAAAATCTGCGCCCTCAGGCCGCGTACTGTCTCGCTCGTCTACCATCAAACCCTTCTCCAAATTCAACTCGCGACTGCCCTTGGCGGTCAATCAAGTCTATGAGTATGTCGCAAATGAGTTGAAAAATGGGCAAGAAAATAGAAGAGGTGCCGAAAAATAGGTCTAGGTTACCAAGAAGAGGTAGAGGTGGCGAGCACAGGATGGCTCAACCGTATCTTGCACTTACCGTGAATGCCATCTTTAAAAAAACACTGAACAGATGATGCCCTTGACGAATATATAGGAGAGAACCAGTTAAATTAAAACCGTAAGACTGAAAGATTGAACGATTGAAAAGATTGAACGATTGCGAAGACCGAAAGACTGAGCGAACGACACTCAGAGCAGATTTCATTTTGGATGGGGCCTCGCACGTAGATTCAGACCCAGCTTGAGGAGACTTGTGTGTTCAGCCACAACCTTCATCCCGAAGACATAGATCTTCTTCTGGCCGCGGAAGGCGAATTGTCGTCTGCCCGGTCTGCCAAAATTCGAACTCACCTCGCGCAATGTGCGACATGCCAAGCGCGATTGGCCACTTTTGATTCAGTCATGGCGGACTTATCAGGGATCGTCCAGCAAAGCCTTGCTCCACAAATTCGGCCAATCGATGAGTCGCTCGTCCGTTTGAAGGCCCATATGGCTGGTGCCGTTCAGGACGGAGCCAAGGCGGCCAACTCAAACGCCGGGCAGCGTCAGAGGACATGGCGACGTTTTCTCCAGCCTTTCATGCTAAGGCCGATGGTAACTGCTACGTGCACAGGCATTTTTCTTGTTTTGCTCGCGGCTGTTTTTGGGGCATATTCGACAAATCCGATGACGGGTCGCATCCTCGCGAAGAGGAACCGGGCGATCGTTCCCGATCAAAGCCTAACACCAGGCTCGGTGCGCAACGTGGCACTAAGCGATCTTTGTTCCATGGACCGTGAAGAGCCCATTCGTGAGATATCGCTGCCGCTAAGAAAAGCGGTTTTGCAGAAGTATGGGATGGCCGCCGCTCGACCCGACGATTACGAAATCGACTTGCTGATCTCTCCCGGATTGGGCGGAACAGACGATCCTCGGAACTTGTGGCCGGAGCCCTATGCCCCATCGTCATGGAACGCGCGTGACAAGGACGATTTAGAGGAGCACCTTCATAATTTGGTTTGCTCCAATAAGCTCGAACTCGCGACCGCCCAGAACGAAATCTCGCACGACTGGATTGCCGCCTACAAAAAATATTTTCACACCGACCGGCCCAGAAGGCCTGCGGGCGCCGGATTGCTACCGTCTAAGTACGGAGCTTAGGGCCCTCATTGGCGCGGGTTGCCAGGCTAAGGGGTTCACGGAAGGTGAACCGTTGGACAAACTGCGGCATGGCTGCGCCAATCGCAGACCTCATAGAAAGTAAATACTCATAGAAATAAATAAAGAGCATGAACAAGAAAAAGAAGAGGAACAGTGCCTAGGAAAGTCATATTCTTTGCAATTATTTTCACCCTATGGGCTTCCTTTGCCGCGGGCCAGAGCAATACTGGTGAATTGCGGTTGAGGGTTGAGGATCCTGCTGGGCTTGCTCTCGAGAGTTCTGTCGAGCTCGAGTGCGATGCCAATCAAATTCATCGCACCTATCGAACCGACGCGGCAGGTCGATTGGAGGCGAAACTTCTTCCTTTTGGCATCTACCGGCTTCAGGTAAGACATCAGGGGTTTGCACTTCATACCAGCGTCGTCGAGATAAGGTCCGCCGTTCCAACGGAATTGGACGTCCACATGGCCATAGCCGCCGAGCATACAACGGTCGACGTCAATGCCGAGACCTTGGTGGATCCTCATCGCCCGGGCACAATCAATCGGGTCGATCAAGACACCTTGGAACATTCCAGCGTCTCTGCTCCTGGCCGCTCCGTCATCGATCTCGTCAACTCTCAACCGGGTTGGCTCTTAGAGGCGAACGGTATTCTCCATCCTCGCGGCTCGGAGTATCAGACCCAATATATTGTGGACGGCGTGCCGCTCACGGATAACCGCTCCCCGGCATTTGCCCCGGAGATTGGCTCCAGCGATGTTTACTCGATGAGTATCCTCACCGCCAGCTATCCGGCGGAGTATGGAAGAAAGTTGGGTGGGGTCATTGAGGTGTCAACGGACCGGGACATTCATCAGGGATTGCATGCGAAGGCCGTTGCCTCCGGAGGTAGCTTTGGCGCTGCAGATGGCAGCCTGATGGCCCAGTACGGATGGGGCAAGAATGCCCTGGGCGTCAGCGCCGATGGAGCCTTGACGGATCGTTATCTCGATCCGCCGGTCATCGAAAACTTCACCAACCATGCGAGCTCCAGCGGTTTTTCCACGAAGTACGAGCGCGATGTTACAGACCATGATCGAATTGAATTGAGCGTCCGCCACGAGCAATCTCTATTTCAAGTTCCCAACGAGTTGGTGCAAGAAGCGGCAGGCCAGCGGCAAGACCGTGGCAGTTTTGAAACCATGGGCCTTTTCTCGTATCAGCACATCTTTTCGCCGAACGTGGTGGGAGATCTGCGGGTGATGTCGCGGGACGATTCCGTGAATTTGAACTCCAACGAGGCCTCAACTCCCATCCTTGCCACACAGCAGCGAGGATTGCGCGAAGGTTATCTCAAAGCAAGTGTTGCTGTGCATCACGGCATCCATGAATTTGCTGCGGGAGCCGACTTGGACTATGGATCGATTCACGAACAATTTAGCTATAACATCACCGATCCCACCCAATTCGATGATGGCACGCCTCCGACCTTCAACTTCGCCGGCAAGGGACTGGACCGTGAGCAGTCAGCCTACGTTCAGGATTTGATCCGGCTTGGCCGCCTCACGGTCAGCGCGGGCCTTCGCTTCGACCACTATCAACTCGTGGTTGAAAAGAATGCCGTCAGTCCGCGATTGGGCGTTTCCTGGTATTGGCCGGGAGCCGATCTGGTTTTTCATGGCGCTTATGATCGAATCTTCCAAACCCCTGCCTTTGAAAATATTTTGCTCGCCAGTTCGCCAGCCATTGCGACATTGAACCCCCAGGTGCTCAGAATTCCTGTGCAGCCCTCCAATGGAAACTTCTATGAGGCGGGACTCACCAAAGGGTTTTTCAAAAGCCTCAAACTGGATGTGAATTACTACACCCGCCTGTTCGATAACTATGCCGATGACGATGTGCTTCTGAATACCGGCGTGAGTTTCCCCATATCCTTTCGGAAAGGAAAAATTTATGGAGCGGAATCCAAACTTGAGATACCGCATTGGGGTAAGCTCTCGGGCCAGTTGAGCTACTCCTATATGGTGGGATTTGGATACACACCAATTGCCGGCGGCTTGTTCCTGGGAAATGATGTTGCCGGCGCCCTGGCCAATACCGGACGATTTCCCGTCAGCCAAGACCAGCGAAATACTGTGAACAGCCGATTCCGCTATCAGATTGCACCACGCCTGTGGGCCGCGTTTGGCGGCTCTTACGGCAGCGGTTTGCCCTCAGAGTTCAATGGCACTCCGCAGGATGCTCTTGGACAGTTTGGGAATCAAATCTTGGATCGCGTCAACTTTGATCGTGGCAGAGTTCGCCCCTCTTTGGCCTTGAACGCATCCTTGGGCGCCGATGTTATCAAACGCGACCGCTTCACCATGCGTCTACAGAGCGATCTTCAAAACCTAAACAACCGGCTCAATGTAATCAACTTCGCTGGATTATTTTCCGGTACGGCGATTGCCCCACCCCGAAGCTACGCCTTGCGCGCGGTTGCCGAATTCTGACATTCAACTTTCAGTCCTAGCCTTTTTGGATCGGAATGCTTGAGAGCAACTCCATGCGTTCCGATCCAGAACCTTAAATCGCTGCCAAACACCTCTATCGCGATTGACTCCGAAGCATGGGATGTCTCGAAACATGAGATATCCTCGAATCGAAAGTAATTCTTAATAGTTAAAGATTTCCATATCATTTAATTAAAATGTTTTTGCTAATCGTATATTTTTAGGTTCATTTGCCACTCTATATGAAGTTATGCAGTTGGAGAGTAAAGGCTATGATGATTCCCCTTCATCATCTTCTCCATTCTCTCGCAATACGGGATCTCTCCGAGTTGGGAAGACCGTGAGATCTCTCTAGACTTTGTTATTTCCAGCAGTTTTTTTAGCCGGCAAGTCCTTTGGGCTATTCCAAAAATAGTCTCCAGGACATGCAAACCGACGCGAGCAATAGCTGGCAGGGGTGTAGGTTTGGGAAGGCCTGCACCCCATTTTTTAGGTTCTAGAAATTCGAAGTTTCTTTCCAATCTCCGGCACGAATGTGCTGATGTACGGCAATCCCGGCGTTTACTAAAATTGGCTGCAATGATCTGATCCTCGGGGTATGTGGACAGACAACGCGTGCGATTTTTTCCTACCCCACGATAGGGTTCAAGAGTTCACTGCTATGGACCGATCGCCCCACAAAAATAGACAGCAATCTCCGCGACCTGATTCGTTGCACCGAAGCAGTCGCCGGTTACCCCGCCTATGCGGCGGCGGTAGTAGAGGCCAGAAAGAAGGGTCACTGCGAGCGTAACAGCGAGTGGAACCAGCAACGCGCTGCGGAGAAAGAAATAACAGATGGCGACGGCGAGAATGGTTCCAAGCAGAACCGATGTAGAAGATATCTGGCGGGCAACGGAAGCGCCCTGCCCTGACGTGCGGGCGGCGGGAAGAAAATAAGCTAAAGGCAAGGTGGTCCAGCGGCAAAGAACGTGGGCCGCGATGACATAGGCGGCAAATCGGCTCGGAGTATGGGAGCCGAGAATACTAAAACCAGCAGGAGAAACTACCCTGGCGTCATCGGCGAGGGAGCTTAACAGGCTATAGCGGGCGAGCGCCGAGAGCGCAATGGCAAGAGCGCCGAAGGCTCCGACCCGGCTATCGCGCATAATCTCCAGGATTCGCTCTTTCGTCCAGCCGCCTCCGAAGCCGTCGGCGACATCCGCCAAGCCGTCTTCATGAAGTCCCCCGGTGATTAAAACGAGATACACAAGAACAACAACAGCCATCACGGAGGCGTTGACGCGCCCACCCAGGATGCGGTGTAAAGCGGCGGCCCCCGCCCCAACTACCAGACCTACAAGGGGAAAGTAGACAGCCGCCTGGGAGATGGAAGTCTTTTCGTGATGGTTACCGGGAATCGGGAGCCGGGTAAGGAACTGGAAGGCCAAACCCAGATCCCGAACAATCCTCATACCGCGGCGGCCTCGCTGACTTTCGCGGAGGCAAAGGTAGCCATTTCGTTATAGATCTTGACGGCCGTTTCGAGCAGATGGAACGCTAGTACCGCGCCGGTTCCCTCTCCAAGCCGGAGGTTGAGATTCAGCAGGGGAATGAGTCCGATCTTTTCTAGAAGGACCTGATGTCCGGGCTCCTCCGACTGATGACCGGCAAACAGGTAATCGCGAACTTTGGGCTGCAACGTGAATGCCAAGGCCGCCGCCGAAGTGGAGATGAAGCCATCGATCACGCAGGCAATGTGCTCTTTTGCCGCCCCCAACACCATGCCGGTCATGGCGGCAATCTCCAGGCCGCCAACACAGCGCAAAATACGGAGCGGATCGGGCACTGCGGGCGGCAGCAGGTTATGTTTCTGGAGCACGGCTTCCACGATCTCAATCTTGTGCCGGACCGCCGGTCGGGAAAGGCCGGCCCCGCAGCCGGTGACATCCGCGGGCGCTTTTCCGGTAAGGGCCGCGGTGATGGCGCTGGCCGAGGTCGTATTCCCGATACCCATTTCGCCGACGCCGATCAGATCGAACCCTTGTTTCTTGGCCTGGCCCGCTAGTCTGAGCCCCACCTGCAAAGCGGCTTCGAGCTCGGCCTCGGTCATGGCCGGAGTGTTCAGCATGTTGGAGGTGCCGCGGCGAACCTTTTCGCGAACCAACCCAGGCTCTTCGGGAAATTCGGCATCCACGCCCACATCCACCACGATAACCTTGGCGGCGGCCTTGCGGGCTATCACGTTGATGGCCGCGCCTCCGTTCAGGAAATTAATCACCATCTGCTGCGTTACTTCCCTGGGATACGCGCTCACCCCCTCGTCGGTAATGCCGTGATCGGCGGCAAAAACATAGATGGCCTTGCGATCGATGTGAGGCTCGTCCGTCTCCTGAATCGAGGCCAGGCGGGCGGCGATCTCTTCGAGCATGCCCAGGCTGCCGAGCGGCTTGGTCAGGCGGTCCAGGTGCTCCTGCGCCTGCTGACGCCAGGCGTGTTTGGGTGATTCAATTTCCTTGATCAACTGTCTGATTCGTTCCATAAAAATTCTGAGGCCCCTTAGCTATCTGCAATGATCGTGCAATTTGTCCTGAAGGAACACGAGCATGGATGCCAAAGGCGCGCTCGATGGTCTCCTGTTGCAAGATTACTTCTGTCTCCCCCTGCACAAGTTTCCGATCTAAGTGCAAAAGAATCATCGAAGGAAAATACCAATGAACCGCATACAAATCGTGGATCGCAGCCACCATGGTGACGCCGCGCCGGTTCAAGTCCGCGAGCAGTTCCAGAATCTCCGCCTGGCGGCCAATATCGAGATGTTGCGTAGGCTCATCCAACAGGAGCAATTTCGGCTCCTGCGCCAACGCTACCGCGATTTTTACCCGCTGCTGCTCGCCGCCGCTCAAACGGTTATAAACGCGGTTCGCCAAGGACGTAACCGCAGCCGCTTCCATGGCGCTCTCCACGGCCTCGCGGTCCCTCTGGCGAAACGAACCCATCATTTTCAGATGGGGCGTCCTTCCCTGCTCTACGATTTGCCGCACCGTAAAGTCGAACGGAGCGACCATCTGCTGGGGCACATACGCCATTTGCCGCGCCAGTTCACGCCGAGGCACAGAGCGCAGATCCCGGCCCTGAAACGATACGCTCCCTTCCACCGGACGAAGCAAGCCGGCGGCAAGCTTCAACAAGGTAGTCTTGCCGCTGCCATTGGCGCCCACAAGAGCAACTCTGGCCCCCTCTTCCACGCCCAGGGTAATGCCGCCAAAAAGCGTCGCACCATTGTATGAGAAAGTTACGCTGGAGAATTCAAGCATGCGGCTCATCCGACGTATTCCCGCTTGGTCCGGCGCAGCAGGTAGAGGAAGGCTGGACCGCCGATAAAGGCGGTAAGAATCCCGACCGGCAGTTCCGAGGGAGCGATTACCGTCCGAGCGAGCGTATCGGCCAGCACCAGGAAAGTCGCCCCGCAGAGCGCCGAAACCGGAATCAGCCGGAGATGCTCGGGCCCCAGGAGCAGACGACAGAAGTGCGGCACAATCAGGCCCACAAACCCAATAAGGCCGCCGACGGAGACTGCGCCAGAAGTCAGCAGCGACCCAACCAGGATGATCGCCGCTCGCGACCATTCAATGGGAATGCCCAGCTGCTCGGCATACTCTTCACCCAGCGAGAGCGCATTCAACATACGGGCCAGAGGCAAAGAGCAGAGTATGCCCACAAGCACCATCGCGGCGACCGCCAGAATCTGATCCCACCCGGCCACAGCGACCGTGCCATGCAGCCACGAGGTTAGGGCGCGGAGCGCCGTATCCGTCTGCGGACCGATAAACATGAAAAAGACTGTGGAAGAACTCAGAAGCGTGCTCAAGGCAAATCCGGCGAGAAGAAGACCAACAATCGGAGTACGCCCACCCACGCGCGCCAGCCAATAGACAAGAACCATGGCCAGGACGGATCCTAAAAACGCTAATGTGGCAGTCGCGCCGAATCCCAGGAATGAAAAGTGCGGTAGCAGAAGAATCCCGATCGTGGCTCCCAGGGCCGCTCCACCCTGAGAGCCGATGACATAAGGATCGGCCATGGGATTGCGAAATAGCCCCTGGAAAAGGACTCCGGCCACCGAGAGCGCCGCTCCAACCAACGCGGCGGCAATCACGCGTGGGAGGCGTATCTGGAAGACGATCGTCTCATCAACAGATGTGCCGGACGCGGAGCCTCCGAAGAGGCCATGAATCAGCATGGAAACGATAGCCCTGGGCCTGACCGGGACGGCTCCGACGCTCCCGGCAACCACCATTGCCACGGCCAGGAGCGCAAGCAACCCAATCAGAATAAGCATAAACCGGGCAGCGCCGGAGCCATGATCTGCTCTCGCTCCGGGGCTCGCAGGTGCGACACCACGGGATGAATCTTCTTGCGAGATATTTTGCCCTGCTTCCAGCTTTGTTTCTCCTATTTCCAGGATTCGCCTCCGAAGGTAATCCTTGAACCGGCGCGAAACGTCAGCGGCAGGGCGGGAAAGCCAAAAGCGGGCGCATAGTGCTCGCTCGCCAAATTCTCAACGCCGGCATAAAGGCTCATCCAGCGATTGAGCCTGTAGCTTCCATTGAAGTCGATCTTTTGATAGGAGGGAGCCAGGTTTCGATTCGGCAACAGCATGGTATTGCCGAAGGCCGCATCGGTAAGGAACGTACTATCGTCACTACGGCTCACTAGAAGTCCTTTTAAGGAAAACGCATAGCGCGGCCTCGTGTAACGCAGAAGAAAACTAGCGGTATGCGGGGGCTGCCGAAACGGACGGTTCCCCACGAGCGGCGAAAACGCACCGATGAGAACGCCCGGAATCTCAGGATTCACCGACGGGAAGAACTGGTCGCTGGAGAAAGAACGTTGCACCACCGCGTCTAGATAAGTATAAGCGGCCCTTGCGCTGAAACCGCGTCCCAGGTTGAATTCCAGCTCGGTTTCCGCACCCAGGGAGCGCAAAGCCTCCGAATTCAAGGTTGCGCCCAGGACGCTTGCCGCGATCGGTGCGGGTACGCCCAGCAGCGGCAAGGCCGTATTGCCCACAAATTCAACCTGGCCGGCAAATTGGTTGTAGAAGATTGTAGCTCCCAGCTTAGCGCGGCTGTTCCAAAAGCTTTGCTCAATGCCTCCATCGTAGCTACGGGAACGCTCCTCAGAGACCGGCCCAATGTGGAATTGCGAGATCAACTGCGGCCCGTTGGGAAGTTGCGATAGCAGGTTGAACAGAGACGAAGTCTGCTCGAAGATGCTCGGCTCCTTGACTCCCTGCGCATAGTTGAACCTCAACCTGGTGCCAGTGAAGAGGCCAGTGGTGCGCGGGCGGACCAAATAGTAGGTCAACGAGACGCGCGGGGTCACGGCCACGCCAAACACGGCATTATTTTCGATGCCCATGCCCACCGTGGCATAAGCGCGGCCCAGGTTTGCTTGAAATTCCGAGGTGTAGCTGAAGTTATTTCTCTGCGTCGGAGTCTTGGTTCCGCCGGCAAGCGTGAATCCGCGCTCATCCTCATAGCGAAACCCGAAAAGCGCCAGCAGGCGTGGACTGAAGCTGTAATCGGACTGTGTGTAGACGAAATCGCGCTGCGACGAACTGGAAGACAGAATGGGAAACGTTCCAGCAAAGTCGAGGATCGCTTGTCCCGTTGTGCTGAAGCCATTCGCGCCGTGCAAGGTAAGCGTCTTGCCGAGGAAATTGCCATCTCCAAAAGGCGAAGGGATTCCGGCGGGTGAAACATCGTCAAATTGACTATCGAGGCGTGAAGCGCCATAGCGCACGAGGTTATGCCAGCGGGAAGTCGTCTGGTGCTGGAGGGTCGCGCCGATATAGGTATTCTGCGTGCGCTGAAAGGCGTTGTCCGGAATTCCGAAAGCCTCGATCGCATTCGGCGCTCCAGTGGCGCTCTGCGAATGCCGCACGGTCAAGCGCACATCGAGCGTAGAAATGGGCGTCCAGCCAAGATTGCCGGCGAAGGTGGCATTGTGAAATGAGTCGTTGGGAATGCTGTTCTGCGTATCGAAGCGGGAGAACTCCGAGAAATAGTCGAGTTGGCGATAGGCTCCAGCCACGGAGCCATCGTGGCGCAGGGTATTGAAGTTGCCCGCGTCAAACGCATAGGAAAGCTCGGGAAGCGGCGTAACGCCGCGGCGCGTGGTCAGGCTTACTACGCCCGCCAGAGCGTCCGAACCATACAGGACGCTATTCGGATTCCGCTGGATTTCAATCTGATCAACGCCAGTCGCCGCCACATCGGCAAATTCCGCGATGCCGCCAATGTCGTTCAACGGGACGCCATCCACCAAAACTTTGTTGGCGCCGCTGTCGCCGCCGCGAATAAAGAGAGAAGTCGTTCCGCCCCGCTGGCCGGTTTGCAGAATCGTTACTCCTGGCACAGAGCGCAAGGGATCGAGCACTTCGGTCGCATTCTGCAGCTGGTCCTGGCCAATCACGGAGATCGAAGAGCCGACCTGCGATGTTGGAACCGCCGTGCCGGTAGCGGAAACTACAATCTCCTGGGCAAGCGGCCCAACACTCAGCGTCATATCGAGCTGCGCGGCGCTCTGCCCGCCCACGTAGACGGAAGGCTTGGTTAAGGCGGTAAAGCCTTCCGCCACCGCGTGCACGTCGTAGCGGCCCGCCGCAAGTGAGGAAAACTGGAAGGCGCCTTGTGAGTCCGTGGTGGTCGTGGCGACGGTGCGTCCATCCCTCAGTAACTCGACGGTGGCTTTATCAATCGCCGCGCCCAGCTGGTCTTTCACCACTCCTCGCAGCGACGCGGTATCTGCCGCCAGAGCGCCCGGGCCCATTCCAAGCAATAACAGCAGCGCCGCTGCCAGGCTGGCGCAGTTCGTTCTTTTCATTTTCGAGTCTCCTTCCCCTCGGAAGAGGTACGTTGGATCGGCGGCGAGACCGGTCTCCTGACTCACGACCAAGACCGGGAGCCTTCCCACAAAGCAAGTGGTGCAGTGGCGTTCCGGCAGTCCTTACGTCGTTTACAGTTGCGGGGCAGTTGCGGATTTTCACCGCATTCCCGAACATCTCGCCGCACTTGTTTACGGTTTGTAGCTGTGTACGGTTTACAGAGGCAGAGCTTTTGTTATTGTGCCTCCGCAGGAAAAAACTGAGCGGCAAGACTTTCCAGAGCGTCAAACACCAGCGGGCTTGGATAATAAATCCGGTCGTCAACGTAGAAAACGCGCCCTTGCTGGACGCATTTCACATCCCTCCACCCAGGAGTCTTCTTCAAGCTGTCGATAGTCAAAGGAACATCTTTGATGAGCAAAAGGTAGTCCGGTTGGCGGGCCAGCACCGTTTCCATACTGATGGACGGCCATTCCTGCGTAAGATCGTCGGTTACCGATTTGCCGCCGGCAGCGGCAATAATCTCGCTGATAAAAGAACTTCGGCCAATGGTAATCACCGGATTTTCCGAAAGCGGAAGAAAGATCCGGAGCGGGGCCCTGCCGCGAATACGCGCGCGAACCGCCTGCTCACGGCCCCGGAGACGCGCAATCAGGCTATCCGCCGCCTGTTCGCGCTGGAGCACACGGCCAAGATTTTTCAAGGAACGATAGATTCCTTCGATCCCGTGCGGCTGCACCAGAAATACGGGAATGTTCAGGCGCTCCAACTGCCTGACTGTTTCGATCGTACTTAACTCGATGCCAAGCACCAGGTCCGGACGCAAGGCAACGATGGACTCCACCGATGGGTTGAGCACCTGGCCCACACTTGGTTTTTTTAAAGCCTCCGCCGGATACTTCGTATAGTCGCTGATTCCGACGACATCGTCTCCCGCTCCCAGTGCATAAACCATGTCGGTAACGCTGGGCGCGAGGCAGATCAGGCGATGCGGCTTCACCGGGATTGCGATCTTGCGATCGAACTCGTCTTTTTCTTCTCTTTCTTCCCTGAGTTTTCCTTCCTGAACCTTCTCTTCATTAGGGCTGTGCTGCGCCTGGGTTTCGGGTTGAGTGTGATGCTCCTTGTGCGCAGGCGGCGAGGCCAAGGCAGCGGCAGCAAAGAACAGAAGCCCAGGTACGACGAGGAGCCAGTGCGGCCAGCCCCCGCGTCTTTTCGGATTCGGCAAACTCCACGGGTTCCGCATCAGCTTCGGCTTCACCTTCATTTTGGAGCCTCGGCGCTGCCCTTGAGAACCAGTGGGAGCCCGGCAACCATCAAGAGAACGTTGTCGGCCACTTGAGCAACCTGCTGGTTCACGCGTCCTTGCAGATCGCGAAAGAATCTTCCGGCCGGAAATGCGGGAACCACACTGCTGCCAACCTCATTGGAGACCAAGACTACAGAGGACGCCACCGATTGCAGCGTGGCACAGAGACGCTGCACCCGTTGAGCGATTTTTTCCTCGTCCTGGCGCTCCAGCTCCATGATGTTGGAGGCGTACAGCGTGAGGCAATCCACCAGCAGGAGGGAATCCGCCTCGCCGTGTTGAGCGATGGCGAGGTCAAGATCGACCGGCACTTCCACGGTTGGCCACTCGGCCGGACGGTCGCGGCGATGGCGGTTGATGCGGTCGCGCATTTCATCGTCGACCGCCTGGGCCGTTGCCAGAAAGATGACATTTGCCCACGATGAGGCATATTTTTGGGCGAAGGTGCTCTTGCCGCTGCGCGCTCCTCCCAATACCAGGGTGACCGATTTTTGCTGTTTCGACATGGCTGCACTTTTGAGGGAACACTGCCCGTCAACGTGCGCAAGACAGCAGAGAAGCTCTCCGGCTCGCCCTCGAAGCCGGAAATGGCCAAAGACATGGCTCTGGAAGGTTTCCTGGCTCGCGCTTCATCGAGAACTCGATCAAGAGATTAAAAATTGAAGCTTGAAGATCGAAAAATTGAGCGCCTTCCCAGTTTCCCAGTGGCTTGGCTCAACTCTCAGCGCTTACAGTTGCGGGGCAGTGGCGGGTTTTCACCGCGCTTCCCTTACACCAGATGAAAAACTTATAAACGACGCCCGCCAGCCGGGTCAAGGCCGGTCAAGAAGCCCTCGCCTGGTAAAACCCCCGTATTTTCCGGGAGATCTGCGATTTTTCTGAGGGCGTGATTCTCCCAGAGGCTGCCGCAGGCAATTGCAATGAGCGGCTTCTGACAGGGGAAAACAGAAGCCGCCGCGCTTTCGCATGACGGAACCAATGCAGCACTCACGCCAAAAGCGTCCTAAAAAGCAAAAACCGCCAATCGGCGGCTCGCGGACATCAAATACTCTTCGAGGAAGCTAGATCTCTTTGTCTTTTTTCGCTTTGCTCTCTCTATTACTCTCTTCTTTTTCTTTGAAAAGAACCTCAGAGCGAAGAACCTTATTCGACGTGAAAATTGTTCCGGAGTGCTTTCCTTCTTTGGAATCTGCGACCAGCTTGTGAGCTTCGCGCAACGTGCCCACATCGATCGCGGCGCGAATCCGATTCCTCATGCTTGAGCTGATGTCGCGGGTGGATTTTATCTCGACGCCCGAGCCGGCCATGGGCACTGCGCGGCTCATTTCTTCTGACAGGCCCCACTCAGGAATCGGCCTTGTCACGTCAATGAACGGTTTGTCCTTGGCCATAGGCGTCTCACCTCAAATTTAAGCACAGTCGGCCGATCTTTTCCATAAGAATTGGATGCTCATTCTTCGATACTCGCCGCAAAACCCACGAGGGCGAAATGACCCGCCTGCCGCATGGCCGCATAAAGTTCAGACTGAAGCAGTTGCTGCTTTTCACCAAAGGATGTCCAAAAGGGATTGGCGAAATTCGAGGTCAATGTGATCACAGCCACCGGCACCCAATACTTGCTGTCGATCACCGGCACCGCCACAATCGATCTCCAATCGCGATAGCCATCCTTTCCAGTCCACTTTTCCATCATCGTATTCGAGAAATTCACATCCACCTGGCCTTCCCCAAATGCAATGGCCCTCTCCGTACCTGTCGAAAAGCAAACACCCGCAATACCCTGCTCCTCACCCTTAGCAATCGATAGCACGCGCCCGAGTGCCCGATCCAGAGCCTTATTGTGATCGACAGCCTCTCGGGAAGATGCAACGATCCTGATCCGGGCCTCGGTCTTAGATTCGCTGAAAGGTATGAATAATGTGGCCGTCAACGATTCGTGCGGGGGAACCCCAAACAGTGTTTTCACCTTCGTCACCAGCGCCCGAAGGCTCTCATGGCCGATTTTCTGCCATGCATCCGTGAAAATCACCGAATCTCGAAGTGTCTCCGACCGCCACCGGATCGCTTCATTGGTCCATTTCGGAATCGACCGCTTCGGCGTTTCTCCCCATTGAATGTCCCGCAGCAGCGATGGAATCTCCTCATACTGCTCTATAAAGATGATTTGCAGCCCGTTATTTCCCCAATGCGTCTGCATATAGTGATCGACAACCGCATTCTCCCGCTTCATCACTACATAGATTCTTTTGTGGGCCGCTGTTTTCTTCTTGTTCAAGAAATACAGGAAGCGGCGGAAATTTGGATCGGCCAGGCTCATTCCCAAGATGGCCGTAACCGAGTTGTCCGACAACATCTTCTGCAGCGCCCTGTTTGCGAAGGCCTTTGAATTCGCGCTCAATTCAAAGTATGAGGACTGGGTTAGAATCAGCTCCCAGCTCATTCTGCCATCGGGATCGAGCCAGCCGTGAACGTGCTCCACCTGGTTCCTGGCGGCCAAACGCCTATTGCCATTCGGGCTTCGAAACGAAGTCCATTCCCGGCCGGGAAATCGCTGCGCCAGCGCCAACTCTAGAAGGGGATCGAAGTTCAACGTAAAAAGGCGCGCGTGGTCCGACAGGGCAACAATCTGCCGGTGAATGGATTTCAGTGGAAGATCTTCGAGCTTTCTGCCCTTGTAGGTGGACTGAGCGAGCACCGGGCCAAAGCGGTCCCTCATGCCCTGTTCCACGAAATCCGCAACGGCATCCCTTCCCAGAACATCGTAGAGGATGCCGGCCTTCTCGGCGATGCGCTCGGATGCGAGCATTGCGGCGGGAGTCGAGTTCCCGATTTGCGCATTGAGGTATTGCAGCAGCAGCCCTTTGTTCAGGTCGTCCCAGCCGGGAAAGCCGGATTGCTGCGATACTCCCGCGCCGACAAATATGTTTAACCTGCCATTTTTGTAGGCAGAGTGGAGTTGGCTGACATCTTCCGATCGTGGGTCGCTCTTACTTGCCATTCAGGTTCAGGATTCCACATTTTACAACCCAGGCTTTACCGGAGTACCGGCGGTTCACTCTATCTCCATCCGTCTTTCTTCTTCTGCCAGCCGCTTTTTCAACTCTTCAATACTGCCGAGAAACCAAATCGAACTTCCCCGGTTCGACTCGAGGATGAAGGCCCGCAAAGAAGTGCTCTCGGAAATAAGTGTGGAAAAATCGCCGACTACGGCCAGCCGCATGCGATAGTTCACAAACTTCTGGACAATCTCGCCGGCCATCTGCGACCGCAGTTCAAAGAAACGTGGATCGACTCTAGCGCCAGGCAAGACCACAAGCGATGCCGACTGCTGCATGGCCTCCACAATCAGGTCGACCGCATCCTGACTCGACCTCAACACCGGGCCTTCGGCAGAGCACTCCAGAACACGTACACCGCCGATACTATAAGCCGTTGTTGTAGAAGAAGACTCCATCACCGAGACTGCGATCCCTACCTGTTCGCCTTGACCCACTGCGCCAGCCGCTGCAGCATTTGGGGGCCATCGAGATACGGCTTATCGGACAGAGCCTGAGGCTCGGCGTTGCAGGGCGGTGGTTCCATGCGCCAGTCGTTCTGAACTGCATCGCGTTCGGCATCACTACCAGGAAGCTCGCCGATCGACGGTCCCCAGGCCGCCTGAAACACATAAGTATCGCCGTCTTTCCACTCGATGGTTCCATTCTCGATGATTGTGCCATCGCAGGAAAGTTTGCCGCGCAAAACGGCGGTCCCATTGAAAGATGGGCTGCGGTCTTCACGGCTCAATAAAATCGAATCGCGGGTCCATAGCTCCACGGTCATGATGGCTTTAGAATCGGCGCTTCGATAATGAGGCTTCTCGAAAGGCGGTCCGCTTTCCAGTTTCCAGGAGACACAGTGCTTGGCGCACCAGTGCATCACCGAAGGCGGCTCTAACGGAGCCGATGCCGTGGCGTACCAGCTACCGGATTTGCTTTCCCCCTGGCCCGGCATCCACGCTTGAAACTTGCCGTTGATTCCGTTGCCATCCGCCACGCCATAGTAGGTTACTTTCAACCCCGCCGAAGGTCCCTCAACATCTTCACGATGAATAATGATCTTATTTCCAGATACCGAGTAAGTCAGGCTTCCCACCTCACCCGACGGCCAGACGGCATCTCCCGTGGGACCGGCAAAAGACCAGGTCGCGCAACCGTCGGTTCCCTGCTCGCACTCGGTCAATGTAATAGGAGCGGGAGGCAACGGTTTGGCTGCGGTCCTGCGTAGCGTAGTGCCGAGCTCCGACTGGGCGGAGGCCGTTTGAAAACCGCCGTTGAAGAAATAGGCGCCGGCGACTAAGACGATCATACCGCCAAGAAAACTCTGAACAACTGGAAACAATCTCACAATTCCCCTCCCCAACTTGAAGTATTGAGGGCCAACTAAGATTGAGAACTAACCAGGGAAGCTCAGCCGCAACGATGTCGTTATTCTACTCTTACCGGTTTCGAATCGTCACTAGGGCAATGCTTAGACCTTCTGCACCGCCTGCACTAAGGACGAAAGGCTGCTTTTGGCGTCGCCGTAGAGCATGCCCGTGACCGGCTTGAAGAATAGGGGATTCTCCAATCCCGAAAAGCCTTTGCCCTTTCCGCGCTTCAACACGATCACGGAACGCGCGCGATCGACTTCAATGATCGGCATGCCCGCAATCGGGCTTTTCGGATTGTCGCGGGCATCGGGATTCACCACGTCGTTTGCGCCAATCACCACAGCCACATCGGTAGAAGGCAGTTCGGGATTGATCTGCTCCATTTCGTACAGAGACGAATAAGGAACATTGGCTTCGGCGAGCAGCACGTTCATGTGGCCCGGCATGCGTCCGGCAACCGGGTGAATCGCATACTTCACCGAAACGCCGCGGTCTTCAAGAAGATTTCCCAATTCTCGCACCGCATGCTGCGCCTGGGCCGTGGCCATGCCGTATCCGGGAACGAAGATCACCTGGTTCGCATAGGCCAGTTGCACGGCCACATCGTCGAGGCTGACCTCGCGCATGGTTCCGGTCGCGCCGGTGTCGGTGGCGATGGTTGCTCCGAATCCGCCGAACAGCACGTTCGTGATCGAGCGGTTCATGGCCTTACACATCAGGATCGACAGGATAAATCCGGAAAATCCATCCAGCGTTCCAGCAATGATCAGCACGTTGTTGGAGAGCACAAAGCCCGTGGCGGCGGAAGAAAGACCGGCGTAGGAGTTGAGCAGCGACATCACCACCGGCATATCCGCTGCGCCGATGGGGATCACCAGCATCACGCCGAAAATCAAGGCGGTGGCGATCATGCCATAGAAGAATATGGGCACGCCTGGATTCATGAGCCACGTAATAAAAAGCCCGACCATGGTCAACGCCAGCAGCAAGTTCACAATATGCTGGCCCTTGAACTGGATAGGTGTGCCGCGCAGAAACTCCTGCAGCTTACCGGCGGCGATCAAGCTACCCGTGGTGGTCAGCGCGCCAAGCATCACCTCGAACCCGAGCGCGCCCATCTTCACCGGACCCATGTGCGAGCCGCGAATGGAGTACTCGGCAACGCCCACCAGCGACGCGGCCAGCGCGCCGAAGGCATGAGAGAGCGCGGTCCGCTGCGGCATGGCTGTCATAGGCACCATGGCCATCGGTATGCCGATGGACGAGCCAACGATCATGCCCACCAGGATCCACAGATAGCTATGAATACTCGGATGAAACAAGGTGCCGAGCACGGCGGCGCCCATGCCCGCCGCGGCCATAATCATCCCTCGGCGCGCGGTATCCGGATGACTCAGGCTCTTCAGACCGAGAACAAAGAGGATGGAAGCGACCAGATATGTAGCTTCAATAATGTAGTTGGCCTCGGTCACTTGGTCTTCTCCTCGCCCTGGATAACGTCCTTCTTGCGGAACATCTTCAACATGCGGTCGGTAATCAGGAATCCGCCGGTCACGTTGATCATGGCGGAAGCCACGGCGGTGCAGCCCAGGATGGTGCTCAGGGTGTTCGCATTTTCACCTGCAATCACGATCGAACCGATCAGCGAGATGCCGGAAATGGCATTGGTGGCCGACATGAGCGGCGTGTGCAGCAGCGGAGGCACGCGCGAAATCACCTGATAACCGAGAAAGGCCGCCAAAGCAAACACATACAGCGAAGCTATCAACACTTGAGGCGGAATGTGTCCGGCATCGCCGCCCTCGCCGGCCAATGCCATCACAAAACCAAGCAGGATCGCAGGATTCATTTCATGTCTCCTTTTGCGCTCAGGCCACAGGCTGGCCGAGAGCCGCTGCTACTTTAGGGTGGGCGCTTCCGCCCTCAAAGGCCACGCACGCGCCCTTCAGAATCTCGTCTTGCATGTCGATCTTCAGCGTGCCGTTACTCACAATGAGCCCGAGAAAACTCATCAGGTTTCGCGAGTAGAGCTGGCTCGAGTGCAAAGGAACCGTAGCCGGAATGTTGAGCGGGCCCATGATGGTCACGCCGCCTTCCACCACGGTTTCCCCAGGCTTGGTCAGGGCGCAGTTGCCGCCGGTGCCGGCTGCCAGATCCACAATCACGGAACCCAGGCGCATCGACGAAACCGCTTCAGCGGTCAGCATCAGCGGAGCGCGTTTTCCCGGTACCTGCGCGGTGGTGATCACAACGTCCGAGGCGGCTGCATGCTTGGCCACCATCTCCCGGCCGCGACGTAGAGCTTCTTCGCTCAGCTCTCGCGCGTATCCGCCCTCGCCTTCCGTCTGGATGCCACCCAAGTCCACTTCCAGGAACTTGGCTCCCAGCGAGCGAACCTGCTCTCCGGCAATCGCGCGTACATCGTAGGCTTCCACCACGGCTCCGAGGCGGCGAGCCGTGGCAATCGCCTGCAATCCGGCAACTCCGGCTCCCAGCACCAAGACCTTCGCGGGAGGGATCGTTCCGGCGGCGGTCATGAGCAAAGGAAAGAGGCGCGGCAGGCGATCTGCGGCAAGAATCACAGCTTTGTACCCGGCAACCGTTGCCATGGACGACAGCGCGTCCATCGACTGCGCCCTGGTAATGCGCGGAATCAACTCCATCGCAAAGCCGGTAAGCTCCTGCTTCAGAAAGGGTTCAAGTCCCGCAGGGTCGTCCAGGGGCCGCAGGAAGCCGATGACAATGCTTTTTGCTTTGAGACGCGTATAGTCGCCCTGCTCCGGGCGGTTTACGCAGGTTAGAATGTCTGCGCCTTGCAAGGCTGCGGCGCGATCCGAAATCTTGGCCCCTGCAGCCGCGTATTCTTCGTCGCTGAAACCGGCTCTCCGTCCCGCTCCGGCCTCCATGGACACTTCCACTCCCGCCGCAACCAGCTTCTTGACCGACTCAGGAATCAGGGCAACCCGAGCTTCTCCCGGCTGTTGTTCGACTGGGACCGCGATCTTCATCATCTCTCCCTCCGCGCAATCCGGCGTCCTAATGCCTAAGCCCTAAGGGAAAAGCGTCTCTCATCCGTAACTCGCCCCTTGAACGAAAGAACGAAGGCTATAAAGGTTTCGGAACTTTGCCTGACAGACTCCTGATTCTAATCGAACTTACACAAGATACAAGACTTCCCTTTCAAAGCCACGCAAGGGCAGAAGTGAAGCGGAATAGCAGGATCCCAATCATTTCTTGAACCTATTTGGGAATAAGGCGCTCTTCCGAAACCCAAAAGCGCGTAAGCGAATCTGAACGAAGAAATGCCACGAGTCAGGACGCATATCGAAATTCTGAAACGATGATGTTTAAGAACTGAAGATGTTTGAGCGAAGATGTTTGAACAAAGATCTTGAAGATATCGAAGAAGAAAACCAATCGAAGTAAAACTCTCGAACACAAGAAAAGGGCGAGGGAACAAAGACACAGCAAGAAGGCGCTCAGCATGCCTGAACACGCGCATTTGACCCGCAAGAGCGAATCGCAAAAAAAAAAGAGCACGCCTCGGTGTGACGTGCCCTGAAGAAATGCTACGCGTCGGTTATTACGATTTGCAGATTAAAAGGGCGCGTCAAACCCAACAAGATTACATCGGTAACATCGCAAAGAAATCTAGAAGAAATGCAGCGATGTGCAGAGCAATGGCCCTGGATGAAAGTAAAGATATCAGCAAAAAACACAGTACAAACTTAAGATGAATCTAATAAATATCGAGGTACGTGCGGCATATCTAAGAAAATTCTTATCAATAGGACGACTGGGTGTCGCCACTCTTCGCGCCTCACTCCAAAAGCATGATTCTGGGAGCGCGATGGGGTTCAAACACAAGGTCTTTAAAATTACAGATCTCAAAATTCAGGTCTTTGCAATTTCGGAATGCGGTCCGAAAGCGGCTGCATATCGGAATTTCCCGCCACCCGTGATGTGATACAAAGAAGCGGATGATGCGGTGCCTGCCCGTGACGTAAGCACATTGTAAAGCTTTAATTTTTCGTGAGCGGTCGAGGCAAAACCAGGTTGATAATCTTCATCTAAGCAAATCAAGAAACCGGAAGGGGCTCCCGACAATGCCGATACGTCGCCACAAAATTTCCAATCTTTGTCTTTACAGAGTTGCATTCGCCCTTCTTTTCTCGGTTGCAGCCTTTGCCGACACCAATTGCGATGACGGAAATGGGCAGCTCAACACGGCCCAGCCTCAAGGAAAGACCATCGAGGAAATTATCCAGCAATTTGCGGCGAAAGAGGCGATTTTCAAGATCGCCAGAAACAATTACGCCTACACTCAGGACATCAGCGTGGAGACGCTTGACGGAAACACCGTGGACGGAGAGTTCCGCCAAACGTGGGACATCACCTACGACGATAAGGGCAACCGCGTAGAAACCGTGACCTTCGCCCCTCGCGACACTTTAAGCCGCGTCAGCATGACCAGGGAGGATATGGACGACTTTCGCAATCGGCTGCCCTTCGTCCTCACGACCGAAGATCTGCCTTCGTACGACATCCTCTATGTAGGCCAGCAGCGTATCGACGAGATCGATACCTTCGTCTTCGACACGGCCCCCAAGAAGATTCAGAAAGACCGGCGTTACTTTCAAGGGCGCATCTGGGTCGACGGCCGCGACCTGCAAATCGTAAAGACCTGCGGCAGAAATGTGCCCGACGTAAAAGCCTCTGGCAAGAAGAGAAATGTCCAAGAGAATCTGACGCCGAAATTTGTGACCTATCGGGAACAGATCGACGGCGAATATTGGTTCCCCACCTATACCCGCGCAGATGACGTATTGCATTTCGTCGGCCAGGATGTACACATCCGCGAGACCATCAAGTACGGCAACTATCGCCGTTTCGGCTCCAAGTCGCGCATCATCTTCAAAGGAGAGGCCGCACCCGAAAAGCCTCCGAAATAAACCTGAAAAAACAAACCTTTAAGTCGAGACACAAATCAGCATGCTCAAATCACAATGGTCGCACGAACGATTAATGACCAACGACCAATAACCAGTGATCAATGACGCATGGCTATCGAACAAATCACTATCGAACGACAGTGCTATTCTTAGGATTCAGCTGCAGTTTAGTACCGATTCGGCATCTATTGTTCCCACATTGCACCATCGGCGCACAGAATGCGTCATCGCCATATTGAATGTGAATCCTGTACTTTCCGGCGGGAACCACGCCCAGGTCATATCCACCCTGATTGTTGGTCATCGCGTACCGCATTACTTTTGCTCCAGATAAGAGCTGCACTCCTATGCCCGGAAGAACCACCCCATTGGGATCTCTAAGCTCGCCCGACAATAATTGCGGATGCTGTACATGAAATCGTTTGGAGATGGAGCAATTGCCTCCAGTCACCGGGGTGGCAGCTGTAAGCAAAGAGGAACGAGCAAAGGCTAAAACAGGTCTGAAGACGAGCGCCAGAGCAACAAAGCCCATTGCCAAATACCATTTCACCTTAGGCGTTGCTCCGCATTCGATGTTGAGGCGTTGCCTCCATGGTCTCCAAATACCACGGAATATTCATCACGATAACCTGCCGGTTTCCTGAGAAGTACAACAGGGCCTTAAGCACAGCCGCGCGCTTGTTATGGAGAAAGTAGTGATACCAGTGCCTGTCTACTTTTTCGGGAATAATCACCGCGATCTGCCGGTCGGGATACTTCTTCGCTTCTTGGATAATGTACTCAAAGATCGGATTCAACACGAAGCGATACGGCGATGGCACAACCTTAAGCTGCGGCGCGGGATACCCCGCCGCCAGCGCGGGAGCTTCCACCATCTCGCGCCAAGTCGGGGCGATGTCGGGAGAGTGATCGCCAACGATGTGAACAGCCTCTACCTCCGACGATATCTCCAGCCCAAAGCGAAGAGCCTTTTGCGTGATCCTGTTCCATCCGGAAACCGGAACGATCACCCTGGGTTTATTGAGTCCAGCGAGGCTAAGAGGCGTATCCAATTCGATCTCTTTTTCCATCTTTTGATACTGGCGGCGAATGGCCTTCATCACAATGAAGAGGATGGGAATCAGCGCCAGCGTGATCCACGCGCCCTCGACAAACTTGGCCACCAGCACCACCATTACGGTAATGGCGGTAGTGAAAGCTCCCAAGGCGTTCAGGAACATGCTGAAGCCGTGCCTGCCTTGCGTCTTTCTCCAGTGCGCCACCATTCCCGCCTGCGACAGCGTGAACGCCAGAAACGCTCCAATGGCATAGAGGGGAATCAGTCGATCGGTAACGCCCTTGAAGATGATCAGCAGCGCTCCCGCCACGAATGTGAGCGCGTAGATGCCCTGGGAAAAAACCAGTCTCCTTCCTCTTAAGGCAAACGATTTTGGCAGATAGCCGTTATGGGCAATGGCCTGGCAGAGCCTGGGAAAGTCGGCAAACGCGGTGTTGGCCGAAAGCGCCAGCACCAGCAGAATGCCGGTAATCGCTACATAATAGAAGACGCCCTTGCCCAAAACCGCGCCGATCAACTGTGACAAAATGCTCTCGTATCCGGGGCCGCTCGGATCGGTGGCGCCCACCCCATACGCTCTTACCAGGTAGGCAATGCCCAGCAGCAGCACCATGAGGATGCCGATAATGATGGTGAGTGTGGTCTTGGCGTTCTTCACTCCCGGCTCTCGGAATGCCTTCACGCCGTTGCTCACCGCCTCCACGCCGGTCATGGCCGTGCAGCCGCTAGAGAAGCTCTGCAAGAGCAGCCACAGGGACATGGAAGCTGCAGCCGCCGGAAGGTGAGCGGGTGGAACCACCGGTGTGGGATGCCCGCCGCTTGCAATCGCGCGAACCAGGCCGACAACAATCATGAAAAGCAGGCTCCCTACAAACAGATAGGTGGGAAGCATAAAGAGCGCACCCGCCTCCCTCACGCCACGGAGGTTGACGATCGCGATCAAGACTAAAATCACCAGGCACAGGCTCAGTGTGTGGGGCTGCAGCTTGGGTACGGCCGAGACCAGAGCGCCGACTCCGGCGGAAATTCCCACCGCAGCCGTCAAGATATAGTCGATCATCAGCGCCGAAGCCGCCAGCAGGCTCGCGGATTCGCCTAAGTTCTCATGGGCTACCGTGTACGATCCGCCGCCTTCCGGATATGCTTGAATGGTCTGCAAATAGGAGAAGAAAACGATCGCAAGAAGAATAACGATGCTGGCGCTGATCGGCACGATGTAGCCAACGCCCAATGCGCCGAGCGGAATAAGGATCGTCAAGGCCGCCTCCGGCCCGTAGCCGGCTGAGCTCAACGCGTCCAGGCCGAAGATGGGGATGCCGGCCATCGGCCCAATTTGTTCGGCTCGTTCTTGCAAGGTGGCCAGGGGCTTCCCAAAGATCAGATCGTATATCTTCAACTGAAACCTCTCGTTTGGAGATATTTCAGTAAAGCACACACAATCGTGTCCGGCAATCACCGCCCGGCAAACGGTGGCAAGCGATAAGTCAAAGCCCCTCAAGCGTCAACGGGGTGTAGCGTTGGCTCAAAGCGCGAAAATGCCGCTCTTTGCCGACTATGGCAAGGCTGCCGACGATGGCAAGGCGCAATCGCAAGCGCGTCGGCTCCGGCAACAGGTTCGCTATGATTCTTTCTGGCTCTCTTGTTTTTTTCGCACGCAGTTTTGTTGATGGTTGGGAGTTCGCGAATGCGGCCAGAAATCTTTGATGCAATCGTAGTCGGCTCCGGCATGACCGGCGGGCTGGCAGCCAAACTGCTTTCAGAAGCAGGCTTGAGAGTGCTGGTCCTGGAGGCGGGTCCCAACCGCGAGATTACATCGAACGAAATCGGATTGGATGAAACAAAGCCTGGCAAATCTACGCCGGAAAAATCGAGCGCGGCCGGCACGGCGGCCGTTCAATCCCGCTGCTATGCCTTCAGTGAGAGAACTCGTCCCTACTTTGTGAATGATAGGAATGACCCTTACGTCGTGCCGCCACGCGATCCTTTTTCCTGGATACGCGCTCGCACTATCGGAGGAAAGAGCCTTCTATGGGCCGGACACTGCTATCGCATGACCGATCTGGATTTTCACGCCACGGAACGAGATGGCGTTGGCTCGTCCTGGCCCCTCCACTATCGGGAGCTAGCCCCCTACTATGCCGAGGCCGAACGGATTCTTCAGGTGCGTGGATTCAGCGATGGCCTGGCATATTTGCCCGACGGCGACTATACCGCCGCTAGTCCCCTACGCAGCGAAGAACGCCGGTTGCAGCAGGCCGCAGCAGCAATGGGGCGTCCTCTTGTGCGGGCGCGCATGAGCCATGATGCTCGAACTGCAGGCCAGACGCCGTGCCTTCACTGTGGCCGGATCGATGCAGACTGCGCCAGGCCGGTTACTAGCGCTGACTCAACTCTTGCAGAAGCGCTCCAAACCGGCAGAGCAATTCTGCGGACGGCATCGCCGGTTCGCAGCATCACAACCAATGCACACGGACATGCGACCGGTGTTTGCGCAGTCAATCGCGAAACCGGCGAACTCTTCGAGGCCGGGGCGCGCCTGATCTTCTTGTGCGCCTCGGCGCTTGAATCCACGCGCATCCTGCTCAACTCCGCGTCGTCGCTGTTTCCCTATGGTCTGGGCAATTCGAGTGGAGCTTTGGGTCGATATCTGATGGATCACGTTTCCGGCATTACAGCAACGGGCATCTTCGAGAGCGATGCCGGGGATGCGAACGAAGCAAGCGAGCGCGGCGCTCAGGCAGGCTTGCTGTACATGCCCCGATGGCAGAATTTGCGGCCCTACTCCGCCACCCGATTTTTGCGCGGCTATGGATGCCAGCTGTTTACCATGCCGGCCGACCATGAGCTGCTTCCATGCGTCCGGACCCAACTACGTCCGAACGCAAGTGCAAAAAAGCCGAATGCCAATTCCTTTCTTGTCAGCGCCACGGCCTTTGGTGAGATGTTGCCTTCTGTAGACAACTTCGTTGAGATTGACCGGGGCGGCCACCTTGACGCGGACGGCATTCCCATTCTGAACATTCACTGCCGTTATGACGAAAACGAACGCGCCATGGCGAAAGATATGCTTTCGAGCGTTCAGGAAATATTGATCGCTGTTGGGGCTACGTTAATGGAATTGCGGCCCACCGTTTCCGAACCGGGCCTGGCAATTCACGAAGCCGGAACCTGCCGCATGGGCCACAACCGAAATGCCTCTGTTTTAAACCCGTTCAACCAGTGCCACGATGCAGCCAACGTCTTCGTGACCGATGGAAGCTGCTTCCCCAGCGTCGGAACGCAGAACCCCGCCCTGACCATGATGGCCCTGACGATTCGCGCCTGCCGTTATGCGATCGAGCTGCTCAAGAAAGGGGAGCTTAAGTAAAGCTTTCCCCTCCAGTTTTCTGGCGTCTTCCAAGCCACTGCGATTGGCTCATTGCCTGCTTCGGACATCGGCCGTATTGCTCGCTACAGCCAATCAAACACAATGCCCATGGTCTGTCCCTTGCTCGATTGAGCCATTCGATAAGCCTCCTCCGCCTGGCTCGGCAGGAATCTGTGGGTGATGAGTCCGGCAAGCGGGAATTGTCCGGCGGCAGCCAGATGAAAGAATCGCCGAACGATCGCATGGTCGGCTTGCCAACCGCCGCCCTGTCGGGCATGAAGATCGTGAGCGCCCACAATGCCGATACCCCGCACCACTACATCGGAGGTAAGGCGCTGGCGTGACGGGAATCCCGTGTCGCCCACGATCACCACTTTCCCATGGTCGGCCACAATCCGCAGTGCCCGCTCCAGAATCTCGGGATTTCCGGTAGTGTCGAAAACAATATTAGGACGTTGCCCGCCGAGTGCTCCAAGTACTTGGACCAGTTCCTCGTGACGTTCGCCCAAGTGGCTACCGATGATGGACGTCGCGCCACCTTCCCGCGCCATCGCCAGGCGATTCTGGTTCCTGTCGACGATTGTCACAGGCGCAACGCCCAATGCCGCCAGCCAGCGGACCGTCATCTGCCCAATCGGACCGGCGCCAACAACGGCAACTCTTGCCCCTGCCAGGGAATCGACAATCGAGTTTCCAGTAAGAGAAGCTCCAGCGGCAGAGATTCCGCCACATGCGATCTTGGCAAGGGCGAACCATGCCGCTTCCTCATCGGAAATCTCATCGGGCGTCGGCACGAGTTGCTCTGCGGGGATCACATGATCGCTCGCATGGGGAGTACGAGCAACCACACGGCTGCCAACCTTTATGTCGCGAACACTCTCTCCAATCTCTTCGACCTCGGCGACGGTCGAATAACCCGGGTAGAACGGATACGTCACCCACTGCTCCCAATGGGTTCCCGCCTCGAACTGCCGCGTGAGCGCTGTCAACTCCGTGCCGGTGCTCATCAGGCTCACACGTGTTCGGATGCGTACTTCACGTGGTCCGGGCCTTCGGGAGTCGAGGTTCCCTGCGGCCGTCTCTTGTAGCTCCACGTGATGCGGTCCGGCAAAGACGATCCGTTGAGTAATACGATCCTGTGCAGGTTTGTTTGTCATGTTTAGCGCCCGATTGGAGCAAGAATATTTTGGGGGAGGAATGCTCTTCTAGGAAAGCTGGCGGGCAGGCTTTTTAGGAATTCTGTCTGCCGCGCCACAGTAGCAACAATGTCGCAAACCGTTTTCCGGCCACTTAGCTGTTGTCCTTCAGCCTTACTGCGCCTCCTCCCACCTCTCAGCCGCCTGCCTCTTTCCCTTTTGCATGATTTCATTTTTAATCCCTCTCATGAAAAGACTTGCGTGGCTACTTGCTCTTCTTGCGGTCCCGGCATGCGTGACAGCGCAATCGCCGGCGGAAAAGCTGCTTCAAGACGCTCAGCAGGCGCCTACCTTGGAGAAAAACCTGCGCGTCCTGACCGATGAAATCGGGGGGCGCGTCCCTGGCACTCCCGCAATGGAGCGCGC
>DATGIO010000041.1:0-5911 GCA_035295685.1 Candidatus Angelobacter sp.
TTCCCTCCCCAGCTTCAGCTGCCCCTTTAATACCTCTCTCCCATCTCCCTGCACATTCAGCATTCCGAACGGCGCTGTCGGTTCTTCTATATCCCCCAGCATCTTCTCGAAAAATCTCTCATGCTCTTCCTGACTCACTCCCAACCGCGCCTGCGCCACAAAATTGCGGAACGGCGCAGCTGCCGGCAGCTCTCCCAACCGACCCTCCTCGATCGCCTTGGCTTCCTCCAGCATCACCTCCAGCGTCGTGTGATCCGACACCAAGTGATGAAACGCGATGTGCAACAACCACCGCTCATTCTCCCGATCCTCCGCCACCCAACAACGCAGCAACGGCGCTTGCTTCAGATCCAACCGCACCCCCGCGCATCGCGCTTTCAGTTGCTGCCCAATCTCTCCCCTCCCAGCCTCCAGCTCCACCCACTCCACCTGCAGTTTCGCCTCCCTCTGCACTACCTGCACCGGCTGCTCCAATCCCTCCCACACGAATCCCGTGCGCAGGATGTCATGTCGGTCGATTACCCCCTGCATCGCACCTATATACCTCTCCACTCTCCTCCGGCCGTGTGAGTCGTCGCTCAAGACGCAGTTAGGCGAGCTGACCGGTGAGCCAGTGCGTTCCTCTTCTCCCTGGCCGCGTACTGCTGCACCTTTTGCAGTCTTGAAACTCAACTGACCCTGCAGTATGTAGGGATCGGTTTCGGGTTCCATCAGATGATGAAATAGGATGCCTTCCTGTAAAGGCGCCAGCGGATAGATATCCTGCACATTGGCTGCGCCGCCAGGAGTCAGTGCTACTACGCGGTCAACCTCAGATTGACTGAGCGCCCTGAAATGAGCTCCGCGGCTCTCACGATCGGAATCGTCCGGGACCTCTACATCGTTCTGTGTCACGATAGACGCGGCCAAGCCGGCAACCGTTGGCGCGTTGAACACCGTCCACGCATCTGTGCGCAATCCCACCCTCTGCATGCGTTCCATCAAACTGATTGCGAGAAGCGAATGGCCGCCGAGTTCGAAGAAATTGTCATGCCGTCCCACATGTTCCACCTGCAACAGTTCCGACCAAATCGACGCCAGCAACTCCTCCGTTTCTCCCTCCGGCGCTGCGTACTCCCGCTGGATGTACGCTTCCCCGGTCGGCGCCGCCAGCGCCTTGCGATCCAGCTTCCCGTTCGGTGTCAGCGGCAGGCGCTCCATATACACGTAGGCCGCCGGAACCATATAGCTGGGCATCGTGCGCGCCCCGTGCTCCCGCAAAATCTCCGCATCCAGCCCTTCTGCTCCCGTGTAGTACGCCACCAACCTTTGATCTCCAGGAGTATCTTCCCGTGCCAGCACCACCACTTCCCTCACTCCCTCGATTTGCGCAAGCTTGGCTTCGATCTCCCCCAACTCAATGCGGAAGCCGCGTATCTTCACCTGAAAATCATTCCGCCCCAGATAGTCGATAGTCCCGTCTGCCCGCCAACGAACCAGATCGCCGGTCTTGTACACGCGCTCTCCGGCCCGGAAGGGATTTGCCGGAAAACGCTCCGCCGTGAGATCCGGCCGGTTCAAATAGCCACGCGCCACCTGCACTCCGCCGATGTACAACTCCCCCGCCACCCCAACCGGTACAGGCTCCATCCGGTCGTCCAAAATGTAGATCTGTGTGTTTGCAGTCGGTCGTCCGATTGATACCAGGCTCTTGCCCGCCCACTGCCGCCCGCGCCAGTATGTCGAATCAATCGTGACCTCTGTAGGCCCGTAGAGATTTGCCACCTCGATGGCGCGCTGCTTCCATACCTTGGCCGTCAACTCGCCACTGAGTGCCTCACCACCACAACACAGCAGCCGCAAATCATGCAGGGTTTCGAGTCCTGGCCCATCGAGCAGCGCTTTGAGCAGGGTGGGCACCATCTGTACCACTGAAATTCTTTCTTGCCGCAAAATCCGAGCCAGATACCCTACATCCCGATGTCCTTGCGCCGCAGCTACAACAAGGGTTCCTCCGGCCAGTAGAGGCGCATAAAACTCCCATACGGACGCGTCGAAGCTCGCCGGAGTCTTTTGTAAGATTCGGTCTTCGGGACCGAACTGGAACTCCTGCTCTATCCATTTCATGTGATTGGTCAAGGCAGCGTGTGGAATCGCTACGCCTTTGGGCTTACCAGTCGAACCCGAGGTGTAGATCACGTACGCTAAGTGCTGCGGCTCGATTCCCAGAACAGACGGATCCGGATTACCACTTGGTTCCTCCGACCAAACCCCGGCATCCGCGGTCAAATGCAGCACCGGCAATCGCGTTTCCTCGAAGCATCCCGCACGCTGCAGCGCTACTTGACCAACCCCATCGACCAAAACGATTGTCGGCGAACTGTCCTCCAGCATGTAATGCAATCGTTCGACTGGATACTCCGGATCCAGCGGCACGTAAGCGCCTCCGGCTTTCAATACACCGAGCAGCCCCACCACCAATTCCGGGCTTCTTTCCAGGCAGAGGGCCACCAGTGCGTCTCGACCTATGCCAAACTGCAGGAGATAATTCGCTAACCGATTGGCTCGTGCATTCAACTCGCCATAGCTCAGAGATAGATCTCCGAATGTCACTGCGATTGCTTCGGGCGTGCGAGCTACCTGGTCTTCAAAGAGGCTGTGAACACACTTGTTCTTCGCAAATTCCACCGCTGTGCTGTTCCAGCCCACCAATACCTGCTGCTTCTCGGCAATATCCAGCAATGGAAGCGCGGCAATAGGTTGCCTTCCTTCATTCTCTAGTACCGCCTGCATCACCAACGCAACCCGGCGTTGTAAATCCTGGACCGCTTCCCGGTCAAAACCGCCGGTATTGTGATTGAATTCGACAAGCACATCTTCCGATACGTGATAATCGCGGATAATCAGGGAAAGTGGCGTTTGTTCGAAACCATGGTGCAGTACATTGAGCCCAGGCATCGTATCCCCAAGGTAGAAATCACCGCGGAACGCCCAATACGACAAAGTCACTTCGTAGATTTGCTTGCGGCCTTGCGAAGCGAGGGGCAGGCAGCGGTTGAGGTCTACCACGGGGAACCGCTGATGCCGGTAACAACGTCTTAATTCGGCAGCAACGGATCGCAATAGATCCGCAAACGACACTTCCGGATCAACGTCAATGCCCATCGGAACGACCGATGAAAACATACCCACGGCGTTTTTCCGACCCGCCGTGCGGCGGTTATGCACTGGAATGCCGATCACCACCTCGTCAACACGGTGGACGCGTGCAAAATACACAGCCAGTAAAGCCGCCATGAAATGCGGCACACCGCATTCATAGGCTGCGCAGAAAACTTTAATGCGCTCAAATACGGAGCGATCAATCGTCCAGCGCACCTGGCCACTGGGTTGTTTCTTGCATACCGTCTGCATATCCGGCGCAGCCGCCAAAGAAGGAGGTAAGTGCGTGAAGCGCTCTTTCCAGAATTGCCCGTCACTCAGATAGCGAGGCGAAGATAGATAGTCTCGATCGTCTTTCAGGAAATCAAGATAGGAAGGGCCACACGCCCGAACAAAACTGCCATTTAACTTTCGCGTGTAAGCGTCCGCCGTAGCATTGATAACGATATCAAGGCTCGTCCCGTCGGCAATGAGGTGATGAAATCGGAGTAATAAATAAGAGCGCGATTGGCTCTCTCGCACCAATAGCGGTCCCCAAAGCAGGCCACCGTAAAGCTTGAATGGGGTGCTGAAGGCCGTTTGCAGATAATTCCGCGCTCGTTCCCCCGCATCAGTGTGTCCGGAAAAGTCGACGCGGGGCAAATCCACATGGACATCAGCCAGCACTTGTTGAATGGGCCCATCGGCACTGTTGTGCAGGACCAGGCGCAATGAATCATTCGCAATGGTAACTTCATTGAGCGCCCATAGCAGCAACTCTTCATCGAGCACGCCGTGAATTTCCACGACTAATCCAATGTTGTAACAAGGTATGTCTGGGCGCAAAGCCTGGTCGAGCCAGATCGCCTGTTGAACAGACGACAGCGGATAAGTAGCCGACATCTCACTGCTAGTCAAAGACAGCGAATTCATTGGCTCATCATGTTGCACGGAATTGAGGACACCAGGCATGAAGTACTCCTTTTTTCAGAACTTCACTTAGTTTTTCTCGGGCACCAGATGCTCGGGAATGGGTTGGAGCCACGTTGGGCTGACAGGACCAGGCGCATTGATTGAGATTCGCTCTCTTTCAGGCACTTCTCCTTCATCCGGCACAAGGTCGTCCAAATGCCGCAACTGTTTTTGCGCTAAAGCGACCAGAGAAACTAGGCAACTTGCGGCGCCGCAGAGGATGAACATAAAAGCCAAACCTTTTCCTTTTCCTGTTCCTAACCAGGCGCCAATGCTAGGAGCCCAGGTTCCACCAATCGACAACGCCGGCTCAAACACATGTTGACTCAGATAGCCGCCCGCTAACAGCACCACGCTTACAGCTAGAAGATTCAGAGACTGAATCGAAGCAAAAATACTGCCTCTTCTTGTTTTAGGAGTCTTCCTCATCCACAATGCGCTCACACAGCCGGCGGAGGCGCTACCCGCGAAGAGCCCCCCAAAAGCGTAGATACACCACAAGGCCGTAACGCTGGTGAATCCGAACAGGAGCACGAAGATTGAAAGAGCCGCATCCAATATCAACGCCCAGGCCATAAGGCGCTTGTCGATGCGCAAGAGCAATAGCAAACCCGAACCGGCCAGGCCTCCAAAGGCGCCACAGGTGAGGATCAAGCCCAAGGTTGTACTCGGCTTGGTTGACAGCACTAATGGAGTGATCATGGTAGTGACCATGATTAAGAGGCTCTCCTGAAGTAACGCGTAAATGGCCACGCCGGTCATGAGAGGCACCATCCGGAAGTAGTCAAGAGCGGAACACGCGCTGACCACGATACTTTTCATCACCGACAAATCCTCCGTGTTGCCAACGCCTAGACCGGCTTTTGTAACTCGTGTCAGCGCACTAAATATGGCAGCCGCACCCAGGGTTACCATTGCTATATCGACGATGACAATTCCTTTAAGACCGCAAAGTCCCATCAAGTAACCAGCAAGCAAAGGGGCAACAATCTGTAAGAGATTCTGAGTTACGCCTATCAATCCGCTGGCTTGGGTCAATCGATCCTTGGGAACGATGACACTAACGGACGCTCTATAAGCCGGTGTACGTATCGATGCAACAATGGCACCAATGACATTGAAGCCATAAAGGATGTGGACCGTCAGCCTGTCTTGAAATACGATGAAAGCTAGCGCCGCAACCATTGTTGCGAGGACTGCGTCACAGCCGACGATCACCCAACGCCGATCGAGCCTGTCAGCCAGCGTGCCTGCAAACGGCGTCACGAGCGTCGCCGGCACCGCCGCAGCCAAGATTGCTCCGGCAAATTGCTCGGGCGAACCTGTACGCTGAAAAATCCAGACTCCGAGCGCAAAGCTCATCAGTGCCGACCCCATATCCAGGATGGTTTCACTGATCCACAGCAAAGCAAATGCAGATTGCATAAATGAAGACATTCATCCCTAAGATTTTTTGGGTTTGTGAGCGACTCAGGCAGCTCGTTTCTGGGACATAAGGCAGCGCCTGAGGTTTAGCATGGAATAGCTCATCGATAAGCACATTGCGTGCTCACCTTCGATTCGCCCGGCGGCAGAAACCGAAGTACTCAAGAATGGGACTTCGGTCCCGCAGCACCGGGGCTGACAGCAGCGCCGACACAAAGTCTCGCTTGCAATTAGCTGGCATGCCCTATAAGCGCTATTTCCGATTCCAACAATGCCGCCCTGAGGCAGTCATCAATGGTAGAAATGCCTTCTTCCAGCTCAGCCAAAGTCACCGTAAGCGGCGGCAACAACTTGAGCACATTGTCCTTGGGCCCGCATGCCTCGATGATAAGGC
>DATGIO010000042.1:0-47954 GCA_035295685.1 Candidatus Angelobacter sp.
AAGTTCATGCCGCTGCGAGGCTGGACACATGGCCGCGATTACATCGGGCAGCGGTACGTTGGCGCGTTGATCTTCCGGAATCTTCATCAATAGTTTTGTCTTCAGCACCATTGCCATGACCGAGTCCGCAGCGGCCACGCCGGTGATGCGATGGAGCCAATCCCATAAATAGTAGGTTGTGGGCAGATCTTTACGATAAGGATGCACAATGATCTCTCCCCATCGCTTACGCTCCTCTTCCGGCATCGTCCCAAGCGAATCGAATCCACTTTCCAGCAGGCGCTCCCATGCCACTGGCAAATGTGACACTACAAGTTCAAGAAGGTCGAGCTTCCTCTCGTTTGTGGCCGCAAAAACCAATGCCAAGAGCAGCGGCTCATCTGCAGAGGCGGCTGAAATCAATCCTTCTTCGGTTAGCTGGAACGCACCTGCCAGTTCGCTCAACGATACATCGGCGAATGCTTGAAGAATCCAGTTCGATGCGGCTCGATCTTTTACGTTTGCGGGAAGTTCCAATTGCAATACCGTGCTTTTGCGGATAAAACCACTCTGGCTTCTCTTAATGCGCTCCAGAACTGCCCGCAGTGCCGGATTTTCTCCACCGGCACCAAGCCTCGAGAGAAACCTGGCTGCAAGTGCGCGCACCCGCGGCGCGCGGTCTTTCTCTAAGCCGGCAAGGAAGGATTGATCGGCACCGCTCAAACCAGTTTGAAAAGTTTGCAGCAGCCGGAAGCGGGCATCGGCTTCTTCCTGCATCCAGGTCAACTCAACCAGAGAGCGTGCGGCATCCGCATCGGTTCTTCGCCGCTGGTCCAGATACTCGACACGCCGCGAGAGGGCCGCTTGTGCCCAATTTTCGTCATTCATCCGTTCGGGATCGAAGTAACTTTGCGCCTCAGACTCGTCTTTTTGACTTTGAATCCAATGCTGCGCGGTTGTGCCTAGCTTGTCGGCGTATGACCGCACAAACGCATCGAGCAACGGCAGGTCAAATGGATGAGGCCGCAGCCTCAGCCGATCGAAGGCGCGCGCCAAAGCACGCGCAGGATGCTCCATCGCATTCTTCGCAGTAAGCAAGCGAATTATCGGGCGACGCAACCGATCTCCAACGATCCTTCGTTCATCCTGAATCTCAGTTTCGACAATGAATGAACCTGGCCCCAAAGGACGCTCAAACCGCAACGACTGCCCCATCAAACTGAATATCTCGAGCAAGCCATCCGAACCCGAATCCGAGGAACCAATCAAGCCGCCCGGCAGTGGCTGACGCGATGTTCCGGCCAGCAGCACGGGCAGGACGGTTGCATGGAGACCGGCTACCTTCATGCGCGAACCCACCTTCCGAGCTGCGTCTCAGCCCAAGTGAGAGTGAACTCGTATCCATTCCAGAGCCCTATGCCATCGATCGGGCCGACTGCAGCAAGCGGTAAAGCATGAGCCGCCTGCGAGGAGTGCAGCGGCAGAGACAATTCTCCCTCAGCATCGTGAAGGTAGAGCTGCTCTCCCTGGCGGCGCACACGCGCTGCGCGAAACGGCAATGGAAATGGTCCGAGCCATGGAAGCAGCCCCAGCGCCCGTTCATAATTCGCATACGAAACGCTGAGACGATCATCTGGGAGATTCACCGATTCCACCGTCTGCTCAGATCCTTTTTTCATTGTGGCAATATGGGCGCGAAGCAAAATCGGCGATCGATAAAAGACCAACTGAGCCCAGAAACGATCTCCAACAAGGAATCCGCCGCCTGCGGCTCCAGCAGAGACGGGCACAAAATCAAGCAGCACCGCGCATTGCGGCATGCCGCCGGCTCCGCTCTGCCGCCAAAGCCAAGTCTCAACCCGTCGAAGGCGATCCGGTTGTGTTTCCGATACAACTGCGAAGACTTGCCAGTCCGCCTCAACCTTCATTGCCTCAGGATCGTTGAGCAATGCCTCTCGCGTGACCGACCAGCCGACCACCTGCCTCGCTTCCACCGCGAGTAATTCCGGCAGGTTGGAAGCTCGCCGGTAGGCCTGGCTGATCAAGTAGATTTGCCCAAGTTCTCTTATGGCAGCCACGGGACGGATAGAACCCGGTAACGTGAAGAGCCTTGCTGGAAGAGCATCGAGGCGCGCTGCGAGCCCCAAAGCCTTTGCATCCACGAGTCTTTGCGCAATCGTGCGGCAGGCTTGGCCCGCTTGCACAACGAAATTTGCCATTCCTTCCTGAATCTGGTCCGACAACCAAACATCCAGGTCTGCAAGACCTGCCAGCACCGCCGCTTCGCGCTCCGCCCGGTTCCTTTCGCGAGCCGCAGCCGCACGCTGCTCCGCTTTCGGATCGGCTTCAGCCGCAACTTCTGTAACTTCAGTGAGACGAATCGAGGGCCGCGATGCCTGCCCGGTTTCAGATTGCGTTTTGGCCTCCGCTTTCGATGGTCCACGCCGCCGCGAGAGCCAATCCTTTACCCAGCCTGGCACGGGCGCCGGAGCAAACGCAGTGGATTTTTCCGCCCGCATCCACATCAGCGCAAGCGTATGCTTGCATGGGAATTTTCTGCTGGGGCACGTGCACTTATAACCGGCATCTGATTCGCTAATCACCACGCGATAGGGAGTAGCGCCCGAACCCTGACATTCACCCCAAACCAAACCTTCGCCTTCCGCCAATACCGGCCACGCGGCCGGTTTAAGCAGTTTTCGCGCAGCCGCCAGCGACTCCTGGTCCGGAGCGAGCGCCTCAATTCTCTCCAAGGTGAGTGACATGGCTGCCTCCATAGTAGAGCAGACAGGCAAAGCCACCAAATACCCATGAAACATGGAGTATTGGATCGTCGTGCGAGAGGATCGAAACCTGTTAGAGCATGATCGGGAAATTATTTGCTGGCATTTTGCGGCCGAGCGCCGTCTTCCTCCAGGACAGAATCCAGCTCCCTCAGGAATAATTGCGCGTCTGCTTGAGAAAAGATCAGAGGAGGACGCAGCTTGATCACGTTGTGATAAGGGCCATCGGTTCCGGTCAGGATTCCTCGCTCGCGCAGCCGATTCGCAACATATGATGCCTCTTGAGCTGCCGGTTCACGCGAACTGCGGTCGCGCACGAGGTCAATGCCAAGAAACAGGCCCTCTCCCCTCACATCGCCGATCACTGCATGATGCTCTTGCAGTTGCCTCAAATCTGCAATCAGGAAATTTCCGGTCCGTCGGGCATTCTGTTGCAATTGTTCTTCTTCGATCACGTCGAGCACCGCCAAGCCGGCGGCCACCGAGACCGGGTTACCGCCAAACGTGCTGAAGAACTCCATGCCGTTGTCAAACGAGGCGGCAATCTCGGGAGTGGTTATAACAGCGGCCAAGGGAAATGCGTTGGCAATAGGCTTGCCAAGGACAACGATGTCGGGCACAACTTGCTGCGTCTGGAATCCCCAGAACGCGGAGCCGAGCCTTCCAAATCCAACCTGAACCTCATCGGCAATACAGATGCCGCCTCGCGCCCGCACATGACCATAGACCTCTGCCAGATAACCCGGCGGAAAGACGATCTGCCCGGCAACGCTTGGCATGGTTTCCGCAATGAATGTGGGCCCGCCGCGTTTTCCCGGCGGCATTGAGTCAAGGATTTCCGCAACCGAGCGTGCATATTTAGAACTTAGCTGCGGCTCGCCACGGCGGTATTCGCCTCGATAGTCATCGGGCAGCGATGCAACATGCACCCATGGTTTGCGGCCAGCCCCGCCCGGTCCATTGAATTTGTAGGGACTAATATCGATGAGGGTAGTCGTATGGCCATGATAGGCATGCTCCAATACGATGACGTCGTTGCATCCGGTATGAGCACGCGCCAGGCGCAGGGCTAGCTCGTTGGCTTCACTGCCTGAATTCAGGAAATAGCACACCCGCAGGGGGGCGGGCATCAATTGAGTCAGCCTTTGCGCATACCGAACTATGTTGCCGTGCAGATATCGGGTATTGGTATTGAGAACTCCTAGTTGATCGCAGACGGCCTGAACGACACGGGGATGGCTGTGCCCAACCAGCGGGACATTGTTATAAACATCGAGGTACGCTCGTCCCGTTTCGTCGTAAAGGTATTGCCTCTCGCCGCGAACCATGTTGAGCGGCGTTTGATAAGAGACGCTCAGGTTTCTTCCAAGAAGCTGCTTACGTTCGTGGAGAGTCTCCTCCACGCTAGTCGGCCGCGCCGCCGTACGATCCGCAGGTATGTCGAGCAAGAGATTGGGGTCGGGTGAGAGGCTCGTCCAGATAGCACGTTCGGACGCGGGCGCAACTCCGGGAAAGTCGTCTTCAATGCCTAGAAGGTCGGTAATCACCTGAAAGTGCACATGCGGCGGCCAGCAGTCTTCGCCTGAAAACCTTCCGGGCTTGCCCAGGCTCTGCCCGGCCTGAATGCGCTGGCCAACCTTCAACTCCGCCAAAGATGCAGGGGACAGGTTTCCATAGAGCATAAAAAATTCGCCGATCTCGTCGAATCGATGCCTCAGGATCAATACGGAACGTGAGTCGAGTGTTTGGGCGTCTTCTACGAGCGAATGGACGACGCCTTCCAATGGAGCACGCACCACCAAATCTGGCGGAACAAAGAGATCCATGCCCAGATGAATTGTGGGCTGCTCATCAATGGGCGATCTTTCCCCGATGCACTGGGTTGCATGAAAGAGACGCGCTTCATCGTACCGCCCAACATGCAGGCCGGGCTCCTGTAGTTCCCGGGCGATGACATAGGCCGCCGCCGAGCGCGGGTCTTTCTCGCTATACTCCGCGAGGAGATGCGCCCCGAAAAGCGGGCTTCCTACACTCAAGTCAATCTCCCGAACGCCTCTTGAGCGCAGGTCATTTGAGCGAAGATCGCTGTCTACTATCGAGGCCGCCCTGCTGGAAATTTGCCGCAAGAAGTTTCGAAACTCCGGCGCTCTGGGCACCGGCGGCAGACCGCAGGCATGACGGAAGGTGTACTGCGCGAAACGGGGATGAATTTCTTGGAGATGGCGGAGCGCCTCCCACGCTGGAGCCTCGGAAATCACAACGTAAGGATCATCAGGAACAAGGGTCTTGCGATATGCCGAATTGACGACGCTCACCGCCAACCGGGCCACAATCAACGGAAAAAGAATCGCAATCTCTTCTTCCCGCAATGGAAATTCCCGATGAAAGCCTTCGACTACAAGAGCGGCCGCCTCCAAAGGACGGCTCTTTCCCAATAGGGCATAGGTCGCGGCGACCGCAACCTCCGCAGCCAGGAGGCCCAAATGCATGTCTCCAAAATCGATGATGCTTACGCCTTTGGATTTTGTAGCCTCGCCCGCCAAAACAACCACGTTATGATCGTTGGCATCGCCGTGAATCACGCTTTTTCTTAATCGTGTAAAGTTTGGAACTGCCTCTTCATCGTAAAGACGGAGTACATTTTCAACAAGATCGCGGTTCGAGGCTCCTTCCACGCAGGCAAGGTAATCGCGAACCCAGGCGGCCCGCATCAGGTCCCACTTAAGTTCGCGATGCTCCCCTGGATGCTGGAAATCCTGCAATTCCCTGCTGACTTCTCCCAGAAAGCTGCCGAGGCCGCGAAGCAAAGTAGGGGAATGAGGATTTGTCTTTGCAAGAATACGTCCGTGGACGTAGGTGAGAAGCCAAACAAACCGCTCTTCTCCGCCGATATAGGCCTTGGTGATGGTGCTTCCGTCAGGGGCCGGACAGACGCGAGGCAACTCCAAATCCGGTGCGCGGCGCTCGAGGTGAAGAAGAGCCTGCCTTTGCAGGTCGATCAGTTCCCAAGACCGTGCAGCGGCCATGATCTTCAGAACAAAAGTCTGGCGGTTGTCCGCGGTCAGGGTGAAGTTGTCGTCGTATTCGCCTGGAAGAGCATGCGCGCGCGCTTCCAGACGATAGATTTCTCGGGCAAGACGCTGCGCTTCCTGCTCGCTAACACGCGGTACAGTCCGCGACTCCAGATCTGCCGATATTACAGTGTTATTGGCACGGGGGCCGAACATCGCTGGACTCATCTTTTGATACTTCGTCAGATCTCAGTCTTACGCATGTTGAACCGTCGGCGGGCACAAAGGTGCGCTCCTACCTCCGGCTGCGCAGTCCATCAAAGCTCAAGTTCTCCCGGCCTTTTGGATGGAAAGAGGAGCTTTTCGGTTCGCACAGGACGCGATCAAGCGGCCGTCAATCAGCCGCCGGAACACGCCCTGTGGCGAGTCGCTTTTAGAACTTCAGCTTTACCGCAAGCTGCAAGATTCTTGGATCGTAGGTGCTATTCACATTGCCAAACAGAGGGCTCGTGATATTGGTGTTCACTCCCTGAAATTGGGTGTGGTTGAAGACATTGAACGCTTCCAGGCGAAATTCCGCATCGAAGTTTTCCCTGATGGGCAACGCCTTCGCCAAACTAAGATCCAGGTTGGTCCGACCAGGTCCCCGGAAGACGTTACGCCCGGCGCCATAGGTGCGAAGCGCCGGATTGGCCAAGGCACAATCGCTCGAAGGAAGTCCTTGGGTAATATTCTGGCTGGCGCACGGAGTGGTTGCCGAATTGAATTGCTGGCCAGTGAAGGTCCCTGGATTGAAATAGAGCGTTGAAGACACGCCCGGACTGAGCGTGCGCACGCGATTGAATCCGGGCGCATAGACGGCGTTGATCAAGCCAGGATCACCCACGCCCGAAGGACCGGGGTCGTTATCCGGCAAGAACAATCCAGCATTTACGTTCAAGGGAAATCCGGTTCTCCACGAGAAGATCGGATAAAGGCTCCACCCCCCGAGCAGCCTCTTGGGACCGGACTTCCATGTACGCTCCAGAGGTAGGTCCCATCCGCCGCTCATGGTGACCGTATTCTTCACGTCAAAATCCGATGACGCGTAGAAGGCGTTGGTGCTGTAAAACGGAACATTCTGGCTGCGGTTCGCCCGTCCCGAGGTATTGTCGAGGCTGTGACTGTAGGTATCCGCCAGCGTGAAGTAGGTGTTGCCGAAGAAACCGGAACTCACCCGCTTGGTAAGGGAGGCTTGCAGGCTGTTGTAGTTGGCCGAACCGCCGTTCGAATAGACCGGCAATCCACCGGCAAAAGGACAGGCAGAAGCCGCATTGGCGAAACCGTTGGCGGCGGCAAACGATGAACAGAACGCCTGGATCGAAGCACTCGACTGATCTGCATTCAGACGCCGCGTTGTCGTTCCCAGCACCATGGCATTGACCAGCTTGGAGGTTTGCAGCTTCTTGGAATCGCTTCCCACATAACCAATTTGCGCGACCAGGTTGTTTGCAATTTCTCTCTGCACGCTCAAGTTGTATTGGTAGATATAAGGCGTGCGAATATTGGGATCGTCCGACGTTGCCCCAAAGGGGAGAAAGCCTACAGCACCCCAATCGGTAAGGCTGGAGGCTGGGGGCGTGGGAAAAGGATTGGTAAGTCCGACGGACCCATAGGGATCGCGAAAGTACGGAATCCCAGAGGTAATCGATGCCGGCAGAGCGGGCATATTCACGTTAGAAAAAGACGCGAACGGTTGAGCGCCGTTCTGGTCGATGTTGTCGGCTCCGTTGATGACATCAAAGAAGACGCCGAAGCCACCGCGAATACTGGTTTTCTTGATCGGAGACCAGGCAAAGCCGATGCGCGGCGCAAAGTTATTCTTATCGGGCTGATACAGACCTTTCGGCGCTCCGGGATCGCCCGGAAAAACAAGACCGGTCGGAGCACCCGGAAAGACCGTCGATTGAACTCCAGTGAGAATATTGTCGGTCCGGCCCCTCGTGTCGAGCTTGGGGGTGCTGTATTCGTAGCGTAAACCTAACGTCAGAAACAGGTCGTTCCGAACGTGCCATTCATCCTGGCCAAAGAACGAAACCGCCTTGGTGCGGACGTTATTCGGCGCGGCCGGCCCCTGGCTAAAGTTGGTGGGATTGCCAAGCAGAAAATCTGCAAATGAATTGCCGGTGCTGTTCACGCTGTTGTTGGCGAAGAAGAACTGCCCGCTCGACTCGAATCCGAACCTGAGATTGTCCTCAAACGCAGTGTAGGCCGCCCCGAACTTCCAAGTATGCCTGCCCTTGATCCAAGTCAAATTGTCGGAATAAGCAAAGGTAGTATCGGCAAATTGAGTGGGACCGTTCTCACTGAAGCCAAGAGAAAGACCGCTATTAAAGACGATCACAGGAGGCCCTACGTTGGCATCGGGGTTGATGAGAAATCCAAGCTGCTGCGGACCGGGAAGATTCTGCACCGGCTGCTCCTGGTTTAGGAGCTGCCGTTGGGCGGTAAAGCGAAACTCATTCAAGATCGAGGGTGAGACCGTGCGGGTGTAACCTGCGCTAAAGAACGATATGTTATTGCGCGTGGTGTCATCGAACCCGGGCACCGTCGCAACGCCATCGCCATAGGGATTCAACAAGTTGCTGTGGTTGCCGCCGAACGTGACCGTTAGCTTGTCCCGATCGGAAAGCGAATAATCCGTCTTGACGGTCAATTCATTGTTATTGGCTTTGCTCGCGGCCGATGAGGAAAACAAGCCCGTTGGCGACGTTGGAATCAGGCCTAGCTTGATGATATTGAGTGCAATCGGGTTGATCTTGGTGGGATCGATGATGCCATTCGCCGCAAGCGCCGGATTGGCTTGGAAGAAGGGATTCGCATGGAGAAACGCAACGACACTCGGATCGGGGCCGCCATTGAAAGCCTGCGAGAAATCTCCCTGCAACTGGGCCGGAGTGAAGGTGGGAATCTGGGTATTTGAAACCGCAGCCGTCTGCCGCTGACCTTGATACGAGACAAAGAAGAAGAAACGGTCTTTGCCGTGAACCAGATGAGGGATCATGATAGGGCCGCCCAGGGTGGCACCAAACTGATTTCTCTTCAGGATGTTGCGAGGCAGATTCGTGCTGTTGTTAAAGAATGAATTGGCATTGAATGCATCGTTGCGGATGAAGTCGAAGGCGCTGCCGTGCAACTGGTTGCCGCCAGACTTCGTGACGACGCTGATGATCCCGCCGCCGTTTCGTCCATATTCCGCCGTGTAATTGCTGGTAAGGATGCGAAATTCCGCAATAGCATCGGGATTGGGATTGAACACCACACTGTTGCGCATGAGGTTGTTGTTCAAGCCGCCATCGAGGATGTATGTCACGGCGTCGGTACGGCCGCCGGAGATACTGAACCCCCCTCCACCCGCATCCGAATTGGCTTCCGTAACTCCCGGTTGAAGCAAAGCCAGGCGCAGCACGTTGCGGCCGTTCAACGGCAGGTCCGAGACCTGACGCTCGGTAACCGATTCTCCGACGGTAGGGTTCACTGTCTCAACCCCGCTTACCTGGGCCTCTACCTGGACGACTTGCTGCCCGCCGCTCACGGTCAGAGTGATATCAAACCTAAGCGACTCATTGATCGACAGTTTCTTTTCCTGGGACTCCGCAGTGCTGAACCCCTTTTGCTCTACCGTGACCTTGTAAACACCGATGGGCAGCGCCAGCACCTCGAAGTATCCTTCGCGGTTCGTGACCGCGGGATTTGCAACTCCGGTGGTGGCGTTGATCACCGTAACCTTGGCGCCGGGAATCACGGCTCCCTGCGGATCGAAAACTGTGCCGATAATCCGTCCGGTGGCGTTCTGGGCCAGCACAGGAGTCCCCGCGGCCAGCGCCAATACTAGGACGCACGCACTTAGAAAAGCCTTTTTTCTTCCGAACATCACTTGCCTCCTGAAAATTCATTTCTCTTGCGGGTCCACGCGCCTTATCCAGAAAAACCCAGCGGCCCAAATTGCCTTTGTAATGTAATCGATTACATTATGTAATCGATTACAGACTCTAACGCCGAGGTTTTTGAGTGTCAAGAATTTTCTAATATTCCGGTATTTTGAATTGCCCGAGCAGGAACTTCTAAGGTGATTCTCTTGGCTGCAGCGGCGGATTAAGAAAAGTAGTGTGAGCCTATTGGCAAGCGGACTCCCGCCCGACTATCTACCATTTTCCAACAGCTTCAACGAATCTCTGTCTTTCTCTTTCTTTGAACAACCGCCTTTGAACAAACCTCCGAGCAGCCGTCTCCCTTATTTGGCGTGTTGCTTGCGGGCCAATCTCTTACGGAAGCCTATTGCTTTTCCGGAGGGGCGGAGCCGTCGGGAAGATCCCGTTCCTGAAATCCACCTGTATCCGGATCGCGCCACGTTAGGTCTTGCAAGAGGGCGACAGCGCCACGCGGGCGCAAGAGGCGCAATTCCAGCCGGAATCGCTTGGCTTCTTTTGGCTCCCATGATCCTGTTACGACCTGAGCGGTCCCCATCGCCGCAAGGGCCGGACTGGAGTGGGCGACGGTTTTGTCTTGCTGGTCCAGAACGCGCCATTCCAGGCGATAGCCAACCAAGGGATAGGAAGGTAGCTCATGTTCCGCGCGGCGTGCAATCGCAGCTTTGAATCCTGTGGGAACGCCCTTAGCATCGTAGGTCCATTCCACGCTCACATGCGCTGGGCTGTTTTCTTGCCGCCAGACATAATAAGAAGGCTTGCGCTGACGGTCTTTGTCTACTACGCCGTGATCTACATAGCTATCGGTCTGGCCGGACCTGAGATTGTGAAATGAGTGGTAGTCCTGATAAGACCAGAGGATGGCGCCGGCGATCCAATCGCGCTTGGAAAAGGCTGCGATCTGCCTCTTGATAATATCGACGCGCATCCGGTCGGCTGTCCGCTCGCTCTCGGCAAAGAGCCCGGGAAAGCCAAATTCAGTAACAATCACCATCTTGTCCGGATAACCTTTCTCGATCTTTTCAAAGGCGGCGGGCAGCAGGCTCTCCGAAGCGTCCCACGAGCCGAAGTACTCGTTCCACATGACAAAGTCTGCCAGGCTGGAAGCATTAGTGGCGGGATTATCGACGAATGCGATGCGGTCGTCGGCAGCCGAGACAAACCGATGCGGATCGAGCTGTTTGGCCAGCGAGTACATGGTCTTGAAGTATTCGATTCCTCCGGGAGTATCGGTGGCGCTCTCGTTGTCCATACTCCAGGCGAAGATGCTGGGGTGGTTGTAGTTCTTCTCCACCATCTCCTTGAGCATGCGCTTAGCCAGGGCTACCACTTTGGGGTTGGTCATCTCACTCTCGTCAAACTGCCACATCGGTATCTCGGGAATCATGAGGATTCCGTTACGGTCGGCATAGTCGTAGACGAAAGGATGCTGGGGATAGTGAACCGGCCGGGTCAGCGTGGTTTGCAGAGCCTTCATGTCGTCGAGATCGTGAATCATCGTTCCACGGGTCTCCGCCATGCCTTCCCATGGCGAATCCTCATGACGCGTCAGGCCCGACAGCCGGACTCTTTCGCCATTCAGGAAAAGATGGCGATCACGAATCTCAACCGTTCGGACTCCGAAGCGATCGGACGAATCGTCAAGCACGCGCCCCTGGGAGTCCACGATGCTGACATCGCTGCGATACAGATAAGGATTGTCGATACCCCATAGTTTGACGGAAGTGATCGTGAACGGCACTTCGACCGACTGTGCTCCGGGATGTGCGGAAAGCTGAACCTCGGCGGATGCCACTGGAGCGTTGTCTTCAACCGAAAACGCTTTCACTCGAACCTTCAAGGACTGGTTCTTCGAGGAGAAATTTTCCACAAAAATCCGCGTTGTTACCTGAGCCTCGCCGCCTGCTACGCGCGAATCGATCTGCTGCCGCCGTACCAGCACGGGCCGGCTGGCGGTCAGCCACGCCCCCCGCACGATTCCTCCATAAGGCCACCAATCGTAGATGGTGGCATGGGGGCCAGATTTCAAGGGGATTCCGGGAATGGTGTCGATCTGCGGTTCATTGTTGATTTCTACCGCGAGGAAATTCTCATCGCGAAGCAACTGGCCAATATCAAAGTAATATTCGCTGAATCCCCCTTCGTGCTCGCCCAACAGATTGCCATTGAGCCAGACACGCGCTTTGTAGAAGGTTGCGCCAAAGTGTAGCTCCACATGACTGTCAGCAGTCCAAGTTCCACGAGGAAAGGCTTTGAAGTACCAGGCTGTTCCGAGAAAACCTTCGTGCGCCCCCAGGTTCCAGGTATGGGGCAAATCCACCTCTTCCACTCCCGCAGGCATACGCTGAAACCACGACTGCTTTTCACCCGCTTTAGCAGGATCGACGCAAAATTTCCAACCTTGATTGAGATCGCTGCGCTGCGCCGCGAAGGCGGTGCCGGCAAGCAGAAAGAGCAGCGCTAAACGAATGGTCTTCATCATCTTTTTCATCAACTCCAGTATTCTTTAATGCTTGCTCGCCGCGGCAGGTGAGTCCAGAGGTAATTCGGGAGCGGGCATCTTCCCTGCCTCAATCAAACTGAGCATCCCCATCAGGCCGCCCCAGGAATGAAAGGCATCGCTCGACAACCGGGGATCGTCTCCGGCGCCGGTAATCGCCGAATAGTTTTCACTCACCAATCCTTTGTTTTGCCATTCATGCAAGAACATCTTCTGCGAAACATCCGCCAATTCTTTGCGCGTAGCCGGGAAGCCGTAGTTCCGCAAACCCAAATACACAAGAAAATTCAACGGGGGCCATACAGAGCCTTTCCAATAACGCTGGCGCGGGAACGCAGGATCGCTGCGGGAAATGGAGGGCAGCATGAAGTCGCCATGAAATTCGGAATCATTGGAGAAGTGTTCATTTACCATGCGCTCGGCGCCCTGCTCGCTGGGAAGCCGTGCCAGCAGCGGATAGAACATGGTTGGAGATATTCTGGCCGACCGTTCTCCGGTGTCGGTGCGCCGGTTTAGAAAGAGGCTTTTCGTATCGGCCCACAGCAACGACTGCATGGCCGCGCCAATTTCCTGGGCTCGCGAACGTAATTCAGCGGCTTCCGCCTTGCGGCCAATCAGATCGGCAATTTCAGCCAGAGCGCTACAATCCGCAACGTAGAGGCTGTTCAATCCAACGTCTTGCAGTTCTAGCATGTTCTTTTGCGGATTGAACGGAACATTTTCGTACATGGGTGAATCGTCCATTCCGGACTCATACCCTGCTGTGGTCCGTGTGTGGATGTCCTGCTGCCCATAAGGATTTTTCGCGAGATCCGAGCCGTAGCTCAGCAGCTCTCCATTCTTGCGAGCCTTGATCCACCAGCGGTTCCACGTGAGAAGATCGTTGAACGATGCTTCCAGAAGCCAACGTTCCGGATACTTCTTATAGATCTCCTTCAGCATGATCGAACCCACGGGGGGTTGGGAGTGATCCCATGATTTCGTCCCGTTTCCGCGATCATCGTTGGGAATAAATCCTTCTTCGGTCATGCTGCGCAGATGCTCGATGAAATTGGCAAAGGCCAGATCGCGGCTGTAGAGAGAGCTCATATAGGCCAGAAAGAAGTTATCCCAGCCGAACAAGGCGTAGCCGCCGTATTCTTCGTCCCACAAACGGCCAACGGTGGAAACCATCCGCTGATATTTTGGCTCGTAGATCGTGTTCCAGGCCAAGCCCGACTCGATGGCGAGATAAGTATCCTTTAGATCTCCAAAGGCACTCGCCCTTGCTTCCATTCTTTGGCGCTGCCGCAGCAGGATCGATTGAATGTCTTTTATGGAACGGCGCTTCGCGGTGGAGATTCCCACAGGGCCGTCCAGAGGAATGACAAGATGCGGGCCGCGCTGCTCAACATAGGGATCGTCCACAGATTTGCCTGTCACGAAGACCTTAACTGCGCCGCCCGGTGTCATGGCTGCCAGCGCTTCCCCCTCGCGCGCGATAGAACCTGATCTCCCCCATAAGATACCCGCACTCACAATCAGCTCTGCAGGCAATCTTGGCCCGCCGTCGCCGCCGTCGTTTTTTAGGGGGCTGACTAAGACAACCAACTCTCCCTGGTCGTCCGCAGTCTCGATGCTTACTTTGAGGTGGTCCCACTCAATCTGCATCTCTGCATAGGAGCCATCGAGAGCATGCAAACCGGGGCGCACTTTTTCAACATCTTCGCCCTTGCGTCCGATCAAAGCACGGTCGAGAAAGGTGTATCCGAGCCAGTTCCATTGCTTGAAAGCAAGGTCGACGGAGAGCGAATCCGGAATCTTTACTTGAGACAGCACGTTGCGTGCGTTCCATGTACCCCAGCCGTGAACCAGCCTTGCGCTGGTGGCCAGATATTCAGGACGCTCAAAGGGCCTGCTTCCAGTGCCGGCAGAGGCACTCGACGTTGCTATCAATATCACCGCGAGGCAAAGCAACAGCATCCCGCGCTTCACCAAGCGACCAGGCAAGAATCGACGCAAGTGTCCTGTAAGCAACTGCGACCGAAGCGACTGAAGCCACTGTGATTCCCTAGAAGAATAGATCATGAGAAATTTGTAATCGATTACATAGCTTTGTATTCCGAACCCACCTTTGTGTCAAGACGTCAGGTGTCAAAACGGCCCGCGCAACGATGCGCCTTTCAGCGGGTGCGCGCCTTTGCCCGGCGCGACGCCTTTGCGGTGGGCGCAGGCCCGGTCGACTGACGCAACACCAGGGTGGTGCTGACGCCGATTTCCTGGCCAGACTTAGTCAAGCCTTCCACGGATCGAAAAAGAGCGTCAAAAGCTTTCCTGCCTAACTCCTCGCGGGATAGCCGCACGGTGGTCAGAGGAGGCTGCGTGTATTGACTTAGCTCGATATCGTCAAACCCAATCAGGGAAATATCGTGGGGAGCCGAGAGACCGGCAGTGGTGATGGCGCGCAGCGCGCCGATCGCTGTAAGGTCGTTGGAGGTAAGCACAGCGGTTGGCCGGTCTGGATAAGCAAGCAGCCCGCGCATGGCCACGTCTCCTCCATCAACGCGGTGGTTCCCTTCTACTTCCATATACTGACGCCGCGAGAGACCGCAGGATTGCAATCCGTGAAGGAAGGCAGCGCGGCGCGTATGCGCAGACTTGAGGTTCAACGGGCCGCTGATAAACCCGATCTTCTGATGACCGAGCCCCACCAGATGACGCACAGCCTCTTCAATGCCCTTGGAATAATCCACCAGAATATTGCTGACAAAAGGCTTTAACTTTCCGAGGTCCAGGAAGACCATCGGCAGGCGCCGCCTGGAAAGTTCCTCTACTAGATGGCTATCGATCTCCGAAGTCATAATCGCTACGCCATCGACGTTCCGTTCAATCATCCGCCGGACGCACAAGCTCATGCGATCCGACTTATAGTCGGTATTGCTCACCACGACTTCATAGCCATTCTCGATGGCCGCGTCGTCAAAGCTCTTTACCAATTCGGGAAAAAACGGGTTCGATATGTCGGAGATGATCAGGCCCAGCATGCGGCTTCGCCCGGAAACAAGGGCACGGGCCTGGCTGCTGGGATAGTAGTTCAGCTCGCGGATTGCGCGCCACACCCTTTGCGCCGTTTTCGGATCAACGGACTCCGATTGGTTGATGGTGCGCGAAATCGTGGCGGTTGAAACCTTGGCGCGGGCCGCTACCTCCTTAATATTCATTGGGCGAAATCAGACTCCTCCGCGTGCGGGAAAATTATAAGTCGCACTCGCCTCATCCCACAATATCAAAAAGATGTTGCAGTCTTTTATGTAATCGATTACATTGCACCTGCGCCCACCTATGACCGGCCTTTCCAACATAACAGACACGGGTGAGACCGAGATTACCCAAGAAATCCGCTCCGAAGGCACACGCATTACCCTGCAGAATCGCGAAATACGCCTGGTGGCAATGCCTGAATGGGGCGGCAAGATCGTCTCGATCGAGCGACTGGAAAGTGGACACGAATTTCTGTTACAGCCTGCCCACCTGAGCCGGGCCAGGAACAATCGCTTTGAAGACCATGCATTCGGCTTCGACGATTGCTTTCCCACCGTAACCGCGTGTGAATACCCACACGGGCCCTTTCAAGGGACAATGCTTCCCGATCATGGCGAACTGTGGGCAAGGCCCTGGAAGCATCAAGCGAGCGGAGGCCACTTGCTTCTTTCAGTCAAGGCCACAGCGTTACCGTGCACCTTTCAAAAACGGATCGCCCTTCGCGGAGATACAGTCCTGTGCGAGTATGAACTGGAAAGCTTGTCGGACCATCCGTTTTACTATCTATGGTCGGCCCATCCCCTGCTCAACGTTCGCGAAGGGTGCAACATCATTCTCGGTTCAGGGGTAGCTCAGGTCATGGTCGGTGGATCGAAGGGAAAGCGCCTCGGCCAGCCAGGAGATCTGTGTTCATGGCCGGTCGCACGAATTGAAGGCAGGGAAATCGACCTCAGCGTTATCGGTCCCGTCAACAATGCCGCCGAAAAGCTATTCGCCGGACAGCTACTCCAAGGGAGTTGCTCTGTGCATGATCCGGTAGCCGACGAAACAATCTCCTTGCATTTCGACACGACGCAGACGCCCTACCTTGGAATCTGGCTCTGCCAGGGCGGATGGCCTGAGGATTCTCCGGGCCATTTCACCGCGGCCTTGGAGCCATGCACGGGCCGCCCAGACTCTCTTGCCGAAGCTATCGAGCGGCAGGAATGTGCGATGGTCCTCCCACGGCAGAAAAACCGCTGGAGCATGCAAATCCGTTTGCACCGAGGACGGCCTTCCCCTTCCCCAATATCGGCAGAAGGATGGCTACGATGAACCTGACCTACAAAGACGGATTCATCATCGCCGTCTATTTTGCATTCGTGTTGGGTATTGGGGCCGTGCTGCGCCGCTCCACAAAAACCGGAGCCGACTATTTTCTAGCTGGACGGTCGATCCCAGCCTGGATTTGCGGCCTGGCGTTCATCTCCGCCAACCTTGGTGCACAGGAAGTGATTGGAATGGCGGCATCCGGCGCCAAGTATGGCATCTTGACCAGTCACTTTTATTGGATCGGCGCGATCCCGGCCATGGTCTTCGTCGGCATCTTCATGATGCCCTTCTACTATGGTTCCAAGGCCCGCTCTGTTCCCGAATATCTCAGGCTGCGCTTCGATGAGAAGACACGGGGCCTGAACGCCATATCCTTTGCAGTGATGACCGTCTTTTCATCCGGCATCTCCATGTATGCCATGGCTAAGCTCATCCAGATCCTTCATATTCTGGACGCTCCCTTTCAGAAGGCTGGACTGACCCAGGCGTGGACATTTCATGCGTCTGTCTTAATCTCAGCGGCGGTGGTGCTGGCCTATATTCTGCTTGGCGGGCTGAAGAGCGCTATCTATAACGAGGTTCTGCAATTTTTTCTGATTGTTGCGGGCTTTCTTCCTCTAGTGTGGCTGGGCCTGAAAAATACGGGTGGTTGGCAAGGCATCAAAGCGACGCTTGGTCCGGGATACACCCATCTATGGGCAGGGCTTGGTAGCCCACACACGAATCGCTTGGGCGTGGAATGGACGGGAGTTTGCCTCGGACTCGGATTCGTTCTCTCATTTGGCTACTGGTGCACGGATTTTCTGGTGGTGCAAAGGGCAATGGCGGCAGATTCGATGATTGCGGCCCAACGCACGCCCCTTATCGCCACCTTTCCGAAAATGGTTTTTCCTTTCCTGGTGATTCTGCCGGGACTAATTGCCATCGCCATACCCGCCAATATGCCCGCGACGAACTCGTCAGGATTGCCTGCGAGCACTTACCAGCGTGGAATTATTCCCGCAAAAGTCGATTCGATTTCAGGACAACCGGTGCTCGACAAGAACGGAAATCCAGAGCTTGACTACGATCTGGCAATTCCCAATTTGCTTCTGCATTACTATCCAACGGGCATGCTCGGGCTCGGACTCAGCGCCTTGCTGGCAAGCTTTATGTCCGGCATGGCTGGAAATGTAACCGCCTTCAATACGGTCTGGACCTACGATATCTATCAGTCCTACATTCGGCGGGGGATGAGCGACCAACACTACTTGAAAGTCGGGCGGATTGCGACCATTGCAGGAATTGCCCTGTCCGTGGCCGCCGCCTATGCCGCCAACCAGTTCAACAACATCTTCGACATGCTGCAACTGGTGTTTGCTTTCGTGAATGCGCCCCTGTTCGCAACTTTCTTGCTCGGCATGTTCTGGAAGCGGACAACCGGACACGGAGCGTTCTTCGGCCTGCTTTCAGGAACGCTCATGGCTGCCGTTCATCATGCCCTAACGATTCCTGAGGGCGCGGTTCCCGGAATCAAAGGAGGCTGGATGGCTCAGGCGCATGTGTATCCGAGTGAAATGGCCCAGAATTTCTGGACCGCGATCATCGCTTGGACTGCCTGTTTTCTAGTCACCGTGGGAGTCAGCCTGTTTACTCAAGCTCCGGATGAGGAAAGACTGAGAGGGCTTGTCTATTCCTTGACCCCAAGAAGCAATGTCGAACAGGGACCATGGTATCGGTCTCCGGCGGGCCTGGGCGTCGCCGCACTCGTATTGACAGTATTGCTGAACTTCATTTTTCGTTAGAGGTAATTGAGCCTTGGACCTTCGTAAACCGATTGGACTTCTGTTTTCCATCCTGGGCATATCGCTGATGCTCTTTGGCAGCCAGGGCGATCCATCCGGCTACCGCCAGTCACTGGGAGTCAATGTCAACCTTTACTGGGGAGCCGCTTTGCTGGCCTTCGGCATCGTAATGCTTTTTCTTACCCGGCAAAAACCGCGTCCCACCTCTTAACTCGAACGTTTTTCAGCGTAACCTGCAAAACGCTATAAGCATCACTTGATATCGCCCCTCTTGAGACGAGTTGGGTTTTGGAAAAGAGAAGAAGAGAAAGGCAGATTCTCGATTCCAACATGAACGACTATTTGGCTATGTTCGTGTTCGTCGACGGAAAAACGAGCCCTCATTGGTTCTGCTCGTAATCTCATCATCCTGAATAGAAATTCATTGAATTGATCGGAGCTGGATTTCGCGTACCCAGGCATTCAAATGGCCTGGGTACGCTCATTGGGTTATCCACTGCTTAAGAGTAGATCGCTCGCATCTCAATCATGCTTGCGGCCAGCATTTTATGCTGGCAACATATTTTAGCTAGTTGACCTGGATGAAGGTGCTTAAAGTATTGAATGGCGCGTTGATAGAGGTATTTTGATAGGTGAACCTGCCGTTTTGAAAACTAGCGGTATTATATACATGCTGAAATCCAACAATAACTTCGCCTGGCTGACAATTAAAGGTCAGGTTCCCGCTGAAATCCTGGCAGATATTCGACGTCGTCAACAAACTGGAGGACAATACGACTCCATTCATGGTCGCTACAGGATTAGCGCCGTATCCGAGCTCCTGCTCAACCACAAACTCTTGCGCGCCTCCCTGGTGATTGACCGTACCGACTTGTCCGGAATTAATCTGTTCGCACAAAACCTGTCCGGCGGGCGCGGGGCCAAGATCGGTGGAGCAAACAAACGCGATTACCACAACGCTCAATGCTGGTGCAGAGGCAAAAGCAATTGGTCCTTGCGTAAGAGCGCCGGTTGAATCCGCACCAGTAGGCTGATTCGCGCTTCCTTCCACGGTCGAATCGCCTTTATTGACTACGACTATATTCATTCCATTAATCGTAGTTTTGGTGATGTCAAGCTTCCTTAAATCGAACCTGCTCAACGGGTTTGTTGCCTGGAGTGAATTATCCTGACCATTGTTGGGGCTGGCTACCTGCGCTACTGACAGTCCCGCCAATAGCAAAGATGCCGTTAAGGCATTTACAAAATGTGCGACTTTCATTGGTCCCTCGTTCTACTATCAAAATTCTGACCTTGATATTTAAGCAAGATCGCGCAGATCGTATGATAGATAAATAAAGTCTGTCAATCTAAAGAGTAGCGCTTGGATGTGGTTCACCTATTAATTAACATGCTATTGATAAATGGGAAGATATTAATTAAGAAAGCGCTCAGGATAATACGGCACGCACTGAATTCACCGGTAAATTCTAATAAGCCATCGAGCACAAATGAACAGCCCAGATCAATTGCGATAAGCTCATTTCTGGCGAAGTTCCAATTGCATGCTCGGTGCAATAATATTTTCATCAGATCTTTGCGAAGGCGAATCGATCCTTCGTCAATGAGGAGCGGCAGCAGGTCCAACATGATTGACCTTCATACCCACACAACCTCTTCCGACGGCACGCTGTCGTCCGGCGAGTTGTTACATCTGGCAATCCGCACAGGCGTGCAGGCCCTGGCCATAACCGATCACGATACCTTTTCCGGATACGATCAGGCCAAGGCTCAAAACCCTGATCTCGAATTGGTTTGCGGAATTGAATTATCGACCAAATACCAAGATAAGACGGTCCACCTTCTTGGATATTTTGTTCACGGCGAACCTACGGCAGCTTTCCGAGAATGGATTGCTTACCTTCAAGCTAACCGCCATGAACGCAACAAAAAACTGGTGGCAAAGCTTCAGTCCGCTGGCATGAATATCACGTTTGAGGAGGTCTCCCAACGCGGAGGAAGTCTTCCGGGGCGTCCTCATTTTGCCGCCCTCCTGGTAGAGAAAGGCATTGCGGCATCGATTCAGGAAGCATTCGATTTGTATCTCGACGAGCAGGGCTCCTGCTATGTGCCGAGAGAGGAGCCATCATTTCAGGAAGCGGTCAAGCAAATGGCGGCGGGAGGCGGAATATCTTCTCTTGCTCATCCCGTGCGTATCTCCCGCAACCTGCAAGTCGTGCAAGAACATGTTGCCGAGATGCAAGCCTTGGGTCTCCGGGCGATCGAGGTTTACCACAGCGATCATTCCGCGGAAGAAATGTCTTTCTACCTTTCCCTGGCCGGGCGTTATGCCCTGGGCATCACTGGAGGCTCCGATTTCCATGGCGACAACAAACCCACAATTGCTTTGGGCACCGGGAAAAATCGCAACCTGAACATTGAACGCTCAGTGCTAGAAAATCTACAACGCCTTCCGCTCGCCTAGGCGGTTCTTCTTCTCCCTATCGAGTACAATCCTTGCAGCTTTTTCGGCATTTCTGGTGTAGATCATTACGCTGAACCCTTCAGCAGAAAGCCAAGCATAGAGACCTGCCTATGAGAAACCGACTTTCGTTTTTTTCCTTCCAGCATGTCGTCGTCCTCTTGATCGTTGCCGCCCTACTCGCTCCTTTGGCTTCCAATGCGAAACAAGCCCCTGAGCAGGCGCGCTGGCAGCAGGAGGCCAACAACGTCACCATCATCCGCGACGATTGGGGAATCGCCCATGTTTACGGCAAGACGGATGCGGATACGGTATTCGGCGCGCTGTATGCCCAGGCCGAAGACGACTTCAACCGGGTTGAGACCAACTACATCAATGCAATGGGCATGCTGGCCGAAGCAGAGGGCGAGTCCAAAATCTACCAGGATCTGCGTATGAAGCTCTTCATCGACCCGGAATCGCTCAAGAAGCAATATGCGGCAAGCCCAGCCTGGTTACAGAAGTTGATGAATGCCTTCGCCGACGGGCTCAACTACTACCTTCTAAAACATCCTGAAGTGACGCCGCGCGTCATACGGCATTTCGAGCCCTGGATGGCTCTCTCCTTCACGGAGGGCAGCATCGGCGGCGACATTGAAAGGGTTGATCTCGGCAAACTCCAAACGTTCTACGGCACGACTCCCGTAAGCCAGGCTTCCATATCGGAAGACGATCTATTCGCCGATCTATACAAGGAACCCAGCGGGTCCAACGGAATCGCGATTGCTCCCGCAAATACGGTTGGGCACCATGCCTTGCTGCTCATCAATCCCCACGTCACGTTCTTCTTCCGGTCGGAGCTGCACATGGTAAGCGAGGAAGGCTTGAATGCGTACGGCGCATCGACCTGGGGCCAGTTCTTTATCTATCAGGGGTTCAACGAGCGGGCCGGCTGGATGCATACATCCAGCGGAGTGGATGCGGTTGATGAGTATCTCGAGACCGTCGAGAAGAAAGATGGCCGTTTTTACTACAAGTACGGAAATGAAGAACGCCCACTTACCGTCTCCGAGATCGTTGTGCCTTACCGGACGAGCAATGGAATGAGCCAGAAGAAATTCACCGTATACCGGACCCACCATGGGCCGATCATCCGTGAGGAAAATGGCAAATGGGTGAGCATCCGGCTGATGCAGGAGCCCATCAAGGCACTGAGCCAATCCTATTTGCGCACCAAGGCAAGAGATTACAAATCGTTTCGAGAGACCATGGAACTCAAGGCCAACTCCTCGAATAATACGATCTTCGCGGACGCCGATGGCGACATCGCTTATTTTCATGGGAACTTCATTCCCAAGCGCGACACACGATTCGACTGGACCAAGCCGGTCGATGGCAGCATCGCAGAGACCGAGTGGCAGGGACTCCACGCGGTTGACGAAACGCCACATTTGCTGAACCCGAAGAGTGGATGGATTTACAACTGCAACAACTGGCCCTGGTCCGCAGCCGGCCCGAGCAGCCCCAAGAAAGAGGACTATCCCGCTTACGTGGAGATGGGCGTCGAAAGCGCTCGTGGACTGCATGCGATCCGGGTTCTTGAAAACAAGACAGACTTTACCGCCGATTCTCTGATTGCCGCAGCCTATGACAGCTACCTACCCTGGTTTGATAAGCCGCTCCCGGCACTGATCAAGGCATGGGACGATCTAGCGCCGGCCGATGCATTGAAACAGAATTTGGCCGAGCCTATTGCCGCCCTGCGCGGATGGGACCACCGCTGGTCAATCGCATCTGTGGCTACTTCGCTTGCCGTCTTTTGGGCTGAGGACATGCAGCATCGAGTCGGCAATGACGCCAGAAAGGCGGGCGTTTCAGCCGAGGACTACATAGCGGCAAAAACTCCGGCGAGGCCAATGTTGGAGTCGCTCGCATCTGTTTGCGAAAAGCTTAAAACAGATTTCGGTTCTTGGAATACTCCTTGGGGAGACATCAACCGGTACCAACGCTTGAACGATGACATTGCGCAGCAGTTCAGCGACGCCAAGCCAAGTATTCCGGTCGGCTTTACATCTTCGGCTTGGGGATCGCTGGCGTCCTTTGGAACGCGGCCGCTCTCAGGAATGAAGAAGCGTTACGGAACGAGCGGGAACAGCTTTGTGGCCGTAGTCGAGTTCGGAGCGCAGGTGCGGGCCAAGGCCGTCGCAACCGGCGGAGAAAGCGGCCATTCCTCCTCCCGGCACTTTAACGATCAGGCTTCACGGTATAGCACCGGATCTTTGCGCGATGTCTACTACTATCGTTCGCAGCTTCAAGGCCACACAGAGCGGGAGTACCATCCGGGCAGCTAAGCGTGGCGTTGCACAACCAGGAGATCAGGTCTGCTTCTCCGGTTCGGACCGCCAGCCATCGACGCAAGCGATCCAGCGTCCGTCGGCAGCATGCGCATCGATGTGGTGCATGCCCGACTCGCGCCACGCCTCTTTGCCCGCCGCCAAGATTGGACCAGGCTGTATCTCGCGCTCGCTGTAGCCGGATGTGCTGAGGTGCGAGATTTCAAACGCTCGAACCGTCATGCCGTAGGTGGGAAAACAGTCCTGCGTGAAACGAACCGGCGAAGCCCCGTTGGCAATCACCCGACCCGCGGGCCGGGCAAGACGTCTATCGTTCTGCACGAGCGGACTCATCGGATGCCGACTCCATGGGCCCATGACATCATTGGCAGAAAAAAGCTCCAGAGTGCTGTGTTCCGAAGCCATAGGCGTGGTGAAAAGCCACCAGAGATTGTTAAAGAAAAAGATTGATGAATCCACCCAAGCGCCTTCCATCAAAGTGGAAACCAACGACCATCGATGGGGAAATGGATCGGCCCGGTACAGACGGATGGAACCGGCCTGGTAGGTTTCCGGAACCATGAAATAGTCCCCATTGAGATGAAAAACGTAGGGGTATGAAAGATGGAATGGCTCGGAAAGCACGATTTGCCGATACTCCCAAATCAAACCGTCGGGGCTGGTGGCGAGCCCAATTGCGCCTTTTTTGCTTTGAGAGTGCAGCACCTCAAAAAACATGTGCCAAACATTCTCGTGCCGAAGCATAAAGGGATCTGCCACAAACGCAGCGGGCATATCCGTAACATCTTTGGCGGAAATTACCGGGTTCACAGCTCCAGGCGCGGGCTTGAGCTGGGATAGCGATTCACCAGCAAAAATTCCAATAGACCAGACCGCTACATTCTTTTGCGGACTTCGATTTGTTTGCGCGGATTCTTTCGTGTTCATGAATAAGGTAGGTGTCGATTATTTCTTTGAAACTAACACTATCTCACGAAGAACAAAACGTTTTCGACCTATGCTCCTGCTCTTTGCGTGCCCCTATTAAAATAATTAAGGAACTCTCATCAAACTGCCGCGTTTCGGTTCTTGTACTTCTGTTCTTTTTATTGCAGTTTGCCGCTTCTTATCAATGTTTCGTACAATTTCGGTTTCGTACAATCTCGCCGGACTCGAGATTTCAGATTCGAACAGAGCTCGCACTTTGTTGGGTCTTAGGCCAGAGGGATAACCAGTCATTCATCGTTCTCGGAACAGACAGCCATATACAAGAAATCATGCCTCAATCCAAGGCCCTTTTGCTTCTAGATGAATCTGCACGAGTATTGGTCCGGCCCATACTTTTCTATCCGTCCCGCACTGGAGAACCCAAATGGGCCCACTAAAAAGTAGTCGAACCGAAGACTGCCCGGATTCGCCGCTACCGCAACCAGCCCAGCTCGATATCCGCCCGCTCTTGGGCACATGGGTCAACACCAATGCTTCCGGCTGGGGAATTGCAAAAGTGATCATTTCGGAAGAAAAAAACGGAGCCTACATCGAGGCTTTTGGCTCTGGCTCTCCCGCTTTGATCGAATGGGGAAAGAGGCCGCTCAGCACCATCTATGCCAAAGACGTGGGATCTTCGACGGCGATGGCTTTCGATGCTCAATATGATCTCGAATTCATGGATGTTCGCATGGAAGGAAACTGTAATTTGGGCTTGCTGGTGCTTGCCTGCCTCAATGTTTTCAAAGACGGGAGCGGACGATCGAACTATTTTTCGCGTGAATTTTTCGGCAGAAAGGAAACGGTTTAGGACACCAGCATGACAAGCTTCGTAACAGCGCCCGCCTTGCGGATCAGCAGACTTGAAGACAGATACCCAAGCGGCGGATATGAGGAAGACTGGACCGTCCAGCAATTTTGCGGCGATTGGATCACGACCAACGGCGGTAGCAAAGGCATTGCTAAAGCCAAGATCGACTTTCTCGATGCAAAGCTGATTGTTCACGCTTTCGGCGCGCCCGCATCCGCACCCATCGACTGGGGGCCGGTGGTTGCTGGGATCTTTACCGATGGCCCAAACTCATCGCGGATCAGGGCCTTTCACGCTTTTTACGATTTCGGATTTATGGAGAGTTACCTGCAAGCCAAGACTGAAAAGGCTGTGCTGGTGGTGGCCAGCTTTAACCGCTTCAAAGATCAGAGCGGAAGGGCTAACTATTTTTCGCGGGAATTTTTTCATCGAATCGCGTGAAGAAACCAGAATCCCGAGATTCAGTTTCAAGCGTATGTGAGCGCGCACGTTCGCGAGTCGTTTAACGTCGCCCAAAAAAGCAGAAAGCGATTTCAACTCTGCCGGGGCGAATGCTGGCTAGACCTTTTATGGTCTTGATTTTTTGAGAACACAGATCGGATAATCCATGAAGCGCCTGCGTTTCCATTGGAGCCTGTCGGCGGCGGGTGAAAAGTTTCGGGGAGCACAATCGCGTAGCGCGCAAAACGGCATCCCCAACTACGCTTCCCTTCTGGAATTTTGCCGCCATGCGGAAGCGTGCGGCATCGATTCCCTTCTGACCGCTTATGGTTTCCATCGGCCTGATCCCATTGTCCTGGCGGCGGCTATGGGCATGGTTACAGCGAAGATCAAGTTCATGGTCGCGGTGCGCTCCGGCTTGTTCTCTCCAACCGCGTTTGTTCAACAGGTCAATAGCGTCTCGGCTTTCATCCAGGGCCGCATCTGCCTCAATGTGGTTGCCGGCCATACTCCAGCGGAACAGCGCTCTTACGGAGATTTTCTCGAGCACGATCTGCGCTATGAACGCGCGGATGAATTCCTCACGATTTGCCGCAGGCTATGGCAACGGGAGGGCGCAGTTGATTTTGAAGGCAAGCACTATAGGATCGAAAATGCGGTCTTGAACACTCCCTTTCTTTCACCGGAACGCCAGTCGCCGGAAATTTTTGTCGGAGGCAATTCCCAATTCGCGGAACAATTGGCGATGAAACACGGAGACTGTTTGTGGCGCATGCCGGAGGCCCCAGAGACGCTGGCTCCGCAGCTCGCTCCATTACTGGACAAAGGCGTTTCTGTGGGATTATTGGTTTCGATCCTGGCCCGGCCTACTCGTGGAGAGGCATTAGCAGCGGCTCAAACCATGGTCCATAGTTTTGGAGACGCTCCCCGGCGCACCCATCGGGAGTTCTCGCAGCGGTCCGATTCGGTCGCATTTACCTCGGTACTGAAGATAGCGGAGAACGGCAGCCCGGAATGGCTTTCTCCCTGCTTGTGGACCGGCGCTGTCCCTTTTCTTGGTGCTCCCGCAATTGCCCTCGTGGGCTCCGCAGAAGAGGTTGCGGCGGCCATCATGGATTACAAACGAATCGGCATCTCCCAATTTCTCTTCATGGGCTGGCCCGACCTGGAAGAAATGGCATTCTTTAGCCAATCGGTCTTGCCTCTGGTGCGGGCGAAGGAGCAGGCGATCGCATGAGCCCGGCCAAACATTCGTCCAACGGTTGGAAGGCAGCAAGTGTGGATTCCGATCCACTATTGAGGTTTCATTGGAGGCTGATCCAGGGAGGAGAGCGGGCGGGCGCATCTCGCGCGTATCAGTCAAGCCTCAGCGCCACGGGCCTTCCCGATCTTCTTCCACAAATTGAATTCTGCCGACAAGCAGAAGAGTGCGGCATCGATTCCCTACTCGTCGATTTTGGATGGTCGAAGCCCGATTCCATCGTACTCTCCACCGCGCTTGGCCTGGCGACACAAAAAATCAGGCTCATCGTCGCATACCGTTCCGGCTTGCTCTGCCCCACGTCTTTTGTGCAGCAGCTCAACACGCTCTCCCATCTGATTCAAGGGAGGTTCTCTCTCAACATCGTTGCGGGCAGTTCGCCGGATGAACAGGCATACTACGGCGATTTTCTTTCCCACGACGAGCGCTACGACAGGACGGAAGAGTTCCTTGCGATTTGCAATGCCTTGTGGAGACAGGACGGAGCGGTCGACTATTCCGGACGCTACTATCGCGTAGAAAAAAGCAAATTGAATACACCGTTCTATAGCCCGGAACGAACCTTCCCAGAGATTTATATCGCAGGCAATTCTCCCTCGGCACAGCGGGTCTCCATCTCCCAAGGAACTTGCTGGATGCGCTTCCCTGAAACTCCGCACGATCTTGCCGGAAAAATCCGCCCGGTCTTGGAGAGCGGGAAAGAGGTTGGATTGCGGCTCTCCATCATCGCCCGGCCAACGCGAGAGGAAGCGGTGGCGGCGGCGTATGAGCTTCTGAAAGGAGCCGACGCGCAATTTGACGACAGAGCCAAGGAGAAAGAACTGACCGAGCGGAGCGACTCGCTCTCCATCAAGTCGCTCAACCAGTCCTCCGAATGGGGCACCAGCAGCCTTTGGACCGGAGCGGTCCGCACTCATGGCCCGGCCGCGGTGGCACTGGTTGGAGCCCCGGACGAAATAGCCTCCGCCATTCTGGAATATAAGAGCATCGGCATTACTCAGTTCATCCTATCCGGATGGCCAAAACTGGAATCGATGCTTTTCTTTGGCCGCGAGGTGCTCCCTCTCGTGAGGACGAAAGAACGCGCTTTGATACGGAAGGAACCGCCGGCAAGTGTTTCGGCTATGCCGGCTGCTTTATAGGTTAGAAAAACACGATTTGCAGAAAGGAGCTTTCGTGCAGTCAAACATGTTGACCAACCGGTCGTTGGATGCAACGCAGATCCAAGATTACCAAGAGAACGGATTTTTCTTCCCCAAGCGGGTCCTTTCCGACGATCAGGTACAGACATCCCGAGAATGTGTGCAGGCATTGTCGCAGCGCATGGGCAAACTGAAGCGCTTCGATCAGTGCCATCTATCGTTTCGATGGGCATACGATCTTGTGACCCATCCCGCTGTTCTGGACTTGATGGAAGACCTTCTCGGTCCCGATATTTTGGTGCACTCCAGCCGAATCTTCTACAAGCATCCCCAGGATCCATCTTTTGTTTCCTGGCACCTCGATGGCCGCTACTCCGGACTGAACTCCTACAAGGCTCCCACCGCATGGATTGCCCTGAGTGAAAGCACGGTGGAGAATGGCTGTCTGCGCGTGGTGCGCGGATCGCACAAGATGGAAGAGTGCCCATTTATCGAACGGCCCAACCCGGACAATCTGGAGAACCATGGGCAGGAAGTTACCGTGCCTATCGATGAAAACCAGATTGTCGCCATGCCGCTGAAGCCCGGAGAGATGTCCGTACATGACGTGAACATCATCCACGGTTCGGAGCCGAACCGTTCGACGATTCCGCGCATCGGCTTTTCGATTTCCTACGTGACCCCCGAAATTCCCAACTGCAAGCTTCCCCTGGTCCGCGTACGCGGCAAGGCAGACTGTTCGCACCTGCCGTTAACGGAGCCAACTCCAAGTGCTGATTTGGAAGAGAGCCTTACGGCACACTTAGGCTTGCTGGAGAGACTGAAGCTCCAAAAGCCGCGCGTGGCAACCAACGTCCAATCCACATGAACATCTTGTTCGTGGTGGGCTCGTGGCCCAATTTCTACACCACCTATTTATTTCATGAGGTGGCTTGGCTCGCCAGTAAGGGACACTACGTGAACGTAGTGTCCCTTAAACAGGAAGAATTCGCCAACGCCGCTGATCCTTCGATTTTCGGCGTAGAGCACATACCCGTTGTTCAACTTCGAGAGGCCAATGCTGCGCCCATAATCGAGCTCGTCCGCCGTAACCAGATACAAGTCGCCTACGCCTATGGCGCTCGCGGGCCTGCCGAACTCGCTCTGCACCTCCATCACGAGATCGGCCTGCCCTACTCCTTGCGCCTGCTCGGCGGAGAAGTACATTCGCACCCCTCGCCCTCTTTAGGCGAAATGACGCAATTTGCCTCGGCACTCTGTCCCATGAGCCAGTTCCTCGCTGACGTGCTGCTGCGCCAGCGGCCCATCGAAGAGCTACCGCCCGGCCTTCCCGAGAAGGTAGATCCCTCCAAGGTGCATGTTTGCCCAAATGGTGTTCCGTCGCACATACTCGCGGATCGTCCTGCTCGCCAGTCGGATGAGAAGATCGCCATTGGCACCATTGGCCGGCTCTCGCCTGCCAAACGGCAGCGAGATCTACTCGAGGCTGTAGCCGACCTGGTTCCGGACTTCCCGGGGTTGTCCCTGCACGTGATTGGCGGAGGAGAGATGGAAGACGACCTCCATCGCCATGCACGGGATCTTGGCATCGCCGGTCGAACGACCATCACCGGGGCTACCTCGTGGCCTGAAACACTACGATTGGCCGCCGAACTCAGCATCTATGTGCAGACTTCCGAAAAAGAAGGGTTTTGCTCAGCAACGATTGACGCCGCGTCTCAAGGCCTGCCGCTTATCCTATCCCGTACAGGTGGCCATGAGGAATGTGTTATTCCGGGCAGCAACGGCTATCTCTTTGATGCAGGCGACCTCCCCACTCTGCGCCGCCATCTTCACACCTTATTGTCCGCTGGAAGCCGCGCCAGAACCGCGATGGGAGCAGCAAGCTTGAACGTCGTTAGGGATAAGTTTCTGCTCGATATCACAATGCGGAAGATTGAAAACGTCTTGTTAAGAACGTTAGAAGCACGGCCTTCCCAAGCGGTGAATTCGCTATGAGCCAAGAACAAACACACCAGGCACGCGATGGTAAAGCACTGGAGACGCTTGTAGAACAAGCCTCCGCCCAAATGACAGTACACCAGTTGGAGGCGGCGCTCCACGAGTGGGAGTGCCGGAAATTCTTGCGCAATCAGAACAGCGACCTCCCCATTTTGCTCAGGCTGGCGCGGGAGCACGGTGGGCCGGTGCTCGAACTTGGATGTGGCACGGGCAGAGTTACTCTGGAATTGGCAGCTTCCGGATTTGAGGTTGTCGGGCTCGATCGAAACGGGGCGCTACTGGATCGGCTGCGGCACAAGTTGAGCAGCGCTCCTCAGCTTAGCCCACAGATCACTCTGGTTGAGGCCGATATGCGCGACTTCAAGCTTGAGGGCTTCTTTCCTTTGATCGTAGCTCCTTATAACTGCCTTTGCTGCCTGAATTCATCGGCCGAGTTGCGGATGTGCATCAGGAATGTTCGCAGCCACTTGAAGCCGGGCCAACGGTTCTTTTGCCAGGTGTCTGCCATCACGTCGTCGGCTCCACATCGACCCGATTGGGAGCTGCTCGATGTCGATTATTTAGAGCCGGACGGATCAGGGCCGGTAACGGCGATCTATAGTCGCGTCCGGCACGAGGGACAGGAAGCGGTGCACATCGATGAACGCTATGTGCTGTTTTGGCCGGGCGGACATCGAGAGACCGTAGAGACTTCCGTACGGCTAAGAAGCATTCGCAGAGCGGAAATCGAGCCCCTCCTGGGAGCAGAGGGACTCCGCATCCTTCATGCCTATGGCGGACTTGATCTCTCCCCAATCGATCCGGCAGATGAATCCGTTCTCGTCTATATGGCAGAAGCGGTCTAGTTGCCAGTTGACTACTGGAGCCTTTATCGCGGTTTCATCGTCCGCGTTTTCATTGTCTGGGTGTCCCAGGTTGCAGGCCCTCCATACGGATTTCTTTTGGCAGTTCGACAGAGCCGACCACGCGCAGGTCTGTGGCCCAGCTTGCTTTGTATTCTTCGGAGCCTCGCAACAGGTCAAATTCCGGCAATTTAGCTTCAAAGGCAGAGCGCAGTTCAAAGTCGATCAGCAGCATTCCTGGCGAGCACTCGGCGGCCTCCGGGAGAAATCCGCCGTTCCAAGCGCAAAGCGAATTCACACCTTTGAAGCAAATATCGATGGCCACGATTTTTCCTTGCTTCTTGACGACGAACGCTCGAAGCAACTTCTGCGCAAACAAAGCCGGAAGCAGCTGATGCAGCAATGCCTGCCGGTCGCGAGCTCGGAACGGCGTTTTCTCACAAAAGCGGGCCAGATGTAAGGACAGGAAAAGCTCCGCCAGGTCGATGGACCCTAGATCTGCAGGCAGCAGTTCTTCGATTTGGATTTGGAGTTGGATTTGCACGTTCTCTTGCGCGTGGCGGCGCGCCCGCAAAAGATTGCGCCGAAACTTCCCCCGACGCGTTACGAGGTAGTCCTCATAAGACGCGCACGTCTTTACAAATGGATAAGCCTGCCGATCCGGAACAAAGAGTTCCATCAAGCGTTGGTGGGAAAGAAGCCGCTCGAGACCGCGAAAGCAATTCGAATCAGCCCGCATGCGGTCCAAGAACACCGTCTCAAACTTGGAGTCTTCGCCCAGGACGCAACGAAGAAGCGCAGAGATGGTTACGTCATCCTGGGGCTCCGCGATCAGATCGCAATAGTCGTTGGCAAATTCGGGAAACTCCGCGCGGTGTTCGCGGTGATTCAACACCAGCGGGAGAATCCCAGCCAACACACCTTTTCTGCGCACAATCGGCACATAGGGCGAGGCATCTTCCTGTACTTCGAGTGCCGCAAGGTACCAGATCGAAGAGCTAAAAACAGGATTACACACGGAGCATTGCAGCAACGCATCCCACTCGGCCGCAATCTCCTCCACCTGCTTCTTTTCGGTCAAGACCTGAAGAGAAAGCTCCGTATCCGGAAAAGATCGCTCAAGGTTGGTGGGTGTGGAGATGGAGGTCATGAATGCCGTTCGCACAAACAGCGTAAACACAATAAAAAAAAATTGGTCCGGAGAGTGGAACACGCTCTCCGGACCCCCTCAGAGATTGAGCTTTACTTCTTTTTCTCTCCTGACTGGTCTTCCGGTTTCGGCTTTTGCTCCGACAACGGTTTAATCGTTTTGCGGATCAGGAAGCGATCGGCCGGGTCTTTTCCTTTCCGTACCGGAAGCGGAACGACCCGTTTCCTCGCCGGAGACGCTTTACGCCTGGCAGGCGCTTTGACCTTCGCTTGAGCGCCCGTACAAGAGCTTACGCGGAAGATACCCCATGCACCGTTTGTGAATTGCTGCGGGTGGAAGCTCTCCAACAGGTAGTCTCCGCAAATGCCGTTTTGGCCACCCGCCTTCGGAATCACCATGTCAAAGTGGTTCTGCGGTCCAAAACCATCGCGCGAACCAAACCATTGCGAATTGGAGTTGAGCCCGATCGCGCTGCTGTTGTTGATATAAGGCTCTTCAGCCCACACATGTCCGTGAAGCGTCATGGTGTTATCGGGCACGCCGCCGTAGCCATCTGGATGCAGCATGCGGAAGCGAACCGGAGTCCCCACGTTTGCTTGAAAGATTGTGGGTGGATTGGCATTGCCGGTTTGGGTGTTAGAGAATGCGTTCTCTATTTGCACCTGGTTCCAACTCGTCTTTCCATTGGAGCCCGGGAACCGATAGACCATGGGATTACTGGTGAAATTAATAGAGTCGCTCGCGGACTGATTGGCTTGATCCCATTGTAAGTAAACGTTGTCCTGCAAGACCGAAACGAATTCGCGAAAGTTCCCAGATGAGCTAGTGATATCTGCAGTAAGGTTGCTCCCACTCACCGGCGACCATTGGGCTCCCTGCGGTTCAATAATCAATGCTCCAATCATGGAGTAAGGTTGCTGCTCCATGGGGTCGGAGGTTAATAGATTGACCGATCCAAACTCGACCGGCGTTCCTGTGGTCGTTCCATTGCCATTCGATGCAACCATACCCGCATACCAGAAATAGGTTGCAGTTCCGCCTTGTGGAACGGGATTGGGGGTGTTCGCCGCCGCCGCATTCAAGCCTACAGGCATGCCGTCAAAGGCGCTCGCATCGTACGAAACCAGTTGGGTGTGGAGACCAACGTTCACCGAAGGAAAGAGTAACGTGGCGCAATCCGGATCGACGGCGGTACCTACAGGTTGAACAGCACAAGATGGAATGGAGCCGGGGTCAGGCGTTGTAAACAAAGAATTGCTTGGAGTGAAATTGTTCTTCAGCGTGACCTGGATGCAATCCCCAGCATTGGCGCGCAAAACGAGGGGTTCCGTTGGGGGTCCCGATTTCAGAGGGTTGAAATTCGAGTCGGTTTGCACGTAGACCAAAGCACTCGTCGCACCATTGCTGGTCCCATTGGTGATCGTGGCGCCCGGCACCGTAGAGTTGTAGTTCAGTCCGCCGGGGACATTGACGGCCTCCACATAGTATTGCCGTGGAGCCGGAGCATTTACCGGACAGCCCGCCGTTGCCGGCATGGTTGCTCCCATCGCCGGGTTATTGGGCAGCGCGGCCAAGCCGGTGGGCTGCGTACTTCCCGCCGCCTTCATGTTGTAGGAGCGGAAGAGTCCCCAGATTCCGGCGCTGAGATCTGTAAGGCCAAATCCGCCGTAGAGGTAGTCGGTTTGGGCCGCGACAGATGGCGGGCTGGTGAATTGCAGCTCAAAGTGCTCTGAAATGCCCATGGACTGATTGTCACGGTATCCGGAATTGCTGTTGGACGGCTCAAAATACCAGTTGAGGCCATGCATGCCGAATGAGTGCGGCGCCAGATGCGCGCCAACCAACAAACGCACCTGTACACGATCATTCATATAGGCGCGCAGCAATGGCGTATATGGATCGCCATTGACAGCGCTGGTGAAAGGTCCAGGGTAAAACCGGGGATCTTGAGGATTGGGCGCCGGAGTGCTGAACGTGCAGGGGAAGCCGCTTGGCGGCGGATTCTTATTGACCGGCGTACCCAGCGGCGGGTTGACGTTCAAGCATGGATCGTTTCTTGTAATGAGCGAACTGAAGGCTTGCGAGAGGTCGGTTGCAGCATTCAGCGGATTGTGTCCGGGTTTACAGTCATCGTTCGCATTACAATTGGGATCGAATACGCGGAACTGGAGTGGTTCTGCTCGATAGTTCACTACAGCCGTGCCGTCACCAAGGACTCCGCTAATGATTTGCGGTTGAAACTTGGTCAACGGGCTTGGGGCCGTGCAATTGCTGGCCTTCGAGCCAGGCCCCGCCAGCGCAGGAGCGTTGACCGCGTTGGCGCAGTCCAACCATCCCCAAGGCTTTGGATTGAGAGGACAAAGTTTCGCTCCATTCTCTTCATCAACCCCGTTGGAGCAAATATTTACAGGAGGGTTGGCAGGATATGGAACCGGAGTGGTCGTGCTGGTGCCTTCGTACGTAAGCGCCAGATCCTGAAACTCCAGAGCAAATTCACGGAAGCTGTCCGCTCCCTGATTTCCAGCGATGATGTTCGCTTCCCAGCTTGTTGGTCCACCATCTTTACGGAGGCCATATTGAGTCTTCTGATCGGGAGACCACCACTGAGAGCTTTGCGGCTCCACAAGAAGTCCGGCATATAAACCCGCCTGCTGGTGAGTGGAAGGCCCAAAATGGTCGTGGGTAAACACAGTACGCAGCGTCCGGTCTCCGTTGTTGTTTTGACAAGGAGGCCAGAAACATCCCTGGAGGGGATCCGGATACCAGCGCTGGATGGTGGTCTGCGCTCCACACCACGGTTGATAGTGCCCGTTGCCATCGGGTGTGCAAGAGTAACTTGGGGCAATCTCCGCGGGAGGCGGTTGCGGCGGTTGAAGCGTCTGCGTGCAGCCGGGGCAAGGCGTCCACGATCCTCCCTGGGCATTGATGGCCGCGTAGCGCGCCTGCACTTCTTCGGGGCTGAACGTGCCGTCCTCATAGTTAAATCCATTGGCCGCGCCATCGGAGGCTAGAACATCGAACTTCACCAGGTGGATATGCTGTCCTACGATGTCCGTCGGCGTTTGCACCTGGAAATCATCAAGCTGGTAGTAATCGGGAATCAGGTTTGTCTGCCAGAACTCAATCACATCCTGGGCGCTATTGGCGCGGAAGAAGAAAGGTTCCGGAGCCTTTTGACCATTGATGGTGGGTAGTACATCCTCCCAGAGCGTAATCATTCTCTCTTGCGGATAGTGCCAGCCCTTCTTGCTGAAAACAGCGTCCATTTGTATGTCCGCCGCTCGATAGACCCGAGTATTGGTTCCCACGGGATTGCCATTGTCGTCCACCGCCGGATCGGCAAAGGGAGCACCGCTCTGAGGTCCGCGCGGCAGCCCATTCACAATGAAGCTTGCTTGCTGATTGCTTGGCGTATAGCTCTGATGAACTCGCTGACCGCTGTAGGCCATCGCCGCCAACTCGGGTGTGGTTCCCCCTTCGGGAATCTGGACCGCGTTTAAGAAACCATTGTTCTTGGTAAAGTCCCAAAGATTATGGCGCTCCAGGCTCACGTTGCCGCCGGTAATGATGTGCCGCGGTAGCCCTCCATCCCACTGGGCGAGGCAGCTAGGCTTACCACCCAAAGATGGCCCAGGCGTCTTGCAGGCAAAGTCTAATGGAGGATGCGGCGGCCGATGGCCTGCCTGACCTGGAATGAAGAAAGGGTAACCAGGGTTGAGCATCTGCTGGGAGATCAAGAACTGATTTCCTTTAATCACCTGCCCGTTGTATCGCTGTCCGTTGTTACACGTCCCACCGTTGGCTATCGGCAAGCCGTCCACGGCGTTGTTCTGGCACGTTCCTCCAATGGCAATTTGCCCCCCCTGAATGTGTGTATAGGCAGGGATAGGCGGCATGGCCTGGGTGGGAACCGGGACAATCGAGGGAATCGGCGTTCCTGTCGAAATTTCACCGTCCGGCAAGGCGCGCGCGTTGTTCATGGGTCGGCCGTTGCCGTCAAGCGGGGTACCCGACTCAAGCACATCGTGGACCCGCCACATTCCCCACATGCCGTCAGCGAAATGCGCGTAAAAGTGGCAATGGAAGATCGAATCTCCGAGCGTCTTGTTGCGATTGCCGCTGCCGCCGTAATCGACCTCCAGTGTAAAAGCGCTTCCCGGGCTTATTAACTGACTGTCCAAATAACTGCCGTTCGGATCGTTAGGGCTGTGCTGCCACTGGTGGGCGTGCTGGTGATGCACATGCGTCAGCAAAGAACCGGCATGCAGGATGCGGAACTTCACGTGATCGTTCAGGTAGCTGTGATACACGTTGGAAGGATCGTCCGCAAAATAGGCGAGCGTCGCTTTCGCCCCGGCCTTTGGGGCATAGGGCTCGGGCAAGGGAAAGTCATTGGAACCGTTGGTTGAAACTACGGTCAAGGCCCACATCTGCTGTAGCCAAGACTGTGGAGCCACGATATTGGGATTGGGAATACTTGATGGCACAAAAGCCGCAGGCACATTCGCCGGCACGTCCACGACCATCGAGGGGTCGCCAACCGCCCACGCACTCAGGAAGAATTCCTCAAATTTGCACTCCACGCAATTCCACATCGGCCCTACACCGAGGCGGTTTGCGACGATCTCGGCTCCAATTCCACCCGTTCCATAGTTAATGCCAAACTGATCCTGTCCTGCACCGAGAACGCTGGAGATGTCAGGCCATGGTGTCGCTTGATTTTCTGGAGGAGAAGAAAAATTGTAAAACGCCTGTGTAGCGTCAAATACATCGTGGTAGATGATCGTAAACTCACGATAAGGCTGCGTCCGGTTTGGCGACGCCGGAACTTGCTGGAACCACGGACCGTTGCCATGGAATACTCCTGCGTGTGGGCCGGTAATAACGGCAGTGAGATCGCTGTAATAAACATGCGGGCTCGCTTGCGTTGCCACGCAGGTATTCCCAGAAGGCGTGCGAGGAACATCGACGATTCTCAGCACCGGCATGCAACCGACATTGCGTCCATTGATCATCGTATTCGGCGGATAGTGCGCCTGATAGTCGATCAACGGCTGGCCATTGGGACTGTATTGCTTTTGCCCGTAGGACTGCGGAATTGCATACTGCAATTCCTGATTCGTAATCTGGCTGCGGTATGCTTCGCCTGTGGGCGGGGCAATGTTGATCGCTCCAAACAAGCCCTCGGCCAGTTGGCCGGAATGGTTGCTGGATTCGCCAAAGGTTGCGCCCGTGCTGTAGAGCAGAAAAGTGCCTTCAAACTGCGCAAAGAACGTATAGGTAATCTGCGGAGTCTGTGAAGACAAGGCCCCTGTCAAGGGTGCAACCAGGCTGCTCGCGTTCGCGCCAACGTTCGAACCATCGCTGGCGATGCTTCCGGCCAATTGCATTCCCATCGCATGCAGACCCGCATTGCGCGTCTCCGGCTGCAGGCTCGCAGCTGGGCTCGGCGAGGGGCTTGGGGTCGGAATGGGAGTAGGATTCAACGGCGTTGTGTTCAGGAGGTTCCAAAACTTCACGCTCATTGTGTCGCCGCAACTCATGCGCAGAACGATCGGCCGCGGCCGCTTGTCCGGCCGAAGGGCAACATTTCCGGCCGTAAGGCTCTGGCCGGACTTGGGGACAACATCTTCCAGCAACGCAAAAATCATGCCTTGTGGCATGGCCGCACCCAGGCGGTTCAACATGAAAGCCTGGTCCAGAGCCACCACATTCACGGTTACAGTAACGCCGCTGGGCGCACATGCCGGCCCTTGCTGCTGTGGCGGCGCCTGTTCCGGATCCAGCTCGATGCCCGAGGCCGTGGGAAACATGTCCTTCATTCCCTTCGGGCTCTTCTTCGACGCCTGCTTCGACGCCGCGTCCTTCGACGAGTCCGACCCGAAGGCGGCCATGGCGGACAGTAACAAGACACTCATGAAGAAAATCTTATAAATCGGCATACGCGCAAGAGCGCCCACGTTCCGATATCGCATCGATCAGCTCTCCTCAATCGGTTTCTTCCAATATTTGCAGCAGTACACTTTTACCGAGGTAGTTATGAAAAAGACAATTGATAGTCTCTCCCTTTAAAACTTTCGTCATGCTACATTCGAACCAAGTCTTAATAATCTTTGATTCAGATTTGAATCGGAGCCACTCAATTGTTGGAATTTCCTAATTTATAGACAGGGAGCCGTCCAGATTGACCGTCGTGCGTTTCGTTTCCGAAGTGAATGCGATCCTATGCTTTTCGCTGTTTCTTCTGACGCCAATTGCCGAATTAAACGACCCCGGAGTGGGACCGGAGTTGCGCCAGAAGGCGAAAACCACGCAACCTGCGGCCACGAACAACAGCATTTTCCACGGCACTATCAATCATTCGGGAATCGCGTTCGACCTGCAGCTTCAATACCTGGATGGAGCCAGCACTGAGCTTCCTCGAGATGGCCGAGCTATCCGTTTTCGACTGGGTATCCACGACAGTGAAACCGGAAATGCGCTTACGGGATTGCATCCCACCGCATGGATGAATCCGAATCCTATGCAGGCCGAAAGCGGCGTCCCCTGCAAGACCATGGTTCAGTCGTTTCTGCGCGGGAGCTTGCTGGCAAAACGTCCGGCGCTGGATTTGAATGGGTACTATGTCGCAACTTTGAATGAAACCGCATCGATCACGGTTGTCGATCCTCAATTCACCGTCGGCAGGCCTCGCCGGATCGCGCACATTGCTCTCAAGGGCCGAGGAGGCGACTGGACGATTTCTTCAAATCAATCCCGTTTATATGTGAGCCTGCCGGAGGCCGATGAAGTCGATTTGATCGACACAGCGTCGTGGGAGATTGTGCAGAGAAAGCGATTGTCGACTCCTTTCAGGATCGCATTGCAGCCGGATGAACACTATCTTTGGGTCAGCTACAGAAGCGGCAAGGAGCCCTCAGGCGTTGTCGCCCTTCGAGCAGATACCCTGGCGGAGGCCGCACGCTTTGAAACGGGCTCAGGCCCCCACGACATCGCTTTCAGCCCCGATAGCCGCATCGCCTTTGTCACCAGCAGCGGCAATGGAACGATCGCTACAATCGACATCCCCAGACTCGTCAAAATCCAGGAGTTACAGACCCATGGTCACCCGGCCTCGGTGGCTTTCTCGCCCCTGGCGGAGGTGGCGTATGTCACCGATACCAAGCTCGGCAACATCCTTGTCATTCGCCCCAATGATCAGAGTAGTGCTCCGTCCGCTGTTATTCCTGCCGGACTTATTCCCGCCGAACCGGGCATCACAAAAATCTCTTTTCCAGGTGACGGCCGTTTCGGCCTCGTGCTGAATCCCGAAAAGGGCTTGATTCAGGTCGTAGACACCTCGCGCAATCAAATTGTTCAGACCGGAGATATCGACAAATCTCCTACGCAGATCTTTTTTTCCGAACAGCTTGCTTACATCATGCTGCAAAAAAGCGATCTCATCGAAATGCTCCCTCTCGATCAAGTCGGTAAGCCAGGAGCGGCCGTGCCCATTATCGATCTTCCCGGCGGGCCTAGCTCGGGAACCGGCGGTCCATCCAGTGAGGAAAGGGCGGCAGCGATTTCCCAGGTGCCTGGCCAAAATGCGGTGGTGATTGCGAGCCGAAGAGATAAGACCGTCTATTACTATGACGAAGGAATGGCGGCGCCGATGGGAGTCTATGCTAATTTCGGCGAGGGACCTAGATCTCTCTTAGTTATCGATCGCAGTTTTAAGGAAACTTCTCCGGGAACTTATGAAACGGTCGCGACGCCCGATCATCTCAACAGCACAAACTACATCTTGCCGATCGTGCTCGACAACCCGCAGATGGCGGAGTGTTTTCAAATTCCGATATCGGCACACTCTTCCAGCTCCGCCACAAGCACAAAACAACCAGACAACTGACGGCAGGAATAGAGAAACACCGGAATGCCGTAAAAATTACTGCTCTGCAAAGGATTCCATCCACTCACATCGTTCCTACTTTTGCCGCAAAAAAACAATGCAATTCCTAAATCTTTGAACGCTACGCGCCGGGAACCGAACATCAAGGAGATCGAATGCCCGCATACAATGACTTTGCTTTTCGCCCAAATCTGACCGATCCAGAGGGTGTAACGCCGAGTGCTCCGCCCGTTTACACCTCACCCGACATTTGGCCGAACGGTCCAACTCCGCTTCCCAATTATCAAACGGTGCTCACCCAAAATTGGAATAGCGATGCAGGACAGCAGATTCAACAAGGCGTCAACAACATCGTCTATGTCCGCTGCAAGAATTTTGGCGGCGCCAATAACAACGGGAAGGTTTACCTCTACTGGGCTCCCTCGGCAGTAATCAATTGGCCAAGCCAATGGGCAAACAATAAGCTGTTGACCGACCAACAAGATCCGAACCATCCTGGCTCAGGCCTTAACTATCTTGAAGTCTCGGCAAGCAATACCGGCAACATTGCTGTAGGAAAGGGAGCATTCCTCTGGACTCCTGGACCGCCGCCCTCGGGTAGCGACCACTACTGCCTCTTTTCTCAGGTGGTCACCGCTAAGACCCCAAATCCAATTCCGGGGGCCGACCAGCCCATGACCGCCGAGGACATGGCTACGATCGTAGCCAATGACCTGGGCATTGGCTGGCGCAATACGGTCATGATCCACCCAACCGACCAACCGGACTGGCAGTACTCGAGCTTGCTCACATACCCCTCTGACGCTCCCCAACCCGTCAGCGTTCAGGTTGTTCTCCAATGCACGAACATGACCGGCGGCTCCATGGGATTCACCTGCAGTTCCAGCGATCTTACCAGCAATCCGATCGCCTTGGCGAAGACGCCGATCACGAATCCCAACCAGGTTTCGGGTGTCGCAACCACTTTATCCCCAGGCTTCAGCGGCAGCATTACGGTCTCCTACTGGCACGGATCGCAGCCAAATCCAAGCGGCGCTGGCATCGCGCTCAAGGTTCTTGCACAAGCCACTACCGAGAAAATGCGGGCGCTGGTCAGCAGGAAGTATATGGACAGGCTCAGAAATACCATGTCGAATCTGGAAATCCAGGAAGTAGTCTCCCTGGGCCAGATGAACTATGTAATGAAATAGGATCGATTTCGGCAAAAGCATGGCGGGCATTCGATTGAATGGATGTCCGCCCATGCGGTCGGCAGCGATTCAGGCGGCATGAGCACGGGTGGGCTGAAGTAACAGGATCGCGTTTCTCCTTGCCCGCGTTTTTCCTTAACTTAATGCCTCGCGGCGACCCCGCACTCCCGTTGAAATTTTCTCTGTTGAGAATCGGCGCATAGAACCTCAGTCTTAGTTGATCCAATCCGTCGATTAGGCCCAAAGCTCATCGGCGGAAGAAGTCCGGTCTTGAAGTCCCGCACCTGTTCAAGACTGTGGACGAGTTTGCGCCGACTGAGGTCCCTGCCCGCTCTGGTGAGCGCCTCCTCAAGAATCCGTGCGGCACAATAGGCGGAAACCTGCAGCATCCGGTGTTCCTTCGGCAAATGGTGCTTTGCGGCAAACCTCTCAAATTCCGCCATAGCCGCCGCTTCCATATCGAGCGCTGGAAACGCAGCATCGATCTTTCCTTCAAATTGAGCCGGCGCATGGAATACCTCATCCCCCAATAACGGGCCGAGCGCAAAGACTTGCGGTCTCCATTCGGAGTTGCGAGAAATGCTCAGGTTCATCCACTCCAGCATTTCCTCTCCGGTGCCGATAAAGAAAACCGATTCGATAGCCGTTTGTTGGGAATTGCCTCCAGGTGTGCCGGATGCTTGCCAGCCCACTTCCATAGGAACTCCTGCACCATGGTCTCTCCATATAGAAAGGACAGTTTGAGACATATCGCTCTGGAGACGACCTGTTTTATCTCCCCAAACGATGAGACTCCTGGCAGCCTGAGCGCCTTTTTGACTGATGGCAAAACGCACCATCTCCGCTTCCATCTGTGCCAAGCCAGGAGAAAGATAAAAAACATTGCTTTCGTTCCCATCGTTGGAAGGGGAGAGGCCGGAAGAGAAGAGGCTGAGAGGTCCAAGCACCGGCATCCCGTCCAGAGGAGTAGAAGAATAAAAGTGCGAATCAGCCCCGGCCACCCAGGGAGCAATCAGGGCGAAGTCACGGTCAACCATGGGTCCGAGATTCGCGGCTTGGGGATCGTCGAACATCTCGACAATATCGAGCGTAATTCTGCGGTTATAGACGCCTCCATTCCCATTCATGTCGTCAAAATAGCCGCTCAAAACAGCCCGCACGACCTGTCCCGCCTCGGCGTTAAGCCCGTGCAGCGGCAAGAGGCTCGCAATCCTCAAGGCCTCATCTTCTACCCCCGGGTCGAAATCTGTTGAAAGCTTTCTGAGATAGGCGCGCAACTCCTTCAAGTCTTGCGCGCCCATGCTAAACCTGGGCATCAGGCTGGAGAGCGGATGCTGCTCCGGATCGACTCCCTTGAGGATCGTTCGATCAAACGAGCCTTCCGTGAAAGCCGGATGCTTCCGACCGCTCGTATGGGAGTGCCCGTAAGGCACGCTGAGGTGCTCCCAGGTAATGTCCCCTGGATCTTGACCGCTCTCTGGACGTCCGCGCCCATCGGAACCGTGGCAGTTCGCGCAGGCTTCAGTCTTGCCGCCAACCTCCATGTCCCCCAGGACCCCGTGGACAACATCTCCACGACAATTGACTCCCTCGCGATAGATCTTCTTACCGCAGGCTTCTTCGGTGGTTAGAGGTTTTCCTGAAGTTGAAGGCACGCTGAAGGGCTTGAAGGCGGCCAGAATGAAGAGCAGAAAGACGCCACAAAACGACGCCCCGCCTTGAAGAACACGATTACGACCTTTACTCATCGATTCTGCATGTCTTTGAGAACTCTCATGCCCTTAAGAGCAGTTCTTTGCGAATTTCATTGCGGGTCCCGTTGCCGATCCCCGAGTGCGCTGCCAGACGACTTTGACGAATCTGCCGCAGCCGCCGATAGCATCTGCTCTACCGAGCGCATCAGCGCAGACGTAGAACCCAGGCCGTAAACACGTTTCCATGTCCCCGCCTTGTCGTTCACGATCAGGACCATGGCCGAATGATTTTCGGGCGACGCAACGTCTGTACCCAAGACACGCAAAAGCCGGTTGAGTTCCCCTTTATCGCCAGTCACTAACGTCCAGCCATGGGTGGCCCCAAACTGCGCCCCCCAGGCACGCAGTCTCGATGGCGTATCGGTAGCCGGATCAACCGAAATAGAGATCAGGAATACTTCCTTCCCCAAGCGGTCGCCCAAGCCTTTCTGCAATTTTCCGAAGGTTGCGCCCAGAGGGGGACAGATCGTGGTGCAGGTCGTATAAATAAAGTTAACGACGACAACCTTTCCTTTGACTAGATCCGTGTAAAAGTGGCGCGCATTTCCATCCTGGTCGATGACCTTGACATCGGGAATGGGGCGCGCGGCAATCGCCGGGGGTTTTGAATCGGTTTGCGCCTGGGCCGGGGCGCGGGAAACCGCACTAACGGCCTCGCACGATGCTGCATCGGCAGCCGTGTAAATACAAAGGGCCAAGCTTCCCAGAAAGAGTGTTTTGCGAAGGCGCACGTTCGTTCCCTTGAGTGGCTAGCATAGTACCAAAAGCAGCATCATTCGTGCGGGTAGCGGTTGGATTGCTAGAATGAGTTCACTCCAGCGTCAAAAAAACGAGTCAAGCACTATGGAGGTATCGGTCGTGACAAAAGCGTTGCGAAATATCCTGCTTGCTGCCATTTCCATGACTACCCTTCCAGGCAATGCGCAGAAGCAGACGGAAAGTCCTAAACCGAAAAGCTCAAAGGCGCAAAATCCCAAGGAGCAACCTTCCAAATCTGTGGCCGGTTCCATCAATGAGATTTGGGCGGATATGGAGAGCTCCTTTATCTCTTTAGCCGACGCCATGCCGGAAGACAACTGGGGATACAAGCCCAGCGAAAATCTGGGAGCGTTTAAAGATGTACGCACCTTCGGGGAGCAGGTGAAGCACGTAGCTTGCGCCAATGAAGCATGGGCCAACAAACTCGGCGGGGCGAAGCCACCGGCCCGTTGCGATCTCGGCGGACCGAACCCGGCCAAGACCAAGTCCGAAATCATGGCCTACCTGAAAAATTCTTTTCGCATGATGGATGAAGGCATCGCGGCCACCAATGCCGACAATTCTCTCCAGCCTCTTCACGGCCCGTACGGTGGAGACAATCGGTTGGCAGTTATAGAGTACGCGTTGTGGCATGCAACCGATCATTACGGTCAACTGGTGATCTACCTTCGCCTCAATGGAATTACGCCACCGGCCAGCAGGTAAACTTGGCATTGGCCTCCGTTTCGGCGTTGGTTAAGACTTCCTCATGCGTCATCCACTTGTCTTCCTTCAAGGTTTCAAGTTCTCAAGTTTTCATTTGCCTTTTGCCCTTTTGTTGCGCGGAGTCACTTGGGCACGACCCTGGGTAATTTGGGGCGCTGCAAGCTCTCATTTACTCTTAAGCCAATGCTTTTTGAAGAGTGAGGATGAAAGACTCCAATATGCAACTATCTAAGTGGTTCTTTGGCGGCACACTGACGCTACTCCTATTGTCAAACAGCCTTGTCTTGGGGAGCGGAGCAGGAAAGAGTTATGCGCAAGAGGGACGCCATCATGACGACGATGACGATCGCGACGGCGACGAGCACAGGGGGCACGGCAGAGGCAAAGGCCATAAGGATCGGGATCAAGACGAAGACAGGGATCACGGCAGGCATCGTTACAGCGACCATGATCGCGAAGAAATTCGAGGCTGGTACCACCGATACCATGAAAACGACCTGCCTCCAGGCTTGCGAAAGCGCGACCGCCTTCCTCCCGGCCTGGAAAAACAACTCTACGTTCGCGGCACGCTCCCTCCGGGTCTGCGCAAGAAATACTACCGCTGTCCCGACGATCTTGAGCGGCGGTTGCCGCCCCCGCCACCTGACTGCGCCCATGTGATCATCAGCGGCCATGTCATGCTGCTGAATACGAGGAGTTTCCTGATCGTGGACGTCTTTCATTTTGATCGCTAGCGTGGCATTTTGATCGCTAGCCCATTTTTTGATCCAAATGCCTTACGTTTGACCGGTATCTTAAGGGGAATCGCATCCCCCTTTACCGGCCGTCGGCATCTTCAAGGCATCTTCAGGACATCTTCAGTACCCCCCGCCGTGCAGACAGGGCCGTTGTGATACAAAATTCAAATGTCTCAAGCCACTTCTCCTGCAGCCGTCTATTCTCAGCGCCTCCAGGAGCGAAATGAGCGCCTCCGCTTCCTGCAGAGCCGTCACGTATGGATCGGTAATTCGCGCATTGTTGTCCTGGTTGCAATCGTCATCCTCTGGTGGAGAATCGGCACAAAGGGATCGCCATCGATCGGTTGGCTGATAGCGGTGATTGCCGGATTTATCGCGCTCATCGTCGTACATAGGCGCGTATTGCGCGCCATCAGGGCCGCTACCCGCGCCACGGCCTTATACCAACGAGGACTGGCAAGAATCGAGGACCGTTGGTCTGGAGGCGGAGCCAGTGGCGAGGAATTTCGCCGTTCCGAGCATGTGTACGCGGACGATCTGGATATTTTCGGCCAGGGTAGCCTTTTTCAATTGCTCTGCGGAGCGCGCACGCGCATGGGAAAGGAAAAACTTGCGGAATGGATGCTCGCCGGAGCCGAGCTTCCCATGATCCTGCAGCGGCAAGAGGCGATACGCGAACTGCGTGACAAGCTGGATTTGCGAGAGGATCTTGCAGTATTGGGCAGCAGTGATTCCATTGAGGTCGATCCCGCCGGCTTGTCGGCCTGGGCATCGCTGCCACCAGTCGTGGACTATCGCCGCTGGCGCATCTGGGCGGCACTCCTGGCATTGCTTGGAACCGCCTCCATTATCGCGCGGCTGCTATCGCCCAAGATGAGCCCCTTTCTCTTGCTCTTGCTGGTGAATGCCATTCTCCTCTTTGCAACGTACGCCAGATGGCTCAAGCTCTTCGCACCGCTCTCGAAAGCTTCGCACAACCTCGACTCGCTCGCAGAAGTCTTAAGCCGCATTGAAAATGAGACGTTTCAGGCCCCGCTGCTTCGCGGTCTGCAGGCGCGGCTTGTTACCGGCGGACTGCTCCCTTCTGCATGCATCGCGCGTCTTCGAACCTTAAGCAATCTGGAAGAGTCGCTTCGCAACATGTTTGTTCAAGTACTGAACATACCGCTGTTGTATTCGATTCATCTTGCCTTTGCGCTGGAGAAATGGAAAGACCTCTATGGCCGGGCCGTACCAGCATGGCTTGAAGTTGCGGGAGAGATCGAAGCACTCTCGTCGTTAGGCGCCTACTCGTTTGAACATCCTGGCGATCCCTTCTGCTCTTTCACTCCTTCGGTAGGGGAGATCTGCTTTCGCGGCGAATCCCTGGGCCACCCGCTCATGCCCGCCTCCCAATGCGTAAGAAATAGCATCTCGCTGGAAGCGGGCCGCCAGATATGGTTAGTCAGCGGCTCAAACATGTCCGGCAAGAGCACCTTTTTGCGCATCGTAGGAGTCAATGCGGTTTTAGGCATGATGGGCGCTCCAGTGCGGGCGTCTTCCCTGGAAATGTCGCCGGTTTCTCTTGGCGCAGCCATGCGCGTCTCAGATTCTCTGCAAAAAGGAGTCTCACACTTCTATGCCGAGATCTCCCGCATCCACAGCGTCGTGGTGCTTTCGCAGCGGGGACCTCTCTTGTTCCTATTCGACGAGATTCTGCAAGGCACCAATTCTCACGACCGCCGCGCGGGCGCAGAAGGTATTGTCAAGACGCTCCTTCAGCGCGGAGCCATCGGCCTGGTGACAACCCACGATCTCGCACTCACTTCGATTAGCGAGGTATTCCCTGGCAAGATTCGGAACGTGCATTTTCAGGAAAAACTGGAATCAGGCAGGCTCTCTTTCGATTATTTGCTACGAGACGGGATCGTTACCACAAGCAACGGCATTGAACTGATGAAATCGGTTGGGCTCGAAGTGTAATTTTAAGAGCTGCAGCCAACATAAAGAGGGCTGCGGCAATCAGGGCTTTCCCGATTGCCGCATGTCCGAGGTAAAAAACGAGTTCATTTGTCTTAATCTTTAATCCTTGTCCTTGTCTTTGTCCTTGCCTCTGTCTCTTTCTTCGTGTTCACTCTCAACATCGTGTACAAAGATGTCGCCGCCGACCCGCTTCAACCTAACTCCGTTAAAGACCAACCGCGAGTTTGAAACCGAAACCTGCGCGTCTCCGGGACCGCTTTGGATGGCGATGGCGTTGAAGCTGAGATCGCTGTTTCCGATGAATACCGAAGCGCCTCCGGCAGTTGTATCCGCCTGAACTCCCGCAACAGCCGAATTATCGATGACTGAATTGGCGATTAGCACTTTGCTCGTATCGGCCGCTTCAATACCGATGCCGCTCAACGTCACCTGGGAATCGGATATCGTCAACTGAGTCGTGCCGCCGGAGTTCGCCGCCCGAATGCCGACCTTCGCAATATTTTTGACGACTGTATGAGCCACGTGTACAGCACCATCCCCGTTGAGCGCAATGTCAATTCCGTTTTGAGTGAAGTCGACAATCGAGCAATTTTCAACTTGAAGGCTCTTGCCCGAAATGAACCTGATTCCGCTTAATCCAAGTCCAACTCCGTTGAGCCTGAGATTTTGCAACTTCACCACATCGTTCGGTCCAGCAGCAACGTTTATGGCATTTGTGCCAACCGCCAAAACCGATGCCACTTGGCCGCCACCACCATCGATCGTGATCGACTTAGTGATCGTCAATGTGCCAAACCCGCCAGGATCCAGAACGTCAATTTCCCCTCCAGGGGCGGTTTTCGATATGGCCCCCGCGAAGGTTTTGCATGGGGCCGCACGGCTGCAGGGGTTGTTATCGTCCCCGAGGCCCGATACCCAGGTGCGAGTGGCTTGCGCATGCATGATGATTGATCCTGCAAATAGAATCGCCAATAACTTCAAAGTAATGGCCTTCATTTCAGAAAATGCTCCCTTGTCTTCAATGATGTCGTCTTCAAAACCATGTCTCTTTGGCGATATAGTGAAAATTTGGGCCTTAACGTTTCACAATCGTAAGCAGGAATCTGGAAAATATTCAAAAAAGTTAAATGGGGTCGCATACGCAGGGGTATTGCAGATCAAGCAACGGGAGTAAAGTCTAGAAGCCCACTTTGA
>DATGIO010000043.1:0-389714 GCA_035295685.1 Candidatus Angelobacter sp.
CTCTCCGTTTGGTTGTCTCTTGTTCGATCTCTTGTGTCTTACTGCTGCCCCGACGGGCAACACGATTCTGAAACACCGTTGAGTAGAAAAGAACTACTCCAGGCGGACGTTATCGATCGACAGTGTGAAGCGTCCGGGTTCCGCGGTAGCACCGAAGAAAATGCCCATGAGGTCGCTTCCGTCGGTATTGAACTGATTTAAGGGGAGTGTGATCTTGCTCCATTCTCTGTTTACGGCGATCGTCTGTATGCTGGGCTGGAAGCCATGAGCTTTGGCAAATACCATGACCGCGAAGGTTTTGCCGTCTCCCTTGGCCCAGAAAGAGATCGCCTTCTTGCTTGAAAGATTCACGGGCGTCATGGGAGCGGAGCCGGGAAAGAAGATTGCTCCCGCCCAACTGGCCGGCGAGCCTGCAATAACTTCTCCCTCTACCTGAAGAGCGCCCTTCGTTCCTTCAGCGCCTCCTTCGACCACACGCATTTGCGCTGTCGATTTTCCTCCCATGATTCCGTCGGTAGAAATTTGCCAGCCGAAACCAAAGTTCGCAGAGGGCTTGGAATCGTCGAAGTCACTGATCAAGCCCGACTCCGATCCGGCAGGCGAAGCCCCACCTTTCTGCGCGGCAAGCTCCTGTTTCTGTTTCTCCACCGCTGCCCGGAATGCCGCACGATCGGCCTCAACACCGAGTTTCCAGACCGAGACAATGTTCCTGGTGGCGGTAATATCGACCGTGGGATCACCCTTTACCAACACCAAATCTGCGCGTTTTCCGGGAGCGATCTGGCCGCGATCGGACAAGCGAAAGGCGGCGGCAGGAGCAGACGTGGCTGCAATCAGCGCTTCCGTGGGAGTCAGGCCAGAGCTGGCCAGCAGTTCGAGTTCCCCATGCAAGCTGGCTCCATGGGCCGTTCCTGGGTTCGGCGCATCTGTGCCTGCAAGCATCAAGACATGGCGCGAATGAAGCTGATTTACCGTGGCTTGCGCGAAACCAAACTTGCCACTCTCGCGCGGGAATGTGGCTGCTAACGACGACGCCATATCTGTGGTGAGATAGGGCTGCAAGTGGGAATCGGCAGCCAGCGATTTAGCCGCCGGGTAATGAGAAATCGCGGCCAACACGGAAAGGGTGGGCACCACAAAAACATGGTGCGATTCCGCAAGAGAGATAAATTCCGCATCGGGTGCTTGATCGACGAAGAGATGAGCCAGGCCATCCGCACCGGCCTGAATTGCATCTTTGGCCCCCTGCAAAGAACCTATGTGGACCACGGCGAGTTTGCCCCGCTTGTGGGCAGCAGCCACCACCGCAGCCATGGTTTCTTTGCTGATGGTGGGAATGCTCATGCCATAGGTCTTGCCATCGTCGTAAACGATCTTGATGTAATCAGATCCTTCGGCCAAACGGGCGTCGACAAATGACTGCGCCTCGGTGGGCGAGGAGATGGTAGGAATAGGCATTCCGTACTCGGTGCCATGGCCGTGAGGCGCAGTAACGAGGGTGCCGGCGCTGCGCAGATCGGCTCTATCGAGATCTTTGCCCTCGGACTGTTCTTTCTTAATGCTCCGCGCATAGTCTGCGTTAGTAAACATGTCGAGATCCGTGGTCACGCCGTTGATCAACGCTTGCCGCAAGGCATCACCGAAATCGTGCGTATGGGCGTCGATGAGTCCGGGAAGCAACGTGTCTCCGCTGCCGTCAATGGAACGCACTGCCGCCGGAACATGAGCATTGGGGCCAACGGCCTTGATCAGGCCACCCTGCACCCAAACGTTTCCCTGCGGGATGACATGCGAACCATCGAAGATCCGCACATTACGGATGACGAACTCATTGCCGGTTTGCGGCGATGTCTGGGCAACTGAAGTCAATGCAGAAGACATTAGGAACGCAACGACTGTTAAGGCAAAGGAACGTGTATGAAAATATTTGGCGCTCATATCGGGAAAAACTCCTGTAGTGAACCGCAAACCTAGTGTCCAACAGATGTGGTGGTGGGATAAGTGGAGAGTGTCATCTTTTGGAGATGACATTTGTCATTTCAAGACTCTGCAACTGATCGCTACTCAAGAGGATTGGGGTTGAGGCGATTATACTTAAGCTTTGTGCCGGACCTTTCCTATCGACGGCTGCTGATTGCACGCGAATTATTGCGGGAGCGTTACACGGAGCCGCTGGTTCTCAACCAATTGGCTTCCGCAGCGGGCCTGTCCGAATTCCATCTGCTACGGGCCTACCGCAGCGCCTTTGGAGAAACGCCCCATGAACACTTTTCGCGCCTGAGGCTGGAGCATGCAAAACGCTCGTTGGCCTGTGGCATGTCCGTAACTGAAGCGTGCTTCGAGGTGGGCTACTCTTCCCTGGGAACCTTCTCCTGGCGCTTTGCCCAATCTACAGGCCGCTCGCCGCGCGCCTGGCAACGTGAGGTTCGGGCACTGGTCCCGGTTCCGGCGGATCTGGCCCGCCTGTATATTCCCGCCTGTTTCATCAGTTTTTTTGTCGGTTCCCCGCCTTCTTTCAACCCATAGCAAGATCGGAGAAGTTTTTCTTCCGACCGCCATGCTACGTTGAGGCATGATTAAAAAAATTGCGTTCGCGACAGTGTGGGTGCTCGACCAAGATCGAGCCAAAGACTTCTACGTAAACACTCTGGGCTTTGAGGTATTGAGCGATGAGCGCCTTGGCCCTTTCCGGTGGCTCACGGTGGCTCCGAAAGGGCAGGACGTTGGGTTTGTGCTGATGCCCCTCACCCCCAATCCAATGATGGATGAATCCACGGTGGCTACTCTGCGCTCCTTGGTCGAGAAGGGCGTGATGGGTCCAGGCGCATTGCTCACCGACGACGTACACGCCGCTTACGCCGAACTATCGAAAAAAGGCGTGAAGTTTGCATTTCCTCCGAAAGAACAGCCCTACGGCATCGAGACAATCATGCGCGACGATTCCGGCAACCCTTTTAGCCTGGTGCAGCGGCGCAAATAGTTGCACTGTTCAATGGTTGGCGGCCTCTTCTAACGTTTTCAGCATTGCTGTATCCGATTTGCATGATTCCCGTGCGGCTTTTCTTTTAGACCGAAGATCGGGGTGGAAAGCCGCGCAGCGATGTTGATTGCCGGGAAGGCCGCAATAGCCGTCCTTTTTTGTTAGGGGCTCACTGTGAGGCCAGAGCGATTTTCATCTGGGCCTCATAGTCCTCCACATGCTCACCACTTACGTCCACGATCACACGTTTAATGACGCCGTTGAAGCGAAAAGGCGAGGAATACTCAGGGGTGACGGTGGCACCGGTATCCGCGCCCACAAGCATGGCGCCGCCTTGGGCCAGCCGTAACGGGGTGGTGACCGGGAGATCTCCGCTCGCCACTTCGTTGTTGTCCACGAAGAGTTTCACCCTGCCGGGCACACCCTTGCCTTGCTTTACGTCTGGTTTTCCGGTTGGGAGGAACTCCATGCTCAAGAAGTGGTGCCCTGGCGGTACCTTGGTCTTCGATTTCACATAGTAAAGATCAACTGCCGCGTAATTATGCACAAAACACAACTTGCCTTCCTTCAAATAAAACGAAATACCGCCGTCGTTACCACCCATGCTTAGCAACACGCCATCTGCACCCTTCTCGGGGATTTCCACCTCCGCCGAGATGACATAGGGCCGGTTGAGGATCTTGGGCGCGGCGGTAGCCGGAACTGCCTGCGTCCCTGGATAGAGCGTGTAACGATCGCGACTCATGGCGATCTGTGGACGCTCCTCGGCAATGCGTTGTGTTCCACGACTGTCGATCGGCAACACATTGTATTTGCCCGCCTCGTTGTACCACATGGCGATCATCTCGATCAGACGCCCCCTCTCCTCTACCGCCAGATTCCTAGTTTCCGCTGCGTCCTCGGCTACGTGATACAGTTCCCAACCTTTCGCATCGAGTTCACGAAGCATTTCGTGAGTGATTGGCGCACCAAATGTCTTTCCCGATTCCTTGAAAGACGCACCAGGCCACGGACACACGGCGCGCCATCCATCGTGATCAATCGAACGGTGCCCCATCATCTCGAAATACTGCGTAAGGTGTTTGCTGGGAGCCTTGGCATCCTCAAATGTATGCCGGAAGCTAACACCCTCGATGGGCGACTGGGTAATGCCCCGAATGGCTGCGGGCGCGTCTATTCCGAGCACATCAAGGACGGTTGGCACCATGTCAATAATGTGTCCGTACTGTGTCCGGACCTCACCGTGGACCTTGATTCCTTTGGGCCAGCACGCGATCAATGGGTCCGTTGCGCCGCCCCGGTACGTCTCCCTCTTCCAGCGGCGGAAGGGCGTATTACCGGCATGGGTCCAGCCCCAAGGAAAGTGGTTGAAGTATTTTGGACCACCAAGGTCATCCATGGCCTTGAGATTTCCCTCAACGGTATCTTTGATGTTGTTGAAAAACCGGCATTCGTTCACCGATCCATGAGGGCCGCCCTCGGCACTCGATCCGTTATCTGAAATCAGCATGATCAAGGTGTTTTCATATTCGCCCAAGTCCTTGAGAAACTGAATGAGTTCGCCGATGTAATGGTCCGTATGGGTTAGAAAGCCTGCAAACACCTCCATCATCCGCGCATAAAGGCGACGTTCATCCTCTGGCAGCGAGACCCAGTCCTGCACATCAGGGTCGTGACGAGAAAGCACCGTATTGGCCGGTATCACGCCCATTCGCTTTTGCCTTTCGAACGTTTCCTTGCGGTAGACGTCCCATCCAGCATCAAATTTGCCTTTGTACTTGTCCACCCACTCCTTGGGCACGTGATGAGGAGAATGCATGGCACCAAGAGCGAAGTAAAGAAAGAAGGGCTTATTTGGAGCGACCTGCTTGGCATCCGCAATAAACGCCTTTGCTTTTCCGGTCAAATCGGATGTGAGGTGATACCCCTGCTCTGGAGTCGTTTCCGGTTCAGTCTGTGAGTTATCGCGGACAAGTTCGGGATAATACTGGTGCGTGTCCCCGCCCAAGAACCCATAGTATCTCTCAAAACCCCGACCGAGTGGCCAGCGGTCGTATGGCCCCGCTGCGCTCATCGTTTCTTCCGGGGCAAGGTGCCATTTGCCTACACAGTAGGTGTTATAGCCGTGCTGCAAGAGAATTTCCGAAAGAAAGCCATTCTCGAAGGGAATATATCCATCTGAGCCCGGATATCCGGTGGAGCCGTTCGTTAGGCAGGCAAGGTGGTTGGAGTGATGATTGCGACCCGTAAGAATGCATGATCTGGAGGGCGAACAAAGAGCCGTCGTGTGCATGTTCGAGTAGAGCAGCCCGTCTTTAGCCAAAGCATCAATATTTGGTGTCGCTATGGGGCTACCGTAGCAACCGAGATGACCGAAACCAGTGTCGTCGAGCACGATAAAGAGAACGTTCGGCACTCCCTTGCGAGCTCGTGTGGGTTCCGGCCACGCTGGCGAAGATTCGTCAGGCGTCCGTCCAATGATGCCGGGAAACGCCGATCCTGGCTTATATTCTTTGAGCGACATGTTTGATCCTCCGAAAAGGTTGGTCGCCAAGGGCACTTACGTTTCCGCTCAACCGCGTGGGACAGGTGATTCGGTTTTGATTCGAGCTAGACAGCGCCCCGGCACTCTAAGCGGATTTAATTCCGGGCGGACTGCCTCTTTGGTTTGAGGTTCGAGCGCTTGGCCGATTGTGAAAGACTTGGGTCGCGTTTACTAGTTAGGATGAAAAAACCTCCTAAAAGGTTCGGTGGAACGATCGTTTCCCACCTGCCTGAAGCGGAGGTGCTTCTTCAGGCGACCTCTGCTATCCTTCCCGGTCACGCTGTACGCGGCAAGGAGGAATACCATGCGCACTTCTTTTAGGTTGCTGCAGTTCTGGCCTGGGGTTGTGGCTATCGCCCTCGTCATGTTCCTGTTACCGGCCAAGGCCGATCTCAATCCCGCCGCTCTCGCTTATAAGCTGCCCAACCAGATTGATTGGAAAGATACACCGCTCGGCGCCAAGATGGCCGTGATGCACGGCGATCCAGAGAAGCCGGGGCCGTACATCGTTCTGATCAAGTGGGGTCCACACCAGATGAGCCGTCCGCACTTTCATCCCAACGACCGGTTTATTACCGTGCTGTCGGGAACCTGGTGGGTGGGCACCGGCAGCAAGTTTGATCCAGAGAGCACGGTTCCCATGCCTGCGGGCAGCTTTGTTACCCACTTTGCCAAGCAGATCCACTATGACGGCTCTAAGGATGGCGAAGCTATCATCGAGATCGTAGGCGAAGGACCGGCAACGGTAACCCCGGCAGAGACAAAGTAAGTCCGATTCGAGAAGCAGATGGGTCTACGGTTGAGTGCACGCGTATTTCCGTCTCGCAATCTCGCGCGGTTTGCCGCCTTTATCGCCGTTTTCCCTTAGAGTTGCTCTTTGGCCCGCTCGATGTTCATGAAAATCGACGTTAATATGAAGACGAGAAGCTACGTCCAAGTCTTATAAGCTGTTTTCGTTCCGCTGCATTCACCCTCATCTCGCCCATCTTCTCATCTTTGGGGGCTTAGAACACAGCGCTGACCGGAAAAATGGACGGGCTTATGAAGGAGAGCGGCCAGCAGCAATGGTGACTCGGCGACACGCACTCAAATCACTCATCTTCGGAGCGGGTGCGCTTTCGATCGGGCTTTATACATGGCGGGTAGAGCCCCACTGGCTGGAGTTTACCAACCCGGCTTTACCGATTCATGGTCTCCCGGCGAGCCTTGAGGGCCGCACTCTGGCCCAACTCAGCGACCTGCACATCGGGCCGCTGGTTGACGATGACTATATCATTCACTCCTTTCAACGGCTTCGGACTCTGCAACCCGACTTCGTGGTATGCACAGGCGATTGGATTACCTATCGCTCCGAGGACCAAGTGGCGCAGTTGAAGCGCGTACTGGAGCATTTACCTCATGGCCGCCTGGGAACAGTGGGCATTCTTGGGAATCACGACTATGGCCATCGATGGGGGGAACCCGCCGTGGCCAACCGCGTCACAGAGGCGGCCCAGGCTGCCGGAGTCACCGTGCTGCGCAATGAGTCGGTTACATTGTCTGGCCTTCAATTTGTGGGCCTCGATGATCTCTGGAGCCCAAACTTTGACCCGCTCATGGCTTTGCGAGGGAGAAGGCCCGATGCTCCTTCTGTCGTCCTCTGCCACAACCCCGATGCAGCAGACCAACCTGTGTGGACTGGATACAAAGGATGGATTCTTGCGGGCCATACACATGGCGGCCAGTGCAAGCCGCCATTCCTGCCGCCACCTCTCCTGCCGGTCAAGAACAGGAGATACACGTCAGGGGAATTTCAGCTATGGGGGAACCGCAGGCTGTATATCAGCCGCGGGGTCGGCCACCTCATTCGGGTGAGGTTCAACGTCAGACCGGAAATTCCGGTGTTTCGTTTACAAAGTGAAAATGTGTAGTCGAGGCTAGGGCGCGGATTCACCCCGGACGGTAAGGGCTTCGATGGTGTTGCAGTGAAATTACGGCGGTAGACGCGAATAGCAAACCTCGGAAGGAACGTGGACGTCCTATGTTTTTTGAAGGTTTCCACGCCCGCTCATGTTTGCTGTACGCGCCCGCCTGTTGTTTCTATCGATCCTGCCTGGGTTGGCGGGCATCTGGTTTTGCCTTGGACGGGCGGGAGGCGTTCCATCGGGCATTCAAGCAAACAACACTAGCCCAAGTTCCTTTGCTTATCAGGATCTGCGAATACCCATGCCAGAGGCGGGCGAGGAAGGACTGCACGCTTTCCTGGTTCGACCCAATGGGGCCGGTCCTCATCCGCTGGTTCTTATTAACCACGGCACGCCACGTGACCCTGCAGAGCGCCGCACCTTCTTGCCCCAACGCATGCTACCGATGGCCATGGAGTTCGCGCGCCGAGGGTGGGCAGCGGTAATCCTGATTCGACGCGGATATGGAGACTCGGGCGGACCTTTTGCCGAAGACAATGGCCGATGTAGCCATCCCGACTACACTCGTTCGGCGGAAGAGGCGGTCAGGGACTTCCATGCGGCGCTCGCGTTCCTCTCCCAACGCCCAGAGATCGATTCGCACCGCGTTTTAGCCGTTGGCGTTTCCGCAGGCGGCTTTGCAACAGTAGCTTTGACGGCAAATCCGCCGCCGGGCTTGCTCGCAGCCATCAGCTTTGCGGGTGGCACAGGCTCGGCCGCGAAGGATATGGTTTGCAGACCCAATCTCCTGGTGGAATCGTTCCGGCATTTCGGCAAGAATTCGCGCGTTCCCATGTTGTGGGTCTATTCCGCCAACGATCACTATTTCAGCCCATTCATGGCGCAAAGGCTGCATGAGGCTTTTACAGAGGCCGGCGGCCGCGCCGAGTTCATCGTGGCCCCGCCGTTTGGCGATGACGGCCACCTTCTTTTCAACTTTGACGGAATTCCCGTTTGGACGGGTTATGTGGATAGGTTTCTGAAGAATCAAGGCTTGACGCTGCGCACCGAGCTGCTTCCGTTACCGTTGCCCAAGATCGCTTTGCCCCCTGAATTATCAGAAGACGGCAAGAGAGCGTTTGAAAAATACCTGACGCTGCCGGCATTCAAAGCATTCGCTCTCTCTCCAGAAGGAGCCTATGGCTATCAGTACGAGGGCAGGACTTTGGAAGAGGCAAAAGCAGCGGCGCTCGACTGGTGCCAACAAAACGCCTATAACCACGAATGCAGGATTGCGATGGTTAACGATTCCCCGGTTGAGCAGAAGGTGAGCCAGTCTGTAAAACCACCACGAACCGGCGCACCGCAGAATCCCGGCTATATGGGGCAGAATCGCGCAATCAGTCCGTTCGCAAAAATCGAATAGCTTATTGTGTCCGCACAGGCGGGGTTTGGGCTTTTTCCAGCCTGGTCTTGATCATCTTGTAGAACGACCAGACATTATCGCCTTCACCTTCGGTAAGCCGCCGATGCACCTTCATCGAAGGAAAGAGCTTATTGCCTGCGATATTCAGAGTAAGAGTGGCGAACTGTTTTCCAGGATAGGTCTCGATTCCCCACTCTCCTCCAAAACGGCGCCGCACCACCTCGCCCAGATAGCAGCCCCAAACTTTGCACGTCTCGGTAACATCTTCGTTTGGGCCTCCGCCGGAAATACTGTCAGCCAAGCGTCCAAGGATCACCTCAACTTCCATTAAAGAGTTTTCGCTGTAATCGAGCTCCGCATTGAGGGACTGCGCCTTTTCGATGGCCTTGCGGGAATAATCACGCACCATGTTGTCAACCGAATCGTGGCTCTGCATGCAGAATAGTCTACGTCAAAATGTGCAGGAGCCGGTTCAGCCCAGGTCAATCGCATGAAAACTCTTGATAGGCCTCTTTATGTGAGGGGGAAGGTTAGTTAGAGGCAAGCCTGCATGGAAAACGCTGGGTGTGATGCCTTGGAGCACAATGAGAACTTCTGTTCTCATTTATGCTCCAAGGCATAAATTTATTGTGCGCGCACAACGGAGCCCTGAAGGGCTCCTCTTCCACAGTTGCGCCAGCTTCATTGCCAGCCTGATTCTATCGAGGAGTTGAAGGAGCGCGCGAGCCGTGAGACAAATTTCGGAGGGGCACAAACGTCGACATTTCTTTTCATGCGATTGCCCCGCGGGTCAGCCTGCTCCTCTCGGCCAAGCGCTATTTTCTTAGAACAACCTCCAGCCCAAGCGGCACGATATCGATCTTGCAGTTCGCAAAACCCGCGGTGGAGGCCATCTGTTCAAAATCTTTGCTGGTGTGGGCCCTGCGGGTCAGCATAAATCGCAAGATCAGTTTAGTGATCAGTGAGTCAACCCAGCCTAAATTTTTCGAGGTTGTGTACGAAGAGATCTCTGCCCAAGAAACGTCCTTTCTCAGATCGCCTATGACAGCGCGGCCCCCTGGGCGCAGCACCCGCCGCATTTCTTGAAGGGCCTCAACCGGCTGAGAGAAATTCTTGAACGCCGCACGGCATAAGATCAGATCGAAAGAATCATCCTTGAATGGCATTGCAGAGGCGTTGCCAAGCTGGAAATCGATATTGAGGGATTCTTTACGGGCATTTTCCCTGGCAATTTGAACGAACGATTTGCTGATGTCTAATCCGGTTACCTCGTAGTGTCCGCTCCGCGCAAATTCAATCGAGAGATACCCCGGACCGGGAGCAACTTCCAGGATTTTGCTGCCTGCCGGCGTTTGCTGGGACAGACGATCGGCAAGTTCGCGAAAATCGCTTTTATCTTTACCCGTATTCCTGGCATACCACGTTGCAACTCTCCCTTCCATGCTCATGCCTTTGTAGGGCTTCCGTTGAGTGACTGCTTGCATGGCGTTTATTTCCTCCTCGGCATCTTGTTCTTCCCGGTCTTCTCATTCTTGCCGTTCTTCTCATCCTTGCCGGTCGTCCCGTTCTTGCCGTTCTTCTCATTCTTCGCGTTCTTTGCGTTCTTTGCGTTCTTTTCGGGTTTTCGTGCCTCGTGCCAATTTTTCCATTCGGCCAGGTAGCCGCATCCATCGCTACGGATGCTCTCGATCAGCTTCTCCACGAATGCAAGCTCCGATTGGAGACCCGCGAGGCGATATTCAGTTTCGATGGAAAATAGCGCCGCCAGCTTCATCTTTTTTGCTTCTTCAAGCCCATGCTCGATTTGCTCGATGTCTTTTTTCAAGAACTCGACGCGGGTTTCGAGCACATCCGTAGCCTCCTCTGGAGGTAGAGCCGGAAGCAAAGAGAGCCCGGCCTCAAATTGCGGAAACTCCTTTGCCGGGGTACTGAGAATCTCTCGCATCCAGCTTTTCATCTCCGACTCTCCCGCCGCGGTGATCTCATAGATGGTGCGCTCCGGCCGGTTTCCTTCGCGAGTAGTCTTTTTTTCCGAGATGAACCCGGCGCGCACCAAAAGGTCGATCACCGTGTAGAGCGATCCATAACGCAGCTTGATGCTCTCTTCTTTGTGGCGCTCCCTCAGCGTGGCCGCCATCTCATAGGGGTGCATGGAACGTTCGTAGAGAAGCACGAGCACCGCAAGTGCAAGAGGATTGGAGACGTTGCGCTTCATTAGAGTGATCTTATACACGCCTCCGTATATCCGTCAACGAATATTTGAGAGCTGAATCCTGCTCCGCTTACCTCGGCACGCGACACGGCTTTGGGACCTTGAACTGGAACATCGATTCCATTGCATGTCTTTAATACCTCTAATATCTTTCAATCTTCCATATCTTCCATATCTTCCATACGTTCCATACCTTCCACAAAAATGGATCTATTGCTTGGCGGTTCCGTATTGAAGCTGGCGCTATCTAGTACCGATGGGGACATAACCGCTGGAGAGGATGCAACCGGCTAAGGCCTTGAAAGCGGGTCTCAAGGAGACTGTGAGGAATGTATCAACGCAACTGGATTTGGCTCATTGTTGTGGCGCTGTCTTTTATAGGCACCATGCACGCTACGGACCACACGCAACTTGCTCCACAAACCAAGAACTTCATGAACTGCCCGAACAACACCGGTTTTTGCGCCGACATACTCCGCACCTACCAGGAGGCAGTCGGCCACTACACCGGCCATGATGAACCCGCCCTACTTTTCTATTCCGGCAAACCTGGATCCGGGAACAACTTCACAACTACCTTAACGCTTCCGCTCGACCCGCCTACGCCGCCAAAGCAAGACGGTACGGGAGGCACCTTCAACTTTCAGCTCCATGGGGCGTTCTGGTTTGGCATGGTTCTTTGCGATACGCAATCGGCGCCCAACTTTACGAATATTTGTACTCCGAATACGGATGCGAATATTTTTGATGATGCAGATCCAAATTCCCCCCACTTCGTGGGACATCATCCCGGTTCGGCAATCCTGGAGTTGCAGTTCTATCCTCCAGGCGGATTCAATACCTGCTCCGATCCCACCCTCTGGTGTGTTGCCATGACGATTGACAGCTTTAACGTCCAGGATTTAACAAGCAAAACGAATAATGCCGACTGCCAAGCGAAGGTAGGACTCGAGCCGACTAATTTTGCGATGCTAACGTCCACCGGCGTGGCACAATCGCCAGCCGATCCACTGAATCCGAATTTTGGTGCGAAAGCGGCCATCATTCCAGGCACAACGTTCCAAATGCGCCCAGGGGACAAGGTAAAGATCACGGTCCGCGATACGAAGGACGGCCTTCAAGCGATCGTGAAAGACCTCACCGCAGGCACAGAAGGATCGATGACCGCAAGCATTGCCAATGGTTTTGCCCAAGTGAATTTTGCGCCCGATCCAGACCCGAACAATCCTTCCGCTACCTGCAGTTCCACACCGTATGCATTCCACCCTATGTATGCAACCTCCGGTGAGCATACAAGCTCCACATGGGCGGCCCACACCATCAACGTCTCTTTCGCGGATGAGATTGGACACTACGAATACTGCAATGCCGTTGATTTTGAGGGCGGAAACTGCATTGCGCCGGGCCTGAACGATCCCAGCGGAATAGACTTTGACGATGTATTTTGTCTCTCCGGGGATTTCCTAGCGACTTTGGGTCTGCAACCGGTGGGCGCATGCTTTTTCGATGATTTTGATTTTGATGGCGTGCCCTATCGATTCAATTGGCCCGGCACTGGCGACATCGCTACCGACAAGCAGCTCAAACCCCATCCGATACGATTTGAGGGTCTCAGATTTCATCCTGCTGACGACGCTGCCGATCGAGACGAGCGGCATGATCATCGTCGTGGAGCGCTCCAAAACTTTAGCCGTGTCGCGTTCGAGACGAACATGCCAGGGATCGAGTTTCTCACCAATCCCAACTGCGATTTGCTTAGCGGCGCCAACTGCACCAATCCACCGGCCGGAGCCCAGTTTTATCCCATCTACTCCACATTTCGAAGCCACCACAATGAAGACGGCGATCGAACCTGTCAATGGCAATTGGGTGGCCCTAACATACCAGGCACCGACAATAATTTCGGGGGGACATCCACCGCTGAATATGGGCCTCCGATCCAATCCCTCGTGATTTTGCCTATTTCCCCATTCACACCCAACGGAGGCGCTGTGAACCTAATTGCTAACTTCCGACAGGTGCTCGCTGACAATCCCTGCATTACAAATGCAGACCACGATGACGAGGATTAAGACAATCGGTCGTTAGATTGAAATGCTGGATTGAAGTGTTGGATTGAAGTGTGATTTGAACCCCTGTCTCTCACTATGGGCCTGGATGAATCGTCCAGGCCCTTTTTAACGCACCCGAGAAAGGACGCGATTTCATTCAAGTCTTGTTTTGCCTGGATCCTTTTTCATGAAAAATCTTGCAGCATCCTAATTGACCACTTTGTCATCGACGGACACAGGAAATCTTACCTCGTCTACATTATTCGGGATTTGCAGATCGCAGCGAAATAGCGATACCGACCAGCTTCTTTCCAATTCATTTTCAAATAGACCCGGAAGATTTGAACTCTGGCAGAAACTATTAAAACTTTAGCTTTATGCTTTAAGACTAATCTGAAGCTCTTAACCTTGTACACTTCCTCATTCTTTCTTCCGGACCCAATTGCTGCTACCGACTCAACCGTCGAAAGTAAATCTCTCGCAGATATTTACAAAAATTAACACGATGCAGGCATAGTAATTCGCTTCTTTGGAACCCTTGTTATTAACGCAATTTAATTATGTCGCTTCGCATGCGAGCTTCTTTGTAGAGGGGAAGTCCGCCTTTGGCTTTTGCCGAAAGGGCGGATGAACAGCTGCCACTAATTACGCCCACATCGGCGCCGACAAGCGCCGACTGTAGGACAACCCTTATTGCTGTAAGAGACGTAACCGCCTTAGAGCTTTGAAGAGCAAGCGTTTTTCGTCTTCTCGAATTTCGAAAAAGGAGATCCAGAAATGTGCAAGCGCAACGGGATTTGGTTAGTTGCTATGACGATGGTCTTGTTAGGAACTATGAGCGCCGCCGATGGCAAGCAACTTGTTACACAAACCAAGAAGAGCTTCTTAAGTTGCCCTAACAATACCGGCTTTTGCGCCGACATCAATCACACTTATCAGGAGGCAGTGGGCCATTACACGGGCCACGATGAACCCGCCATCCTTTTTTATTCCGATAAACCTGGATCAGGAAACAACTTCACTACCACATTGACGTTGCCGCTCGACCCGCCGACGCCGCCAAAACAGGATGGCACGGGAGGCACGTTTAATTTTCAACTCCATTCGGCAATCTGGTTCGGAATGATCCTCTGCGATACACAATCGGCCCCTAATTTTACGAATGTGTGTATTCCCAATACCGATGCCAACATTTTTGAAGATGCGAGCCCAAGCTCTGCCCATTTCATCGGACATCATCCCGGTTCGGCCTTCCTGGAATTGCAGTTCTACCCTCCGGGGGGAATGAATACCTGTTCTGATCCCACTCTGTGGTGCGTCGCTATGACGATTGACAGCTTCAATATGCAAGACCTGACCGGCCAAGCAAACAATGCGGATTGCCAGACAAAGGTTGGGCTGGAGCCAATCAATTTCGCGATGCTCACCACCACAGGAGTTTCGCAGTCTCCGGCCGACCCGCTCAATCTGGATTTTGCCGCGCAGACAACCATTATTCCTGGTACGACTTTCCAAATGCGGCCAGGCGACCAGGTGAAAGTGATCATCCACGATACGAAAGACGGCCTAAAGGCCATCGTGAAAGATCTCACCGCCGGCACTGAGGGATCGATGACCGCGAGCATTGCAAATGGTTTTACCCAGGTGAATTTTGTGCCTGATCCCGATCCCAACAATCCCTCCGTCACCTGCAGTTCCACGCCCTATGCGTTCCACCCAATGTATTCAACCTCCAGCGAGCAAACACGCTCCACATGGCTCGCCCATGCCATCAATGTCTCTTTTTCGGATGAGATCGGACACTTTGAATATTGCGATGCTGTCGATTTCGAGGGAGGAAGCTGCATCGCACCGAGCGTGGACGACCCCGGCGGAACGGACATCGACGATTTCTTCGGTAATTGTTTTTCTGGCGATTTCCTTGCAACTCTAGGGCTGCAGCCAGTCGGAGGATGTTCCGGAGACGATCTTGATTTTGACTCCGTATCCTACAAATTCAACTGGCCCGGCACAGGGGATGCCGCTACCGACCGGCGGCTCAAAACCAAACCGATCCGGTTTACCGACCCCAGGTTTCACATTGAGGATGACCAAAGCGACGGCACGCACCATCGAGGCCCTCTCCAGAGTTTTAGCCGAGTGGCCTTCGAGACGAACATGCCAACCAACGAATTCTTTAGTAATCCCGACTGTAGTTCTTTTAGCGGGATCAACTGCGCCAATCCGCCAACCGGCGCCTTGTTTTATCCCATTTATTCGACATTTCGAGGCCACCACAATGAAGACGGCGATGGAACCTGCCAGTGGCAATTGGGTGGCGCTAACATACCTGGCACCGACAACAATTTCGGGGGGACATCAACCGCTGAATATGGGCCCCCGCTTAAATCGCTTGTCATCACAGCCGCCACTTCATTCCAACCGAATGGAGGCGCTTTCAACCTGGTAAGTAATTTCCGCCAGGTGCTCCCCAACAACCCGTGCGCCCAAGATGAAGATCAAAACCACAACGATGGGGACGGTCAGTAAACTTTCAATCTGAGTGTGATCTCGTTTATGGGGCCTGGATGAAGCGTCCAGGCCCTTTTTCACGTTGGAAGCTGAAGGCGTCTCTTAAGAGCGGCCGTTCGTACAGATGGGATTCAGGTCGATGACATTCAGGTTGATAACATTCAGGTTCCATAACAAGGATGGAAATAGACTTGTGCCCGAAAGAAGCCGGATCTTTTGATTTTTGATCTTTTGATCTTTTGATCTTTAATTTTTGATTTTTGCCTACCCTACCGTGGCCGGCGTCTTGGCGTCTACGAACGCGACCGCTTCTTCCAATAGCTCCTGCACCAATTCGGGCGACGCAGCTTCAGAATAAAGGCGCATCAGCGGCTCGGTTCCGGAGGAGCGCAGGAGCAGCCAGGCTTCGGCTCCGGTGGCATCTCCGATCTTGTTGGGGGTTTCGAGGAAGAACTTGATGCCATCCAAATTTTCTTTACGAAGGATCTTGTAGCGCCCTAATTTGGTCACTTTGTCGCCGGCGGCCCGGGCGATCGCCGACTCTTTCACCTCGTTGGGGACATGCAGGTCGCGACGGGCATAATAGTGAGGGCCGTATTCCTTCTGCAGACTCTGCACAAGCTGGCCGAGGCTCTTGCCCTCATCGGCCATGACATTGGCAAGGAGCAGCGAATTGAGCAGGCCATCGCGCTCGGGGAGATGGCGTTGAATGCCAATACCGCCGGACTCTTCCCCTCCGATAAGAATCTGCCGCTCCAGCATGAGGTCGCAAATATATTTAAACCCGATCCCGCACTCGTTGAGCTTGCGGCCATACCGGGCACAGATACGATCCAACATGCGCGTGGTATTGAAGGCGCGAACCACCTCTCCCGGCCAGTCTTTACGGGTCAGCAGCCACTGCAACAGGATCGAGAAGATCTTATGCGCATCGACATAGCTGCCGTCTTCGGCCACGGCGCCAATACGATCGGCGTCGCCATCGGTCACGAATCCGGCATGGCATTTTTCGTGAACCACCGTTTCCTGGGCCAGCCGTATGTGCGGCTCGATCGGCTCCGGATTGATACCGGGGAATAACGGATTCACCTCGCCGCGAATTTGCACATGCTCGATACCGCGTTCCTGAAAGATTCCTGAAAGAACGTTTCGTCCCGCGCCATACATACAGTCGATTACAAACTTGAATTTGGCCTTGGCGATCTTGTCCAAATCGGCGAAGCGGGTAATCGCTTCAATATAAGGCCCTTTGAAATCGACCTCCTGAATCGCCGCGGGTGCACCTTTCGGCATGGCCCCGGCGCGGACATCCTCTTCAATCTGCCGGATAATCGCAGGAGTGGCCGAGCCTCCATAGTTCGCCTTGAATTTCACGCCGTTCCAGCTCCAAGGGTTGTGGCTGGAGGTAATCATTACACCGCCGGCAGCCCCAAGGTTTTTCACGGCATAAGAGAGCGCGGGCGTTGGAGTGTAGTCGTTGGCGAGCTTTACCGGAACCCCAGCCAGAGCAATGATCTCGGCGGCAGCCTCGGCAAAACGGCGGGAGCCAAAGCGGGTGTCATAACCGATCACCACACCTTTACGGGGATCTTCCTTCTTGCGTACGTAGGAGGCGATCGCTCCGGCAACCCGCCGCACATTCTCAAAGGTAAAATCGTCGGCAATTACGCCGCGCCAACCATCGGTGCCGAATTTAATTTCGTCCGCCATATACCCGCCCCTGAACTCCGGCTTTGAGGCCGGGTTATACCAGCTCGGTCATCTTTTTCTCAGTGAGATATTTTACGATTTTGCCGACATCCTGGGATTGCTCGCGCGTGGTGATCAGAATCGCATCGTCGGTTTCGACAACCACCAGATTGTGAACACCCATCGCCGCCACGAATTTGCCAGGAGAGTAGATATAGTTTCCGGTGGCATTCGTGCTATAGAAACTCTTGCCTTCCACTATATTACGGCCGTCCTGAACGCCGAGAGCGTGATGCTCATATAGAGCATCCCAAGAACCCAGATCGTTCCAGCCGAAATCGGCAAGCAGGCAGTAGAGATTGGAGGAGTGCTCACCCTTCGCCGACCGGGGCTCCAACAGCGCATAGTCGATACTGATGTTTTCGCACTTTGGATAGAGCTGCTCAAACTTGGCGGCAAATTCATTCGTGCCCCAGGCCGCAGCGATTTCCTCCAAATACGGAGCGGTTTCGGAAAGATGCTCACGCAGCGCGGACGTGAGGGTGCGCGCGCTCCACACAAACATGCCGCTGTTCCAGAAATAGTTTCCTTCGGCAACAAACTCTTCGGCCCGCTGACGGTTGGGCTTCTCGGTGAAACGCTTGACGCGGCACAGATCGCCTTCAAGCCGGTCGCCCGTTTCAATATAACCGTACCCGGTTTCGGCCCGGTTCGGCTGAATTCCCATGACCACGATGTTCTCGCCACGAGACGCAATTTCAATCGCGCGGCGCAGGACACTTCGGAATACATCCTCTTTCGCGATGACGTGATCGGCGGGAAACATGCCGATGATCGAATTGGGAGCAATCTTCTCCAGAAGAAAAGCCGCGAGACCGATAGCTGGAGCGGTATTGCGAGGCACGGGCTCTGTAATGACCTGAGCGCGCGGAATGGTAGGCAATTGACGCCGGATTTCATCGGCGACAAATTCGTTGGTGATCACCCAGAACGATTCCTCGGAGGACACCGGGGAGAGCCGCTCTACAGTGCTCTGGATCATGGTGTGCTTTCCGTTTAAAGCAAGCACCTGTTTGGCGGAGCGACGGCGGCTGCGCGGCCAAAAGCGCGTTCCGCTCCCTCCTGCAAGAATGACCGGGAAAAATGGCGGCTGACTCAAGGTACCAGTCTACCTCACTCAGTGGGCGGTTCCGGCGGGCGTCTCCAATAAAACGGTTTGGGGGTGCTCCAACTTTTCCGTCGGCAACGATGAGCAAAGAAATTCGACTTCCCACTGGGGCTTGAGAGTGAATTTTTGCACCGAGGCGGGAATGACAACTACTTCTCCGCAGCTAAAGACGATCGGCTCGATGCCTTCGGCTGTAATTACAGCGATTCCGCCAATTGCAACCAAGCACCAAACACTGCCCGCCGCATGCTTGGGCCTGCGAAATTCCCAGGGCTGCGTTAGCTTGAATTTATCCACAATGAATGAGGGCGACGCGACCAAATTCACTTGCGTCTTGCCCTCCTGGGATTGAGGCTGCATCCGGAGAACTTTTCCCGCGTGCGTTTGCTCTTTGACAGCCTGCAATCCGTCACGGATGTGCAGTTCACGGGGCCGACCATAATCATAGAGTCGATACGTCGTATCGGAGTTTTGCTGTGTCTCTACGATGACCGATCCGGGGCCGATCGCATGCACCGTGCCGGCATCGACGTAGATCAAATCGCCCTGCTGAACTTCAATCCAGTTCAGGAGCTTTTCCATCCTGTTTTCCCGAATTGCCAGTTCCACTTCAGCCTTGGTTGTTCCAGGCTTAAGACCCAATGCTATGACCGCGCCTGGATCAGCTTGCAGGACGTACCAGCATTCAGTCTTGCCGCATGGCTGACCGATGCGCGCCGCGCCTTCATCATCGGGATGCACCTGGACCGAAAGCTTATCTTTAGGGAAAAGAAACTTGATCAACAACGGAAAGCGGGAGCGGTCAGAAACCGGTTCACCGAGAAACTGCGCACCAAATTTTTTGCAGACAGTACCTAGCGGGAGCCCGGCAAGCGGTCCATTGGCAACTTTACAGTTGTCGCCCGTGAGCCAAGCCTCTCCAATAGGTTCCCCTGTGACCGGCCGATTGTAGATTGGAGAGAGGTCCCTGGTTCCCCAGACCCGCTCAGAGAATTCAGGATACAAAAGCAATGGATACAAATCAGCCATGAACGATAAACATACGCGTACGACAAGAAGAGAGCTAGCGCGTTTTCAGCGTTTTCCATCTCCTGCCGCATTCGTTTCTATGCGGTTTTTCTTCAAGGAAAAAGCTTTGCCGCGATGTCGATTCCCGAGTCGCCCTTACTCTGGATACTCCCTGGTGGACACACCCAAGCCACAACGCGCCTTAGGGCATTTTTGTCCTGAGCGAAGCCCCCGGAAACCGTATTTCTCTTTTTAGACTCGGTGAAAAACGGAGATGTTGTCCAGCGACTCGCAGCCGCAGCTTGCGTCCCGGAAAAGAGTCGTTTTCCGCACGCGGCTCTGTGAGCATTTTCAGATCGAGAGCCGCTGGACCCGCGTGATTCACACTAACCCAGCTTGCCGAACCAGTCTTTAACTCAGCTTCAACTCAGCTTCAACTCAGCTTCCCGAACCAATCCTTCATCCGCGCCAGTCCGCGATTGATCTCTCCAGCGGAGGTTGCATACGACAGGCGAATATGCTCGGAGGAGCCAAACGCCTCACCCGGAACCGTAACAACATGGGCCTCGTGCAATAGCCTCTTCGCAACATCCGCCGCTGAGTTAACCCCTCCACGCCCGAAATAGGCCGAGACATTCGGGTAAACATAGAACGCGCCATCGGGGCGTCCACACGTTACACCCGGAATCTCACTCAATCCTTTCAGCGCCAGGTCGCGAAGCTCGATATATTCCTTCTTCATCTCGGCAATGCATTCTTGAGGGCCTTCAAGGGCGGCCACTCCTGCCTTCTGGACCATGTGCGCTGTGCTGGAGGTGCTCTGGCTCTGCAGTTTTGCCATTGCATTGATGATGGGCACGGGCGCGAGGGCGTATCCAAGACGCCAGCCGGTCATGGCATACGTCTTCGAGAGCGAGGCAACAATCACAACATGCTCGCGGGCTTCGGCAACCGATCCGGCGGAAAAGGGGCGGTCCGTATAGTTCAGGTACACATAGCATTCGTCGGCAATCACATAGATGCCGCGCTTGTGGGCCATTTTCAGGATGGCGGTAAAGTCTTCCGGACTCAACACCGCGCCGCTCGGATTATTGGGAGTATTGATGATGATGGCGCGAGTGCGGGAGGTTACATTCCGCTCGACCATCTCCGCAGTCAGGCGGAACCCATCCGCCTCGTCTGTCTGGACGTAGACGCACTTGCCTCCCGAATATTCGATGATGTCTTTGAACGAGACCCAATAGGGTACGGGGAGGATCACTTCGTCGCCGTGATCGACCAGCACTTGAAGCGCATTGAAGATCGCCAGCTTGCCGCCAGTGGAGGCAATGGTCTCTTCCGGCTTGTAATTCGACTGAAAATCAGTGGCGTGACGCTTTACGATGGCCGAACGCAACTCGGAGATTCCGGCAATCGTGGTATAACGGGAAAAATTCTGCTGAATCGCCGCGATGGCTGCATCTTTAATATGCTGCGGCGTGGAGAAATGGGGCTCTCCGGCGCCAAATTCCACCAGGTCGGCACCCGAAGTCTTGAGCTTATTGGCTTCGGCCACTACGGCCATGGTTGCGGAAATTTCGATGCGATTGACGCGATCACTAAATTGCTTGACTGCAGTAAGAGTAGCCATCGGATCCTCTATTTAATTTTAGCGGATGTCCCGCTGAACTTTTCGCGCAATTTTCGCTCGACCAACTCGGGCACCAATCCCCGGACCGAACCGCCAAGCTGGAAGATCTCTTTCACGAGGCGCGAACTAAGATATGAGTAAGCTTCGGCCGGCATCATAAAAACCGTCTCCAACTGCGGCTGGAGCTTCCGGTTCATCAGGGCCATTTGCAGCTCATACTCATAGTCGCTGATGGCGCGGATGCCGCGCAGGACCGCTTTGGCCTTCTGTTGCATGGCATAGTCCACCAGCAAGCCCTCAAATGTGTCCACGCGAACATTGCCGTAAGGTTTGACCATCTCCTCCAGCATCTCGCGCCGGCCTTCCACCGAAAACAACGGATCCTTTTCGGGATTGCGGAGGATGGCCACAATCAACTCTTCAAAAATCTTGCTGCCGCGCTCAATCAGATCGAGATGCCCATTGGTCAACGGATCAAATGAACCGGGATATATGGCTCGCACAAGATTCACTGGGGAATTCCTGTAAGACGGTTGAAGGCTACTGGCGATTTTATGCTGGATTTTGAACCGGGGCAAATCGGAAGAACTTATCCATCGTATCTACATTTCCTGGCCACGGGAGCCTTCCGCCAGGGAGGCGGCAAAATCTTTGAGGGCCTGCAAATAACGTTTACCCGCAACCATCACGAGATCGTTGTGCCCGCCACCGTCGATCCAAAGATAACGCTTGGGTTCATTCGCCATCTCATACAGTTTCTTACCGTGCCAGAATGCGACAATCCTGTCGGCCGTCCCGTGAATGATCAGCACCGGACATTGAACCTGGTGGATATTGCGGCCATTGGGAAACTTATCCCAGGGAAAAATGGGAATGCGCGTCAGCACACGGAAGGCGGAGACGAAGGGGCTTTCAAGAACCAAGGCCGCAACCGGCCTTCTGGCAGCCAGATAGGTAGCCGGTCCGCTGCCTACCGATCTACCCAGGACGATCACGCGGTTGGGCGCAATGTGCAGATCCTGGACCAGATAGTCGTAAGCGGCTTCTTCATCCTGATATACGCTTTTCTCACTCGGCGCGCCTTCGCTTGTTCCGTAGCCTTCGTAGTCGTAAGCCAGAACATTGAATCCCGCGTGATTGAGTTCATTCAGCCAATAGCGGTTATCGCCCAGGTCTTCCGCATTGCCGTGGCTAAAGAGAAGAGTGAATTTTGCCCCCGGATACGGCAAATAGACCGCCGATATCTTCTTTCCGCTGGCGGCCACGATCTTGAAGATTCCGTCGGTGTCTTTATAAGAAGCTGGGTGCGGCTGGAAGATTACCTTGCCGGAAAACAATAATGCGAAGATGGCCAACGCGAGATAGAGGGCAAGGGGTACAAACAACATCCTACGAACGGCGCCTTTCGTCTTCCCTATTTCGTCTTTATATCTTTCACCTTTCAATCAGATCCTCAAACGTGAGAACGTGGGATCTGGGACGAATATGCGCCTTCCGTGACGTATTTTGCCTACTTTTGTTGCGAAGCTCCGATTTTTCCGCGCGACGGCAAGCCGCTTCGACTATTTCTTTGCGGTTACCTTAGCGGGCACTGCGGCTGCCGCCTGCTTTTGTTCGGAAGTCGCGGGAGGAGGCTCCAGAGCCAGAGTTTTCATCCCCAGTTCCTTGCGAAGCTCGGCTTCGATCTTGGCCGTGACGTCTTTGTGTTCCTTCAGAAACTGCTTGGCGTTCTCGCGGCCCTGGCCAATACGCTCGCCCTTGTAGCTAAACCACGAGCCGGACTTTTCCACCAAGTTTTTCTCTACGCCCAGATCGATTAAGTCGCCTTCGCGAGAGATGCCTTCGCCGTACATGATGTCGAACTCCGCCTCGCGAAAGGGAGCGGCGGTCTTGTTCTTCACGATTTTGACCTTGGTACGCGAACCAACCACGAGGTCGCCATCCTTGATCGCCGCAATGCGGCGAATATCGACGCGAACGGAAGAATAGAACTTCAGCGCCCGCCCGCCGGTAGTGGTTTCCGGATTTCCAAACATCACGCCGATTTTTTCGCGGATCTGGTTGATGAACACGAGGCAGGTGCGCGACTTGGATACGATTCCCGTCAGTTTGCGCAGCGCCTGGGACATAAGCCGAGCCTGAAGGCCCATATGGCTGTCGCCCATTTCGCCGTCCAGTTCCGCCTTGGGAACCAGTGCCGCAACGGAGTCCACCACCAGGACATCAATGGCTCCAGACCGCACCAGGGCTTCCGCAATCTCCAGGGCCTGTTCGCCAAAATCCGGCTGGGAGACCAGCAAGTTATCCACATCCACGCCCAGCTTTCTGGCATAGATGGGATCGAGGGCATGTTCGGCGTCCACGAAAGCGGCCATTCCACCGGCTTTTTGCGCCTCGGCGACTACCTGAAGCGCCACGGTGGTCTTGCCGCTCGACTCCGGACCGAAAACCTCCACAACGCGTCCACGGGGAAAGCCGCCAATGCCCAAAGCGGCGTCGAAAGAGATAGAACCTGTAGAGATGAACGCAATGGGTACGATGGCATCCTTGCTGCCCAAGCGCATGATCGAACCCTTGCCGAACTGCTTCTCGATCTGGGACAGAGCCAGATCAACGGCTTTATTTCTGTCAACTTTCTCTTCCACCATTCGTCTCTCCGATTCTCGCATGCACCCAACTGAAAGGGCTTTTCAGCCGATCTTCCTCTGTTCAGTCGTTGTTCAGTGCTGATTTGTGGTCTTTAACGCGAGCAGGCTCTTGAACGTTGCCAATTGCCGAAATTATACACGCGCGGCCAAGGCGAATAAAAGGAGAAAATACTCAATGGCCGACCCCGAGTTGAAGATTCGGGATCTCGGATTAACGAAAAGCAAAGACTTTGCCGGGAGGCGCACATCGCTCCTCCCGGCAGTTTTGGTTTACCAGTAACGCAGGGTGACGTTATTCAACCAGGCTGCGTAAGGGTGCTGGGCATAATCGCCATCCATCTGGAAGGCAACGTTGATCTCATTGGCGCTAACCGCCCTGGAGTAATAGGTGTAATTCACGTAGTGCTTGACTCCATCCAAGGTCACTGCCACGAAGTGCGTGGCGGCGTTGTCCCGATAGAACTCCCAGGTGAGGTGATGCCACTTGTAGGCCGCGGGCGCGGAGCAGCCAACACCCGTATGCCGCCAGGTGGCGTTGGCGGTATCCCAAACGTCCCACACGCCGCCGCCCTTGATGTTGCACTCCGTGCCGAAGATGAACTTGCGCGAGCCGATGGACTGGTTCACGTCAAACTCCAGGGCCTCGGCGAATTGAGGAGCGGTGATGTAGAAATCCAGATCGTATTGGAAGTGGGTTGCGCTATTGCTGGCACCCAACTGTTTCCACCAGATCGCGTCCGCGTAAGGAGTCTTACCGCCGATATTGAACTGCATCGAGCGGCCATTCAGGGATGGCGATTTCACGTTCTGCTGGCTTCCATAAGCGGCAACGGGGCCATGAGCGTTTACGCCGGCGCAGACCGTGCAGCTTTCCCATCCGGGCATGGTCTCGATCAACGAACGAACGGCGCCTCCCGAACCAGAAGGGGTGGAACCAGTGGAAGAAGAGCCGACATTCAATCCGAAAGCATTTTTAACAACATTGCCTTTGGTATCCCAAGCCTGGACGATCACCGAATGCGCTCCAGTTCCCATGTTCAGATTCGTGTCGAGATGGGCACCGCTCGTCTTGTAAAGGCCGTTGCCGTCGACATAAACCATCATTGCGGCAATGGGAAGGCCGGCGCTTGCGGATGCGACGAAATGAACGGGCGAATTTGTGGTGCTTCCAGAGGCGGGTGAACTTACAGTGACACCCGCAAATGCGGAAGCCGCCGCGCAGCAAATGGCGGCAGCGCACAAGAACCAACTCTTCCTAGCAATTTTCATCATTCCTACTTCACTCCATCGAAACTAAGAGATTCCGTGCCAGAAAAACGTTTTGCACGGCACGATTTTGGAGAGTAGAGAATGATCTACTCTGGTTCAATCACTTTCTCGGCTTGCGGAGAAGTTTTCAAAATCAGGAGCTAGGGGTGGGTTAAGCCATGCTCGTAGCTCTCCAAATATTAAAAAGGAGCGGCCTGAGCCGCTCCTTCACAATCTATCTCTGGCACTTTGTTTCGTTTGCGAGCCCTTTCCGCACGCCACGCTTTAACGGCAACTAACGCGCAGTTTCAGGAACTCGGCCTTAGTTCTACCAGTAGGACAGAGTGACGTTGTCCAACCAGACCGAATATGGGTGCTGGGCGGAGTCACCATCCATCTGGAAAGCCACATTGATCTTCTGCGACTTGCTCGCCCTGGAGCTGTACGTCTGGTTAATGTAGTGCTTCACGCCATCGTAGGTGAGGGCAATGAAGGTGATCTGGGAGTCGGTGCGGGTGAACTCCCAGGTCAGGTGATGCCATTTATAGGCGGTCGGAGCAGCACAAGGAACGGTGGTGTGCCTCCAGGTTCCAACGGCGGTGTCCCAAACATCCCACACGCCCCCATGCTTCACGTTGCATTGCGTGCCGTAAATGAACTGCCGGACACCGGTGTTTTGATTGGAATCAAATTCCAACGACTGCGCGAACTGAGGGGTCGTCAGATAGAAATCCAGGTCGTATTTGAGGTTCTTGGCGCTGTTGGCGACTCCAAGATCCTTGTACCAAATGGCGTCAGCATAGGGCGTAGGACCGCTGATGCTGAATTTTGCGGACTTACCGCTCAAGGACGGCGAGGATTGATTTTGCGCCATGGAATAGATGGCTACCGGGCCGTTCCCTCCGATGCCGGCGCACACCGTGCAGCTTCCCCAGCTAGGCATGGTCTGAATCTGGGTTTTCGTGCTCGCATTCGATGGGGTTCCCGAGACCGTTACCACCAGCGATTGCCGATAGGTCGCGCCGGTTGAGTCCGCGGCCTGCACCATCAATGTGTGAGCGCCGGTAGAAGCCGCGATCGAGGTATTCAGGCTGGCGGCATTCACTGTGAATACGCTCTTGTTGTCGAGAAAAACTTGCATCGTCTTGATTGCATGGGGAGCATTTGCGGAAGCGATGACTGGGATAGGAGAGCTAACCGTAGAACCATTGGCGGGTGAACTAACAGTGACCGATCCGGTTGTGGCTCCTTTTACCGTGACCGTTTCGGAGGATTTGAATACGGCACCGGTGGAATCCCACGCTTGCACCGTGACATTGTGAGCGCCCAGGGCCATGGGAACTAGCGTATCCAGCTTGTTGGACGAGACCGAATAGGCGCTCATACTGTCCACGTAAATCCGCAGAACCGTGATCGGCGAGGATGACGATGCAGATGCAACAAAATGAACCGGAGAACCTGTGACAGTTCCAGAAGCGGGCGAACTAATAGTGACGCCGGCCTGCGCAATTACCGCCGAGGCCAGAGCCGCGAGTACGATCCTGATAGCGTTCTTCAACCAAGCACCCCTCTTTTGTAGAGTTTTGTAATGGTTGAGACGCTAGAGGAACATGAACTCTGGACATATCAGGAAAGCACCTAGCTACTTGGTGTTTTTGACCTACGGATCAAGAGCCAAGCTTTGTTGATGGCTTAAGGAGGTTAAGAACAATAGCAAAATACTGGCCGCCCTGTCGTTTTTTTAAGGGCGTTTTCTGCAGCTTGCGGCGCTTTCTACAGTTTGCATCGTTCTCGCGCGGCTTTTCTTCGATAGAGAAACCACAATCCGGCTTTCACTCCTAACCTGGACTAAGAGAATATTCAGGATGATTTCGAATGGGTCACATTCGGCCAGGCTCCTAACCCACTAATCCCCCAGTCCCAGGCAGTTTTGTGCCGTCTGCTACTACCTTAATATTGCACGAAAAGCTGCTTATTCCTCCGTTCACAAGACTCTCGACAACTGTGTATGGATAAGCTCCATTTTCTGCCGCGTTGCGTACCACATAGCCCGAAGATTTCTGGCCGTTCGACAGAGTAATGCTGCTACTCACCGACTGATTAAAAGGATCGGAGCCTGTAAATGTTATGGTAGCTGTCTTTATGAGCGAATCTTCCACCTGCCAAACCACGGTGTCTTGTATTTGCACGACGGTGGGATTGCCGACTCCCAAGCTCGTGATTGCAACAGTCTGTTTAGTACCAGACATTTGAGACCTCCTTGGTAGGATCACAGCGGGACAAGCATAGCAAATCCCCGGAGATTACCGATCTCTTATCAAGCAGGAAAGATACAAGGACGCAAACGGGATCTCAAGCCATAGATATTTTCTAAGCAATCGTGCGTTTATTGATCGTCGCGGCTATGCCGACGAGAGCTGGGACCTTGACTTTGGGAAGCGACGCTTCAGCCTCGTGCACCTTGTGAACCAGGTAAAGAGGACGGCGGCGAACTTCATCGTAAATCCGGCCTATGTATTCGCCGAGTAATCCGATACAGATAAGCTGTACGGCACCAACCAGGAGAATGCTTAAGAGCATCGCGATGTATCCGGTGGCCGAAGGAAGAAGTTTCCGTCCGAAAAGCATGCTGATCGCGAAGCCCAACCCTAGACCCAAGGCCAGCGCGAAGGCCAGGCAGCCCAGGACCAAGGCAATGCGCAGGGGTTTGTAGCTGAAACTGAAGATCGCATCCAAGCCATAACGAAACAACTTTAGTACAGTCTGCTTCGGTTCTCCGGCAACTCGGGGCGCCCTCTGGTAGCGAACCACGGATGTTGGAAAGCCAATCCACGCGCGCAATCCGGGAATGTAGCGATTGCTCTCCTGGAGACGGTTCATGGAGTCGACTGCCTGACGATCCAAGAGACCGAAGATTCCGGCATTCAAAGGAACCGGGAAATCCGAGAGAAATCCCAGCGCTTTATAGAAGAGCGGGAATAACTTGCCCCTGAGGCCGCTCTCGCTGCGTCCGGTACGCTCGGCAATCACAACCTTGGATCCCTTTTTCCATGCATCAATGAGCTTGGGCAGCACCTCGGGAGGATCTTGAAAATCGCCATCCATCAGGATGACCGCATCTCCCTTGGCAACCTGAAGGCCGGCGGTCAGGGCCGGCTGATGGCCAAAGTTTCGCGAAAACTCCACCACCGTAACTCTTGGATCGGCTTGCTGAACTGCCAGCAGCAGCGAGAGGGAGGAATCCCGGCTGCCGTCGTTGACATATACCGCTTCCCACGTCTCCTTGACGAGAGCCGCCTGCAAGGCGGCATGAAAAGCAACTACATTCTCTTCCTCATTGTAGATTGGGACTACTATGGAGATCATGGCCCGGCTCCTGGGGAGGTACTATGCCGCCTCGGTGTCCTCCTCGGCTACGTCTTTCGTTTCTATCGTTTCTATGGCTTCTATCTTTTCGAACTTCACGATTTTTGGCGGCTCCGCGCGGCCGACAAGCACATCCGGACGCCCCACGCTGTAGTAGTTGAGGCCCGCGGCTTCCATTTGCGATGGCTTGAACAGGTTGCGGCCATCGATAACGATCGGATAGCGCAGCAGGTTCTTCAGACGAACAAGATCGAGCGCGGCAAAATCTTCCCATTCGGTAAGCACCAGGCAGGCATCTGCGCCGGTAAGGGCTTCATAAGGATCGTTAACAAAGGTGATGGCTGCATTCCTCAGGACTTCAGAGGCCCGCCCCATGGCCGCCGGATCATAGGCGACAATCTGACACTCTTCTTTTAAGAGTTCTTTGACAATATTGATGGCCGGCGATTCGCGAATATCGTCAGTGCCATTCTTGAAAGCCAAACCCAGGACACCCAGCTTCTTGCCCCTGAGAGTCCACAAGGCCTTGCGTACTTTTTTCAGAAAGCGAAAGCGCTGCTCCTCGTTAACGCGAACGGTCTCGTCCAGCAAGCCAAACTGGCACCCGTTCTCCTTCGCAACCGAGCGAAACGCCAGCAAGTCTTTGGGAAAGCACGACCCACCATAACCTACTCCCGGGCTAAGAAAGCGATGACCGATGCGGGAATCGCTGCCGATTCCGACGCAGACCTGCTCCACATCCGCACCAACGGCCTCACAGACACAGGCGACGGCGTTAACAAAAGAGATTTTCATAGCGAGAAAAGCATTGGTGGCATGCTTGATCAACTCGGCGCTCTTGGCGCTGGTTCGGATCAACCTTGCTTTAGCGGGAGCCTCGGTGGGGCCGGGTATCGCATCCGGATGGCCGTAATAGGACCCGTCCACCAGGGGCTTGTAGGCTTGTTCAACCATTGCCGAGCATCGATCCGAATCGGCGCCGACAACAATCCGGTCCGGATAGAGGAAGTCGGTGACGGCGGTTCCCTCCCGCAAGAACTCGGGGTTGGAAGCCACGCTGAAGAGATGTTCGGGCGCACCGTTCAACAGCATGATCCTCTGAATCCAACTGTTGGTATAAACCGGAACGGTGCTTTTCTCTACGATGACCTTATAACTATCGATGGCGCCGGCGATTCCCCTGGCGACCGATTCGACATAAGAAAGGTCGGCATCGCCATCTTCCTTCGGAGGCGTGCCTACGGCGATAAAAATAATCTGGCTGCGGCGGACTGCTTCCTGAAGATCGTCGGTGAACTCGAGGCGCCCATCTCGATGACGCTCTAGAAGTTCTGGCAGAAATCTTTCGTGGATCGGGCATTCCCCGCGCCGCAGAGCAACCAATTTCCGCGGATCGTTATCAACAAGAACAACTTTGTGCCCCAACTCGGCAAAACACGCCCCAGCCACCAATCCAACATAGCCTGATCCCACTAGCGCAACATTCATCGTTTTGATCCAACCTTGGAGGCCAGAATCGGTTTACTGCAGTACGCTTGTACCGAAGCACCTCACGACGTGTGATGTCCCAAGGACGACGCAGGATGTAAGACTCAGGTATAAGCGCGGGATCGCCAACTTTTGGTGTTCACGCAACACGGTCTTGCTTCACAACATCTATCCAGCAGGGAAAGGGAAAGATTCGTCCATAGAATCGCGGTCGAAAGAGCCGCAAGCACCTGTAAAAACAGCGATCTATCCCAGGCTTCTTGTTTCATTGCTTCATTGTTTTACCTAGCTTAGGTTTGCATCAAAGCTTATTCATGGCCATCCGTCGAGCCCCGCTTATCTGTTGTGCCATTCCGTTTGTCTTCATTATTCTCTTGGCCGCGGGCTGCCGCGATGCGCACAGCTCGAATCCTGCCGCCATGCCTTCCGAGAGCCCCTCACCGACACCAACGCCGGCCCCGGTCCGAACGCTGCAGTCAGACAAGAGCATTCGGCCCTTAGCCTATCAGTAGTAAGATTTCGGACTCCAAGAGCAGACCAAAAGCGCGCTCTTTATATAAAGGATGGAGCTACCCTCACTTCTGGGGAATCGCTATTTGCCTCAGCTCTCCATGTAGATGACGTAGGAGCTTGTTTGCAGGGCGGGGGACAGGGCCCCGGATTTGCGGCCGGTAATAATCAAGTTATAAGCGGCGGACGGAGGAAGAGAATCCAGCACGGAGTTTTCGCGGTCCGGTTCGACCACAGACAGATATCCCAAGAAGTCATCGAGAAGGCCGGCCCCGCCGAATCCAGCCGCTAGGAACGAAAGCTCCACATTTTCTTCTGCGAAATGGCAAGCAAATGACGCCGCAAGCGACACGCCATGCTCATACGCTGCAGGCGAAACCGCCCCGGGTGCGGAGTTATCAAAGACGATCCGCAGGCGGCGCTCATCCTCGCGCGTAAACTCGCGGACCTTCAAAGCGCCAGTCTTGGCCGTTGCTTTCCAATCCACGAACCTGGCTGGATCTTCCTGAAAATGCTCGCGGATGCGATAGAGCTCGACTCCCTTGCCCCTTACGAAAGCGGTGAACTCGCCGGCAATCATCGGCAAGACATCCAGGAAATCGGCGGACTCCAGAATCGCAGGATAGACCAGCAATTCGCGCGCAAGCTTAACCCGACGGCTCTTTGTGAGAAAAGAAAAAGGAAAGCGGGTGGCGAGGCTCAACGTCTCCTGGCTATAGCGGCCACGCCGGGGAAACGTGAGCTCCACCTGAGCATCGGCCACAGAGCAAGCGGGCACGAAGGTAAAGTGAACATGCTTCTCGAAGATTTTCGGCTGCTCGGTTGGCGCGGGAACGCGCTGGAGGGTGAGGTCGGAAAGGCGTATCCAACGGGAGTGCCGAGGGAAGACAAATTCCGAGCGACGCCACTCCCAAACATACGTTTTCTTCTTTCGTTTCTCGGGCGCGCCGACCCTCACCGAAAAGGCGGGGAAGCGGCGACGGGGATTGCCGAGCCTGATCCGCGCATGAATCGGTTTACCGGCGAAGGCCATTTCCGGCATGGAGACCTCTAATTCGAGGCCACGCAGAACCGCAGAGGAAGCAAAGCCGGAGACGACGATGGCGGCCAGCATCGACGCCAAAACGATGAAAAGCAAATTGTTGTTGGTGTTGAGCGCGGCAACCCCAATCACCAGGGCGACGCCCAGGTAAGCCATGCCCTCGCGGGTAATCTCAAAGTCCAAGGCGTCTCTTACGCGACGGACTGCCACACGCTTGGCGAGATAGGGAACCGTGGTGAATCCGACCAAGGCGGCAAGCAATAGCGCCGCCGTAGCAAAGAGCGTGGTGGCGGTGGTGTTGCCAGACTCGCGGGAAAGGGTGGAGAGAACCGCCGAAAGAAACGCCAAGCCAAGACCGGCGACCGCGATGAAGAAGCGCAGCCAAGCTTCACCATCAACGCGGGCGAGCGCGGATTTCAAAGATTGAGTCAAGCGAACTGGTTTCGCCGATGGTGACTTCCGGGCTTCAATGGCTTCCAAAGGTGACATCCAAGAAACCTTACGCTATCCCAATTTGATCCAAGGCACAAGAACACCAGAGTTGCGCACCTTCAAAGATCGTCCGACGGTTTTGCTATTTCCATCATTATCCATTGATTTCCCATTGATTTTTGGAGCGGTTTCCGATGCACGTGAGAATCAACTTGACAGCTTATATGCTTGCGATTCAACCAGTTACCACATTCACCGCCATTGACTCTGCTATTTTGGGCCGATACGTTGGATTTACCGGTCCAATCGAAGTGTCTGGCTCATTTCCAAGTACAGTGAATGTGGTCTAATTCTTTGGCGGGTTGTGGAAGCCCGGGAATGCGATGAATTGGTTTCAACGACATCTAGACCGTCTCCGTAAGGACCACGTCTTTTGGAAGAACATGCCAAATCGGTCCTTAGCACTGTTTGTAGGATACGCTTTCTTTCTCATGGTGCCGATGATCGTCGTCCAGACGCTGCCAGCGCGAAGACCGTCCTACCTTTATTGGCTTCCAAGCCTCGTAACAGGGTTCTGGGTAGTCATCGCCTTTTGCATCAATGCGCGCGGAAAACCTTGGCAACACGTCCCGAGTATTGCCGCTTTTGTTTTGGTTATGGTGGGTGTCATTTCTTTCGTTAGACGACATACCGCAACGAATGCAATCTTGCCCGAAGACATCAGAATCTGGCTCGACCAAACCGCTCATCTGGTTTCGCTTTTCATGTTTGTCGCGTGGACTTTCGCGATCTATTTTGTACGGCGGGAGGGGCAGCGACTCTTCCGTGCCCAAACAGAGATCAAACTGGCAGGGGAGATTCACCGGGCTCTCGCTCCAACCATCGAACACAGGGAGGGCGACCATGAATTCTATGGGGCCTGCCATCCCTCTGGCTTGGTCGGCGGCGATCTGGTTGATGTGGTAGCGCGTGATGGCCGATGGCTGGCTTATGTAGTCGATGTAGCCGGTCATGGCGTGAACTCCGGCGTGCTTATGGCCATGATCAAGAGTTCCATTCACACAGCGCTACGGTTCAATCCGACGGCGGACGGGCTACTTGAAGAGGTCAACCGGGTTTTATGCTCTCTGAAGGCAACGAACATGTTTGCCACGTGCGGCCTGATCGCGTTTTCCCCGGAGAATGGGTTACGTTATGCCTTGGCTGGGCATCTTCCGATCTTGCGTTTACGGGACGGCAGAATCGAGACGCTAGGTGAACAGAGCCTGCCGCTTGGCATGTTTCCGGATGCAAAGTTCACGGTGACATCCTGCGAAGCAAGAAAGGGCGATGTGTTGGTCTTGGTGACCGACGGACTTACCGAAGCAACTTACGAAAACGGCGAAGAGATTGGGATTAGCGGAATTTCCGAGGCCCTTCAGGCGGCAGGCAATCAACCGGCCATTGAAATAGGCCAACAGATTTTGGAAACGATCAGGAGCCAATCGGAGAGCAAGGGCAGCAAGAGCGACGACCAAAGCTTACTCATCGTCAGGTGCCATGCGGATTCAGCCGTCAGAAAAAAGTTGGTCGTGGCGGCGTCCTAAGACCTAGGTTCCCACCGGACAAACCGCTCCCCGCTTTCCTGTGCGAGAAAATCTTACTGGGAAGCGCCCGCTGCCGGCCTGCCCACAACCGGCTGGTTGGCAGCCGTTGCCGGCGCGGTAAAGAATTTCTGATCGTAAAGCGCTCGATAAAACTTGCCGCTAATGGCAGCGGCTCTCGGTCCGAAGGTGGGCCGCCCTCCCCGCAAAAAGACTACGGCTACGATGTGCCCGGCCTGAGTGTTGGCATACGAGGCAAACCACCCGAACCTGGTTCCATCTTTGGAACAAGTTCCGGTCTTTCCAAGAATCTGCTCCTCATTGAAGCTGAGGCGGAGGCTCCTGGCAGTACCGTATTCCACGGCTCCGCTCATACCCAGCTCAAGGTCGGGGATCAGCGGTGCTATATCAAGCTGCCGTTTGATCTTTGGCTGAAAGCTCAGCACATCTTCGGAGGAGATCGGGTGCTGGAGATAAAACAAGGTGCCGCCGTTGGCAATCGCCGAGACCAATGCGCCAAGCTGCAAGGGAGTCATGGAAATGCTCTCGCCGAACGAGCACATCTTTCCGACGCCTCCGAGCTTGCTATCCAATTCTTCCGAAGGAAACACGCCAAGGTGCTCGCCTTCGATGTTGTAACCGGCGAGCTCGCCAAGACCAAACTCATGGGCGTAGTAGCTGACCTTCTCGAAACCCAGTTCCTTGCCCAGCCGCTCGAAGAAAGCATTGTTCGAGTGCGCCAAGGCGTCCGTCAGATCCATGGCGGAGCTGGGGCGCGGGCTTAGCATCACCTTGGTGTCGCGGGTAATGATCTTTTCATTCAGTGCGGCAAGCGCGACCGCCAGCTTAATCGTCGAACAGGGTTGGCTGCCTTCCGAGAGCGCCAATTTCTGATTGACCATTGTCAGGATGCGGCCCGAGGTGGGATCGATGGCAAGCAGCGATCCATTCATGTTCCCCAAGGCTTCAATCGCCGCCTGGCGGACAATGGGATTCTCTCCGCCGATGATGTCACCTTCAATCGTATCGGTGGCGTAGGAACTGGTAGTGAATCGCTCGTAGTAACGGCGCTTGGCAAGGCGCTTACGGCGGGTCTTCGATCCGCTTTTTTTCGTGGCTGTTCCGTCGGCCACCTTGGTGGTCTGGGCAGGCTGCGTCGCAGCTTGGCTGGGAGTCGTGGAAAGCGCAGGCAACAGCGTGGACGACCAAACCGCGGCCGCCAAAACCAAAATCTTCGTCCTTGCGTAAAACCCTGTCTTCATAAATCGGCTGGTTCTTTCAAATTCAAGCTTTCAAATTCAAGCTTGCGAATAAAAACTTGTGAGTCAAACTTGCAAATCAGATTTGCGACCTGTTCTTAACATCAAAATCCGGATGTTAAAAATCGAGAGAAAAGCTCTCAATCTCCCTTTAAACACTGGTGGAGATGAAAGAGTTCTGTCGTTGTAATACAAAACTTTGGGAATACAAAACTTTCGAGATAGTAAGGCGAGTTGCCAACGAAGCGCAACACAGAATTCACCTGGAGGCACCGACGAAAGTACCTGCCTTAACGATAGATGCTGCGGGGCTATCCAGAGTTTCTGTTCCGTGAAAAGCCCTAGAACGATTTAACAAAATTCAACATTCGGGCTTTCAAAGCGGCCTGGGGATCTACCCAAAAATCTATCGGCATTTCGTTGAAAACTTTGACTTTGTCCGGCGTTTCCAGCTACGCGTTCTCGCTACGCTTGCGAATGAACGCAGGGATATCAAGATCGTCTTTCTCGACTGTACCCTTCACGGCTTCCTTTACCGATTCCAGGTTGGTTTTCTCCCTCTCCTTGCCAATCGCTGGAATGACACGACTCGCAACCGCAGCCGAGCTTCCACCGTTACCATTGACCTTAACGGCAGAACCGTTAACGGCTGTGGCGTGAACGGCCGGAGCCTGCCCATTTACGGAGGCATGATGGGCGTTATGTTCTATGGCGGAAGCGGAAACGATCCTGGCCGACGAAATGGCGGCCTGGGCCACAGACACCGTCCGCTCCTTGCGTTGCGGCTGGTCCGTCTTAAAGCCGGTGGCGATGACCGTGATCTTGACCTCATCCTTCATCTTTTCATCAAGCACCGCGCCAAAGATGATATTGGCGTCTTCATGCGCAGCGCTCTGGATGATCGTGGAGGCTTCGTTGACTTCCGCCAGCTTGAGCGAACTCGATCCGGTAATGTTAATCAGAATGCTGCGCGCGCCGTCGATGGCCCCAGCTTCGAGCAGTGGCGAAGCGATGGCCAACTTGGCCGCATCCATGGCGCGGCGGTCGCCTTTGCCCGTGGCCGTTCCCATCACCGCATATCCCATACCCGCCATGATGGTCTTCACGTCGGCAAAATCGCGATTGATGATGCCGGGAATCGTAATAATGTCCGAGATGCCCTGGACTGCCTGCCGCAAGATGTCGTCCGCGATGCGGAACGACTCGAAAAATCCCGCGTCCTGAGCCACCGCCAACAGCTTCTCGTTGGGAATCACGATCATGGTATCGACGCTATCGATCAATTCGGCCAAGCCGCGTTCAGCTTGAGAAAGGCGGCGCTTGCCTTCGAAAGCAAACGGCTTGGTGACCACCGCAACCGTGAGAGCACCCATCTCGCTGGCCAGAGAGGCAATGATCGGCGCCGCACCTGTTCCGGTACCACCGCCCAATCCGGCGGTGACGAAGACCATGTCCGCCCCTTCGAGCGCCTCAATGACCTTGTCAGCGTCTTCAAGCGCCCCGCGCCGACCGATTTCAGGATTTGCGCCCGCTCCCAAACCATTCGTAAGCTTGGTACCCAACTGGATCTTGACCGAGGCACGCGACATCTGCAGCGCCTGAAGATCGGTATTGGCAACCACAAACTCTACGCCTTCCACACCGGCGCAGATCATGCGGTTGATGGCGTTGCCGCCACCGCCCCCGACTCCAATTACCTTGATTTTGGCGTTGTTGCCCGGATCTTCATTGAAGTGAATCCGGATGTCGGTTTCCGCCTCGGGCGCTGTTTTGTTCTCATCGTTCATGCCAATCCCTCAAGCCTCCAGAAAATCGCCCAGGACGCTAAATCCTGGGAAGAAAAAAATAAAACGAAAAGATCTGCCACTACGCTAAAAAGACCCTGCCATCATTTCAGCGGCTATGTTCCCAGTCTCGCCCATAGCGAGCGCAAGCGAGCGCCAAAGCCGCCCTCTTCTGAGACCTTGGCGACCACCGAACGCTGGGCATACATGCTCAACCCAACCGCGGTGGAAAACTCCGGTTCACCCAGCACCAAAGGCAGCTTTCCAAAAGCCAGCGGCGAGGCAATCCTTACCGGACGGCCCAGCACCCGCTCACAGACTTCCAGCATCCCATCGAGACGCGCTCCACCGCCGGTTAGTACGACGCCCGCAGGGCAAAGATCGAGCACTCCCGCATGCTGAAGATGGTCGCGCATCAGCTCACACAACTCCACGGCGCGCGGCTCCAGAATTTCAGCCAGGAGGCGCTGCGGCATCAGGCGAGAAGGACGGTCTCCTACCGCGGGAACCTCGATCTCTCCGCCTTCCGGCACCTTACTGATGGAGGTATTCCCAAATTCCTTTTTGATCTTTTCCGCCTCTACCAACGGGGTCCGCAATCCCACCGCAACATCATTGGTGAAGTGATCGCCTCCCACCGGAATCACGCCGCTGTGGGCCACCATGCCTTCGTAATAGACAATGAGATCCGTCGATCCGGCGCCGATATCGGCCAGGCAAACGCCCATTTCTTTTTCGTCGCCGCGGACCGTGCAATCGGCGGTGACCAGGGCCTCATAGACGACGTTATCGACATGAATGCCCGCCTTGTTCGCGGCGCTTACCACGTTCTGCATGGCGTTGGAAGACGCCGTAACCATATGCAAGTTCACTTCAAGGCGGCTGCCCATCATTCCCGCAGGATCGCGGATGCCCGCCTGATCGTCGAGGATGAATTCGCGCGGCAACAGATGGAGAATCTCCCGATCCGGAGGCAAGCTCACGGAGCGGGCTTTTTCCACGGCGGCCTTAATGTCGTCGCGGCCAACTTCCCGTGCGCGGGTTCCGAGCGATATGCCTCCCCGGCTGTTAATGCCCCTTATGTGCGCGCCTCCGAGGGCAACGGCTGCATTCCCTACAGCACATTCCGCCGTTCTCTCGGCTTCCTCCACCGCTTTTTGGATGCTCTTGACCGCCTTGTCCAGATCCACGATCACGCCTTTGCGCGACCCTCTCGACTCCGTGACGCCATGCCCGCGATAGAGCAGGCCGGACTCGGTGACCTCGGAGATCATCGCCACGGTCTTGGCGCTGCCGACATCAAGGACGGCAATCGTATTTTTCCGGTCTTTTCCTATTCCCATTTCTCAAATCTACTTCCGCCTGCGCCGCGCGGGCCGAGCCGGCGTTTTGCTCTCCACAGGCTGCGCCGGCTTCACCACGGGCGGCGGTGCATGGCTTGTTTCGGGGTTGATAATAATCTGGCCCTCGTAGCGCAGATCGACGGATTGCAGGTTCTGATAGTGCTGCCGCCACTCCGCAATGTGGGTGACGTAAAGCTTGTATCGTGGAAGAAAGTCGGCATCGCCGAGATGGACGAGCAAAGTTCCACCGGCATCGTTTGCGATCACTTTCACGTTCTCCGGATCGCCGAGATCGATCTCGCTGATGTCCTGCGAGTAGTGCGAGCCTTCCACATCGAGATCCTTGACTAGCCGGTTATAGATTTTCATGGCCGCGGCCCTGGAAGAACCAGGCTCGGTATCCGTGATGCCCCGGATCACCGGGAACGAATACTTGGTTTGCTTGTTGGCCGCGGGCGGCATGACCACGCCATGAGCGTCGATCAAGTTGATCTTCGTGCCCATCTGCACGAAAGCTACCGGCGTGCGCTCTTCCACACGAACCGCAATCCGATTCGGCAGCAACCTCATGACCGTGGCCGATTCCACCCATGGAATCGCTTCCAGTTGCTTCTTGCGCTCGTCCAACGGGACAAAAAAGACGTTGCGGCCAATATCGGCGCCAAGCACGTCCATGACCTGAGCGTGAGCAGCATTTTGCAAGCCATTCAGTTCGATATTGTCGCTCGAATCGATTCGGAAGTGCGTTGAATGAATCCCGTAGTTATAGGCGGCACCGGATAGAGTGCCTAGCCCAGCCACGACCGCGGCAACCATCAGAGCCTGCTTGACCCGGATCTGGGCTTTCTTGGGAATCGGGCTGCGCCGGATAGGGACACGCCTTTCGGTGCGAAGAAATCGAGGTTCTTCGTCGTCATCGTCCAGATCGTAGTTCAGGCTGTGCCTGAGGTCGCTGTTTAAATCGGCCTTCGGATCAGTCTTTGGATCAGTCCTCGAATCCGTCCTCGGGTCGGCCTTTGCGCCCGTCTTTAGACTGTTCGGACTGTTCGGACTGTTCTTCGAATCAGTTTTGGGATCGTTTTTCAACTCGATGCTGCGGGTGGGTACGGCTGCAAAGGGATCTGCTCCTCCGCGAGTCGTTACCGATGTGCGGAGCACGTCCTGGCCGTTGGATTCAGCTTGATCACGCGCCATGAATGAGTTTGTTTACCGAGTTGCGCCAGAAAAATAAATATACCTGTTTTTTACCGATTTTCAGAGAAGTTTTATGCCAATAACCCGATTTTTTTGGCTTTAGCCGAACGCCAACCGCTGCTTAGCCGCGCCACAACAGGAATTTTTTGAGACCCAGGTAATCGTTGTGCACCAGCATTGACAATACCCGCACCATGGGTCTGAACTATCGGCGGGCGGAAGAAGGTCCTCGGTACAGGTTCGGGCGGTTCCAAGAAACAATAGGAGGTCTTTCCATTTATCCTTTTATGCTTACTCTGCTTTCCATGACTCTATTTTCTACTCATCCTTTCAACGTTGGAGTGTGACCACAAAATGGCAACCCTCGGACTTATCGAATATAAAGACGCAAGCCCGGAAGTGCGCGCGGTCTACGACGACATCATGACCACCCGTAAAACAGACTGGATCAATAACTTCTGGAAGGCCCTGGCCAACGACCCAGCCACGCTCAAACGAACATGGGAAGACATCAAGCAAATTATGGCGGATGGAGCTCTCGATGGCCTCACAAAAGAGATGATCTACGTGGCGGTCAGCGTGAGCAACCAGTGCAACTACTGCATCGCGTCCCACACGGCGGCGGCCCGCAAGAAAGGCATGTCCGACGCAATGTTCAAAGAACTCATGGCCGTGGTAGGCATGGCCAATGAGACAAACCGCCTGGTGGCGGGCTATCAGGTCGAGATCGATCAGCAGTTCAAGACGTCCTAAAGGGGAGGATTGCGATGCCCGAAACGAACAAGCCCGATTTACCCGAGCCGTGGCTACGGGGAACGCTCACCGAGGTCCCCGCGGTTCAGCGCGCGGTCCTACACGCGCTGGAGTTGGCTGAAGAAGACCTGGAACGCTGGTGCGGCAAGCTGACCGACGAAGAGCTGAACCTTCGGCCAGCGGGCATTGCGCCCGTCGCATTCCACCTTCGTCACATTGCCCGCAGCCTCGACCGGCTGCTGACCTATGCCGAAGGCAGACAGCTAAGCGGCGAGCAGATTGCCGTACTCAAGACCGAATTGGATCCCGGCGGCACTCATGCAGTGGTCTTTGCGGAATTAAGATCGGCTCTAGCCAAGAGCGCGGAACGGGTGCGAGCCTTTCAGCCGAACCAGCTTGACGAGCCGAGGGGCGTAGGCAAGAAACAGATGCCAACCACGGTGGCGGGTCTTCTGGTACACGTGGCCGATCATACGCTACGCCACGTTGGCCAGGCTATTACCACAGCCAAGGTTGCAGGCGCACAAAGCACGGCAATTGCGAAAAATCAGTCTTAAGGATTGCTTCCAACCTGTAGTTGAAAATCATGAGGGCTTCGTCGATGCAATTTCAAAATTTTGACCTTGAATACTACCAATCCCAGTTTGAACGCACGGTAGAGTGCAACCTTGCGGACAGCTCCGTGGAGTGCGTGAACATAAGGGAGTGGCTCACCGATGCAGAGGTTCATGAGTTTCTACAGACACCTTTGTTCTATCCCGAGGTAAACGGTTTTCAACTCTTGCGCCGCAGAATTGCTGCGCTCTATCCCAAGGCAACCGAGCACAATATTCTGGTTACGGTGGGCGCGTCCCAGGCGAACAGCATGGTTTGCACCACCCTACTGGAAGCGGGCAATGAGGTTATTGTCGTTTCGCCTGGATACCGCCAAGTGTGGGGTATTGCGAAAAATTTAGGATGCAATGTAAAAGAGCTGCACCTCGATCCGGACAACGACTGGGCCTTCGATCCCCACGAACTGGAGTCGCTCGTCACCGACAGGACCAAGCTCATCTCCATTGTGAACCCCAACAACCCCACGGGAGCGGTTTTACCGGCGGAAGCGCGACGACAACTCGTACAGGCGTGCGAAAGAACCGGCGCATGGCTCCATGTGGACGAAGTCTATTGCGGAACAGAGTTGGATTCAGCAAAGCTAAGTGCTGAAGAGCGTGCGAGTTTCTGGGGAGCCTACGACAAGGTTATTTGCGTACACAGCATGTCGAAAGCTTATGGCATGGCCGGGCTACGGATTGGCTGGGCCGTGGCCGCGCCGGAGGTAATCGAAACCCTTTGGCGGCGGCATGAGTACGCCGTGATCGCGACCAGCGGGCCCAGCATGAAGCTTGCGGAAATTGCCCTGCAACCGGAGAAGCGAAAGCTTCTGCTCGATCGCCAACGAAAGTTGTCGCGGGAAGGCCATGCGCTGCTGGAAGACTGGATCGGTCAACAAGGCGGGCTGTTTTCCGTTTCGAAAGCGGTCGCAACTTCCGTTCGCTTTGTCCGATACCACTTTGATACCCCATCGCTAGAATTGGCGGAGCACCTAAGGAAGAATGCTTCCCTGCTCATCGCTCCAGGGATCTTTCTTGGAGCGGAACATCATCTTCGTATCGCCGTTGGATACAAACTCGATCGAATCAAGGCTGCCCTGGACCGCCTGGGAAGTGCCGCTGCCCAGCTTCAACATGCCGGGAATTTAAAGGTGGGCAGCCTCCACGCTTGAGATTTTGGCGCGGAATCCGGCGTCTTATTTTGATTTCAGCGACCTTTGCGTCTGGAGAAATAGAAAAGGCGGACTTCATGGCTCAGAACAAACTCGCCTAAAAGTCCGCCCTTCATTCTTCACCTTCATTGTCTTACTTAATTCATTTCACCTTACCTAGCTTTGCCTGGCGTGGCTGGTCTTCATCTGTCTTGCCGGCATTCAGCAGATGAAGCTGGATGTTCATCATCATTCCCCGGTCTTCGTGCGCCAGGATGTGGCAGTGAAGCACAAACTCCCCGGCCAGATAGGTTTCGTCGAATGCCATCGTCATGGTGACCACGGTGTTCGGCGGCACGTCAACATTGTCGCGAATCGGCGCTTCATCTTCGGTTACGACATGGTCGCCGATTTTGTCCACGCGGAAGTGAATCTGGTGGATGTGGAAGGTATGGTGCTGGCCGGTGTTGTTGAAGATGGTCCAGGTCGGCCTGCTCGGTATGGGGCAGGTGACATCGACGCGATTTTCGTCGTAGGTCCGGCCGTTCATAAAGAATTGGCCGCCACCCTGGGTAAATATAAAGGTGTACCTGGGATCGGGGCTGGGGGTGGGATACTGGCACTGCAGCGCCGATTGCGGGTTGGCAAAATCGGACATGAGCGGATAGAAAGCAGCGGGAGTGGAAGGCTCCTTCTGCAGTGCATTCTGACGGGCCTCACTCTTGGGGTCTCGCTTGGCAGCGGTCAGCGGTACTTCCAGGGTCGCCAGAACTTCGTCGGGAACGCGGGCAGCGGGCAAAGGTAGCGACACCAACTGATAGACTCCCGGCCGCGTGGGACCACGGACAATCATCTCCACCCTTGATCCGGGAGGCAAGATCCAGCCTTTGCTGGAGTCCAGGGGAATGGGACGCTCGGTGGGAAAGCCGTCGGCCGCGATGATAAATGCTTCAACATTCGGCAAGGCCAGGTTGACGTAAGCATTCGAACCGACGTTTCCAATCCGGAAGAACTGGAATTCGCCGGCGCCGATGGAGATCCTGGGTTTATCCAGAGCATTCACGGTGATGCGCGGAGGAGCCTGTTGTACCTGCGGATTGTCGGCCAGAGCCAGCACAGCCTCCAGTTCTTTCTGCGCCCCTGCGGGAGTCAAGCTGCCATCCTTCAAGAGCAAAATCTGCTCACGAATGCCGACCAGACTCGGATAGCGCGAGCGCAGCAGATCTCCCACGATGAGCGCGCCAGAAAGACCGTCATTTACCTGGGCATTGCTGCAGCCGTGCGGATGCGGGTGATACCAGAACATTCCCTCGGGATGCTTCTTGCCGGGAATCTGCGGAAAGGGCACAACGTAGTTAAAAGAGGTGTTTGTGGGGACCTTGATGTTCACTACATCGTCGGACGGCGAGACCGGCGTAACTTCGAAGCCATGATAGTGCAGGTTGGTATAGCCATGGTCCATGACGCAGGGCATGTTGAGCTTGCCAATATTGTTCGTGAGCGTGAGCTTCAATTCGGGAGTGAGCTGAGAGTTAATACGGATAGTGGGCGGGGCATAGGATGCAGGAAAGGTGCGACCCCGGTACGACGCGCTGTAAGTATTGGTATTTACAGGGATGCCCGCCCAAATTACCCGCGAGGGCGCCGCACGCAAGGTGATTACATCGCCGCGATAGTCGATATTTTGCGGGTTCACGAAGGGCGCACCCTGCCCGTGAGCCGCGATCGGACTAGACAAGAGCAGACAGAACGCCAACATGGCCGCAAGAAGATACTTAACTCCTAAACTCGTCTGCGGCGCAATCGTGCGTGCGTGATAAGACTGCGGTGTGAAAAGAGCAATCTGATTCTTCATATTGAAAGATGCCTCTCCTTCTTCAGTGTTTTGTTCCAAGGCAGTGGAGCTTTTGATCAAATTAGATTTCGATCGAAATGGAGCTCGATCAAAGAAGGAGCGGTCGGGACGTTTGGGGGTTGGCGCGTTTTCCGTTGCTCCTAACCCCACAAACGATAAGTGGCGGAGCGTTCCTTTTTTATTTTTGTGAGATGGCGGGCAGCGTTCGGCAAAACCAAAATCTTTACCACAGAGGTCACAGAGGAAAAAACAGGAGGACACAGAGGAGAGATGGCAGTTGCCAATCCGTTATCTGTTATCTTTCACCAGTCATGAGCAAGATCGAAAGCCGTGTGCGGTCGGTGGTTAGCGATTAGCAGTCATGCGTCAGCGTTCGGCGAAACCAAAATCTTTATCACAGAGGTCACAGAGGAACAGCCAGGAGGACACAGAGGAGACATGGTAGGTCAGCCAATCCGTTAGTAGAAGTCAGCAATCAGAAGTCAGCGTTCGGCAAAATCAAAATCTTTTACCGCAGAGGTCGCAGAGGAAAAACCAGCAGGGCACAGAGGAGAGATGGCTGTTAGCCAAAAACAATGGCACTACGCACTAAGAGCCAACGACGAAGACCTAACTATAGAAAAGAACTAACCCATCCGCTTCGTCACTCTTGCGGGCTTAAGCCGCACAGTTCAGAACCTGATGGGTTTATATTCGTTTCGTTGCCGGGATCGCTTCTCTACGATCCGCTTTCCTCTAAAAGAGGTTCCACAGGAACTGGTTGTAAACATCGTGGTGATACTGAACCTCGGGGGCCTTGACGAAGGTTCCAAGTAGACGCGGGCAGCGATCCGCCGACGCCTGTTTGAGATCGGCATACCGGCTTTTCACATCTTCACTCAGGATTTTCGTGGTCCAGTCGGCTTTGCGGAAATTATCCAGCGCGCTGTAGATATTGTCGGGCAGATAGCGTTCCGCCTGGCGAAGGTTTTCCATCTTCGATGTTTCGCCTTCCAGCCCAGCCTTGAAGATGGAGTACATGACCATATAAGGATTCGCATCCGGGGCCACCGAGCGAACCTCAACCCGCATACTCTTTTCGTTGCCAATCGGAATGCGCACCATGGAACCACGATCCACAGGAGAGGCTTTGATCTGATTGGGAGCCTCAAAATGGGGGTCGAGGCGGCGATAAGCGTTCACGCTGGAGTTGAGCATCAGGCAGATGTCGTTGGCATGAGTGAGAATGCGATCGACAAACGACCAGCCCATTTCACTCAGCTTCTCCTGACCACTGGCATCCCAAAACAGGTTCTTACCGTTTTTGCTGACAGAGATGTTGGTGTGCATGCCATTGCCATTTACGCCCACCACCGGCTTGGGCAAGAAGGAGGCGGTCAAGCCCATCTTGGTCGCGACCTGGCGGCAGATCAGCTTATAGAGCTGAATCTGATCGGCAGCGGCGACAACCTCACCGTAGCTGTAGTTGATTTCAAACTGCGAGGGCGCGACCTCAGGGTGGTCTTTTTCGTTCTGAAAGCCCATGGCGCGCTGCACTTCAGCCGTGGAATCGATGAAGGTGCGGAGGGGATCGCCCGGCAGGGAGTGATAGTAGCCACCGGTATTGACGTAGTCGAATTTGCCGGTCTCATGGTAGCGTCGCTCGGCATCCGAACCCTGAAACAGAAAGCCTTCGATCTCATTCGCGGCGTTGAGGGTATAACCATCTTTGGCAAACTGGCTTTTTGCAAAGGCCTTAAGGATACCGCGCAGGTCGGCGCTGTAGGGTTGGCCGCCTTTGTCGATCACGTCGCCGAAAACCAGAACCTTGCCCGAGCCGAACACGTCGGCGGGAGCCCAATAGAAAGCGCTCCAATCAATGCCGAGACGCAGGTCGCTTTCCCGCTGGGCGGTAAAGCCGCGAATCGACGACCCGTCGAAGGTGAGGTTGTCCCAGCTCTGGATCAGGAATTTCTTGTCGTAATCGAGCATGTGCAAGCGGCCTTCGAGGTCGCTGAAAAGCACGGTTACAGCCTTGATGCGCTTTTCGTCCGTGAGATATTTGATCCGCTCCTCCTGGATCTTATGGGTATCGACGCGGTTCTTGCGCTGCTCTTTCGCTTGCAGGTTCAGCTGCTCAAGTTCGTCATAAGACAGGGCCAGGAAGTTACGCAGTTCGTGTGACATGAATCTCCTCAGGATGCTATGAAATGGACAAGATGATCGGGGTACGAGACAAATTAGAATATCGCGGAGTTCCGCCCAAGGGCAATCGAAAGAGATGATTGCCGCTATCGAAAGAACTTATGGCGGGGGCTGGAAAATCGTGGGTGCAAGGAGCATGCGGCCCCGTTTCCACTCGAAAACAAAAAAACGGCCGATCCAATCCAGACCGGCCGGGCTGTTCATATTTGCAATCTCGCCGTCTTCATTTATTAACCCATCTTCTTAATCCATTTAATCCATAGGCACGGTGAGTGCGGACCTTCGGGGCTCTGCGTTTTTCTAGCCCCAACCGATCACCCATTTACTTCTGTTCTTTCGCCACGGTAGAGACGCTGGAGGGAGCGACGGCTACCAACTTTCCGGGCATGGGCCGCGTGCCTTTGTCTTTCCACTCACGAAGCTGCGCGAAGCCCTGTTCGGTCTCCTCGGCGGTAATGTTGCAATGGCCGTCGTGCTTCACGTATTGCTGGACGAACAAATCCGACTTGCCGGTTTGGCGGGTGAGCAGCGCATACATATAAGGAATTTCAGGTGAGACGAGCGGATCGTACGTGGTATGAATCGCCAGCATCGGACGAGTGATTTTGCCGGTGGGCGTGTAGAAGCGCTCCAGATAATTGAGAGCTCCGGGGTCGGCGGCGTAGCGCTGCACCTTGTCGTTCAGGGTGTTGTCGTCGGGCGTTCCCGTGTAGATGGTGTAGCGATTGTCGAAGGGATTGCCGCCCGCCCGTTGCTGGAGATCCTTTAATACAAAGGTGCCAAACACCAAGCCGTTCGCCATATCGGTGTTGTTGTGCGTGCCGGAGAGGCGCTTCAACAAATCGGCGTATTCGGGCTTACCGTCCAAAAGCTGCTTGACGCTCTTGCGGAGATCGTCGTTCATCTTGTAATCGGCCGGAATTTTGATCGGAGGGGGCAGCGCGCCGGGGAAATAGTAGTCAAACACCACACGGAGATCGAAGGCGTAACGCTGCATGAACCAGCTTGAACTGGCCAGAGGCCCGCACAGGGGAAGCGCCGCATCATAGGATTCCGGAAACTTTTCCATCATGGCCATGGTGATGAATCCGCCCATAGAGTGGCCGGTCAGGAAGGTTTCTTTGGGCTTGCCATATTTATCAATAAAGTAGTGGCGGAGCGCTTCGGTCTCCGGAATGGCTTGCTCGACAGCCCATCCGCCGGTGGAGTATCCCGACTGGATCAACGCGTAACCCGCTTTGACAAAGACAGCCAGCGCCTTGGGCAGTTCCTTCTGGGGAACGTTGCCAGGCTCGGCACTGTAACCGTGGCAGTAGACCACTAAGCCGTGGTTCCAGTTTTCAGGAATATCGATGCGGAACTTGGCGTGATTCAGTTCCCCAATCTCGGTCTTTGCTTGTGTGGCCTGCGGGGTTTGCGCTGCTCCGAGGCCAGCCAGCAGAAGGACCAGCGGCGCAAGCGTGAGTCTAAGTCTCATGTGAAGGTGTCTCCAGAATAGCCGTTTTACAACGTGCCGTATCATACAGATTTGCCGCTTTATAAGGAAGCAGTTAGCATTCAGCGCTCAGCGATCCGATGAAGTTGCCTGCGGCGCTACCACAGAGGGCGCAGAGGAAAACTGCTCAGGCATGATTGCTAATCCGCTCCATGGCGCGATGGATCAATTCTTCGACGAGCGATCCTGTACACTGGTTGGGATGCGGAAGCGAAGGGGGTCCGGTGACCCTTCCGGTCTTCAAAACCGGCGGGACTTAGCTCTGCTGGGTCCGGTGCGTTCGACTCGCACACGCTTCCGCCAAAATAAAGGACTTAGCTAGGCTTCCGTGCTGTTTCCGTGCCGATAACGGCTAAAGGCCACTACTTCACCGTGCTCATCTCATCCGTCACAACGTTGCTGTACACGCTTATTGGAGATTGATAAATAAGATAAGCCAAAGCGAGTTGACCGAAAAGATAGATATGGAACGGACTATCTTTCACTTCCCTGAAACGCCAGAAATAGGCATGTCTACGAATGATCGAAATGTTGGCGATGGGATTGGGTGTTCCATTGCGACGTTCATTTTGGGACTTGTGACCCTCCCCGCCATTTTCGCAGTAAAACCATAGCTGTTGCTTCATCCTCAAATCAAGGAGTATTACCGATGTCCAAGAAGAGTCTCTTGCAGCAAAAATTCCATTTCATGATGCTCGCGGCAATTGCATTAGTGTCCATTCGGCCTGCATTGGCCCAGCCAATTCCAGTCGGGAGCGGCAACACAGGGCCCGCGATGGTCGAATTTCAGGGTGCCCTATATGTCGCATGGGCCGACGCGAACACTCACGTATCATATGCAGTATCTAACGATGGAAAGACCTTCGGACCCACTATAGTGACTAGGCAGCTAAGTTTCAGAGCCCCAGCATTGGCGGTATTTGACGGACAACTCTATCTGGCGTGGACGGGAACCGACTCCAGGCAGACGCTCAATATCGCTCAAGCCGGGCCCGACTTCTTGTTTTCAAATGCTGTACAGGTGAATAATTACACCAGCAGCAATTCGCCGGCACTTGCTGTCTTCGGGTCCCAGCTTGTTATAGCTTGGACCGGAACCGATGCGCACCGCCATCTAAATGTTGCCAGTTCATTCGACGGTATTCATTGGGGGCCAACTGCCACACTTAATCAACTGAGCAGCTCCGGACCTTCACTCACTGTATTTCAGAACCAACTCTATATTGGCTGGAGCGGCACAGACTCTAACGCTATGTTGAATTATGCGAGTTCCGCCGATGGCACCCATTTCGGACCGGCTTCATTTGTAGCGGGCATTGGCGGTGGTGTTGGACCTGGATTGGCTACCTTCGTAAACTTCGATGTCGCGTTCACCACCATTCATGGAGATCTTAACATCGCTTTTTCTTCCGATGGCGTAACCTTTGGAACGATAGGTGCCGTCGGTCAAATCACCAACTTATCGCCGGCGATGACAACGTTTGATAAGACACCTACGACTCTCCTTTGGATTGCCTGGACCGACAACTTCGGAAATGTTCTTGCAGAACCGGTACCATAAAGAGCTTCAAGGGAAACGCTCTGGCCTTCGGTCCGCCGAGCGTTTCTAATTTTAAGCCGGATTTAAATCCCTCTTACCGTTGTATCCATGACACACCCTGTCTTGCATTTCTTCCTATGTGAAAACTTACCGTGCGCGAAGTGACTCCCATTGCCGTGGCTATCTCACGATAGGAAGGAGAAATGCCTCCGTGCGATCTCTTGTATTCCACGACAAATGCATAAATTCGCTCTCTCTTTGCTTGCGCCGGGCTCATCTCATCCGTCACAACGTCACCGTACATGTCGCGTGACGCATTGGCTTGTATGTTCTCTCTACCGGCAACCTGACAGCCAGAGGTCGCGAACCTCGATAAGGCTTTTCCAGACCAAGTTTTCACGATACTTATCTGGGCGATGACTCAGCAAATTTGATCCTAAGCAGCAACATGGGAATGAAAAAGAAATATGCACCTCGGGCACAATCACTTGTTACGTGACCGTGCCCGAAGTCGTAGCGAAGGGAAAAAGATCAGATAACAGTCGCTGAGACCAACGAGGTCGTATCTGGGTTGCCGAATTACAGAATAGGAGGGCCTGTGGGCGAGACTGAGACACCAACAAGCCTTGAACCAGTATCACAGCCCGCAAAGTTACAAGCTTTGACCTGGAACAATGCACTCCTTGTGATCAGGACACTCAACGAGTTTACGGTTCCCAATTCCGTACCGATGAGCATAGGAGAACCGGTTGTTGATGGAGAACAAGAAGCTGCATTGCAGAATGATTCAAAGATCTGGTAAGAAGTGGCATCGCCGGATTCGTTTGTCCAAGACAACGTGGCTGACTGCCCGCTATTCACGTTGCTCGGATTGGTGCTGAGTACAGGATTTGGAGGAACGGTTGTGGGCGGCAGTGCACAATTGCTCACCGCGTTTGAAAACAACAACTGAATAATATAGGTGGTGCCGTTGGCCACATAGGAACCCTGTTGGAGATTGCAAATGTCGCCAACTTCCATTTGCTGGTCCGTCCAGGCGATATGAGTCCCGAGACCTACATCCGCATCCGTAATCGCTTCCGCCAATTCATGGCTGGTTACAGTTGTGTAATTACCGAAGACATTGGATGTACCGCAGCCGGTCGCGCAGGCGCTACCAGCCTGCATATCGGGCAAGACTCCGTAAAGAAGGTGTTTGGCGTTGAGGGTGTTTGAGGTGGTCCAGTGATAAGCGCAGAATCCCTGGCAGCTGAGTGTCCTTTGATTGTTAACGGTCCTGCTAATGGTTTTACCGGGCGGGAAATAGATCATGTAGATCGTATTGACATTGCCTGCTGCGTCTAACACAGCCGCGGGGAGATGACCGGCGCTGATCTGGACCAGAAGCTCAGCCTGGATATTGGAGTCATCGATTGTCGAACCATTGTTGGCTGCCGACGGAACGATCTGGAACAATCCACCAAACGTACCGTTGCCGATAGTCTGATTTCCTCCAGCAATATTCGTGCCGTATTGGCTTAGCAGATCGATGTAGCCACTGCTCGTTCCGAGAATATCGTTGAAGAAATTGCCCATGGTCGGGCTGGAACTGCCTGCTACTTGCAGGTTATATGAGCCGGGTCCGTAGAGGACTTGGATTACGTGTGCATTGGAAATCACCGGTCCGCCGGAATAAGAAAGATGTGTCCCTGCCGGTACTGAGGCGTTCGCGACGCTGGCATCGCGTAGTGAAGCACCGTGCTGGATCTGCGTGGTCTGCGCCGAAATCGGCAGAGCTGAAAACATGAGTACAAGGCATGCCAAAAGCGATAAACTGCGCAACAATTTCTTCATTGACGTTCTCCAATCTCTTTCGTCGATTCGCGGGACAATAGAGCCGTCACCGATTCATCGGTTTGCACCAAAGCCAGACACCACCGCCGCAGCTCTATGGGCTAAAAACAACCTTCCGAAAAGTTGTTCCACTTTGGTTTTTAGAAAATGGGTTGGATGAAGCTCGTTCAGTCCGGCTCTGCGCCGGAGGCTGGTTCAAGCAGGTTCGTTTCTGCTCGGTGATTTGAAGTTGGGATATTGGTATTGCAGGGTCGTCCCTTTCGATTTCTGAACCGCAAGCATTCTACCAGCCTCTTGGCTTTCCCCTGCTGTGCAAAGTTATAATGCGAGGGATGCGGTGACCAGCCCGTTCCGTTCAGGGTGAGTCAGATCTAGATCAGGGTATTCAATTGCCATCTGCTGTTTAGGCAGAGCGCCATCGCCACGGTGCGCCATCTCTGGTAACGCACGATTGACATACTCGTTTTTGCAATAAGCACGCCACAGATCCCAGATGGACTACAATTTTACCGATTGATTGCAGATTAACAGGTTGGCAAACTGATAAGTTGAAAGATCGGCACGACAGATCGAAGATCAACACATAAGATAGGCATCTACCGACTGGAGCCCACGGGGTTCAATCTTAATCTTTCTGAAGACATAAGTTAAGAGTACTTGCTTGCTCGCTCGCTTGACGGAAGAAAATCGACCGTTCCGCGGAGAACAAAGACCATGGACAAGCTCCTGGCCCTTGGACGTCTCTTCTTGGGAATCCCGATGCTGGTTTTCGGCGTGCAACACTTTATGTACCCGCAACTCATGGCAAGCCTTGTACCCGCCTGGATACCTGGCCACTTGTTTTGGGCCTATTTTGTAGGTGTGGCCCTTTTAGCTGCCGGAATCAGTATTCTCCTCGACAGGTTCACTCAGTGGGCGGCCACTCTTTTAGGAATCATGATTCTGTCGTTTGTCTTGCTGATTCACTTGCCAATGCAGATTGAGCATCACTGGAAACGCAACGAGGTCACAAATATGTTCACGGACCTGGGGCTTTCCGGAGGGGCGCTGCTCCTGGCAAAGTCGGCGCGTCAAGAGGAACGCAGAAAGGCCAAAACCTAATCCGTCTTAGTGACCGATCCCTTTTTTCTGAGCCGCGCTTTCAAGACAATTTCCTGTAGAGGCCAAACTACTTTCTTGCCGCGTTTCTCGGTTATCTGTATTTTTTATTTAACCCAAATATGGCAGCAATCCAGCAGATCATCAGACCGCTCAACGAAAAGGAACGGCGTTTGCTCAATGCCGCCCTGGCTTGGCGCAAGAGGCGATTGGAGGTCCTTCGCTGCGGGGTCGTCTTTTTCAGCCTGATCTTCTTTATCATTTTTGCAGGCGCAATCATCGTTGCCACCACCTTAGACAAGAAGGGGCCAGCCTGGTACTACTGTTGCCTTTTCGCCGCAGTCATCACATTTCCTATTTCTCTATGGTCATACTTGGATCTTAAGGCGGAATTTATAGCTGACGTCCGCTTGGTTGAGAACGCCCTACTCCGAAACGAAGCATGTGTGATTCGCATTCAGGCGACTGCGATGGTTGAATTTGAGGAGGAAGAGGACGAGGGCGCTTGCTATGCCTTTCAACTGGACGAAGGCCAGATGATTTTCATTTCTGGACAGGATTTTTACCCTTCGGCCAAGTTCCCTAATTCGGATTTTTCCATCGTGAATATTTATGCGGATGACGAACAATTGGTTGAGAGCTTGATGGAAAAACATGGTCACAAGCTGGAAGCAGTGAGGAAAATTTCGTCACGGACGAAATCCGGGATGAACATTCCTGACAATCTTGAGATCGTCGAAGGCGAGTTGATCCAGATCGAAGAGATTCTGGCCGCGAATCGAAACTGAGGACATCCGAATCTCTACACGGAAATCGGTGGCAAGAAAGCGGCCTTTCGTCGTTAACAGACCGTTAACCATTTTAAGAATCCAAGAAAAGAAGATCGCAAGGCTGCAACGTTGAGCCGCTTGGCATCTGAAATTATAGGCAGGTGTCTGGCTCTGCTGGCGTCAATTGCTTCGTCTCTGGCCGGAGGAGATTTCTATGTGCCGGTTTCGACTTGGCATCGGCCTGTTTGCAATCGTATTCGCCGCGGCTTTGACTGGTTGCGGTAGTACGACAATGGTCAGTGGCGCGATTAATCCTCCACCTGGATTTCCTACGCCGACTCCAACTCCTCTGGCTTCACCAACACCCTCACCAATGCCTACGCCGTCTCCCAGTCCCACCCCTATGGGCGGCCCGTCTCCTTCGCCCACACCGACTCCGACAGTTACGGCGGCAAGCCGATTCCTCTTTGGAACTCCGGGGTTCGAGAGCGGCACGCTACAGGCCGGCACCATCGACAACAGCGGCAAGGTCTCCGCAGTGACGGGATCTCCATTTGGCGAAGGGTTGGGGCAGGCGAGCATTATTCAGGTGATCGCCGATCCCTCCGGACGATTTGTTTATGTGCTCAACGTAGAGGCTTCAGCGGTGGGGCAGATGATCGGTCAGCCAGGACTCTGCGGGTTCAGCATCAACCACCAGACGGGGGCGCTCGCGCTTGTCCCCGGCAGCCCAATCCAATTTCCGGTGCGGAACAACAATTTTCTTGCTATCGACGGCACAGGACATTTTTTGTTTGAGCCCAACGGGTTCGGCGCGGCCAACAGCACCGGATTTGACGTCTATTCGATTGACCAAACGAGCGGGGCCCTTACCAAGACAACGGCCAATTCCAATGCGCCTCCGGTCGGAAGCTATTCGATCACCAGCACCGATGGCCAGTTTCTATTCAATGCGGGCGGCGGGATGGTTGAGGCATTCACGATGTCCATACAAACCGGAGAGCTTACGGCGGCGGGGACGCCAATCTCGACCGCAGGTTCGGCAGGGCCGATGGCTCTTACCGCCGACGGGATGTTCCTCTATGTTGCGAACCAGACGGAGGGCACGGTGGCGATATTCGCGGTGGGCGCCGGCGGACGCCTTACGGCGACGCCGGGATCACCCTTTCCCATTGATAGCGGAGCTCAGTTCCTAACCCTGGCTCCCAGCGGTACATTTCTTTATGTGGCGGCGTTTCCGGGAGCCAGCAACACGGTAAAAGGATATGCGGTCAATCCTTCCGCCGGAACTTTCACACCTATCGCCAATGCAGTTGTGAACAACGTAACTACGGTGACACTGGACCGCTCGGGCAGGTTCGCCTACATCTCCGATGCGGGGGATCTCTTCACCTACAGCATCGATCCAACCACTGGAGCTTTGACGCAGTTGTTCCATACAACCGGCCCTTCGAGCGACGATGCGACCGATATGGCCACGACGCAGTAAGACGACCAACACGCTTTCAACAAACATTTCGTCGCGACCGACAATCGGTTGGGCTCTGTACGCAAAACGCCCTGCGCACGTCGTCCTTCCCACATCATTCTGCTCGCGTCATCTTTCTAGCGTCGTTTTTCGGGCGTCGTCTTTCGCACAACCCAGCGGCTCAGTTTAAAAAGAATGTCGTCATCGAATCGAAAATCTCAACGTTGCCTCCAGACCGCGGACTAGCGGCCGCGCACAGATTGTGAAGATCGGCGTCGCAGCGTCGCATTAATGAACCTCCTGCCCCATCTCTGGTGCATCCGTGAAATTCACAAACCGCACTGGCAGTTGCTGTGTTGTAATAGTGAGTTTGCCTGAATCGGACTTTCATTACAGAGATGCAGCCCATTGCAGAAATGCGGCCGCCGTATCCGAAAGGCCGGGCCAACCACCAACGGACACAGTGCAGAGGAGGCAGTTTGGATTTTCAACTCAACGAGGAGCAGTTGCAGTTAAGAAAGTCGATCCGGGAATTTGCCGAGCGAGAGATCTCTCCCAAGGTCATGGAGTGGGACGAGGCCTCGCAGTTTCCGCTTGAGACGATCAAAGAACTGGGCAAGATGGGCGTGATGGGAACGATCTTTCCCACCGAGTACGGAGGAGCGGGACTCGGCTACGTGGAATACGTAATCGCCATCGAAGAACTCTCACGCGTGGACGGATCGGTGGGAATCATCGTAGCGGCACACAATTCGCTTTGCAGCAATCATATTTACCTTGCGGGCAACGAGCAGCAGCGGCGCAAGTATGTTCCCAAGCTGGCGAAGGCGGAGTTCATCGGGGCCTGGGGCCTCACCGAACCCGGCGCTGGATCGGACGCGGGCAGCGCCCGCATGAGCGCCGTACGCAAGGACGGCGGCTGGCTCCTGAACGGAACCAAGACGTTCATCACCAACGGCCACTACGCCGATGTGATGGTGGTGATCGCGGTGACCGACAAGAGCGCACACACGCACGGCCTCTCGGCTTTTGTGGTGGAAAAAGACACCAAAGGGTTTCGCGCGGGCAAGAAAGAAAACAAGCTGGGCCTGCGGGCCAGCGACACCTCGGAGCTGATTTTCGAGGACTGCTGGGTTCCCAACGATGCGCTGCTTGGCAAAGAGGGCGACGGATTCATCGACGCGATGCGGATTCTGGATGGCGGGCGCATCTCCATTGCGGCGCTGGGGCTGGGCATGGCGCAGGGAGCTTACGAGGCAGCTCTGAATTACTCCAAAGAGCGCAAGCAGTTCGGCAAGAGCATCAGCGAGTTCCAAGCCATACAATGGAAACTGGCGGACATGGCGACCGAGATCGACGCTGGCCGCTTGCTCACGATGCGCGCCGCCTCGATGAAGGATGCCGGCATGAAGACGACGCTGGAATCTTCCATGGCCAAGCTGTATACGGGTGAGGTGGCGGTACGGTGCGCGAATGAGGGCGTACAGATTCACGGCGGATATGGATTTATCAAAGATTATCCGGCGGAGAAGTTCTATCGCGATGTGAAGCTTTGCACGATCGGCGAGGGCACCAGCGAGATTCAGCGACTGGTGATTGCACGACAGATCCTGAAGGACTAACTCATCGCTAAGGGCTAACTCATCCTTTAAAAGGCTGAATCGTCTTAAAGGGTGAGCTGTCTTATTAGGCTAGATCGTTTATTAGGCTGAATCGTCTTTAAGGGCTGAATCAAGGACTCATTCATTGGCGAACGCGGTGCAAAACTGGGTCGAACACATCCGTAACGGCGACGCGCGAGCCTTGGCGCGCGCCATCAGCATTATTGAAGACGGAACAACCGAGTCCCTGGCTCTGCTGAAGGCGCTGTTTCCTTACAGCGGAAGAGCCAGGGTTATCGGATTGACGGGTGCGCCGGGAGCGGGCAAAAGCACACTCGTCGACCAGCTTGCACGAGAGTATCGGCGCCAGGAGCAAACCATCGGCATTGTGGCGGTGGACCCCACCAGCCCCTACACCGGCGGCGCCATTCTCGGAGACCGCATTCGAATGCAGTCGCACCATGCAGATCCGGGAATTTTCATCCGCAGCATGGCGACACGAGGCTGCCTGGGTGGACTCGCAAGAACCACAACCGACGTAGCTACCGCGATGGATGCTGCCGGCAGGGACACGATCCTGATCGAAACGGTGGGGGTGGGACAGGATGAGGTCGATATTGTCCGGCTGGCGGACGTGACGATTGTGATCCTGGTTCCCGGCATGGGTGACGATGTACAGACGATCAAGGCCGGGATCATGGAGATTGCCGATATTTTTGCCATCAATAAGAGCGATCGCGAGGGCGCAGAGCGAGTGGAGCGCGAAATACGCGCGATGCAGACGCTGGCGATCCGCAAAGACGAGTGGACACCGCCCATTGTGAAGACCGTGGCCAGCGAAGGAAAAGGCATCGTCGAACTGGCGGAGGCCATCGCAAACTACCGGCGATTTCTGGTCGACAAGAACCTGCTGCTGAAAAAGAAGATCAGCAACTGGCGGGAGCGGCTGGTGGAGATGCTGCGCGATGGGCTGCTGGACCGTCTGTTGAAGGAACATGTGCGCGAAGACGAGGTAACCAGACTGGCGGAAGAGATTGCCGAGCATCGCCGGGATCCCTATACGCTGGTGGAAGAGATTGTGGGCAGCTTTACAGAGAAGAGCTTTACGAAAGAGCACAGCCCGCGATAGGCCGCTTTATAACTGCAGAAAGGTCATCAGAATATGGAGACGAAATCAGGCGCGCACTCGATCGATCATTTGGGTGTAGCAGTCAAATCCCTGACCGAGGCCCGCAAGTTTTACGAAAAACTTGGACTGGCTGTTTCCACGGAAGAGGTTGTGGAACATGAGAAGGTAAGGGTCGCCATGGTTCCTGTGGGTGAAAGCCGCATTGAACTGCTGGAGGCCACCAGCAGCGATTCCGTGATCGCGAAGTTTGTGGAGAAGCGAGGCGAGGGGCTGCACCACGTTGCCATTCACGTGCCAGACCTGGAAGCCGCGGTCAAGAATCTGAAGGCCGATGGGGCGAGGCTTATGTCCGAAGAGATCAAAGTGGGCGCAGGTGGGCATCACTACATGTTTGTTCATCCCTCGAGCGCCGGCGGCGTACTCGTGGAGTTGGTGCAAGAGGGGAGCGGTAAGCATTGAGCAGAAGTTGCTTTGAATCCGGGCGCGCCGGCGAATGGCGCCATCCAACCCAGCCATGTTGGTAGCCGCAATCGACACCTCGGGAAAGTCCGGCGGAATATCGCTGGCGGAGGGCGACGGACAGTCCTTCCGGATCATTGAATCCTCGGCAATCGCAGGGGGAACGTTCTCAGCCCAACTTGTTCCCACACTTGCTGCTTTGCTGCACAAGCATGGCTTGGCGCCTTTGGATCTCGATGGATTCTCCGCCATCTCGGGCCCAGGCTCCTTCACGGGGCTACGCGTGGGACTGAGCGCCATCAAAGGTTTGGCAGAGGTCCTCAAAAAGCCGATTGCAACCGTCTCTCTGCTGGAGGCACTCGCCGATGTCTCGGGTGCGCAAGGCGCAATAGGCGCCGCGCTGGACGCAGGCCGTGAGGAGATCTTCTTCGGCCTTTACGAGCGCCAAGTCGACGCGATCGAGCAAAGGAGCGAAAGGCTGCTCTCGCGGAAGGAACTGATCGATGAGATTCGTTTAGCGCATCCGATGGCGCTGGTCAGCAGTGACGGCGGGGTTTTGTCGATTCTGCGCGATGCCGGACTTGAGGCTCTTGAGACGAAACGGCCTGGAAGCGAGGAAGCGGCGCGAATTGGACTTCGCAAGCTGCTACGCGGTGAAACTGTTTCCGTAGAAACGCTGGATGCCAACTACCTTCGCCGCTCCGACGCGGAGATCCATTTCAAGTCAACCGGGTCGAAGCCGACCGAGTTCAAGCCAACCGGGGTCAAGCCGACCGAGCGGGGATAAGCAGAACACGCTGTGATTCGCGTTCGCCATGCCGTTCCAGAAGACCTGCCGCAGCTCATGGAAATCGCCCAACTTGCGGATACGGCCGCGGTATGGAGCGAAGAGCAATACCAAAAAATACTTGCGCCCCAAACGCAAGCAGAGCGCATCACGTTGGCAATTTACGACGATGCAGATCCCGCTCGTTTGCTGGGTTTTCTAGCCGGGAGAGAATGCGCCGGCGATTGGGAAATTGAGAATGTGGCGGTGCTCAGAACGAAACGACGGAGGGGGCTTGGCTCACGGCTATTGTGCGAGTTTCTGAATTTCGCACGCAGGCGCGGCTGCAACTCGATTTTTCTGGAAGTGCGGGAATCCAATACCGCAGCCCGAGCGCTGTATGAAAAGTGGCGATTTGCCGAGAGTGGCAGAAGAAAAGGATACTACCAAAATCCGCAAGAGGACGCGCTGTTACTCCAGTTCAGTTTTCCACACCAGCGCTGAAATTTCCATTTGAACCAGAGCAACCCCTGTGCTAGCGTTTAAGGCAGATAAATGCAGGAGGTTTTCCCGGATGGTAGACTCCGTTCGCGAACAGCTTCTTGCCAGCCACGAGCAATTTCGCAGGCTGGCTCAAGAACACTCTCATTACTCCCAACGCATCGAAACACTCTCCGAAAAAAAATATCTCTCGGAAGACGAAAAGGTTGAAGAGGTACGCCTCAAAAAACTCAAGCTGAACATCAAGGACCAGATGGAGTCCATTGAGCAGCTCTTCCGGCGCAATCAGTCGCAAGTAGCCTAGAGTTTCTTCCAGGAAGGCTCCCTCTGAGCCTCCAAAGCTTTGGGGGTTGTTTCGGGGCAGGGCCTCCCAATCTTCCGTCTGGAAGGGACCGGGATGGTACGTTTATACTGCTAAAAGTTGGCGGCAGGGGAGCGTATCGGCACGGTGTACCGGGAATCAGGCCGGGCCCGCACCGTGTTTTTAACCCGCTTTCAGGCTTTCCGCTGCGTACATCGGGGCAATGTACCGAGGGCGCATTTTGAGCGGCAACGGGTTAAACGCAAAGAATGATTACAGTTTCCAAAGAAGATTATCTAAAAGCCATCGCCGAAGCTGAATCCGAGGGGGAGACAGTCATTTCGGCGACGCTTGCCCATTGGCTTTCCGTAACGAGGCCGGCGGTCACAACAGCCCTCAAACGCCTATCGAAAGACGGGCTGGTGAAAGTCAACAAAGACGGCAGAGTACAACTGACAACCGCGGGACGGGACATTTCAGAAAGAACCATCTTGCGCCATCACCTCATTGAGCGCATGTTGACCGAGATCTTCGACATGCCCTGGTATGAGGTACACGAAGAGGCCGAGCGCCTGGAACATGCGGTATCGCCGGCATTTGAAACCAAGCTGCTGGAGCGCTTAGGCAAGAATGATGTGTGCCCACACGGCAACGGACTGGCAATGCGCAGCGACGGCGAGCGGCGCAAGCATGGGTTATGCCTCTTAAGCGAAACCCAGGATGGAAAGAAATACCGCGTGACCAGCGTTTACGAGCGCGACCGCAAGTTGCTTGAGTTCTTCGACCAAGAAGGTATCCGCCCGGGCGTGACGTTAACGGTCCAATCGCGAAATTACGACGGCACCATCAGTCTTCAAGTTGCCAACAGTCAGGTACGCATGGGGCTTCCGGCAGCCAACCGCGTCTGGGTGACTAAGACATAAGAGATTTTCGCGCAGGCCTCTTCCCTGCCTGCGCTCTGTTTCTTGACGTCTCGTATTCCTTCCAAGTCATACGAAAACCTTCCCCTGCTTTTTCTTCGATCCCACAGCCGAAGAGCCAGAATTTTGAAACGGCATTGCACCTTGGTTCGCTACATCTTGGTTCTTTACATCTTGTTAACCTAAGTTAATTGCCGTACTATACTTCTGCTTTGCAATGTTCGTGAATTTGGCTCTTGATGAGAGCCGTTTCCTTGACTTGCTTCCGGGCTTCTTTTTGTACTGCGATAAAACTTGATGCGACAGATTAGAGCGCATGAGGGCGCAAGCTCGTCTTTTTGAGCGGGCCGGCAGCAGGCATGGTCGTCGCTTGGCTGTGCACATGATTACGGTTTCAAAAGAAGACTATCTGAAGACGATCGCAGCGGCAGAAGCCGAAGGCGAGAAGGTGATTTCCGCTACGCTGGCGAACTGGCTTTCCGTGACCCGACCGGCGGTAACGACAGCCCTTCGGCGGCTCACGAAAGATGGCCTGGCAAGAGTCGGAAAAGACGGGCGGATCGAACTTACCAGCGAGGGCCGCAGGATTGCCGAGCGAACCCTTTTCCGCCACCACCTCATCGAGCGCATGCTCATTGAGGTATTCGGCATGCCCTGGTATGCAGTCCACGAAGAGGCCGAGCGCCTGGAGCACGCCGTCTCCCCAGGCTTTGAGAAGAAGCTGGTGGCCAAACTAGGCAAGAATATCGCCACCGAGGCCAGCGCGTTGGCGACAATCAGCGGCGAGGAGCGCCGCAAACGCGGTTTGCGTCTGATGAGCGAGGCGGAGTGCGGAGCGAAGTATCGAATCAGCAACGTGCGAGAAAGAGACCGCAAGTTGCTCGAATTTCTCGATCAGGAAGGCCTGCGCCCAGGAGCGGTGATCGTTGTACGATCGATCAATTACGATTGCACGGTTACTCTCGAGATCGGCAGCGAGCAGGTTCGACTCGGCATGCCGGCGGCCAGAAAAATCTGGGTGGTCAAGGCATAAGAAGTATTGATCGCGATCACCACAAGCCGCCTATCTTTCTCTCACAAACCGTCTTATTTTTCGCAATCTTGGAGTCGTTGCAACGAGAGAGGCCGATCCACCGCGCGGTTGTGAAGGACAAACGACGAAGTCAACTTCTCTATCTATTTTTCTGAATCCATAGCTATCTCCTATCCATAGAATGCCTGTTAACTATAGATAATACCCATATATTTGCATTGACATTTTGTTAGCCGGTGCTAAGATTTCTGGTCCCATGAACACTCGAGAGTTGTAGTTGCATCCTCGGGGCATGGGAGCTCATCAGGACCAATCGCTTCGGCAAGCGCCTCTTTCAGCATTCCCGCTGAACTCCGGGTGCAGCCTGGCACGGGTAAGCAACGTTGTCAAAAGGTCCTGTTGCGGCCCTCCGCTGTAACCGTTGTTGGAGGGTTATCGATCAAAAACCTACCAAGTGCAGTCCGAGTCGCCACGCATGAATCCTTGTGTTCAAGCGCGGGGCGCCCGGAGGGAAGTTTTTTGTCTCTCGTTTCAATCACCCAGCGGTAAAACACGGAAACGATTCATCAGGAGAAAGAAATGAAAGTAAGAAAGCTCGTGTCGATTGCTACTGTGGCTCCAGCCATGATGCTCTTAGCTGGAATGGCGTTTGCCCAAACCGATCCGGGAGTACGAGGAGGCACCGTAGACTCCGGCAAGCCTCTGGCATCCTTCGTGGATGCCACCAAGACACCAGGCGGATCTGAATTTTTCACCCGCTCTTTGGCCAACTTTCAGGTTGTTGAGTCGGTCAGGAACAGCCCCACCGGAGACAATGGTCTTGGACCACGCTTCAATGAGAACTCCTGCGCCGCCTGCCACTCGCAGCCAGCCACCGGAGGTTCCAGCCCGGCCTCAAATGTATTCCCGAACATAGGCCCCAATCCCCAAAGCCAAATCATTACGCAAGGCGTGGCAAATGGCACCTTCAACACCATGCCTACCTTCGTACACAGCAATGGTCCCGTACGCGAAGCCCGTTTTCCGTTCTTCTTTGACGCCAATGGCAATCCAAATCCGAACGACCCCAACGGCGGCGTAGAAGATCTGTTCACCATCGTGGGCCGCAGCGACGTAACGGCTCCCAGCGCAGGGGGCTGCAATATTGTGCAGCCTAGTTTCGCGCAGGCGACGGCCACGAATAACATCATTTTCCGCATTCCGACACCGGTGTTTGGCGCGGGACTGATCGAGAACATCGACGACTCCACCCTGCTAACCAACCAAGCCAACAACGCCAACAACGGCCTAGGCATCTCCGGCACCTTTAACCACAACGGCAACGACGGCACCATCTCCCGCTTTGGATGGAAGGCACAGAACAAGTCACTCATGCTATTTTCCGGTGAAGCTTACAACGTGGAAATGGGCATCACCAACGAAATCTTCGGACAAGAGCGCCCGATCCCCGGCGAAGGACGGACGACCGGCCTTCCGAGCAACTGCCGCATCAATCCAACCCCCGAAGACTCTACCAACTTCGTAGTAACGGCGCGCACCGACCAAGCGCAGCAGAACGCGGACGTACCGAGCGACGTCGCGCGTTTCGCGATCTTCATGCGCGCGCTGGCTCCGCCGACGCCCTCGACCACCAATCCTGGTGGAGCTACCTCTATCTCCAATGGGCGCTCGCTGTTTAGCGCGGTCGGCTGCGCGGTATGCCATACGCCGACCCTAACCACAGATCCATCGGCGATCACTCCGGACCTAAGCTCGAAGCCGGCAAACCTGTTCTCCGACCTGCAGATTCATCACATGGGCACCAATCTGGCCGACAACGTTTCACAAGGCGGCGCAGGCGGCGATCAGTTCCGTTCTTCTCCGCTGTGGGGCCTTGGACAACGCATCTTCTTCCTGCACGATGGCCGTTCGGTTACGTTGACGGACGCGATTGCGCAGCACTCGAGCAACGGTTCTGAAGCCAATACGGTGATTTCAAACTTTCAATCTCTTAGCGCAAGCCAGCAGCAAGATCTCCTGAACTTCCTGCGCTCCCTTTAATTTTTTCTTCATTTGTATTTTTGGGCGAGACATCCAGTACGGATGTCTCGCTCTTTCTTTTCATGCAGTTTGATCCGCCAAGATCATTTGCTGGTTTATGTGCGACGCTTGTTGACGCCTCTTTGACGTGCGCTACGGTTGGTATAATAAGGATCGTTCGGATTTCGATCCCTAAAAAAGAAGAGGAACGGCACGTGAAACAGTACAAGCTCGCCTTAGCAATGCTCGCCTTTGCCCCCCTTGTGTCCTTTCATTCAACCGCCCAGGATTCACAGAGCGGCGCGACCAAGGAAATCCAGATATCGGCAAAAAAGTACGAGTTCGAGCCATCGTCGGTTCACGTGAAAAAGGGCGACAAGGTGAAATTGATCGTTACAGCTACCGATCGGGAACACGGCCTCAAGCTCGCTGCTTTCCATGTCAACCAGAAGCTCACGAAAGGCGAGCCCGCTACGGTTGAATTCACTGCCGACAAAGCAGGCTCCTTTCCTTTTGAGTGCTCTGTGTTTTGCGGCATGGGCCACGGCAAAATGAAAGGCACGCTGGTTGTAGACGAGTAACTGGTAGAGGCACTCTACTCGTTTGCATGCCGTAGCTTGTACTCGCTCCTAAGCACTTCTGCCCAGATTGGCGGGAGGCGGCTTGTCTCGCCTGGAATGAGTCCAGTCACTGAAAAGGAGCTACCGCAAAAGTGGCCTTTTTCAGGCCAATGTCCCTACGTCGGAATTCGCCACCGGTCCCACCTGTAACCTATTTTCAGGCAATGGATACACGAATTCGCAGGCGGGCGCGCTGTTCTATTCTTCTATTCTTTGATCAGTCTTTGAGCAGGCCACGCCGGAAGCAGGACCTACACCGACAAGCATAATTGGGGAAGAGCTTCGCATGTTCTTTCCAACCTCGGCAGGAATGGCGACGACGGAGAGAATTACGAATAGGCTCGTTCAATCTCGCGCGGTTCCGGAAGACTCGGGGATTCAATAAAAAAGGAGAGCGTGTTTGATGCGCTCTCCCCGTTCGATGGATTGGCAGGTCTTAATCTGAAAGACTGCCGTTGCCTAGGACACAACTTGGAATTCTAGAACGTGAATTTCGCTCCTAACTGCACGTTCCGATTTCCATACTTCTTCACTTGGGTTACCAGGGGATCCGAGACGCCAACCGCGGTCGGCCTGACGCTGGAAATATCGTCGTTGCTGCCAACCAAGCTGAAGGGATGATGGTTGAAAAGATCGTACATCTCGCCACGCAGCTGCAGAGCGACTCGCTCCGTCAACTTGATGTGCTTGTAAACGCCAAGATCGGTGTTCCACGATCCAGGACCACGGAAGATGTTGCGCCCGGTCATATCCGACGGCCACGCACAGCCTTGGCCTAGAGGTCCAGTGCAGTTGGGAAACTCTCCGGAACCCGTGATCGCATCGGCATAACTGGAGTGAACCGGCAGTCCATTTTTGCCCAGCACGTTCACAAAGTCGGAGGTAACCGATCCCCAGCTATAGACATTGGGACCGATAAGAGTGGGATTTCCGCCGCCGGTATTTGTAACGGAGTTGGAAAACAGCCGGGGACATCTGGAGAACTTCTGATTGGTGCAATCAAAGATAGTGTAAGGCGTTCCTGATCTAACGTTAAAGATAGGCGCGGCGCTCCACCCACCCAGCACCTGACGCACCAGAGAATTCTGGGCACTCTTAAAGAAGGGTACGTCCCAGATAGCGCTGACAACGAGGCGATGGCGAATATCGAAGTCCGCATTGCCTTTATCAAGCCCAGGGTTGAACGGATCGAGATAACCGAGGTTGCCGTTATTTGACGATTCGCTGAAGGTGGTACTGAGGTTGTCGATTGCGTGGGCCCAGGTGTAGTTAGTGTTGATCTGCAATCCTGTGTTAAACAAGTTGCGTGACTGCAGGCGCAGATTCATGGCGTGATAGCGTGAAAATCCGTTCGCGCCCCGGAAGTTCAAATTGCCATATTGCGGAATAAGCCGGGAAGTAGCAAGCGCGTCGCGCTCATAAACCCCACCGCTGCCCGACTGGTTGATGTTGGAAATATCGTAAAGGTGAACTCCGTTCGATCCGGTATATTCGGCCGCAGCCACTGTATTTTTAGTGATCTCATGCTCCGCCGAAAAGCTCCAGAACTCGGCATAGGCTGTCGGAATATTGGGATCGACGATTCGTCCGGTCGAACGAGGCAACGCCTTTGACCCTGTGCCAGCCAGAGGCCCGGCGTTATCAGGAGTCACATTAATGGTACCCACGTCCGCCGAGGTCAGGCCCAGAACAAAGTAATTGGGTGGATTCTGAATCACGTTGAAGGTGACGTTGCCAAAATTGCGCTCGTAACTGAGGCCGTAACCGCCGCGCAGGCTGGTTTTGCCATCGCCGATCGGGTCCCAAGCAAAGCCCAGGCGCGGGGCAAAATTGCCGTAATGCGGCTTCCACAACTCACCAATGGGACTTTGGGGAGCGGTCATCATGGCCCCACTCCGAATACGGTCGAAGAAGGTAGCACCGGAGCCAAAGTAGAAATTCGAATCTAAATTGGGATCAGCATTGTGCTGCACTCCGAAGTACTCCCACCTTAATCCCAAATTGAGCGTGAGCCGAGGACGGAGCTTCCATGAATCCTGAGCGTAGATCGATCCGTCGTTGAAGCGGTTATTACGATTGAATGCTGGAGGAGTTACCGGCAAGGTCACCGTACAAGCTGGAGAAGGGATAGCCGCTCCGGTTGCCAGATTCACAGGGCATGGAAATTTTCCCTGGGGATTGATTGCGCCCTGGAAATCATGCAGAGTTCCATTCACAAAGTTATCGAAGGCTTCAGATTTATTTCCTTGCGACAGATCTTCCACCGCCTCTTCAAAAGCGCCAAAGGCACGATTGTCACGCAGATGGACGAACGCCCCGCCAAAACGGAACTGGTGCGTACCTTTCGACCAACTCAAGTCCTGCGAAAACTGATACAGGTTCTGGGGACCGCCGAAAGGAATGGCGTTACCTGGGGACTCCGGAGAATACCCTGGCAAGTCAACCACGTTGCCGGCGATGCTCAACGGCGCATTGCCTGTGAAATATAAAGTGGGAACGACCGGCGAAGAGCCGAGCGGCTGGAAGTTGAAGAAACGGTTGTAGACAATCTTGGTGTCGCTCACGATCGTGGGTGAGAACACGTGAGTCATCGAGATCTGGGCATTGTGGTTCCGGTTCGATTGCCCCGTGTCATACCCAGAGTATGGGCTATTCGTGTTGGAACCTGTGAAGTCATTTTCACTGGAGTATGCCCAGCGGACATAAAAATTCGTATTGGCGCTGAGGTTGTAGTCCGCTCTCTGAACCATGGAGTAGGTATTTTGAGGCGTACCCGCACCGGAATCCGCCGGTACAGCGAAACTGACCTTGTCAAACACAGGCATCGCCGGATTCAGCCCGCCAAAGGCTCCGACAGAACCTACTTCTTTATTTACCTGGGCTACCGTAAGCGTGCCCAATGGCGACAGATTCGAGCGCAGCTTTCCCAGGGATGACATAAACGACTGTGTATCAGGATTGGCCGCGGCGATAAACGCCGCATCAGGCACCAACCTGATGAGTTGGGCCTCGCTACGAATCCGTGTCCATTCGGTGGAACTGAAGAAGAACAATTTGTCCTTCTTAATTGGACCTCCGAGGGAGTAGCCAAATTGGTTCCTTGTGAATGTGCTCTTGGGCACGCCATTGGCATCGTTTTCGGGCGTGTTTGATGCGAGCGCGGAAACACGATTGAATTCGTAAGCCGTGCCGTGAAGATCGTTGGTTCCCGATTTAGTTGCGACGTTTACCACACCGCCACCTGCGCGACCGTACTCAGCGGTGAAGTTGCTGGTGAGCACGCTAAATTCCTGCACTGAGTCCAGGGGCACGGACTGGCCAACGCCGGCGCCAAACAGATCCACATTTTCCGAGCCATCGAGAAGCAGGTCAGTGCTGGCCGCGCGCTGGCCGTTGATGGAGACACCCGCTCCACGAGCGGTCAAGCCCAAGCCGCCATTCCTGGCTGCGCCGTATCCGCCCTCGCTCACATTTCCGGAGGTTTTCACAAAGTCATAGATATTGCGGGTTAGAGAAGGCAGATCAACCACCTCGCGGGCCGTGATCGTGTCGGATACGGTCTGGTTCTCTACATTGACTTTGGTCACAGCTAGATCGGTTGTGACTTCAACCGTTTCACTCCTGCCGCCAACTTTGAGAGAGGCGTTAAAGGTGTTGGTAGAACCGACAGTCACTTCTACCTTTCCTCGATAGGTGGCAAAACCCGGCCCCTCGATGGTTACCTCATAGAGTCCGGGCTGCAAATCGGTTACGCTGTACAAACCGTTTTGGTTGGTGGCAGCGGTGCGCAATGCGCCGTTTGTGGTTGATTTTACGGTGATCTTGCAAGTAGAAAGGATGGCTCCCGTTGCATCGACGACTGTGCCTGTAATGACGCCCGTTTCTCGTTGCGCTAAAGCAAGTATCGAACATAAACAGAAAGCCAAGCCAATTGTTATTTTCCACCCCATGTCTTACGCTCCTACGATCTTTTTTTTAACTGAGGTCTACAATTGGCCGCACATTTTTGCATGACCGCCGGTAAATAGCCAATGGTTTCTATGGCATTTTCAGCATTGCAATGTTCTGTTTGCATGCCATAGCTTGTGTTTGCACAAGAATCGCACAAAGAAAAATGGGAGAGCATCGCGTTTGTGCTCTCCCAGAATTTGCTTACGCAATTTAGAAACGGTTATTGCCGATGGAGAACGAGAGTTTGTGGAGCGTTAGGGCCATCAAATGCACCAACGGCCCAAGCTTCGGTGGCGCTCAGAACTACAACGCCGCCAAGCTGATTGTTCCCTCCCTGGCTTGGATTGGGTACAGCCTCTTGTGTGCAGCCGGAGTCGGTGCAGCGTTCCACAAGATTGTTGAAGTTTCCAGTGGTGGGATCAAGAGCATCTCCCACGGCAAAGGCCAAGTCGTCGGAAAATGCGGCGATTCCGTACAGATGGTTTTCGCCGGTACCTACATTATCGGCAGTCTGCAAGGAGAACACGCCATTCACGCCGTTTTCAGCCAACGTCTTTGGACTATGAATGTTGTCCTGCTTGTCGCCAACAGCGCGAACGTCGGCGTCGGTGACTCCAGAGACACCAAAAAGCTGCGTGGAGAATGCGCCGGCGGCAGGAGGAGCAACCGTCGACCACGTTGAACCATTCCAGTGCTCAATCAGCGGGATATCGGGACCGTGATTGCCGGTCTGCGAACCTACTGCCCAAACACTCTTCGACGATACGGCATTCACAGCGAGCAACTGATTGCCAGTCGTACCAGGATTCTGGCTGGAGACTACATCCCAATCGCTGCCATCGAAGTGTTCAATCAAGGTAGAGAACTTGCCGGTGGAGTCCCGCTGAAAGCCTACTGCCCAGATGTCCGTGGGAGAAATAGCGGAGACGGCGACAAGCTGATCGCCAGTTCCGACATGGGGATGGTTGACGACATTCCAATTCTTTCCGTCCCAGGCAAGGATCAGGCTTTTGGGATTGAAGTTGTTCGTGCTATCGATGAAGTAACCAACGGCCCATGCGAGCCCGCCCTTGGCAGAAACCGCAAACAAGGCATTGGCGAAGTTTCCGATGTTCGGACTCGGAACAGCAGACCAAACCGTGCCATTCCAGTGCTCGATGAGGGTCTGCGTGAGGTCCTGATTCGCGTCTGGGATGAATTGGCCCACCGCCCAGACATCGTTGGCGGCGTTGGCGGATACAGCAGCCAGAATGTTGTCCTGACCGCTTACGTTAGGACTGACAACCACTGTCCAGTGACTTGGAGCAGGAGTAGGAGTGGCCGTGGCCGCAGCAGCGGGGGCCGTAGTTGTCGTTTGACCGCTCAATGAGGCAGCGGCCAGAAAAACCAAAACGGCAATCGAGACAAATCTCAAGTTTTTCATGTTCGCTCCTTTACTTTTTCACAGCAAATAGCGGCGCCATCGGCGTCACATTGGCGGTATCGCAGGTGAACTCCAGGCAGCCAAGTCGAAAGGCATCCTGCATGGTTTGCAACAGAGAGAAGTGGTTGTAAGGCGTTGGGTCCTTCAATCCGCGGGGGCCATTGTTCGTAATCACAACCGTGGCAACCCGGCCCGTGCCAGGGTTGGCATCGCAGCAGCCGCTGGTATCGCCGTCCGCGCCTTCATCGAAGGTGATGACGATGGCGTTGTTGCCGGTATTCCAAAAAGACGCGCCGGTAATCTGCGCGACGGTTTTCCCCACGAAGTTATCACCGAAGGTGACCAACTGTTGGTCTTGCGGATCGCCGGGAGTGCCGCCGTCGATGCAATACGATGGAGCGCCGTGCATATCGTTGCATTGGTCGGGGATGATGTATCCGAAGTTGGGGAGAGTGTTGGCGGCGAGATCGTCGCTAAGTTGCTCGAACGGACCCATCTTGCCAAATTCGGCATCGCTATCCTGAATGCTGTCGAAGTTGGTAATGCCGTTATGCTTAGCGGCGTAGAGCGCATCGAGATCGGGGACGCCATTGCACTTGACCGGATAGCAGATACCTCTGAAACCCGCGTAGGGCATCCCCTGCAAATAACCCTTCCACGTCAGGTTGGCTGCATCCATCTGGCTCATCAGGCTGGGCTTGTTGACCACGTTGATGTAGTAGGCGTTGTCATCGGCGATAGCGAAGAAGTTTCCGCCAAGCATCGCGACATAGTTCGGTTCGCTAGGATCGGCAACGCTGAAATAGTTTGTAGCCAGCCCAAACGTGTTGGCGAGTTTGTTGATATTGGGCGCGGCCGAGTTGCCGATGATCTGGGCGAGGCCGTGATTTTCAAACACCATCAAGAAGATATGGTCGTAGTGAGGAACAGCGGTTGTGGCCGTTGCGCTGGCCGTTTGCGCCCGCAGGGCGCGCGGCCCACCAAGGGCTGCTGCCAGTGCCATCAAGAGGGCGACAAAGACGGTCTTGCTTTTGAATTGCATGGAGCTACCTCCGTGCGAATGTAGCGGAGCTATATTCGCGATTGTCCGGTTGATTGTGGGGATGAGAGTGGTGCGGGAAAGAATTGGAAAAGAGGCGGGACCGAGCCGCATTGCCTTGCGCCCGGCGCGTGGCGATCGAGGCCACGCCTTATCTCATTGAAGCCGTTTTCTTTTTGTTTACGAGAGTTCAAACCTGCCGCTCTATCACTGCGAGCATTTTCAAAGCAGGTGGTGAAGAACGCGTTAAGAGGCGATTAAAGTTTGAGGAAAGGCAGACGAAGAGAGCCCCATGAATTTTGTCTCTTCGTCTTCATGTTTTCACAAGAGTTTTTTCGAGAAACTTACTCAGGCCAGATCGACAGAGCGGTCTTGCTTAGAACTTGCGCCTTCACCGACTCAGGCAACGGCAGCGCGCGAAAATCGTCCATATTTTTCTTGATATCCATAACACCAGGGCTGGGCCAGTCTGTTCCGAAGAGCGTCTTATGCGCAATCTCTTCGAGACGCGGGAAATATTCGAGTAGAAGTTTTGGTGGAATCCCGCTGATATCGAGATAAAGATTGGGATGGCGGCGCAAAAGAAAGAATGCTGTTTTCATCCAAATCGGGCGGCCACCATGGGCCATCAGAATCTTGAGTTTGGGAAAGTCGATGGCTACGTCGTCCAGAAAAAGAGGATCGCCGAATTTGTTGCGAGCGCCGGGAAAGATCGAGGTGCCGGTGTGAACCATGACCGGGACGCCGTGATTTTCGGCCATGCGATAGATGATTTCCAGCTCTTTCATTCCATTCAGGTAGTCATTGGCAAACAAGAGTTGATGGGGCGGATGGATCTTGATCATGCGAATGCCCAGCCGAATCAACTGCTCCATATCTCCCAGCACATTCAAGCTGTGCTTGGGATGCACGCTGCCGCAGGAAAGCAGCCGCCTGGGTTCAGCCTTGCAATAGTCCACTACCCATTGATTAACCTCGGCGGTAAGCCCCATAACCTCAGGGGCAACATAATTGATCAGGACTGCGCGATCGGTTTCGACGGAATCCAGATACTTGAGTAGTGCCTTGGGCGAACTGCTGTACTCAAGAATATCGTCAAATCCGCCCCGAGCCTTCTTCATGACTTCGAGCGGGCCTGTCTTGAACATGTCGTACGGTTGAATATGGATGTGGCAGTCGGTAATTGTCATGCTCGACCTTGTGGCTCCCTATTGCAGCTCAAATACCGGTTATTCACGGCGACCCGGTGGAGAAATGCGCAAAAAAATGAAGTGTAATGAGTTGAAACGGTAAATAGTTTTATATTCTATGGGTTACAAAGAGTAACCGACGCTTAAAAACGACTCACAAATTGATTGAGTCATCAATTTTATTTTCTTTTCATCTACTGTTTGTTCCGTTTTGCTGAAGAATTCTTTGGTCACCCTTGGGCAGCGGCCAGTACAGCTCGCTTCGCAAAGACACGTATCATATCGCGGCGATACTCCGGTGTGAGAGCTGAGGTGGTCAGAGGCTTGGCAGTCTTGGCCGCAAGCTCACCGACCACCGATGCTGTGTGCTCGTTAATCTGTTTTCCGATCAACGCATGAGCGGCGCCCGGCACCAGCAGCGGCGCGGGATTCACAGCAGTAATCGCAACTTGCGCGTCTTCAATAGGACCACCAATAGGGCCACCATTCTTCCGGAATGCCACCGCGACGCCGGCGAGCGGATAGTCGATGGAGCCGCGAACGCGCAGCTTCATATAGCTCCCCATCCAGCCTGAGGTTGTTTCCGGCAAGAAGATGCGGGTCAACATCTCGTTCGACTCCAGTTTGCATCGGGCATCGCCAATATTTGTATAGAAATCCTTGAGCGCGATGCGGCGCATTCCTGAGGGGCCGGCGATTTCAATCTCCGCGCCAAGACATAGAAGGGCGGGCGGCGTGTCGCCGGAGAAGACCGCCCAACAGGTACTGCCGCCGGGAGCCACGTGACAAAGATCGCCATCTTTCTTGATGCAAAAGCCACATGACCTGCGCCACTGCAGCGATTGGTTATACCAGAGGCAGCGCGTATCGAGGCAGATATTGCCGCCAATCGTGCCCATGTTGCGCAAGATGGGCGACGCCACCGTGATTGCAGCTTCATACAACACGCGATAGTGGCGGCGCATGAAGGCAGAATCTTCAATGGCTGAGAGCGGCGTGAGAGCACCGATCTCCACGCCAATACCAGGCGTTACGTAGATTCCTCGCAGCTCTTCAATGCCGCGAATATCCATCACGACCGGCGGAGTAAACAGCCGCTGCTTCATGGAGGGAATCAGGTCGGTGCCTCCCGCGAGAATTTGCAGGGCGGCTCCGTGGGCAGCCAGGAATCCAACCGCCTCTTCAATGGTGCGCGGGCGCAGTAGTTTAAAAGTGGGGAGACTCAATCGGCACCTGCCTCGGGATGGGCTGGATTGCCGCGCCGCGCTGGATCTTGCGGATGACGCTCCGGCCCCTTACCTTTGAACCACAGCAAGCCGCCGTGCTCACGGAAAGTTTTCGGTGCGGAGGGATCGAAGCCGCGTGTGATCTGCAAAGGCCGGTCTTTACTTTGGGCTTGGCTCTGGCCGTTTCCGTTGGCACCTTTGGAGCGAATGGCTGCCAAGACACGCTCGGGGGTGAACGGCGCTTCCCTGAGCCGGACACCAACTGCATCAAAGATGGCGTTGGCAATCGCGGGAATGGTGGCGGCGAGAGAACCTTCACTCGCTTCCTTCGCGCCAAAAGGCCCTTCGGGATCGACGCTCTCCACAATGATCGGCTCTACTTCCGGAGATTCAGAAGCTGAAGGCGAACGATATTCCAGGAGGCCGGCATTCATCAGAAGCCCGTCTTTCCACACCATCTCTTCTTCGAGAGCCTGACCCAATCCCATCCACACGGAACCGATGATCTGGCCTTCCACCGAAACCGGATTGAGCGCACGGCCACAGTCATGGGCAGCCCAGACTTTATGGACGGTTACGATTCCCGTCTCCTCATCCACGCTTACCTCGGCTATTTGTGCGGAATACGAATACGCGGGAGAGGGGCCAACGCCACTACCTTTGAATGCTCCGCCGCGCGCGTCTTTGGGCGGTGCATACGATCCGGTACCTGTGAGCGCCCCACTGAAATCAATGGCTGAGACAACTGCTTCCTCAAAGCTCATCTGATCCTTGGGGCCTTCCTCTTTGCGCTTCTGCTGCAACGATCCGCGGAGAATCTGGCCTTCCACCCGCCCGCTTACCTCTTGCACGCTGCCCTTCTCCGCCGCCAGTTCAGCCTGTTGCCGAACCTGCGTCCCTGGCTCCGGAGTATCTCGCTTCCAGACCATGTCTTGACGCATGATGACATCGTTCGGAGAGCACATCATCTTGCGCGCAGCAGCGGCCACAATCTTCTTCTTTACATCGTCGGCAGCGCGCATCGAGGCGTTACCATTCATGAAGGTCACACGGCTCGAGTACGATCCGATATCAATCGGAGTGAGATCGGTATCGGCAGCTACAACCCGAACGCGCCCCAAGCTGATTCCCAGAACCTCGGCGACGATCTGGGCCACCATGGTGTCGGAGCCTTGGCCGATGTCGGAAGCGCCGGTATAGACCACCACGCCGCCATCGCGGTCGATTTTGATATTGACCGTGGAGTGCGGCATGTCCGAGCGAATGATGCTGTTGGCGGCACCGCTCACATAGTGGCTGCACGCCAATCCGAGGCCGCGTCCCTGGGGCAACCTGCCCTTGCGCTCCATCCAACCGGAGCGCTCTATGACCTGCTGAATGCACTCCGGCAGGCCGTAGCTCTGCACGCGCAGGTTGTTGACGGTGATGCAGGGAGGCTTCAAGAGATTGCGGCGGCGAATCACAGCCGGGTCGATCCCCAGCTTATGCGCCAGATCGTCGAGCTGCGATTCGAAGGCAAAGCGAACATTCACGGTGCCGTGGCCGCGCATGGCCCCGCAGGCCGGCTTGTTGGTCAGCACGCGATATCCGTCATAGCGGATGCTCGGGATGTCATAGAGCGCGCCGAGAAGCGCTCCAGAATAAAGGATGGTTACGACGCCAAACGAGCAATAAGCACCACCATCCTGAATCACCCGGGCTGCGACGGCGGTGATGCGACCATCCTTCTTGACACCTGTCTTGAGATCAATGATCGTGCGCGGACGGCCACGGTGCGTCCAAAATACCTCTTCGCGCGTATAGGTAATCTTGACCGGAGCCTGAGCCTTGCGGGCCGCAACCGCCGCGATGATCTCCAGAGGAATTACTTCACTCTTGCCTCCGAAACCGCCGCCAACCAATGGCTTGATCACACGAATCTGGGCCATGGGCATGTCCAGAACGATGGAAAGCTTGTGCTGTAAGTAATAGGGCACCTGAGTCGAAGACCAAACTGTGAGCCTGCCGGGTTTGCCAGTCTGCGAATCGATCTCAAAGGATGCGAGTGTACAGTGCGGCTCCATGGCCGCGTGGGTCACTTCACTGGCCAGGAAACGATTGGTGGCAACCAGATCGGCCTCGACCAGGCCGGTATCCGGATCGCCAAAGACGTGATGGTAATCCTTCTCGATGTTGAAGGGCCGCTGCTCGTGAATCCAGTCTTTCTCGGCCTTCATTGAGTCTTCGGGATCGAACCATGCAGGCAGGAGCTCATACTCTACGTCAATCAGTTCTACAGCCTGCTCGGCGATCCCTTCTGAAATGGCGACGACACAAGCCACATTGTCGCCTACGTAGCGCACCTTCTCCACCGCCAGGGCCGTCTCATCATGACCCACGGGAAGAATGCCGTATTTATTGGGTGCGTCGGGGCCGACTACCACCGTTACGACACCTTCCACCGCTTCGGCGCGCGACGTATCAATCTTCTTGATGAGGGCGTGGGGATACGGTGAGTGCAGAATCTTGCCAATCAGCATTCCGGGCAGAGAGAGATCGTCGGCATATTTGCCCTGGCCGCTCGTTTTCCCTGCGGAATCGATGAGAGCGACAGGCTTGCCAATGACGGAAAAGTCAGTCATAGAATGCACCCCCGAATGTATCCCCGAATATAACCCCGATAGTAATCCCGTGAATAAAGCCCCTTCCTGATAGCACGGCCTCGAGAGTTGGCGCAGTCGTCATTGACCATGCCTTTCCTGCTCGGCGGCTACGGCGGCTTTGATGGCCTGGTACATCTGGTTGTATCCCGTGCAGCGACACAAATTCCCACTCAGGGCGTGCCGGATGTCCTCCTCGGTCGGCTCGGGATTGCGATCCAACAAGGCCCTAACCGTAACCATGAACCCTGGCGTGCAATAACCACATTGGGCGCCGCCCCATTCTCCATAAGCCTTTTGGAATGCCGAGAGAGCTCCGTGGTCCGCGATGCCCTCCACGGTAACGACTTCCGATCCTCCAGCACAGCTTGCCGCCAGCATGGTGCAGCTCAACGTAGGCACTCCGTCGACAAGAACGGTGCAAGCGCCACACGAGGATTCGTCGCATCCTCGCTTCGAGCCGGTGAGGCGCAGCTCCTGCCGCAACAGGTCAAGCAGCAGAACATTCGGCTCCGCCGCGACTTCATGGTTGCGCCCGTTCACCCGAATCTCGATGAGTTCTTTTTTCATTGTGTTTGCCGCCGATTCTCTTTGCGCCAGGGCGTTATCTTGCGCTCCTTACGCAAGGCTAAAGCCGCGCTCTTCCACGGGTTGTGCAAGCATGATTCGCCATGCAAAAGCCTATTTCATCTCTGGCTTAATTCTGGTATCAATACACCATTCATATACCATCCGGCGGTTGTACGCCATTGGTAAGCCATGTATTTCCCGCTGCCTACTCTGAAATCATTTACCAAAAAGCGATATTTATATTAATAAATTAAATCGATCCAATATTTTCTTTTAGAAACAGAGAAAGCGTCCTGAGCCCGAGGCCTCCCAAGCCTGATGTCAAGGGTTCGATCCTCGCCTCCCGGTCCCATTTGATTTTCAACTTCCTGAAAAATCAATAGCCGTAATCCGTGGGGGCGGCGTAAGCGTGTTTTTTTACGCCCAGGGAGGTGACGCGGTCCTCGCCCAGCAGTTTTGCATAATCGGCAACATTGGCCGCTCCGTGAATCCAGTGTCCACTCCAGGTTTCAAAATCGGCTTTGGTCTTCGTCTGCTCGTGGTATTGCTGGAAGAAAGAATCGTCGCGCTTGTAATATCCCTGCACCGGCGAAGGATGAGCGCCGTATGGACACTCCACCACGGCAGACACCAGAAAGCCGGGAATGACCGTGCGATTGGGATCGCTGGCGATAACCTCTTCCGGCACAATCTCCTCGGCACAGACAATCACTTTACGGGCAGCGCGAACGCCCTCCACCATCACACCAAAATTGCCCCAACAATGAGCATTGCCGTGCTTATCCGCACGTTGTACATGAACAATCGCCACATCCGGTTGAATCGCGCGGACGGCCAGGAGCGTCTCCTTGGGCTCGAAGGGCGAGATGATCTGATAGAAGAAGTGATTGCCTTTGGGCATGTCACTGCCTGCAGCAGTGCGGGTCGGCAGAAAAGGCACGCCCATACTACCGGCCTGAAGAGCCAGAGAGACGCACATATTAGTGAGGTTGAAGACCTTGAGCTTCTCTCCCGGAGCGCCGGGGTTTTCTTCTTCGGTGGCACGACGGAAGTTGTAGGCCGAGCCCATCATCACATTTCCGACCCAGGCAGCTACCACATCTTTGACGCATCCCGCGCCAATCAACTGGTCGAAAAGAATATCGGAAATGGGGCCGATCAAGCGCAGATCACGCTTCTTCTGACGGACGATCTCGTGGCCGGCGGCGAACGGAATCATCTGCTCCATTTGCAGACCCAGGGCTACGCTGGAACCGTCGGGAACGAGGTCCGCAATTGCCGATCGCAATGTTACAAGTTTCGACATGAGGTCCTTTCGGAGTAATTAGCAATTAGCAATCAGCGCTCAGCAAAAATCAAAAACAAAACCAAAATCTTTACCACAGAGGACACAGAGGAAAAGCACAGAGGGCACGGAGAATAATCGGTGCTCAGGTATCAGCTTCCCCAACTTCGGCCACCGCTCAGCAAGATACAAACCACCTGGAAGTCAGCCATCAGCGCTCAGAAAAAGCAAACCAAAACCTTTACCACAGAGGACACAGAGGAAAAGCACAGAGGGCACGGAGAATAATCGGTGCTCAGGTATCAGATTCCCCCAACTTCGGCCACTGCTCAGCAAGATACAAACCACCTGGAAGTCAGCCATCAGCGCTCAGAAAAAATCACAAACAAAACCAAAATCTTTACCACAGAGGTCGCAGAGGAAAAGCACAGAGGACACGGAGAAATCTTGAACTTACCGCTCGCTCCGCAGAGAAATCAAAGGACAACCTTCTGACACGAAATTTCCCTTTGGATCTCTGCGCACACCCTGCAACTTCACTTGGCCGAGAACTAATCTCCTACGTTATGTCCCCTGCGTTATGTCATCTGCGTCATTCGCCGTCACTGAGTTTTCAATCCGACTTTATCGTTATCCTTGGCAGTGCTCTGTTTCTTCCACTCTTCCGCTACCTGATGCAGACCTTCGCGGTAGCTTGGGAATGCTGGCTTCCAGCCAAAGTCACTCTGAAATTTGCGGCTGTTGGTGCTGGTGCTGGCGGTCATAAAGGCCACAGCTTCATCGCCTGCCGCCATGCGCGCCAGCAGTGCGGGGACATGATGCGGCGGCTTGGCCTCGATCACCTGGGCAAAGTGGTTCAAAAAAGCTTCCATGGTGACAGGTTCGTTGTCGGTGATGTGCCACAGTCCGCCCCGGACTCGCTCGGTGGCGGCGACGAAGGCAGACGCGGCATCATCGGCATGCACCAGGGTCATCAGATTGTCGCCTTCGTCGATAATCGGCAGCAACCGCCTTCGCAGTTGATCGGCGAAGTGCAAGGTATGGCGCGAATCCGCACTGTAGAACATGGCTCCGCGCAGCACAGCCACGGGATAGCCGTGCTTAACTCCTGCTTCGCGGCTCAGTTCTTCCGCATCTACGGACGAACGATAGAGCCCTTCTGCACGCACCGGGAAGTTTTCATCAAAAGGCAGCTGGTCTTTCGGACGAGCCACAAAGACTACGCTCTGCTGAACGTAGCCTCGCGCGCCCACCTTTGCCGCCGCCGTGCTTAAGGCTACCGTTCCATCGCGGCGAATGCGGTCGTTCATCTCCCATTCGGAAGGCTTCATTTTCGTGCCTGCAGGAATCGCCGTGGCCGCGTGGACAAAGACTTCACACCCCTCTGCCGCACGAGCCAAGGATTCGGCATCGAAGATGTCCGCTGTCCGGGCGATGCCGCCATGGGCGCTTATCTCCGCGTCGTTCGCGGCGCTCCGCGAAAGGCACACGACCTGATGGCCACCGCCTGTGAGTAGCCGCACCATTCTCCTGCCCAGAACGCCCGTTGCTCCAGCGATGAATATCTTCATAGAACGCCTTTACTCACGACTGCCTTTATTAAGCTCCTCTTGTCTTGGCGAGATCCTCAACGAAAAATAAAGACACACAACACAATGATCGCGAACCCAATGGCGACATAAATCAAGAGATCGCGTACGGACTTTCCCTCCGCAAGAGCAGGCTCGGCCATTACCAAAATATAATGATCGCCTTCCTTAAGCTTGAGCAGGGCGTCTTTATATTTTTGGCGCTCAACCGGATTGCGCTTCTCTCTTCGATAAGCCGATCGCAAAAGACCGACGATCTTGGTTTCATAGCCGGGATTGTCGTCATATAGAGCTTCCGAAGAAAGGCCCTTCTCAGAACCTGGGTCCTCTTCGGAAAAGAGCAGCAATCTTTTTTCATCCTCAGAGAGCGTAACCCCACGCACGCTCGCTTCAGCCACGACCTTATCTACCAAAAACTGCTTTGCCTCCCGAGACGACAGCAACATCACTTTGCTTTCCAGACCGGTTTACGCTTTTCCATCCAGGCGGCGATACCTTCCCTCGCGTCTTCTGTCTGCATTAGCTCATCGAGGTAGATCTTTTCAGCTCGCGCCAAGCCCTTATCGAGGTGCACGGAGTCCCACGCATAAAATGCTTTCTTGGCATGGGCAAGGGCCGCCGGACTCAGTTTCAGTAAAGCGTCGACCGCGCCACCTACTGCTTTCTGAAGCTCTTGCTCTCCTTCGGGGCACGCTTCGTTGGCCAAGCCCCAATCAGCGGCCTGATTACCTGTAAATGACCGTCCGGTGAACACGAGTTCGGCAGCGCGCTTCTGCCCAGTGAGCGCCGACAGCGCAGCGCAGGCCACGGGAGGATAGCAGCCCAGGGTGATTTCGGGAAAGCCCCACTTGGCATTTTCCGTGGTGTACACGAGGTCGCAAACCATGGCCAGTTCCGCCCCGCCCCCCAGGCAGACACCATGCACTTCGGCAATCGTGATCTTGGAATATTTGGCCAATGCTCCGATCACGCCATGAAACTTCTCCAACATGGTCTTAATTTTCTCGGGCGTATGCACCGCCACGTCAACACCGGCGGAAAAGCCACGATCTGCGCCGCTCAGCACGAGCACCGATACCTCCGGGCGCCGCTCCAACTCCCGCAGAGCTTCCAGCAACTCATCCATCATCTGAAAGTCGATTACGTTGAGCGGGGGATGCGTGAGCACGATACGCGCCAGACTTCCGGTTACTTCCAAGGCGAGACGTTTTTGCGCGGTTGTGAGACCTGCCATATTTGCTTCGCTTTCTTACTTTTTCATTTCGTCGTGACCTTGCACGCGCCAGCAAGGAGATTTGAACAGACGACGCTTATTGGCGTTCATTGGCCTTTACTAGCGTTTATGGCGTCTTTTTTGGGGGAGGCTCCCACAGTTCAATCCGATTCCCTTCGGGGTCGATGATCCAGGCAAAACGGCCATATTCATAACTTTCCCGTTTCGGATCGATCGTAACGCCCTCAGCGTGCAGGGCTTCGAGCAACGCATCCAGATTCTCGACGCGGTAGTTCACCATGAATGGAGCCGTACTGGGCCGAAAATACTCTGTATTCTCAGGGAAGAGAGACCACACAGTCGAGCCTTCTTTCGATGCGTCTTCCTCCTCGCGCCACTTGAAGATGACCGAACCATGTTCGCGCTTCAGGCCGAGGTGGCGCTCATACCACTCATACATTTTTTTCGGATCGCGCGCCTTGAAGAATATTCCACCTACACCAGTTACACGTTTCATCAGCTTGTCCAAAAGCCCTCCTTGTCGTAGTCGCGAATCGCCTTCAGTTCCGCAGCGTTGGGCTCGGAGGTGGAATGCACATCGGGGGAGACTTTCAACTTCCAACCAGTATTTGCCAACACGTCATCCATGGACACGCCCGGATGAATCGTCGCCACGTAGGCTTCGCCATCTTGGCCAAAACGCAGCACGCATTTCGTAGTAATCACGCCGGACGGACCACCGCGAGGAAGGCCCACCTTCTTGCGCCAACCCGCGCCATCGCCATTTCCGGGGCTGGTCATATAACTCACGCGCTCCGGCAGGCGATGTTTGCCATGCTCCAGAAGCGCGACAAACCTCTGGGCCAGGGATGCGATATCGCAGGCGCCGCCCGATCCCGGCAGCCGCACTACACCATTTTTGCCATTGACCTGGGTAGAGTTCAGATTTCCGTAGCGATCAGCTTCGGCCGCTCCCAGAAAGCCCAGGTGGACTCGTCCCGCCTGAAGCAAGCCCATCACGCCCATCATATCCAGACATTGGGTGGCGCCCAAGACATTGGGCGGATCAGCCATGGTGTAGATCAGCTCCGGAGAAGGAGTGGAGCGTACGAGGCCGTTTTCAAACAGCCCGATCGCATTGGGAGCGTGCGTCTTTTTCGCCACCACAAAAGCGATCAACGGCAGACGCATGCCGACAAAGACAATTTCGCCATCTTGAATCTCGCGGGCGGCGGCTACAACCATCAGTTCGTTCAGAGTGTAAGGCTTATGCGAGAGTTCAGCGGTTGTAGACATATTGGAAATGGAGAACTACTGGTTCGTTTCTTCTAGCTCGTGCTTCGGAAACCGCAGGGCTTGGCTCCCGAAGCACGATTTTACAGCGTTTTCAGCATTGCTGTATCCCGTTTGCATGCTTTCTGTGCGGCTTTTCTTCGGTGGAAAAGCCGCGTAGTGTTCTCGATTCGTGGTTGCTCCTATGCTGAAAACGCTTTGTCAGCCCCTATAAGGCAGGAGAGCTTGTTACTTATTGAACGTTGACGTTGATCGCGTTCTTTCTCACTTCGCCGATCGTAAGCAGCGGATCCCTGGCACCGGGCCGGGGAGCGATCCAGTTCTTCTCGGCACCAATGATGTCCATGAGCAACTTCTTGTCCGCAACCGTCGGCATCCACGTATCAAATTGCTGGCGGTAATCCTTTTCTTCCATCGGTTGGCCGGTCTGAGGATGGAAGTACTGGCCTTTCCATCTACCAATCATGCGGTTGAATTGGATATGCGGGCAGTAGAGCTCCGCATTTCCCGGCTTCTGGCTAGCGCTGATGCGCTTGACCAAGGTTACGCACTCATCGCGATACAGGTGGCGATTGTAGTCGTTCAGATTCTCAAGCTCGGGCGTAGTCTCATTCTTCAGCTCATCGTAACGGCCCTTGATACCCCACACATAAGCCCAATGCGCCGATGAAGAGTGATCGGTGCCAAACAGATCGTAGGCGCTGGAGATCCATTTATTGAGGTACTTCTGCATGAGCCAGCCGGGGACAATACCCGCTTCGGCGATGCGCGCCAGACCGGTGTTGCCCGTCCCCATATGGAATGCCTCTTCCTTAAGCATGTAGCTCATGGAGCGGCCAAGCGGGGCGAAGGCCGAGTACTTCAACATCTGAAGCTGGAACTTGCCGTCGCGGTCCACAAAGTCGGTGAAGGCGAAGAAGTCGAGCCAGTTGTCGCACTCCTCATTGAAGGAGCCGAGTAGCCGCTTGTTTTCATAGGCCTTGCGCTCCAGCATCTTCTGAGCCTCGATTTTGCCGGTGCTTCCAAAGTGCTCGATCAACAACGCGCACATCTGCCAGCCATGTCGCATTTCTTCGATCATGACGCGGGTCAGCGCGGAGCGGTCCCAGTCGGTAGGAGCCGTCTGAAACAGATACCGCTGCTGCTCGACGCTGGCAAATTCCGTATCGCCCTGATAGACGATCAGGTTCATGAGCGCATCGCGCATGTTTTGCGTGGGAATCTGCCGCAGGTTCTCCCACTTGCGGCGACCTTTGTAGTATCCGAAAGAGATTTCCTCAGTTTCGATCGCGCCGTAGATCGTCTCAAACTTGAAGTCTTTAATGGTGTCGTTGTTCACGCCTACCTCTTCGCGCCATTCCTTGAAGAGGCCAACCCAATCGCTGAACGTTCCGATCTTCATTACTTTTCCAGGCATTGTCTGACTCCGTTATAAATTTTCAGCAAGGACCCGTTTCCGTCCCAGCGGCACTGCCGGAGCCTTCGATGGAAGGCCCTCCCGCAGGCCAAAATACTCGGTTATAAATTCATCCACACCGTTTTCAACTCGGTGTAGTGCTCGATGGCATGCATGCCAAGCTCGCGGCCAAAGCCGCTCTGCTTGAATCCGCCGAAGGGCAGCGCCGCATCCATCAGACCATAGGTATTGATCCACACGGTTCCCGCCTTCAACCGGCGCGAAAGCTGATGGGCTTTTTTAATGTCGTTCGTCCAGACTGCGGCGGCGAGGCCATACACGTTCCTGTTCGCCAACTCGGCCACTTCCTCAATGTCGTCAAACGATAGAGTCGCCAGCACCGGGCCGAAGATTTCTTCCTGGGCAATCTTCATGTCGTTCTTGACGCCGCCAAAGATGGTGGGCTCGATAAAGTAACCATGGCCGCCATTGACCGTCGCGCGATTTCCGCCGGTAAGCAGCTTCGCGCCTTCGGCCTTGCCCGCCTCGATGTAGCCCAGAACAGCCTTCATCTGAGTTTCGCTGACAATCGCCCCGAGCCGGGTTTTCGGATCCAGCGGATCGCCAAGCTTGATCTTCTTGCTGTACTCGACCAGCTTGGTGAGAAATTCGTCTTCTACCTTCTTCTCCACGAACAACCGGGAGCCGGCGCAGCAAACTTCGCCCTTGCCATAAAAAATTCCATTCAACGCGCCCTTCACAGCGGAATCGATGGCCGAATCGGCAAAAACAATGTTGGGCGACTTGCCTCCGAGTTCCAGCGTGACCCGCTTGAGCGTATCGGCGGAGTTCCGCATGATCTCTTTGCCGACCGAGGTCGAACCGGTGAAAGCGACTTTGTCGACTCCCGAATGCTTCACCAGGGCCGCTCCGGTTTCCGGTCCGCCGGTGACGATGTTGAGCACGCCCGCAGGCAGTCCCGCTTCGAGCGCCAACTGGCCAAAACGGAGGGCAGTCAACGGCGTCTGTTCAGCGGGCTTCAATACAACGGTATTTCCGCAGGCCAACGCGGGCCCCAGCTTCCAACTCGCAAGGAGCAGCGGAAAATTCCACGCAACAATCGCGCCGATGACTCCAACCGGTTCGCGCAGCGTGTAGGTAAATGCGTTGTTAAAGGTATTGACGGTTTCGCCATGGACCTTGGTTGCCCATCCGGCGTAGTAGCGGAACACATCGGCAACCATCGGCATATCGACGTAACGGGATTCAAAGATCGGCTTGCCGTTGTCGAGAGTTTCCAGTTCCGCCAGTTCGTCGATATTCTTCTCAACCAGGTCGCCAATGCGCCAAAGCACTTTGCCGCGCTCGCTGGCCGACATTTTTCGCCAGGCGCCGCCAAGATCTTCAAACGCCTTACGAGCGGTACTCACCGCACGGTCTACATCTTTTTCGGTGGCGCTGGAGACTTGGGTGAGCACCTCGCCGGTGGCCGGATTTACCGTATCGAAAACTTTGCCCGAGCCTTCGACCCACTGACCGTCGATGAGCAGCTTGCCGGGAGTGATGTTTACCTTGTTTGCGATTGCAGTCGACATAGTTCTTTGCCTCTCGGCGTCATGCCCGCGCAGCCGCATGGGCTGGACGGTCATACGCCCGACATGGGACCGGACAGCATCTTGCCGCCCGATCTATCCTCTATCTTCTGTCTTCTATCCTGTGTTAGGGCGCAGCTCTTTTTTCAAGCAGCCCTGTTTCGAACCGCTCTTTTGTCGAGCAGCTCTCGTTTTCGAGCCGCGCCCCAGATTTCCACGCCTACACGCCTGCGCTATTTCGCAGAGAAGTTCGCCGGACGCTTTTCGACGTAGGCGCTCAAGCCCTCTTTGGCGTCTTCGCTGGCAAAGAGGCGCTGTTGCAACTCGCGCTCCACGGCCAACGCCGATTCCATCGGAATTTCCCAGCCGGTCTGCACCGCGCGCTTGATATTGCCAACGGCTTTGGCGGCCTTGTTGGGAGGCGTGAACTGGCGAGCGTATTCCATTACGTTTTCTTTGAAGTTGTCGCGCTCGTAGACGTCATTGATGATGCCCATTTCCTTGGCTTCTTCAAAGGTGAAGGTGTTGCCGGTGACCATCAGCTCAATGGCCTTGCTCTTGCCCACAATGCGGCTCAGGCGCTGGGTTCCACCGGTTCCAGGCAGCACACCCAAGTTGATTTCGGGCAAGCCCACCTTACCGGAATCGCGGCGCGCGATGCGGATATCGCAAGCCATGGCAATTTCAAGGCCGCCGCCCACGCAGTGTCCATTGATCGCGGCAATTACCAGCTTGGGAGTGTGCTCAAGCCGCAAAAGAGTTTCGTTGGCATGGAGGCAGAAATAGTACTTGAAGGTGGGATCAACCGAGGAGAGCATCTTGATGTTGGCGCCCGCGGAAAAGAACTTGTCGCCCGAGCCGGTGAGAACGATGACGTAAACATCGTTGTCCATGCGGGCTTTCAGGATGCACTCATCCAGTTGCCGATTCATCTCATAGGTATAGGTGTTCGCAGGTGGATCGTTCAGCTCGACGACCGCGATGCCCCCTTCGGTGCGATAGTTCACCAGAGTCTTGGTTTCACTTGCCGTGATTGTTGCCATGATTCAAAGCTCCTTATGAGTTTCCTGATCTTTTAACCTTGCAAACCTAATAATCTTGCAAATCTAATCCTGTAAATCGGGCGCTCGATTCCGTTTCGTCTTTTTTAAGATCGGCTTGGTTCGTCGATCTTCAAATTTCTTTAATTCTTCAATTTCTAATTCTTCAATTCTTGAGTCTTCAATCCTTCATTTCTTTCGACGTTCCTCACTCCAAACGCCGGGATGCCGACAGGGTTAGCGGTCTTCTAATAAGTAATCAGCGATCAAGCTTCGCCTTGGCCGACGTGCCATTCCTGGTGTTTCCGCGGGCCGGCTTCCGGCCTTGCCGCACGCCATGCAAGAAGAGGTCGCCCATTTGCTGGGCCAGAGCGTTGGCATCCGCGTCGATGCGAGGGTTGTGCCAGGTATAGATCCAGTTCACCATGCCGAAGAGGCTGAGCACGGCCAGCCGTCCGGAGAACTGCAGGCCCGCTGCGCGCTGCAAATCTTCTACTAGTCCTAGGCACAGGCGATAGTACTCGCGTTTGATGGATGCAACTTCCGCCCCGCGCGCGTCTTTGAGTGTGTCGTCCTCATGGGTTAACACCTTCATGGCTTCTTTATTCGCCAGGAAGTACTCCACATGATTCAGGATAAAAATGCGCACCCGCTCCTCGGGATCGCTGGAACTCTCCAGCCGATTTCGCAGATTTTCAATGATGGTGGAAAAAGCGTGTTTCTGAATGAGATAGAGCAGCTCTTCCTTCGACTCGAAATAATGATAGAGCCCGGCCAGAGACATTCCGGTGGCGCGAGATAAATCGCGCATCGATGCGCCCTCATAACCCTTCTCACAAAAGATGCGGCTCGCGTGGGAGAGCACCTTGGCCAGACGTCGGTCGAAACGTTCGTTTGCCTCTGCTTTGGGTGCTTCAGTCTTAGGCGCTTCGGCCTTAGACTCGTTCAATTCTGGCGTGCGCTTGTCACCATTGAGTTCCTGGCGGGCCTTGCGGCCATTCAGGGAAATGCCAGGTGCACGGGTTTCGAGAGTTTCGAGGCGCATAGGCAAGGTGAACTGACCGAACGTTCGTTCGGTTGCTAATTATGCCTCTTACCCGGCAAAAGGTCAAACGACAGGAAATTCGGGGCAGTACATTTGTATGGCATTCCCCCGGGACCACAGGAAAGCGTAACGCTCGGAATCATCCACCTAGCTTGCGCCCAGCATTCGTCGCCGCCCGACGCAGAGCACGAACGCTTTCTTCATCTTCTTCATCATTCATCATTCATCATTCATCACGGCCAGAATCAATCCTAATCAATCCTTGTGAGGCGGCTCACCGAATGATTTCACCGTTGTTTTCAGAGATCATCCTTCGGGCGAGACAACAGGCGTCCGAAGTCCCCGCATCACGATAACTAAGCCAAATACGTTGCATCTTGATAGCCAAGACCCTTTATACGTCTGCATATGACGACGCAGCCATGTTGTCCAGTGCCCGCTTGCTGCCGGCCTCCAGCATTCAACGGAAGCACAGACTAGAGAATCCGAGGCCACAACACCATCGAAGGAGAATCGAACCATGTCGAAGCCATTCAAAGGGACGATCGGACTTGATATTCGCGATTCGGTCGCCGATTGGGAGCCCTATCTTCCGCCAAAGGCGAAAGAGGGGTCTCCAAACGTTCTTTATGTCGTGCTGGACGATACGGGGATTGCCGCCTGGGACACCTTTGGCGGACTGATCGAGATGCCGACATTGAACCGCATCGCGAAAGCTGGCCTGCGCTACAGCAATTGGCGAACCACGGCGCTGTGCTCTCCCACACGGTCGTGCTTTCTGACGGGACGCAACGCGCACATGAACGGCATGGCGTGCATTACCGAGGGCGCGAATGGGTTTCCAGGAGCTTGTGCACTCATTCCTCCCGAGAACGGCACGATCGCGGAGATGCTATTGGAAAACGGCTACAGCACGTCGTGCGTCGGCAAGTGGCACCTCACACCTGAAACCGAATCGAACATGGCTTCAACGCGGCGCACGTGGCCCACGGGCCGTGGATTCGAGCGCTACTATGGGTTCCTGGGAGGCGAAACGAATAACTGGTATCCGGACCTAGTTTATGACAATCATCCCGTTGACCAGCCCTACCTGCCAGAGCAGGGATACCACCTTTCTAAAGACCTTACCGACAAAGCCATTCAGTTCGTTCGAGACAACAACCAACTCAACCCCACCAAGCCATGGCTTATGTACTTGGCTTACGGCGCGAACCACGCTCCCCATCACGCGCCAAAAGAATGGGCAGACAAATACAAGGGCAAGTTCGATATGGGTTACGAAAAATACCGTGAGGTCGTGCTGGAGAGAATCAAGAAGGAAGGTCTCCTGCCGAAGAGCGCCGGCCTTTCGGAAATCAACCCGTGGCCTGCTCCCGAGGTAATCGGCGAGGGCGATCGCGTTCTGCCGTGGGACTCTCTTTCCCCGGAACAAAAGAAACTCTTTGCTCGCATGGCCGAGGTGTACGCCGGTTTCTCAAGCTATACGGACCACGAACTCGGAAGATTGATCGACTATTTACAACAGTCCGGACAGTGGGACAACACTCTGGTAATCGTGTGTTCCGACAACGGCGCGAGTGGTGAAGGTGGGCCTACGGGATCTGTGAACGAAAACAAATTCTTCAATAACTGGCCGGATGACATTAAGGAAAATCTGGCGAAGATTGACGAGCTTGGAGGCCCCAATACCTACGGACACTATCCCACAGGCTGGGCGTGGGCTTTCAACACTCCGTACAAAATGTTTAAGCGGTATGTTCTGGAAGGTGGAATTGCCGATCCTTTGATCATGGCATGGCCCAAGGCGATGAAGAAGACCGCCGGCAGCGTGCGCGACCAATACCACCATGCCATCGACCTGGTACCGACGATCCTCGATTGCTGCGGAGTCGAAGCCCCTCAGGTCATCAAGGGATTCGCGCAAACTCCCATCCAGGGAGTGAGCATGCGATATACCTTCGACAATCCCAAGGCGGAAAGCACGCGCCCGTCGCAATACTACGCGATGCTGGGGACGCGGGCTATGTATCACCAAGGCTGGAAAGCGGTCGCCAAGCATGGCGCTCTCAGTGGAAAAGGGCACTTCAGCCAGGACCCATGGGAGCTCTACCATGTAGAAACGGACCGCTCAGAAACTACCGATGTAGGCACGGAATTTCCGGAAAAGCTGCAGGAGTTGCAGGCACTTTGGTTTGCGCATGCGGGCAGAAACAATGTTTTCCCTTTGGACGATCGCACGGCGCGCGAACAGCTCACAGTGGAACGTCCGGAAATCGGCAAGCCGCGATCGACCTTTTCCTACTTCCCCAACACAGCGGAGATTCCGGAGGGCATGGCTCCGAATATCCGCAACAAGTCGTATTCCATCATGGCTGAAGTCGAGATTGAAAAAGCCGACGCGGAAGGAATTCTGCTGTCGCAGGGCAGCCGTTTTGGCGGGCATTCACTTTTTGTTAAGGGCGGCAAACTCCACTACTCCTATAACTTCCTCGGCATCGAGGAACAGAAAGTGGTTTCAACCGACAAAATACCCACGGGCAAGATCGAGCTGGGAGTCGAATTTACCAAGACGGGCGAAAACCCCAAGTTCGTCGCCAATGGAGACGTAAAACTCTACATCAACAAGAAGCTCGCAGGGCAAGGCAAGATTCGCACGCAGCCGGGTAAGTTCGCTTTGGCGGGCGAGGGATTGTCCGTAGGGCGCGGCAGGCCCGATGCGGTTAGCAACGAATATAAGGGCCGGTTTGAATTCACAGGCGGGACGGTCAAGCAAGTAACGGTCAATATTGGCGGGGAACATGTCGTCGATCTTGAGCTTGAGGCGCTCGGAATGCTCGCAAGAGAGTAGCCGATTGAGGGCTTGGGCGGCGCGATACCTTCTCTCGGGAACATCGCGCCGCTCCTCGATCAAGATAAATATGATCAAGATAAATATGGTCCGGTAAATATTCGGGGACCGGGCGAAAGTATTTTCGCCGGGTTGTAACAGGGCCAATTTGCAGGAAGATGGAATAGAGAGGTTCCTATTCCGGCAGTTTCCAATTTTTTGGTTCTATGCATCGGCCTGTTCCTCCTAATGGCGGGCTTCATGGAAGCAGGCCGACGGATTGGACTCCGGCAACGAAGACTTGATCCGGAAGGCTCAAAAGCTGCTTTTGCCACAATCGAGGGCGCCGTCTTTGCCCTGCTGGGATTGCTGGTTGCCTTCACCTTCTCAGGAGCGGCCGAACGTTTCGAAGCACGCCGGCAGTTGATCGTGCAAGAGGCAAACGCTATCGGCACGGCCTATTTGCGAATCGACCTGCTTCCAAACGAGGCTCAACGCACACTTCGCAGCAATTTCAAGGACTACCTGGATGCGCGCATCGAGATGTATCGGCATGTTGGCTCGGATATCGAAGCGGCCAGAAACGATATGCGCCGCTATGCCGACCTTCAAGATAAAATTTGGGCTGAAGCGGTGGCAGCATGCAACGCCGGTTGCTCACCGGCAGTTGAGTCGCTGGTGATTTCCTCTCTCAACGAAATGATCGACATAACTACGACGCGCTATGTCGCTTTGGAAACTCATCCCCCGGCCGCAATCTTTTGGAGCCTCGGCATTCTTCTCCTCGCCGGCTCTCTTCTCGCCGGCTATAGCATGGCGGAAGCAAAGAAACCCAGTATGCTCCATAGGCTCCTGTTCCCGATCATCCTTACAACGGCCGTCTACATCATCGTAGACTTGGAATATCCCCGAATGGGCTTTATCCGCATCGACAAAGCGGATCACGTTTTGACCGATTTGCGAAAGAGTATGCGGTAACGCCAAAGCTCCTGCAAGTTTTCGACTTGCCAAATGAGATAGACCACTCTTAGATACCTTATGAACCGTGGATCGTGTCTAGGACGGTTTCGAGAGTTCCGAGACGTGGCCAAGGTGAATTGACCGAACGTTCGGTTGCTTATTGTGCCTATTGCCTGCCAAGAGGTTAAACGGAACGAATTCAAAGACTATACCTTGCATGCTGGTCTCATTCAATGCGTCGGCAAATTATAAAAACACAGATTTGTCCGTTTAACTATGGAAAAAATCCTTTTCACGAGGTAGGCTTTCACCGTAAAACTTGGCACTGTCTTATTTTGCGTTCTTTGAATGCACCTGACTTGATATTTTTAAATGAGCACATGGAGACGGCCACTAAGACTATTACACAAAGAGTCTTGCATCCGCTAATAAGATGATAGACCACAACTGAAGGGCATTTGTTGATATTCAATCCAGGACTTGAAATCGATGAGCGCTACTGCCACAAATCTCGCTAGAGTACCAACACCAGAAACGCGATGGGATCCGACTAAGATCGTTGCTTCAATCGATATAATACGGACCAACGCAGAAGCGTTCGCAAACGACGCAATTGCCTGGTATTTCCATAAGAAGACAGCAAAAGCACGGATGTCACGAATTTGTAGAGCAGCCTCGATAGCATTCATTTCAACAGGCGGTATCATTCCTCTCCTCAGCTCGGTGTCTTTCATCAATCAAAAGGTTGTAAATCTTTCGGCATGGGGATATGTATTGCTGGGTGTCGGAGCTTCATTTATCGCTCTAGACAAATTCTTCGGATTTTCGAGTGGTTGGACCCGTTACATTCTTGCTGCTCAAGCCATTCAAAAAACGACCTACTCGTTTGAAATCGATTGGACGAGATTGCGGGCGCGTGTTGGCACTCGCGAGCCAGTCCAAACAGAGGTCGAAGAATTTCTCCAGATTGCCAAAACCTTATATGAAGCCGTTTCGAGTTGTATTGCCCAGGAAACGCAGCAGTGGGCAACGGAGTTTCAACAAAGTCTTGCTGATCTGGAATTGGCGACACAGGCAAAAATACGTGTCAATGAGCCGGGAGCCTTGTCTGTTTCGCTCACAAACGCAGGAACTATGGATTCGAAACCAGAAGTCTTCATTGACGACCTTTCCTTTGGGGTAACCGATGGCAAATCTTGGGCGATCGCCCGCCTGGCTCCCGGACAACATGTTGTTCGAGTAGTTTCGTCTATTGGAGGAAAACGCGTCGAAGCCAGCGAAATCGCTACGGTACCTCCCGGTGGCAAGACTCAAGTATCCCTATCGTTAATTTAGAGCTTATGCGCGAGCGGGCATAGTGCAACTTACCGAATAAGCAACCCACTGTATGCAGATTGAGAATTTCTTAATTTAACCAATCGAATTCCCGCACTTATTGTTTAAGGCTTACGTCTGGCGAAAATTTTTCTGGAAACTAATTGACGATATTTGCTTCCTTTGCCCTATTGTGCGACTCCCAGCCGCTGGTTTCACCCGCAGTTTTCAAATAGGAGATCACAAAGAGCACTCCAAGCAGAAAGTCCACACCGCCAAAAACCAGATCCCTGGGATTTACGCGCGCCTGCAGATAGAGGATCACCAGAGCGATGGCATAGCCGAATTTCTCAATCATGGAAGGAATCATCAAGGGACGAAAGCGCAGAGGGTTGCTGCCGATGATCAGGAAAGCAACTTGAAAGGCCCAGGCCGTGGAGGCAAAACCGTAGTAGAACGCCGGATGCGTGACTGGCGGAGGATCCTGGCGCCCGACCATATCGAGCAAGAAAAATAGTGGCGTGAGCACCAAAATGCCCCATACTCCAGCAACCCGGAAGACGATTTTGGCGAATCTCATCGGGCCTATGACCTCCTCAAGATATTCAGGTTGTTCAAACCCAATCTGACGCGGATCAGAAAAGTTTTCTTGCAAGGCTTTTTTCTTGCAAAGCTCTTTTCTTGCAACCCAGTATTCTATGGCGATTTCAGCGTTCCTGTAATCCCGTTTGCATGGCTCCCGTGCGGTGATGGTGATTCCCGCTTACGCCTGTGCTGAAAAACGCTCTAGAGGTTTCGGCGACTCCGCCGTTGTATACCGATGGCCGGGCAACAGCGATCAACACGTTGCTCTTCTAATCCAGTAGATAACAAACACGGCTTTCATATTTCAAGATCCCAGTATCCGCCGAGGCGTATTCCGCCCAGCGCATTTCGCCTAGATCATTTCTTCTAAGCCATGAAGATGGGGCTGCCAAAAATCGTGCCGCCGGGTTCAAAGGGCAGATCGCCCAGGCATCAGGCGAGTTTCTCTTTGGTGCTGGGCGGACCGCTCTATCAACTGTATTTAAAAACCAGGTTAGCGCACCCTCCCCTTCATCTTCTCGCGCGGCGCCTCATCATGTTGCCAGGCGTTTGCTGGTTACCTCTACTGTTGCTTGCTGCCGTTGAAGGACACCTGACGGGAGGTGTCCCTGTTCCTTTCTTCCGCGATCCTGAAGTCCACATCCGGTTCCTGGCGGCTCTTCCGCTTCTCATAGGAGCAGAGGTATTTGTGCATGACCGAATGCAGCACATCGTGCCGCAATTCCTGAGCCGGGGCATCATTGACAAGGAACAAGCTGACCGCTTTGAGAAGATTGTGGCGTCGGCAACACGTCTTCGCAATTCCGTGATCGTGGAGGTGGTTCTTCTGCTTCTGGTGTTGATCCTGGGAGGTTGGATCTGGAGACACAACTTCACGCTGACCAGTTCCACCTGGTATCGCTTGAACAATGGTGGTTTTCGACTTACCTTGGCGGGCTGGTATTACGCCCTGGTCAGCCTATCGATTTTCCGGTTTATCCTGATCCGCTGGTACTTTCGGATCTTTGTCTGGTATCGCTTCCTATGGCAGGTGCGGGCGTTACCTCTTCACCTCAATCTCTTTCATCCCGATCGTTCGGCCGGACTGGGCTTTCTCTCAGGCAGCGCCCTTGCTCTCGCACCCGTGTTCACTGCACAGACGACGGTGATCGCGGGAACTATCTATGCTCATATCCTTTATGCAGGGGCGAGGCTGCCGGATTATAAGATGGAGATTGCGGGAGCCCTGGTGTTCGCGATCCTTCTGGTTACTCTGCCTTTAGGTTTCTTCAGCCTTATGCTTGAGCATGCCGGACGAACGGCAAAGCGGGAGTTCGGCGGCCTTGCCAGCCAGTACGTGGAAGATTTCCATGACAGGTGGATCGGAGCAGGAACCAGTACTGGGACTCGGCGTCCGGCTGATCAGGGCCCAGAAGAGCCATTGCTCGGCACAGCCGATATCCAATCCCTAGCCGATCTTGGAAATTCGTTTGCACTGGTGAGTCAGGACCGTACCTTGCCAATCTCGAAGGAAACGCTCATCCGGTTGGCGGTGATCATCTCGATTCCGTTTCTACCTCTCCTGCTCACTATGTTTCCAATCGATGAGGTCATCCAAAAGCTTTTCAAGCTCGCATTTTGATTTGATTGGAGCGGCCGCTTTGAGGCGAAGGACCGCCAATCATTCTTCATTTGAGGTTTGTTACAACGTTCAGGAGCGTTGCTAGAAGCGCAAGCAGCGAAAAAAGATTTACTTTTTCAGGGCAGTCTGTCCGGCGCCAGTTGGGTTGGCCGCGGTTTGGGGAGCACTCGCCTCACCGACTCCCACAGGGCGCAAAATCACAAGCTTGGCCCTTCCTTCACGGCCTCCGGGCAGAAAGAGCATCTTGCGGTTGGGATCGTAGGCGATGGTATATCCCTTCACATCGGTGGGTAGTTCATGGTCGGCAACGCCCTTGGCAAGGTCAATCGCAATGACCGAGCCATCGCCGGCAGCGGCATAAAGAAGGCTATTCGCAGAATCGAGAACTACTGTATCCGTTCCGCCAGGAGCGGCAATCCTCGAAATTTCCGCACCGGTATCGGCATTCAGAATCAGCACCGCGTAACGCACAGCAACATAGAGCCGACGCTTGGCCTCATCAAGAGCGAGCCCAGTCGGCTCCGACCCCGCCAGCTTGAACGTTCCGGTGATCTTGTTGGAATGGTCCAACAGGGCAATTTCATTCCTATCCTGGAGGCTCACGACTAGTTTCTGGCGCGGGCCGTCATAGAGCATGTCCTGGGGAAGTGCCTCCACGTCTACGGTTGCCGTCTCTTCGCCGCTCTCCGGATCGACCGTGGTAATACAGCGTCCGCGCAGGCTGGTCACGTACAGAGAGCTATCCTTGCCTACCCACAAAAGCTTCTCTGGCGGGTGGCTTACGGGAACGAGCTTTTCCACCTGCCAGTTCTTGCTATTCACAACCGCAATGCGATTGCTGCCCGCGAGCGCGATATAGACCCGGAAATTGGCGTCATCGACAGCTACGCCGCGAGGGCTATCGACCTGCGAGATACGAGCAACGACGCGACGTTTGACCGGATTGAAGATCTCGACGGTATTGGCCTCCGGTCGAGTAATAATGACTTCTCCGTTGGCCAAAGCGACCTGATTGAACCCCGGATTTCCGGGCAAGTCAATCAGGGCAACCTGTTTGAGCTTGGCGGCAGTGGCTGCGAGCGAAGCAAACAGGAGAAGGCTGCAGGCACAGAAGAAAAGAATCCGCCGGTTTTGTGTCGCACGAGTTTGCATTGCAGGGACCAAGCCGTCAGCGTATCAGATGCGAGTAGCGGGTTTCCCGATGTCTATACCCTCGATTCCCACCCTTCGCAGAAAACGCGAAGGATGGGGCACCTGCGCGTTTGTAGAAGGAGAGTTCGAATTCAACCGATCAATCAGTACAACATTTAGGGGAGCCTTTTCGCACGATTGCCATGTGATTCAAAAGCAGCGATTTTATTTACTTTACATATCTTTATGTTAAGCTTCGATACTGCAGTCACACGTTTCAGCACCGTGGAGACGAGGGAATGGTTACGTCGCAAGAATTTTCCCTGCTGCTTATCAAGCCTTCTCATTACGACGATGACGGCTACGTTATCCAATGGATGCGATCGGCCGTACCTTCCAATTCACTGGCTGTGGTCCATGGCCTGGCGCTCGACTGCAAACAGCGGCGCGTCTTAGGCGATGACATAGAGATCGTTCTCACCTCGATGGATGAGGACAATACCCGCATCCGCACCAGGAATATCATCCAGAAACTTGCCGGAGGCCGCGGCCTCGTGATGCTGGTTGGGGTCCAGTCCAACCAGTTTCCAAGAGCGATGGACATCGCGCGGCCTTTACGCGCCGCCGGAGTCCAGGTCTGCATGGGTGGATTTCATATTTGCGGATCAATCTCCATGTTAGGCGGGGTCACTCCCGAACTTAAAGAGGCCATGGACATGGGCATCTCGCTCTTTGCGGGCGAGGCGGAAGAGGGCCGCATGGATCAGGTGCTGCTGGATGCCTGGCAGGGACGCCTCCAACCCCTCTATAACTACCTGTCGGACCTGCCTTCTCTCGAAGGCGCACCCATGCCGATGCTCCCAGCGGCAACCATCCGAGGAACGATCGGCAAGTACACAAGCTTTGATGCCGGACGCGGCTGCCCGTTTCAGTGCTCCTTCTGCACCATTATCAATGTGCAAGGCCGGAAGTCGCGGCGGCGCACCGTGGATGAGATCGAACAGATCATTCGCCGCAACCTGGCCCAGGGAGTCGGCCGCTTCTTTATTACCGATGACAACTTTGCCCGCAATGGGGACTGGGAGAAGATTTTTGATCGCCTGATCGCCATGCGGGAAGTCGAGAAGCTGAACATCAAGTTCATGATCCAGGTGGACACCATGTGCCATCGCCTGCCGCGGTTTATCGAGAAGGCCGGCAGAGCAGGCGTGCGACGCGTATTCATCGGCCTGGAGAGCATCAATCCCGGGAGCCTGTTGGGAGCACGAAAGAAGCAAAATAAGATCTCGGAATACCGAAAGATGCTGCTCGCCTGGAAGAGCGCCGGGGCGATTGTGTTTGCCGGGTACATTCTGGGCTTTCCGGAAGATACGCCGGAATCGGTGTTGCACGACATCGAGATCATTCAGCGTGAGCTGCCGATCGACCTGCTGGAACCGCACTGCTTGACGGCCTTGCCGGGCTCCGAGGACCACCAGAAACTCCACCGGGCCGGGGCGTGGCTGGACCCAGACCTTAATAAATACGACCTGGAGCACGTGACCACCGTGCATTCCCAGATGTCGGCGGCACAATGGGAAAAGCTCTATCGGGATACCTGGCAGAACTTCTATTCGCTGCAGCACATAGAAACCGTGCTGCGCCGAGCAGCGGCCACCAGCATCGACCTGAACAACGTAATGGTCCTCATGCTGTGGTTCCACTTCTGCATCGTCTACGAGAAGATCGATCCCCTGCAAGGCGGCTATCTGCGGCGGAAATATCGTAAAGACCGCCGGCCAACGCTGCCGGTCGAGAGCCCTTTTATTTTCTATCCCCGCTTTATCGTGGATCTACTCCACAAGCATTTCAAAATGGCGCAGTTGGCTTGGCGCTTCCATTGGTTTACGAAGCGCCTGGAACGCGATCCGGCCGCGCGCCATTACTCCGACACCGCTCTTACGCCGGACTCCGAGACGGTCAACGAAGCGCTCGAAGTGCTCACCGCGCACAATATCGCAGGCGCACCAACAAAAACGCGCGAGCAAGAAGCGGAGCATGCTGTATCGGAGTGAGAAGCAGTAAGAGGCCTTAGAGCTTATGCGAGAACATTCGTTCTCACATAAGCTCTAAGGCCCCGAATTGTTGCTACGCGTACCCACGTCTTCGCTACGCTCGACATGGGCTACCGTCTCGTCGCGCCTCTGGCGCTTGGAGCATTTATGAAAAGAGACTTTTACGCCCAACTCTAAATTTAGATGTTTGATTTAGATTTGGGCACTTTCATATGTAGTGAAAATCCTTCTTGAGGCCAACAGAGCCAAATGCCGGAAGCACCCGTCTATTTGCGGTTAACTTGATATGGGCCTAAAGGGACGCTCTTCCACGTATCTTTAAAACACCCTTCATTAAAAACACCCTTCATTTATCCGGCGCGTGGACATGGAACAGGCTCAAAATGCACGCTTCTATCCGCCGATCTCAAGGCTGAAGTATCTATGGGAAAATGCTCCAAATAGCTAAGCCCACCACGGAAGTGGTGGGCTTAGGATTTCGAGGCCAAGCGGGCTTACGCTAAGTTCAGTGCGCGCTTAAACGATCCACGCTCGCTCTGAATCTTTTCCTGCAAAAGCGTGATCGCATAAATCAACTGCTCAGGGCGCGGAGGGCAACCGGGGACATAGACATCCACCGGGATCACCTGATTGACCCCCTGGAGCAGCGCGTAGTTATTGAAAACGCCGCCCGAGGTCGCGCAAGCGCCCATGGAGATGACCCACTTGGGCTCAGGCATCTGCTCCCAAAGCTGGCGGATCACCGGGGCCATTTTTTGCGAGACGCGCCCAGCAATAATCATGAGGTCCGATTGACGCGGCGAAGGACGAAATACTTCGGCTCCAAAGCGGGCAATATCGAAGCGCGATGCGCCCATGGCCATCATCTCAATGGCACAGCAGGCAAGGCCAAAGGTCATTGGCCAGATCGAGCTCTTCCGCATCCAGTTCACCACGTTATCCAACGTGGTCAGGACTACGCCCTGGGGCTGCTCGCTTCCAAAGAGAAGCTCTTTCATGCGGTTCGCATCGACCGGATTCCCGCCCGTGTTCTGAAAGCGGCGCACAACCGCAGCACGCTCTACATCTGGTGGCACAAGGTGATCGCTCATAACCCTCTATTGTAATTTGGCGGCGGCCAAAATTTCAAAACCATTGTGGAAGGCATCACCCCGGGGAAGGCGTTGGCCGTCATCCCTAAGGCCGCAGGGCGTCATGCTTGAAGAGGCAGTGCATCTATCCCGTGTAGCATTCGGCCGCTATCCCTATGAAGGCACAATATCTTCTATCCCTGAAGTCTTTGGGCACTATCCTTGAAGGCGCATATCTTCTTTCTAGCCCTGGAGTCGCTGCTCCAGCCGATTCAGGACTTGCTGCCACTTCGGCCAGTCTTCGGAATCTTGCCAGAGCTCTTTCAGCTCCGATTTGTTGCGTATCCGGTCAATTGCCTTTTTCGCAACCTTATCCAGCACCTTAATGTCATCGAGCTTCGCCTGGCGGTCGATCCAATTACGGGCCTCTTCGGGCAGGTCCTCCGAAGGCTTACCTTTGGCAGCCGCCACAACTTCTGCGGCTGCAAGGGCGACGCAGCAATCCGGCGCCTCAGGATAGGCGTTTTTCTCCACCTTGGCGAATACGGCCTTGAGCAGCGCTACGCCAGATGAATCTTCAAGTTCAAACATCCAGTCCGACGCATCGTCGTTTTCAAAGTTCCCTGTGCCCCATGCGCCCATGCTGGACCTCCCTGCTATGGATTCAGGATCACCTTTCCAAACTGCTCGCTCTTTTCCAGGCGCTGATGCGCGGCCGCGGCCTCGCGCAACGGAAAGCTCTTATCGACCACAGCCTTCAATTTACCCGAGAAGATATGGCGCAGGACCGCGTGGAAATCGCCCATGGTTCCCATAAACGATCCCAGGAAGGAGAGTTGCCGCGCAAAAAGAAAGCGTATATCGAAGTTTGCCTCAGGCCCGGTGGTGGCTCCACAGGTCACCAGCGATCCACCGGCTTTGAGCGATTTCATGCTCTCCTGCCAGGTGGCCTGCCCCACGTGTTCAAAGACAATGTCGCACATGGCACGGCTGGTGATTTTCTTTACTTCTTCCGCGATCTTCTGCTTGTAGTGATCGATCACGTGATCGGCGCCCAACTCGCGAGCTTTTTCCATCTTTGCCTCGTCCCCGGCAGTGGCGATGACCTGCGCATTGAAAAGCTTGCAGATTTGAATGGCCGCCGAGCCCACGCCCGATCCTCCTCCCAATACCAGCACGATGTTACCCGGCATCAGATGGCAGCGATTGACCAGCATGTGCCAGGCGGTCACGTACACCAGTGGGACCGATGCCGCCTCATCGTAGGTCAATTCCTCGGGAATCGGAAACACATTCGCGCGCGGAACCGCAATATATTCGGCATTGCCGCCGTCGTTCATGTAGCCGAGGACCGTGAACTGCGAGCAAAAATTCTGTCTCCCGTCGGTGCAGGCCGCACAGTATCCACAAAAAGTCATAGGCGCAAGCAATACGCGCTGCCCTACCTTCAGATCGGTGATGTATTCGCCAACTTCGGCAATATCGCCGGAAACATCACTGCCGTTGATGTGCGGCAGCTTGACTCCCGGCAGACCCTTGCGGATGAACAGATCAAGATGGTTCAACGCGCAGGCTTTGACCTTGACCAGCACCTGATCTTTGCGCGGCTTGATATCGGGCACATCTTCAAATTTCAAAACCTCCGGCCCGCCAAACTCATGGAAACGTATGGCCTTCATCGGGACTCTCTCCTGTCAAAAAAGACGAACAGGGAATGTACCATGCCATACCGATTCTTCACCACACGGCCAGGTTCTGGCCAGAAGAACCTCTCGATCCCTTTTGCTATGTATCCGCGCCCAAGAGGCCTAAGCCTTGGACACTGAGTGGCGCCGCCGTCGCAGAATTGGAAGAGTAGCTCCCCGATTCGAAACGGGTTCCTGCGAAAACTATTGGCCGATTGGCAAGGTGGCTTTACCGCTTCCGTTTAGGCTTTCCGGGCTACAATATCTCCGTGGACATCTACGAAGAGATTCTGCGGCTTCGGCGGGAAGGCCGGAAGGCGGCATTGGCTACGATCATCAATGTCCGCGGATCGATTCCGTCGTTTGAAACCGCCAAGATGCTCATTCGGGAAGACGGATCGATTGTGGGGACGGTTGGCGGCGGCTGTGTGGAAGCCGAGGTTTGGGACGCGGCCCGCGAGGTAATGCGCACCGAGAAGTCGCAGACCCTGAACTTTAATCTCAACAACAATCCCAAGTACGATGCCGGCCTGGTCTGCGGCGGTACCCTCGAGGTCTTCGTGGAGCCGCTGCTTCCCGTTTCCACTCTTTATATCTTCGGCGCCGGTCACGTCTCCTGGAGCCTATACAAGGTCGCGCGAATCGCCGGGTTCGAGGTGGTGGTGATCGACGATCGAGAGACGTACGCCAATCGCGAGCGCTTTCCGGAAGCACGGGATATTTACGCCGACGAATATGAGCAGGTCATGGCGCAGCTCAGCCCGAACGAATCTTCGTACATGGTGATTGTTACGCGCGGGCATCGGGACGACATGCGCGTGCTGCGCTGGGCGGTGGAGACTCCCGCACGCTACATAGGAATGATCGGTTCGCAACGCAAGGTCATCACCACATACCGGGAACTGGAGCAGGAAGGCACATCGCCGGAGAAGTTGGCCAGGGTTTACGCCCCGGTGGGCATTGATATCGGGTCGATTACGCCGGAAGAGATCGCCGTTTCCATAGTGGCGGAAATGATTTCCATCCGACGTCAAGCGGCGGCCTCTCTTCCCCACATGAAAAGCGCAAAAGCCGCCGAAATTCTTAAACAGTTATAGTATTTCTGTATGGCACTCGCACCTTCATTTGCCGGGGTCATTCTGGCCGCAGGCGCTTCGTCACGCATGGGCTCCGACAAGGCGCTCCTGCCATGGCAGGGTGGAACCTTCCTTTCGACTGCCATTCGCGCGCTTCAGCCATTTACGGATTTAGTCCTGGTGGTGGTGGGCGCCAATGAAGAGCGCCTGGTACCCGTGATCGATGCCGAAGGCGCGTTTACCGTTCGAAATCCTTCGCCAGAACAGGGACAGTTCAGTTCGCTGCGCGTGGGACTGGAAAACGTGCTCAACCGCGGCCGTGACGCGGCCCTGCTGACTTTGGTCGACCGGCCCGCTCCCAGCCTGCCAATCATCGATCAGATTAAACAAGAGTTTCTGCAGGCCGACGGTGCTACGTGGGCCGTGGTTCCCGAATACGCCGGTAAACATGGGCACCCAATCGCTATCGGACGGGAGATGATTGCCGCGTTTTTAAACGCCCCCGCTTCGAGCAACGCCCGTGACGTGGAACACGCGAACCAGCAGCACATCCGTTACCTGCCAGTGAGCGACCCCTTGGTTGCCTTAAACATCAACACCCCGGAAGACTTTGAAAACCTGCAGCTTTGAAAACTGCAACCAGGACAGACGATTTGAAAGCCGAGATTTCAGAACCCAAACTTTCCGACTCCGCTCTCCAGTTTATTGATTCCGTGCTGGCGCTCAAACCCAGCATTGCCGTATTCGATTGTGACGGTACGCTCTGGAGCGGTGATGCCGGCGCCGACTTCTTCTATTGGGAGGTCAAGCACGACCTGATTCCCGCAAAAACCGCTGAGTGGGCGCAGGCTCGCTATCGCGATTACAAGGCCGGGCTGGTGGACGAAGAGACCATGTGCGGGGAAATGGTCACGATCAATGCCGGGGTTCCCGAACATTTACTGCAACAGGCGGCGGAAGATTTTTTCCCCGCGGTGGTGGCACACCGCATCTTTCCCGATATGCTGCAGTTGACTCGCCGGCTCAAGGCGGCAGGGTGCCAGCTTTGGGCAGTCTCTTCAACCAATGTCTGGGCGATCCGAGCGGGCGTGAAGCGGTTTGGGATACCAGAAGAAAACGTTCTGGCAGCGTGCGTCCATATTGAGAACGGCCTTGCAACCGATCAACTGATTCGCGTCCCAACGGACGAAGGCAAGGCAATTGCGCTGCAAGAAACACTCTCCAAAACAGTGGATGCCTGTTTCGGAAACTCAATTCATGATGCCGATATGCTGGCAATTTCAAAGCACCCTTTTGCCGTGAATCCCAACCCCGATCTGGAGTCTATTGCAATGGAAAAAGGTTGGAAGATCCATCGGCCCATGGAAAAGTAAAAATAGAGCTGCAGGCGGCCCGATGTGGTATTGGCCTACGCGGCCTTGTCGGGTGGCAACTGTTTGAGGACCGCTGCAAGAGCATCCATCGCGAGGTGCGAAGCATGAATTGAGGCGTTGGGGAGTCCACCAAGGGCCTCAACGAGTTGTTCGCGTTTGAGCAACTTGGCCTCGGCCACGGCTTTGCCGTGAATCAATTCCGTAAGGCAAGAACCGGCCGCAATGGAGGCCACGCAGCCCCGCGTGCGATAGCGCACCTCGTCGATGCGTCCATCCATGAGCTTTACCGCCAGCTTCATGATGTCGCCACAAACGGGGTGTTCTACCTTCACTTCAGCATCGGCGCCGGGAAGCTCACCTACGTTCCTGGGGTGCTGAAAGTGATCCATTACTTTCTCGGAATATGCCATTTCGCCGTTTCGTTGTTTCTTTAGGGCCGGATGGGGTAAACCCGCTTTTTCGCGCTCCCTTATAATCGCATACTGATGCCCGAAAATTATGTTCCCAAGCGAGTGGTATCGCTGCAACCCAGCATCACCGTGACCTTTCGCGACCTCGGATTGCTGCATCACCTTGCGGCTTGTACCAAATACTGCCGAGATGTTTGTCCGGAGCTCTCTGGCTTCAATTGCAAGGTGATCGAGGACTCCTGGACAGCAAAGGCCGATGAGATTCTGGCAGCGAAGCCTGACTTGGTGATTGCCTCGGTTCCCTACCAGATTGAGGCCCTAGCGCAGATCATGAAAAGTGGCATCCCCTTCCTGGGATTTGCTCCGAAATCACTCGCTGACGTCTATTCCGATATCGCCGCAATCGCGCGGATTATGGGACAGGAAGAGCGAGGAATGGAACTGATCGCCAAGATTCAGGATGCGATTACACAGGTACGGCAAAAGGTGCCCGCAACCTCCCGCCCGCTGGTGTACTGCGAAGAATGGGGCAAGCCACTGATCCGCTCACAAAAATGGGTGGCGGAGTTGGTGGAGGCCGCCGGAGGCCGTTTCTTTGGTCATCCGGGAACACAGCTTGTTGCAGACGAAGTCCTGGAAGCCAATCCAGAGGTGATTGTTGCGGCCTGGTGCGGCGCGGGAAATCGCGTTCCCCTTGAGAAGATGATGGAGCGCCGGAACTGGGAAAATATTCAGGCGGTTCGCGACCGGCGCGTCTACTGCATCGACGATGAATGCTTGAACACGCCGGCCACCACCTTACTCCAGGGCTTGCAGGCACTAGCAGCGGCGATTCATCCCGAGGTATTTGAGCCCACACCTAAACTCCGCCAGATCGCCGCTATTCCGCTCGACAGCAAAGCGGCGGGATAATTCCGAAAAACAATGGATTCCCAAAAACGATGCGTGTAGACAAAGGCACCGTTCGAGCGCCTGAGATCGGCAAAATATGGTTCAACTCAACGCCGCTGACGCTACGCCAGCTTCGCGGGCGAGCCGTGCTGATCGATTTCTGGGATTACACCTGCGTAAACTGCATCCGCACCCTGCCCTATGTGCAAGCGTGGCATAACCGCTACAAAGACAAAGGGCTCGCCGTCATCGGGGTGCATACTCCAGAATTTCTCTTTGCCCGTTACGAGAGCAATGTGGAACGAGGCATCGAGGAATTCAGCATCACCTACCCGGTCGTGGTCGACAGCAATTTTGAGCTTTGGGAGGCCTTTGCCAACCGCTACTGGCCCACAAAGTATCTGATTGATGCAGAAGGCTACCTTCGCTATGCCCATTTCGGAGAAGGGGCCTACGTTGAAACCGAGCAGACAATCCAGGAACTTTTGCGGGAGATCAATCCACAAATTGCTTTGCCGACCATTATGGAGCCGCTGCGAGAGACCGACCAGCCGGGCGCAGTTTGCTATCAGCCTAGTTCGGAGCTCTATCTCGGCCACAAACGCGGACGTATCGGCAACGCAAGCGGGTTTGTCGAAGATCAATCCGCCATCTATGAGTATTCACGTTCCGAAGAACTGCGGGACGGATTTTTTTACGCCCAAGGCCACTGGACCGCTACGGGCGATCATTTTGAATCAGCGGGTACAGAAAAAGCGCAGATCAGCCTTCGCTACTCTGCGGCTGGGGTCAATCTCGTGATGGCATCTTTTAACCGAGAGCCGCGTGAAGTCGAAGTCCGGCAGGATGACCAGCCGCTGAACAAAGACATCGCCACCTCCGACATTGTTTTTCGCGACGGACGAAGTTACATTTCCGTCCGCCGGCCACGCATGTACATGCTCGTGGACAATCACACGTTTGGCGAGAGGACACTGGAGCTTTCCACGCACGATCCCGAATTGGCGCTCTTCGCCTTTACCTTTACGACGTGCCTCGATCGAGAATTTTCCGGCCCTTCCCATTTTCCGGATCTTCCAACGAGAGGTACAAGCCAGTGAAACAAGTGGTCGCAGCGCTGATCATTCGGGGCGAGCGCGCCGAACGCGGCGAAGAAATCCTGATCTGCCAGCGGACAAAACATCAGGTAATGCCCCTGAAGTGGGAGTTTCCCGGCGGCAAGATCGAGGCCAATGAAGAACCGGCGGAGGCCCTCCACCGTGAACTGGAAGAAGAGCTGGGCATTCGTTCGGAGATTGGGGACAAGGTCGCTACTCTGCAGTACAACTATCAGAACGGCGGAGCGGTCGAGTTACACTTTTTTCTCGTTCGCCAGTATGAGGGAGAGATCCAGAACCGCATCTTCCGCGACGTGCGCTGGGTCCATCGTAAAGATTTGCCTGGCTTCGACTTCCTGGAAGCCGATGTGGCGTTGGTCAACGACATTGCAGCCGGCAAGGTATTTTGATCTCCGTTGCCAAACTGCAAACGGGCTTTAGACGCAGTCCTAAAGGACTGCTCTTCCACCTGTTGCACATACAGCCTACAGAACGCCGAAAACGCTGCGGCAACCAGGGAAACTAACCCGCAACGGTTGTCCAAATCAGGGCAACGGTTAGCCCAATCATGATTGCGCTGGTGCTCCAGGCAATCACGTTTCCGAGTCGTGAGTTCTTGTATTTGCCCATCAACTCGCGTTTGTTTACCAACTTCAACATGAAGATCAGGAGAAAGGGCAGCAGGATTCCATTCGCCACCTGCGAAAACAGGATGACCTTAATCAGCGGGATCCTCGGCAGGAGCACGAGACCAGCGCCAACGACGATCAGAAACGTATAAATCCAGTAGAACGTACGGGCCTCGGAAAACTTCTTGTTGATTCCCGATTCAACGCCGAGACCTTCGCAAATGTTGTAGGCAGTTGCCAGGGGAAGGATGGCTGCCGAGAGAAGAGCAGCATTTACCAATCCTATTGCAAACAGCAGAGAGGCAAAATCGCCCGCCAATGGCTTGAGCGCAACCGCTGCCTGGGCTGCGTCGGAAATATCGTGATGTCCGGCCACGTATAGCGTGGCGGCACAGGCCACAACAATGAAAAATGCAATCACATCGGTTACGATGCAGCCTAAGATCACGTCCCAGCGGGAAAGACTATATTCCCGTTTTCCGATTCCCTTCTCCACGATCGAGGCTTGCAGGTAGAACTGCATCCAGGGCGTGATCGTCGTTCCCACCAGGCCAATCACCAACAAGAGGTAGTCCGACTTCCTGCTGACGACTGGAATGATGGTGTCGTGCAGGGCCTGCCGCCAGTTTGGGTGCGCCAATATGGCTGAAACCGGATAGGTAAAGTAAATCAGCGAGAACAGGATCAGGATTTTCTCGACCGGCCTATAGGTTCCTCTCACAACCACAGTCCATACAAGGGCCGCGCCCAGCGGAACCACCAGATATTTGCTGACATGGAAGATCCCCATGCCCGAAGCCAGCCCCGCGAACTCGGCGGCGATATTGGCAAGATCGGCTAATCCCAGCACGACCATGGTGAAAAAGGTCGCCCGCAGGCCAAACTCTTCACGAATCAGATCAGCCAGGCCCTTTCCCGTGACCGCGCCCATACGCGCAGCCATCTCCTGCACCACAATCAGCGCAATGGTTGTGGGAATCAGAGTCCAGAGCAGCGCATAACCGAGTTTTGCGCCAGCCTGGGAGTAGGTAAGGATTCCGCCAGGATCATTGTCCACGTTGGCCGTAATAAAGCCCGGCCCAAAGACGGCAAAGAAGGCGATGAGACGGTACTTAAGCGGATTGATTCCTACTCTGCGTCGGGCCATGTTGTCGGTTGAGTTCCAGCAGCAAAGAAATATAACCCTGTCTTTCGACCTGCCATATCCCGGCGAACACCTTTTTGTGTGGCTTTTCTTTGGGCGCAAACCGGAACGGAAAAGCCGAGCCGCGATTTAATTCGCCGGATACATCTGGGTCGAAAACGAGTTAATTGGCAGAATAACAGAATGGCAAACCTTGGAAAAAACTGCCTGCCCGCAGCGGGGAGCAAAGCCGGCATTGGTCTATTTTTTCAAGGCCGAGTTTTTAGTATTGGCTTGCCGGCGAATTCAGCAGGCCAAAGGATCAGGTCTCACGCCACTCAATCCGATCCATCAGGACACGCAGACGCTGGCCCTTGGCGGGATTGATGGACTCGACGAAGGCAACGCGACCTTCAAGGTGAGATCGAAAGTCCGCGTGGCTCTGGCGGTTCTGGCTTTGGTGTCCGTACCGAAGGCAGTTCGTGAGCGTTGCCTTGAGCCGGTCGATATCGACCCTAATGATATTTGGGTGGCTGTTGGCGACAAGTCCGGCGATGTGTTGACGCACTCCCTGGCGCATGACGCGCGTCTTGCGATGGTTGACGTGAAATCCTTCTTCCGTGAGGATGGCAGCCACTTGCAGTGAAAACCGATTCACAACCTTTTCGAAATCATGATCGCCGGAAAACGCACAATCATCGGCATAGCGTGAATAGACGGCACCAGCCGATTTGGCAAGACCGGCGAGCCGACAATCCAACCTGTGGGAACATATGTTTGCGAGAGCCGGGGAGGACGGTGCTCCCTGGGGAAGATGAGGCCGACAATATAGGTCTCGGGCATGCTGCCGTATCTGCAATGCCAGAGGAGGGTTGCACTTTTCTCTCGCCCAAAGGCCGTGGGGCGTAAATGTGGTGCAAACCCCGCCCAGAAGGTCGGCGACCGATTCGGGATAACCGAACGTCCTGAAAGCTGTTTGAATTCTTCTCGCGGAAAAAGAAGGGAAGAAATCCTTGAGGTCCATCCGCAGGACCACACGCCGCCCGGCGTGAAGGGCAACACAACTTTTTATGGAACGACCCTTTACGAAGCCGTGAACCGCTGGGTGGGCCGGTATCTTATCGAGTATTCCGAAAAGAATTTTGCGTTGCATTTCCTTGAGCCGCGTTTTGGGCGCTTCAAGGAGTCGAATGTCCCCTGAGTCTTTGATCAGGACACGGTAGCTGTAATGATTCAAGGGCAAGAGCCCGCCCCTATGGTTGAGTGCCTTGAGATCGGCGAACCATTCCAGGTCTTCCACACTGATATCGAGCCACCGTGCCAACACCCCGATCGATTCGAGCACAGGCAGTCCCCAGGCACGCGCCACCGCCACCGGCTGCATCTTCGCCGGTTCGGTGAGCCACTGAACCACCAACAACTCTTTTCTGTGTTTTGAACGTGCTGCGCGAAACCCACGGTCGTTGCGAAGAAATTCAACAACCTCGCGGTGCCGGGGCCGCGTCTGTCCGGCAAACCTTCTTACATATCGATTTGCCAAAGGCGACAACCAGTGCCAATGCTGCCCTAACGTGTGGCTGCAGCGGGCAACGATTTGTTCAACCGACGGGTCCCCCGCAAGCATCGACCGGGCAAGCTGCTCCAAAAGCTGTGGGTTGGGCATGGTGAGCGGCGGCGGGCAATCTAACGAGTCCTACTCTGCTTGAGCATAACTGCGCTTTTTGCGCAGGGTGCGCTCAAGCGACGAATTGCCAGTGATTCACGTTGCCCTGGGGTAACCCCAGAGAGACTTGAGCCGCCCGAGGGGCTTGGCTAAAGCCAGCTTAGAAGACCGCCGCCGAAACGTATCATAACAGTTTTGATTTGGCGTACTAGAAGGGGCGCGGTTGGGCAACTCGCCGTTTCCTGCGTAGAATTGCCGACCTATGAAAAAATCTTTCCTGTTATGGCCGCTGCTTCTTGCGGCCTTTGCACCCATGTTGCACGCTCAAACTAATCCACAGGTTTTTCGCGCACCTGCCACCGGCCAGATCGCACAGCCTCCGGCGTGCGCCCAATCTGCCTCGTCTTGCGCCACGCCCGTCCCCACGCCACCGCCTGCACCGCCGTCAAAGCCGATCTTCATTACCCCGGCTGCGCGGTCGCTGATGCCCAAGCAATCTCTGACCCTGTCGGCTAACCAAAATGTGAGATGGAGCCTTACCGGCAATGCTTTGACCGGACCATCAACCCCACCCTGGGGACCGGGAACGCTTTCCACTTCGGGGCCTTCCTCTTCGGTTGTCTACAACCAGCCAGATCTCTGCGGAGCCCAGCTCAATGGCGTAGGCTTAAGCTGCTCCGTTACCATCACTGCGACCGATCCAAATAATTCCAACAACACGGCCAGCACAGTTGTGACTTTGATTCCGCCGCCCCTATCGGTCAACGGAGTCACACCCTCAAGCGGTAGCGGATTCACCGGAACCTTCACCGCATCGGGAATCGACAACAACACCTTCGGAATCGGTACACCCGGCAATCCTAATGGAACCGATAACTATATTGACCTGAAGTTCGCACCGGCGGGACAGCCGAACGCTGAAAGCAATGTTTGCGAGATCTTTATTGACTTTGGCGACAATAGCGTGGCGCTACAGAACGATGCGGGAACCTTTGCTCCACCGGTTACGGCGGGAACTTCACAGGTGCTCTCCAACAGCCAGTGCTCGGTGAATGCCGCCACAGCATCATCGTCGGCAGTGGGAGATACCATGACCATGACCGTAACGGTTACTTTTTCCTCGGCTTTCGCTGGACCTAAGACCATTTACGAACAAGTCTGGGATGCCGGATTTTTCCTTGGATACGTGCCGGTGGGCGTTTGGACAATTCCGTAGCGGATAGCCACAACCTCGCCTTGGGAAATATGAGGGGGACGTTTCCACTCCTAAGTGGCTTCGTCTAAGTGACCTTGGCGCGCAGGATGCTGATCACGTCATCCGCCGTCACCACGCCGGTGAGCCGTTTCTGTTCGTCCACGACCGGCAGGGTGTTGAGATTGTACTTATCGAAAATCTCGGTAACCTCTTTTTCACTCGCCCCCGATTCACAGAAGATCAGAGGATCGCGGGCGAGCGTGGAAAGCTGGGAGTTTGGCGGCGAGAGCACGAGCGCAATCAGCGGCACAGCACCCGCCAAAATATCGTCGGAATCGACAAGGAAGATGGTGCCAATGCTTTCCGGCGCTCCCTCAAATGCGCGCAGTTTCTCGATTGCATCGGCCACCGTGGCCTCAGGCGGGACCGACAGGTATTCGGTCGTCATCCTTCCGGCGGCAGTGTTCTCTTCGAAGGCAAGAAGCTCGGTGACTTCCTCGCGCTCCTCCGGTTCCATTTCCTCCAGAATTTCTTCCGACGTCTCTTCCGGCAGGTCACCCAGCAAATCGGCGGCCGCGTCAGGGTCCATCTCTTCCACGATATCGGCGGCCTTATCCGAGTCGATCGACCGCATCAGCTCGACCTGCAACTTGGGATCGATCTCTTCCAACGCCTCGGCTGCGACTTCATCGTCCAGCGATTCAAAGACTGCTTCGCGAGCCGCAGGAGCCAATTCTTCAAGAATATCTGCGATATCCGCCGGATGCAGTTTGGATAGGCGCTCATATTCGAGCTTTAAGTGGACTCTTCTTGAGGGATCGGTTTCGATCAGATCCACAGCTTCCCATGGAATCGATCGTTCCGGCATGCCGGCGGTGAATGCTTCCAGGGCTTTCCGGGGCACAAGGCCTTTGAGAAGACGACGGACAGCGCCGCGCAAGCCTATGTCGACTCTGCCGACGCGGATCTTGAAGCTGCCTCCATTGCTGTAGCTACGCTCGCCGGCCTGGTGATCGATTCGGTCTTCAGTCTTTTCCAGGAACAAGCCGAGATCATTGACTCGCACAACTTTGCGACCGCTAACGTCAATAATCTGCTGATCGAGAAGGTCGCGCTCCAGCAACAGGAGGCCCTCTGAGCTGACGAGCGGCGGCCATTCGTCCACTTTGCCGGGAGCGGAAATAGCTCCGCTTTCCGCGATGCGTGCGCCGTGGGCGGAAAGCAAGCGGTCGCCGCCGGAGGCTTTTACAATGATGTCGGAAACATGAGCTGGATCGTGCCGTGGCGACATGGCCATTTCACGCACCCTTCCCGCCATGGCGCCAGAGCTGTCGTAGACAGGCGCCCCAAGCAGGCTCGAGAATGCAATTTGCTCGCTCATGATCCCTTGAACGCAGAATACCGGATGGCCTGCGCTGGTGCCAGTCAAGAAGGGCTCGCAATTGAAATCATAGGTAACATCCGCGGTTCAAGCGCCCTTTCTGTGCCTCAACTCGCATATGGTTTGAAGGTAAAAATTCTCTCAGAACCCTATCTATCGCCCTTTCTGTTCCAGCATCTTTGTGTTAGAAATGATTTGGTGGCTACTTTTCGCCACACCGGGGAGGCCCCCGAAATCCACGGAGATCGGAGCGCCCCATGCCTAAGAGAACTGCCGGTTTGACATTTACCGTCCCCCATAGGCACACTACCGGTTCGCCTTATAAGCGACGTTCGTCCAATAATTTCAGGTCCGGTTCTCCGTCTTGGCACAAACTGTGAATAGCCGCGCGAAAAACAGGATTTCGTACACTCTGGATTCGACCTTGGAAAATGTGAACAAGGTTGAAGAAAAGGCCTTTGAGATGGCCGTTAACGGGGGTTTTGGCGAGGACGATCAACACCACATCGCCATGGCCGTTCGCGAGGCGGCAGTCAATGCCGTGCTCCACGGCAACGCCTACGACCCAAAAAAGAAATTCATTGTGGCCTACGAAATCACCCCAGAATCGCTGGTCATTACCATTACCGATCAAGGCAAAGGACTAGATCCGCAAAGCGTTCCCGACCCACTGGCCCCGGAGAACCTGATGAAGCAATCAGGACGGGGTATCTTCCTCATTCGCTCCTTCATGGATGAGGTCAAGTTCAGGAATCTGGAACCGGGCACCGAGATCACATTAGTCAAACATGTTGGCCGCGAGGCCGCGAATGCCAAGGAGGAATCAAAGTGAGCCTGAAGTCAAATAACCGCCAAGTGGACGGCATCACGATTGTTGATATGAGCGGCCGCATTACCCTTGGGGAGGGCAGCGTTGTGCTGCGCGAAACCGTAAAAGACCTCGTGGAGAAAGGCCGTAACAAGATCCTGCTCAATCTGGGCGATGTTACTTACATCGACAGCTCGGGGATCGGCGAGTTAGTTAGCGCGTTTACGACCGTCAACAACAAAGAAGGAAAGTTGAAGCTGCTGAACCTGACCAAGAAAGTAAAAGACCTTCTGCAGATTACCAAGCTTTATACGGTATTTGAAATTCACGACGACGAAGCAAGCGCCGTCCAATCATTTAGCAAGTAATCTTTCCAGGCAGGCGGCCCAACCGCCTGCGCATCCCCTCTAAAAAATCAAAATGTTCAGAATTTCCCGTCTTGACCGTTCTCAAGTCGACCCGGAAGTGGCGGGCATTTACGACCACTTCCTGAAGGTGCGTGGAAATATCCCCAACATGTTCAGGACTGCGGCGCACCGGCCTGAAATCATGAAAACCATGATCGCGCACTTCCGCGCTGTGATGGAGACCGGGACTGTTCCGCTGAAGCTGAAAGAACTGGTGATTACCAGAACATCGCAGATCAACCGGTGCGAATATTGACTGGCGTCGCATACCGTCTTGGCAAGACGGTTAGGATGGACGGACGACCAGATTCAAAACCTGCACGACTTTGAGAATCGCAGCGACTTCACAGAAAAAGAGAAGGCGGCGTTGCGCCTGGCAGAGCGAGTAACCCACGATGCGCACACCGTGGACGACGCATTCTGGGCCGAGCTTCGCCATCATTTTGACGAGGGCGAAGTAATTGAGTTGCTATCGGCAATCGGCCTGTTCAACTATTTCAATCGGTTCAACGACGCGCTGCAAATGGAACCGACAAAATAAGAAGCTGGAAACGGAATTAGCGACGTTGCCCGCAGGATAGGTGCTTCTGCGCGGCTTTTGCTGCACTGCTTCTATTGCGCGCCTTTATTGTGCTGCTTACTTATCGCGGTGCTTTGATTGGACTGCTTTATTGCGTGGCTTCTATTGGGCTGCTTCTATTGGGCAACCAGGAATACGCCGACGCACACCAGAATTGCCGAGATCCAGCGGCGGCTATCCACGTCCTCTTTCAGGAAGATCTTTGCCATTGCCGCAGTAACAATCAGGGTGAGGGAGGCTGAAGCTGGTCCCACAAGGCTCAACGGCCCCCAGGAAAGAGCAGTTAGCAAGCTGAAGAAAGCCAGCGTCATGCAAGCAAGAGCGAGCAGGAACCGCTTTTCACAGACCACCCGCTTGATGACCGCAACCAAGCCTTTGCGTGCTCGCAGTTCGCCTAAATCGCCAATCCGCTTCATGGCACCCGAAAGCAAAATCTCGCCGGTACTCGAAGCCAGCACAATCGCCGCGATCATTCCCCATAACTTAAGCGTGCTCATGCCGCTCCTTACCTACACCAAGGCCGGCGTTGACCGTTAAAGGCTCTGTTCGCTCCGGACCTCGGGTAACCCACCCTACACCGCAGGTAATGAGAATGATTCCCAACCATCGCAGCGGCGAGATCTGCTCGTGGAGAAAGAACCTGGCAAGCAAAGCCATAATTACATTGCCAAGGGCAGTGGCGGGCAATACGTAGCTGATGTCAGCCCAGGAAAGGGCATCCGAATAGGAGACAAAAAATCCGATGAGGAGGGCGATTCCTACAATGATCGAAGGATTCGCCAGAGCAAAAAAGACCTGCTGTCCATGATGCAAATCAATCGGCCCAATCTGCTTCATTCCGCGCGAGAGGAAGAAATCGCCCATGGGCGCGAAGCACATCACGCACAGCAGGACCAGATACTTTCTAATACTCACGAAGTCGGCCTTTGTTTAATCCCCGGAAACCTGGGCCGTCACCCTCTCGGATTCCTGCTTCGTATCGTTTTGCTTGTTACGCATCTCCCGAGCCACACGATTGCGCTGCGCACGAAGCTTGAGGAAGGATCTGGCCTCTTTGACTAGACGTTTCCGCTCGCCGTTGTTAAATACGGCCTTTTTCACGATACGGAACACGGCCTTAGGCCGGAAATAATATTCGTCGTAAAACTTGTGGACCATCTCCAAGACATACTCACGGGGAAGGCCGGGATACTCGATTTGGGCCAACTGGTGCCCGCCCTCGTCCACCATGCGCTCTGTGCCCACAATGAAACCGTTCTTCTTGGCGAAATCGTAGAGCTCTGTCCCAGGATAGGCATGGGCGAGGGAAACCTGAATGGTCTCAACGTCCAATTCTTTCGCAAAATCGATCGTATTCCGGATGCTCTCGCGGCTCTCGCCGGGCAGGCCGAGAATAAAGTCTCCGTGAACCACCAGTCCCAGTTTCTTTGTATCTTTCGTGAACTGGCGCGCTCGCTCCACAGTCGCACCCTTTTTGATGTTCTTGAGAATCTGCTGATCGCCCGATTCATAGCCCACAATCAGCAAGCGGCAGCCTGCTTCGCGCTGCGCCTTGAGCGTTTCGTAGTCGGTGGTAACGCGCGACGTGCAGGACCACGTAAGATTCAGGGGCTTTAGCTTGGCGGACAACTCAACAGTACGAGCTTTCTGAATGTTGAACGTATCGTCGTCGAAGAAGTATTCCTTTACCCACGGCCAGTATTCCTTGGCCTTGGCCATCTCGCGGGCGACCGCATCGGTGGAGCGCTTGCGCCACGGATGCCCGCTGAGAGTTTGCGGCCACAAGCAGAAGGTGCATTGCGCCGGGCATCCACGGGTGGTGTAGAGCGCCACAAACGGATGAAGCAGGAAAGGAACGTTGTAGCGCCGCACATCAAGATCGCGGTGGTAGATATCGGTAACGTCGGGCAGAGCATCGAGATCCTGCGCGTCCGGCCGATCAGGATTATGCATTACCTTACCGTTAGCGTCCCGATAGGAGATACCAATGATCTCCGAAAGCGGCCTTCCGTTGGCATACTCCACGACGGAGTAATCAAACTCGCGGCGGCACACAAAGTCGATCGCAGGGCACTCCTGCAAGGAGCGTTCCGGGAGCGTAGTCACGTGCGGACCCACGAAGGCGATCTTGAGGCGAGGATTCGCCTCTTTCATCTTGGTCGCCAGACGGATGTCGCCAGGGAAGCCTGGAGTGCTGGTAAACAGCACCAAAAACTCATATTGCTTGCCGAGTTCGATGGTGTCTTCGGCGGTAACATGGTGCGGCGGCGCGTCGAGAAGGCGCGAGCCTTCGAGCATCCCTGCCGGATAAGCGAGCCATACCGGATACCAGTAGGACTCGATCTCACGGGTGGCTGGCCAGCGAGAGCTGGCGCCCCCGTCAAAGTTCTCGAACGACGGCGGATTCAGGAATAATGTTTTTAGAGGCATTTTGACCTAAGTGTCTATACTATCACCTCTGCACCGCCTATAAATACCCGAGGAACCAAGCGGTTACGGGTTACGGTCGAGCGGTCTTTTGGTGCAGCGAAGGGGCTACTTCTGGCTCGCCCCAATCTAAGCTTTGAACCTAATTTAGCGCGGTACCTCTTTAACGCCTTACGGGGCCAAGCGCCCAACCTTCCAACTCTCCGATCTGGCGCAGCAACTGAACTTGGGCTCTATCCAATTGGAAGGTTGAATCAAGGTAATTCGTGTAGCGCTCATGTTCGGTGATTCTGGCGCTTTGTTCATCCTTCAAGCTGGCGCCACCCGTTTGTATCTTTTCATGGATGGTTTCCACATCGGCTTCCGCAAGCTGGTGCTCGAGCTTCGTTACCTCATTCGCCGCCGACAGTTGCGCGACGGAGCGCTGCAGCCGCAAAGCGTCCGCGCCGGCACGATCTTTGGCGGCCTGAACATCCTTCTGGGCCTTCAGATAGTCGGCTTCCGCCGATCGCGCAAGCGCCTTTTGCGCCGGATTCAAGAAGGGAAAGCGGATCGCCACGCCAATGGTGGCATTGTTGCGCTGGAAATGATTGAAGAAGACATCGTAGTTGTTATATCTCGCGAGCACAGCATAGTTCGCCACCAGATCGACCGCGGGATAAAGCTGTTTTTCCTCGCCTTTCGCCCGGAATCCCTTGGCAATCGCGGCCTGTTCCGCAACCTTCACGGCAGAGTCTCTAGACATTGCCTGCGAGGAAAGATCGGCATCCTGCGATACGGCCGGCAGTTCCGGAATCGTCTCTGTGGATGTTTGCACTGAATCGAGGGGTAGGCCGGTAAGCTGGGCGAGGCGGAGCCGCAACTGGTCGATGGCCGCTCTAGTGTCGGCAAGCGCAAGGCGGGTCTTGGCCGCAGCCAGCTTGGCGCGAGTCAAATCAAGAGCGCTGTCTAATCCCGCTTGAACCCGCTGACTCACCACGTCTTCGTATTTGGCGGCGAACTCCTGCTGCTCTCGCTGGGCAGCCAAGGAAGACTGTAGAAGATCGAGCTGCATGTAGTCGATGGCAGTCTCCAGCATGACTTCGTTGCGCCGATCCACACTCTGAGCGCGGGTTGTTTCCACCTCGCTCCTGGCCGCCTTGATGAATTCTTTTTGAGCGGGATTGAAGAGAAATTCCTGTGAATCTACACGAACGATCGAGGGCGCCGAGCCTTCCAGGCTGAGCGGGAATCCATAAGAAAAAGCCAGCCCGGAGCCTAAGGTAACCTGCGGCAGAAACAGATTCTTCGATTGGGAAAATCCCGCCCGCGCCCGCAGCAATTCAGCCTGGGAAATTCCGGAAGAGGCGCTGTTGCGAACCGCCAGCTCAATCATCGTGCGGAAGGCAATGGGGGCGTTTTGCGCCTCAAGGCTTGCTGAAGCGAAGAGAAGAAATCCGCCAAGAATAGCGGCCACACGAACGCGAAATTTCATGACTCACCTGCAAACAGAATGTATGGCAAAGCGAAATTTTATCGGGAAAAGCGCGTCAGGGCATCCTGGGCGGGGCGAAAGCGGGAGGCGATCGCCAGCGCGGCACGGTATTCTCCGGAAGCCTCCTGACGACTGCCTTGTTTTTCAAGAAGGACTCCAAGCAGGTAGTGCGCCTGAAAAACCGGGGCCTCTTCGTCGGGCTCATTGGAAGCTAGATACCGGCGCAGCATCTGCTCGGCGCCCGGGAAATTACGACCAGCCTTCAGCAGATTCGTGGCGCCATCGAAAAGAGCAAGATTGTCTTTCCGTGAGCTATTCAGAGAACTCTCAACCGCGGACTGCATGTCGGAGATGCGCCCGGCATGCCTATAAAATGCGGCCAGATTGATCCAGTAGCGGGGAAGATCGTTGCTGCTGGAGATGGCGGCCTTATATTCTTCTTCAGCCTTGGCTTTGTTGCCGCGTTTTTCTTCGAGGTGGCCGAAGGTATAGTGGGCCAACGCTGGATCGGACTTCATGATGAACTCACCGAGCGCCTTGGCTTTAGCCTTGTCGCCGCCCATGAATCCGGGGGCTTCGATATAAAACTCGGCCATGTCGGCATGCGCAGAAATGTTGTTGTCGCCAAGAGCGACGGCCCGCTCAAACTCATTCTTGACCTTGCGCACCAGAGAAAATGCCCCTATAGGGCCGGATGCTTCGGCTTTTCGGCCGTAAGAACGGCCGAGCCACTGATGGTATTCGCTCGTTTCCGGACTCAATGCGACCGAATGCTCCGCCGCGCGAATGGCGTCGTCCCACCTTTCGAGCTGATAGTAAACACGGCACAGCAGATTGAAAGCATCAGCGTCGGAAGGATTCTTTTCGATGTGCGCATTCAACTCTGTAATAGCGGCGTCGGCCTTCCCCGCCCGCAGAAGAGAGTGACTATCTCCCTCCGCAAAGCTCGCAGGAAAAAGGAACGTCACGAGGGCCAATACGCCGCAAAAGCGAAACCAGTTCAACGCTCTGCCGCCTTTACTTCCATACCGTTACGGAGAGGCTGGGAATTCAAAGCGCCCAATGCAATGGTGGCTCCCTCAGAAAGACCATTGACGACCTCAACCCGCGTCAGGCTGGACGTGCCTGTCTGCACCTCAGTAGTTCGGACTTTCCCGTCGACAACTTCAAACACCATACGCTTTCCATCAAAATCGTGGATGGCTTCGCGGGATACGGTCAAAGCGCTCTCCTGCCGCGCAGTCACAATGTTCACGTTCACGTTCACGTTTGGCAGAAGCTTGCGATCGGTGTTTGGAATCTCGCAGGTAATCTCACCCACGGTGCGAGGACCAAGAGCCGCTACCGTACTGGGAATGCGGGTAAGAGTGCCTGCCCAAATTTTGCCTGGAAGCGCATCCCATGTGACTTCTACTTTTTCTCCGATGGCGAGCTTGCCAATCTCCGGCTCATCGACGAATGCGCGGACCTGCACGGTCTTGAGATTCGCCATCTGCACCAACAGTTCTCCGGTGTTGACATAGGCCCCGCGCTTCACCGGAACCTGATACACAGTTCCTGCAAATGGAGCCGTGATCACCGCGTTTTTCAGAACATCCAAGGCCGCCTGATGAGCCGCCTTTGCTTCGGAAACAGCGGCCTCCGCTTTGACAATTTCAGGGTTGGAAAAACGGTCTGTCAACTTCGATTGAAGAAACTGTATCTCGGCATCGGCGGCTTTCAGCCGATTCTGCGCCTGCTCGACTTCCGCCGGAGCAGCCGCCCCTCGCTGTTGGAGTCTCTGTACCGCTTGAAGATTTCTGGCGGCGGCATCGCGCTCGGTTTGGGCCTTTGTAATCTGGGAGCGGGTGGTCAAAAGCTCGTCCTGTGTACCTCCCGTTTTCACGTTCTGCGCATCGGCCTCTGCCGAACGAAGCTGCGCCAGCGCCTTGGCGACCTGTGCCTTGGCCTCGGCATCGTCGAGCTTGAGCAGCGTTTGGCCAGCTTTGACTGGATCGCCCTCTCGAACCAGGATCTCTTTCACAATGAGCGGGGCGGGCGCGTGGGCCTCAAAATTGGCAACCGGCTCAATCTTGCCGTTGGTTGAAATGACATTTGCGATCTCCTGGCGAATGACTTTTTCCATTCGGACGGACACTGCGCCCCGGCGCATCATCCACCCAGAAAAAATCAACAGCGCCGCAATCGCTCCAATTACGCCCAGCAGCAGCCGGTTTCTTTCCCAAAAATTGCCTTTGTTTTTTTGAACCATTACTTAAACTTTTAAGTATAAACAAGCAAAGCCCGAACCGGCACCACGACCGACCACGGCGGCGCTGCCGCTCAACAGCCTCACACATCTCTGTAACAACTGAAGCCGGCATAAAGCCGGAGACTCTGAAAATCCAAATGCCGAATGCTTTCGGGTTAGATGCGGTCGGGCATTCGTCGGTTCCCGTTTAAAATTCGATTGTTACAATCAAAAGACGATGGCAAACCGTACTGGTTACACGGAGACGCACGCAAAAGCGGGGTTGGATCATCCGTTTCCGGAGATCGACACCTGGCCGAATCAATTTCCCGCCTATGAAATTGTAGTGGATATTCCCGAATTTACCTCGGTCTGTCCCAAAACGGGGCTGCCGGATTTCGGCACGCTCGAAATCCACTATATGCCTAACAAGCTCTGCCTAGAGCTTAAGTCTCTCAAGGAATATCTGCACCAGTATCGAAACTTAGGAATCTTTCAGGAAAATATCGTCAACCAGGTACTGGAGGACGTAGCGCGTGCCGCTCGGCCAAAATGGGCTATGGTGAGAGGGGTATTTCGCCCAAGGGGCGGCCTCGGAACCACGGTCGAGGCACGCTGGCCCCGACCGAGAAAATAATACGAATGAGGCGGATCTACACCCTGCGCAGAAAAATCACTCATCTCTAATGACTCATCTAGGCTGCGGCCTCTTCCTGGCCGGATGCGGAGCCAGTTGGAACCTGCAACTTCAGCCGCTGTTCCAGAACACGACCAATTTCGCTGATGTGCTGCGGGTCCGCCATATTCAAGTGCCCGCAACCAATTTGATGGATGTCGACACGGCCTCTTACAAACGTGTCCCAACTTTCGGCCTTATGCTGGGAATCTTCCTGAGCAGCGACGAAGTGGAGCATGTCGCCTTCGTACCTGCCAAGTTTCATGCTGAGCAGGAGACGGAGCCGATGCCGAGTCAACTGCACATATCTTTCGAGCAGCCGCGGCTCGAAAAATCCGATCACGTGCCTATTGCGACGAGCTACTTCTACGACGGTAGCCGCATCAATCAGCTGTTCATCGAACTGATTCATATCGACGCCCACAAGCGATGCGACCTCGCGCAGCGTTTTTTGTTCACTGACCTCATCGAATTGATTCTCTAACTCGGCCCTCTGTTCCTCACTGATATCAGGCAGCGGATAAGTATCAAGGAGCGTAACCATTGGAACCATCCCGCCACGCTGCTGGAGACGGCAGCCAACGGCATAGGCGGTGTACCCACCAAATGACCATCCCAGCAGATGATAGGGAGGGTCGGGCTGAATTCTAAGGATGGCCTCAACCTGCTCCTCAATCATGGCCTCGAAACTTACAGGCAGCAACGCGGTGTCTGTTGCGCCCCTCGCCTGGATCGCATAAAGCGGACGCTCCCTGTCAATCTCGCGCAGGAGTCCCGCATACATCCAACCCAACCCCACGATTGGGGAGAAACAGAACAATGCGGGCAGCCGTCCCCGCGCGCGAAGAGCAAGGACCTGATCGAATGCGCCTTCATCGGGAACAGCCTGTATCCCCGTTGGAGCAGCCAGCGCCGGTTCTTGAGCTTCAGAGTCCGACGAATCCGTTGGTTGAGCGGGCGGGGCGATGCGAGCGGCGAGTTCCGCCACTGTTGGGGAGGCGAACAACGCACCCACCGACAGATTGACGCCCAGTGTGGAGCGGAGTTGCCACACCAGCTTCATGGCCGTGAGAGAGTCGCCGCCAAGTAGAAAGAAGTTATCGTCTATTCCGAGGTGATCCACTCCGAGCACCTCTGCAAAATGCACGCACAGCATCTGTTCCAGATGGTTGCGTGGGACACGGGAGCCCTCATTGCGCAAGTTGGGCGCGGGAAGGGATTGCCGATCGAGTTTGCCATTGGGCAGCAGCGGTAGGGCCTCCAACGTCACAAAGGCCGACGGAACCATGTAGTCGGGCAGACGCTCCCTCAATTGCCCGCGCAATGATTCCGCTCCTAGCGCCGCATCCGCCTCCGGCACCACATAAGCCACCAGATGCTTGCTTCCACTTCCCTCCGTCCGCGCTACCACCACCACCTGCGCTACTCCCGCCTGCTCCTTCAACGCCGCTTCGATCTCTCCCAATTCGATCCGGAAGCCACGGATCTTTACCTGCTGATCCACTCGCCCCAGATAATCCAACGTTCCGTTCTCCTGCCACCGTCCCATATCCCCCGTCCGGTACAACCGCTCTCCTCCCTTGCCACTCATTCCAGTCATTCCACTCAGGGGATTCGGCAGGAACCGTTCCGCCGTCAATCCGGGCCGCCTCAAGTACCCCCGCGCCAATCCCGATCCCGCAATGTAAATCTCTCCTCCTACGCCCACAGGCACTGGCTCCATGTTTCCATCCAGCACATAGACCTTGGCATTCCACACCGGCGAGCCCAGCGAGGGTGTCTTGGGTCCCGAAAGCGGCGCGCTGATCGTGGCGCATACCGTCGCTTCCGTCGGGCCATAGGCGTTCACCATTCTTCTGCCCACCGACCATTTCTCCGCATACTCCGCAGAGCATGCCTCACCACCCACTATCAATACCGGCAAAGGCAGTTCCTGGGGCGGATGCTCTTCCTCAAGCGTGTTCAATACTGCCAGCGGCAGCAGGGTATGCGTGATGCGCTCCTTGGCAATTACCTGCCAAAGCTGAGCGCCGTTCCTCTCCTGCTCGGCGATCAGCACCAGGGCCGCTCCTGTGGTGAACGCCATGACCAATTCCCACAGAGAGGCATCAAAGTTCAGCGACGCAAACTGCAGCACACGCGATTGTGGAGTCAAGGCCAGCGATTCCAGTTGCGTGCCCGCCAAGGACGACAGGCCCGAATGAGTCACCACCACCCCGTTGGGAATCCCGGTCGAGCCCGACGTATAGATCACGTACGCGGGATGCTGGGCCAGCAGCGGGAACCTGCGGTCGGCATTCGTGGGATTGTGTTGATGTTGTTCGGCAATCGATGACTGAATGTCCTCGGAATCCAGGTGGACGACTTTCAACCCGGTCTTGAGCAACCCAGTGTCGAGCAATCCGGAGTCAAGCAATCCGGTGTCGAGGGGAAGATCCAGGTGGACGTTGGAACTGGTGAGCACCACGGCGGGAGCGGCATCGGCGACCATATGGGCCAGACGCGCTTGCGGGTAGTTGGGATCCAGGGGCAGATAGGCCCCGCCCGCCTTCAGAATGGCGATCAGGGCGACCACCATTGCAAAGGAGCGATCGAGGGCCACGCCTACCAGAGACTCTGGACCAACACCTTGGGCAATGAGATAGTGGGCCAGGCGGTTGGCTTGCGCATTCAACTCGGCATAGCTGAGCTTACTGTCCCGAAACGCCACGGCCTCGGCCTGGGGAGCACGTTCCACCCACGCCTCGAACAAGCTTGGGAATGTGGCATCGCGATCGACCTCATGTCCGCTGGCATTGAACCCTTCCAGCAACTGCTGCCTCTCCTCCAGAGACAATATTTCGAGCTGCTCTATTTCAGTCTCCGGCTCAGCTTGAACCATCGTTTCCATGAAGCGGAGAAAGCGGTGGGCATGCCCTGAAAGCTCGGCGGGCGAATAGTGCTCGGGGTTGGCATTGAAATACAGCTTCATGTCGGAGCCCCGCAAGCGATCGAAGGCAACAATGGAGAAGTCGTCAACAGGACCGGCCGCCACATTTTCCTGATGAGTCAGGTGGCCGCCAAAGCGCAGGCTGTAATCGAAAGGCTCAACATTTACGACAAGGCCGTATACCTCGGGGTCGTGCGGATGCAAACCTAGTTCCCGGCGTAAATCTTCCGCGCGATACAACTGGTGGCGTAGGGCGGTGCGGGTCTGTTGCGCAACGTGCAGTAGAACGGTGGCGAGTGTATCCCCACGATTGATGCGCAGCCGCAGGGGCAACACGTTGGTTGTGTTTCCAAAAATACGGCGCATCTTTTGACCGATCCGGCCGACCACCGGCATCCCCAGAGTCAGATCCTGTGCGCCCGTCCAACGGTGGAGATAAAGCGCGCCCGCGGCTGTGATCAATTGCGGAAGGCTTACTTGATGGAGGCCGGCCATCGCGCGCAGCCCTTCGACAAGAGCAGCGGGGACATCGCTTGCGCAACGGATAAAACTCCGGCTCCGGGCCGGAGGCTTGCCGGAAAATGTTTCGACTGCCGAGCGCCCCTCCAACTGCTTTTTCCAATAGTCGCGATCCCGCTCATATTGGGACGACTGCCGGTATTTATCTTGGTCGGCCAGCAGGTCGAGCCAAGAGGGAGTGCTCTCATCCGCTGGAGTTTTCCCTTCGAGAAGCAAGGCATAAATCGATGCGATCCTGTTCGCCACCAAAAGCACGCTCACGCCATCGGCAACGAGATGGTGATACCTGTGAAACTTGAAGAAATGGTTTTCAGAGCAGCGCAACAATGCGAAGTTGAAGAGCGTTTCCCCCAAAGGATTGGGAGCCTTGAGAATATCGTCTTTCATCCACTGGATAGCAGACGCGCGTGGATCGGGCTCATGACTAAAATCAAGCGATACGACTTCAAAATGAGGATTCTCGGCAATGCGCTGCATGGGTCCTTGCCCGGTTACAACGAACTGAACCCGAAGGCCATCGATTTCCCGCACCGCCTGCCTGACGGCAGCTTCGAAGTACGCTTCATCCACTGGCCCAAATATTTCCAGACATTCACCGACGTTAAAAATAGGGCTGGAGGAATCAAGCACTTGCGCAAACCATATACCCAGCTGCGCGATTGAAAGGGGATGTAGAACATCTACCGAAGCTTGCTCATGAACTTGCTCGATCTCATACATAGGAAGACACTCTTTCCAGGCATAGAGCTCCCAAGGGCTCTCGCTCGTTCTTGCAACTACACTCGCGTGGCTAACCTTCAGACGATGATGGCGATAATTCCGAGATCCGATATCGATGGTTCGACGGCGCTTGCCGGCCATCCTTGATTGCTTTGGTGAGGTTCCAGACTGGAAGCGATGACGATAGACAGGCCCACGAACGCCCCTGCGTCAAGTTAACGATTAGGTCAACATGATGCTGACAAAGGCCGGGGAGGCAGCACACGCGCGCCCGCGAACAGCTCGGGCTGCGATCTTCGCACGCATCCTTACCGGCACTGAAACTCAGCTTACGCCGAAGAACCGGAGTTGGAATAAAAAAGAACTTATGGTCGAAGCTCCGACCAACATCCCCCGGGAGACTCGACGATTTGCAGCGAAGGCGCGCAAACATACCCACAGTACAGAAACCCGACGCAACAGAGATTCATCTTTCTCGCTGGATGGTTGCATGAAACTCCGGGGCCTCTTCTGCTAGTACAAAAGTTGGTGGAGAGCTTGACGATCGATTAGGAAGTACCTCGATTGACGCGCAATGCAATTCTTTTCAGAGCAGCCGATCGTCATCCTATCGATGATCATCCTTAATGAAGACTTCTCATTGTGAGTAAGACCAAGGCATAGAATTTTCCAATCTGTATAATTGGCCCCAATGCCGCAGAAACTCTACCCACGTTTGACGCTCGCGCTTCTGACCGGATTAAACATGCTGAACTATATCGACCGGTCGGTACTTTTTTCAGTGCAAGGGTTAATTCAAAAAGAATTCAAAGTAAGCGACGCACAAATTGGGTTTCTGACCACGACGTTTTTCTTTTTCTACATCGTGGCCGCGCCCTTCGTTGGCTCGCTGGGCGATCTCTTTTCGCGTCACAAGGTTATTGCCACCGGAATATTTTTCTGGAGTGGATTCACGCTGCTTACGGCGATCACGCACACCTATAACGAACTACTGATACGGCATGTCATGGTGGGCGTAGGCGAGGCCAGCTATGCCGCGATTGCTCCGACCTTGATCGCAGATCTGTTTCCGCTGGAGCGCCGGGGACGCATGCTTTCGATCTTCAATGTGGGTTTGCCGGTGGGAGTAGCCATTGGATACATCTTGGGCGGTAAGCTTGGTGATGTTTATGGCTGGCGGATGCCATTCATGTTGGCAGGAGTACCGGGCTTCCTTCTGGCAGTCATCTTATGGATGCTCCCTGAACCAGAGCGCGGACAACACGATCCTGGAACATCTCATACAAGCCATTCCCGCGTTCCCAACCTTGGCCAACTCTTTCGCGAGTTGCCGGCACTGGCGCGCAACGGAGCTTTCCTCTGCGGAACACTCGGGTTGGCCATGTATACCTTCGCAATGGGCGGTCTCCAAGTGTGGATGCCGGTCTTTCTCACAAGAGTCCGCGAGCTTTCCCTCCCGAAGGCAACGTCTTTTTTTGGAACGATTGTCGTGATCAATGGTATTGTCGCCACCTTAATCGGCGGCTGGACCGGGGACCGGATGCTTAAGAAGCGCCGTGATGCGTATTACGTTCTTTCGGGCGTCGCCATGCTCATTGCCGTGCCGCTGATGGTGGCATCCATTTATCAGACCGGATCTTTCATGTTTCCGGCAATGTTCGCCGCAGTCTTTTTTCTGCTCTTGAACACAGGCCCGCTCAATACGGCAATCGTGAATTCGGTGGGACCCGGTATACGGGCAACCGCCCTGGCCGTGAATATCTTCATTATTCACTTGCTTGGCGACGTTCCTTCACCCACTGTAATTGGAAAGATTTCCGATAAGACCCACTCCCTGCAAAAAGGCTTTTCCGTCACCTTCATTGCCGCTGCTTTGTCCGGAGTGATTCTTCTTGTGGGTGCACGGTACGCTCCAAGGCTGGCAGGCAAGGCTGAACAGGAAAGCCTGACGACAGAGAGCGCTTAATCACGGAGAGAGTTCAATCGAGGGTTCGTGGGCAAGATAGCTATTCAAAAAAATAAAAATAGCAACTGATGACCGCTACAAGCGCGGCCAAACCAGCCAAAATCAGAGATGGAGAGGTCATTCTGGTCCATCCCCATTTGTGGGGAGTGGAGTGGCTGGAAAACTCAACGATAAGAGGCTGGGGCCCGCTCAGAAGCCGTAATCCGGACATGACAACCGGGCCTACCTCCCAATTCCATACAACCTCCGCCTGGCTGTCGCCGCTGCTGGAAGTAACCCGTAACTGCTGCCCGCACTTGAGATCCCTGTGCCAATGACGGATACATAGGCCGCGGCGGCTTGAATCCACCAAGACAGCATGAAACTCAGCTTCTCCTTGAGAGTGGTCAACGCTAATGGTCACTGCGCCAGGGACGTTGACACGCGGCTCCGTACGGCGTTCAGCGCCGCCGACCTCAAGTGATTGCGTGATTTCCTGCGAATAAGCCATCGAAGTTCAGTCAAGATAATGCGGACGCCCGCCACGCACAACACACGAAAGCAGAGCACGAAAGTAATAGTAACTAGGTGGTAAACGAGCAATCTTAAGAATTTCTTAGCAATTCCCGATTAAGCGATGGCGCAAATATCGATCTCTTTCATTTTTTCTGCCTTCAATTCCCGTTCACTTCACCCATGGATCCATTCTAGAACGTCTTTCGTATTGAAATAAGCCGCTAAACTGCGAGTGCATTCACAGCTGCTAACATCGGAATCATCTACCCAAGGAATACGAATGAATATCGCCGCAACCTATGATTACTTGATTCGCGCCCGCCGGGACTTATGGGCGGCGCTGGAGAACACACCCAACGAGCTCTTGTCCCGCCAACTTCTTAGCGGAGCAGAACTCCATTGCATCAAAGACCTGCTGTTCCATATTGCGGCCGTGGAGGACGGATGGATTCACGAGGACATACTGCGCGAGCCCCCTGTTCTCGAAAGCACTCCTGTGTTGAAAGATACGCAAGGCGGCCCTGCCTACGCCGATATCCCTCTGGAGACGCTGCTGAATTACTGGAAGGCCGTGGAAAAAAGCACCCTCTTATATCTTCCTCGCTTGACCGATGAAGAACTGAAACGGGTTGTGGTGGTGCATGACTCACCCACCGATCGATTCAGCGTGGACGGTCTCCTGTGGCACGTAATGATTCACGAGATGCGCCACACCGCGCAGATCGCCGTGCTCCTGCGGACGCAAAACATCAAGCCGCCGTCGCTGGATTTGCTGTTTTATCTGCCGGCGTCGTGATTCCAGGAGATCCGTTGTGAGGTAGAATTGACCGGATTCCCACCCAAAAAGAGAGGAGCCTTGTGCGCGGCATGCTCGTCGCTTTTCAGTTGCTGTTGGCTTTTTCCTTGCGCTTGTTGGTTTGTCCCTGACACTTCGTGCCGGCGATACCCTGTCTTTGCTTCTTGGATCGCTGCTTGGCGCTATGGGCTTGTCGTTCTTGGTATTGTTCTTGATGAAAGAGCTACGTCGTCGTTCCTAAAGTGAAATGGCTGCGACAGAAAGAGTTCTGCCAACCGGGATTTCCAAATGGAAGGTAGCACAGTGGAGCCAACACCCATCCGCTGGCTCCACATTCATTAAAGCGGTTGGGGAAATTCTCCTCGCGCCATTTCAATTTACGCCGCTTTGGCACCAGATTCTTCGATCATTTTCGCACCTTCCAGCAACTTGCGGCAGGCGCGAACCTGACCCTCGATTTGATGTATTAACGACTCAACGGCGCTATTCACCAAGAATGCCTCAGGCAGAGTCGTCCAACCCGGACGCTTTATCATGAGTTGCAATTGTTCGGCAAGCTTAACTTGATGGAGTTCCGTAATGCATTCATCGAGTTTCTTCAGCTGTTTTTCCAGATGCGACGTATCATGTTTCATACTGAGTCTCCTTGTCGAGCAATCCTTGAATGGTTGCAGCGTGTCGAGAACCATTCCTGTGTTGGATTAGCCTAAAAGTAGAGACCATATTTCATGCTTGTGAGTTGCTTGCTGCCGCAAAATATCTTGATGTTTGCGAAGAAGTTATCAATTTCTTGGGAGGGTTGACCGCCGCAACGAATTTGCGTGCCGACCCTGAGATATTGGCCATAAGCTCGCAGGATTGCAATCGCCGCATCGCGTTCTCCGTTGAACGTAACGTTATATAGCTCGTCCGCGAGGTAAATGATGCCGAAGGATGTTTCGCCGAAGGGCAGGCGGACGACTCTGTACGCCGACTCCGGGGGCAGGGATCATCCGCATTTTCTAAGACATCAACCTGATCGGCAATCCCACTAGCTACTGCAGAAACCGCTGTTTCGAATCGTGAATTTTTAGCTTTAAATCGTTTGAATAAATGCATTGAATCGTTTCACTAAATGGGCTACCATTTCTCAAAGTGCGATCTGAGTTCTAGTCGTTTTCAGTTATCCGCAAAAACTTCCGCGCTTCGGCTCAAATTCCGGACACACAACCCCACCCTTCGGGCGAACGCTTGTGCGTCCACGTCTTCTTCATCTTCGTTGAGAAGACGGATATGCAATCGGTCTTATCTATTTCCTAAAGGAGACTTTGCAAATGAAGCGAGCATTGTGGGTTTTGCTGAGCGTCTGGATTATTGCTGGACTTGCGCTGGTTGCGCAGGCTCAGACTGTACCCGCGTGGCAACCAAACACCGCTTTTTCTATTGGCCAGTTGGTTACATTCAATGGCCAGGAATTTCAATGTATTCAGGCCCACACCTCCCAGGTAGGGTGGGAACCACCCAACGTACCTGCGCTTTGGAAGCTAATCGGACCGGCACCAACAGGTTCTCCAACGCCTACGCCCGCACCAACTCCTTCACCGACTCCGAACCCCACAGCTACACCGACACCAACCCCCAAACCAACTCCTACTCCCGCACCAACACCGACGCCTACTGGTGGAACTTGCGCAGTTCCCTGGAGCGCCACCACCACCTACCATGGCGGCGACGTAGCCAGTGTCGGCAGCAACAACTTCACGGCGGCATTCTTTAGCCAAAACCAGAATCCCACAGTGGCGGGGAACAGCGGACCTGCGGGCAGCGGCGATCCTTGGGGCCTCCCGGTTGCTTGCAACCCAGGTAACCCGACACCAACGCCGACTCCTACACCGAAACCCACGCCAACACCAACGCCGAAGGCTACGCCGACTCCTACACCCACGCCTACGCCGAATCCAACTCCAACACCATCTGCAACTCCGACGCCTTCGCCGACTCCGGCGGGCAACCGGATTTTCGCGCCATATCAGGACATGAGCCTTAATGGCACGAGCGCTGGTGTTACCCAAAACGATCTGCCGGGACTGTCTGCCGCCTCTGGCAACAAGCATTTCACGATGGCGTTCATCTCTTCCGCAGGCAACGCTTGCAATCCTGAGTGGGGCGGAATTGGACCGATCTCCAACGACAGCACGTTCACCGCAGGCATTGCGACCCTTCGCCAGCAAGGCGGGGATGTCATCATCTCCTTTGGCGGCTTCACGGCAGACGATACCGCAGCCAACGGCGGTGGCCCCGATTTTGAATTGGGGTACCGTGGAGGCTGCACCACAGTGGCGCAGTTGCAAGCTGCGTATCAGGCGGTGATCAACAAGTACAGCGTTAACTCCTCCACGCCGGTTTCACTGGATTTCGATATCGAAGGCGATGCCATCGATTCGCCGACAGTCAACGGCGTAAACACCGTAGATCTGCGCAACCAGGCCCTTGCGGCACTGGCCAAAGCCAATCCTGGCCTGCAGATCTCCTACACCATTCCTGTTGCAGAAAGCTGCTTCCTGCAGTCGGAAACGAACCTCCTGAAGAGTGCGGTTAAGTTCGGGGTGCCGGTGTCCGTGGTCAATGTAATGCCTTTTGACTTCGGTTCGGCGATCGCCTCCGGCCAGTTCGGATCTGTCACGACCAGTACGGCCACGCAGTGCATCAGCCAGTTGAAATCCATCGGCTTGAACGCCTCTTTGGGAATCACCGTCCTAATCGGCACCAATGATGAAAACGACGAGACATTCCTATTGAGCGATGCACAGGCGGTCTTGAACTTTGCTCAGGGCAATCCCGCCGTCCAGCGCCTTTCCTTCTGGGAACTCTCGCGCGATAACGGAAGCTGTGGAAGTAATCCCGCGGACCTGGATGACAATAACTGCAGCAGCATCGTGCAGGGCAACTGGGCCTTCTCGCAGATCTTCCAAACTTTCCACTAAACGAAGACTCTGCTCCAACCTTGGGGACCGGAATCAAAGATTCCGGTCCCCAATTTTCTGCCAAGAGAAAAAACAAGCGGGTGGCTTCAGTTCATTGTCCGCTTGTGAGCGTTCCCCTTTACCCTGTTAGCAATCCGCCGAATTAATTACTCTCAAGAATCTCCCGATCGCTTTGCCGTTCCATATCCGGGTTAGTGGTAAATAATTATGTAAACTCTTGTTAAGTATCGTGACAATCTAAATTAACTATAAAAAGTTCTCAATGATTCTGAGTCGGGTTAGACTGTCTTCCCATGGGCAGTACGATTCAAGCATCCTTTCTACGGCTGCTTTGCAGGTTTGCCTTATGCGGTCTCCTTCAAGCAGCGACCTTTGGACTTGCCGGTGCATCGAGCTCTCCTGATGATACGGAGCCTTCCACAAAGCCGTCCCCTTCGGTTATCGCAGATTGGCTGGCTCAAGGTGAGCGAAAGCAGCTTTCTTGGCGTGTTTTTTTCTCTGAGCCGACTCTTCAATATGATCAGACTAACGTTGTTTTCGTAAAGGTCGACCTACCCTTCGAAAATCTAAAGAAAAAAGGCAAAAAACATGATTTGCACTTCATCGTGTCGGCTACGGATGAAACAGGCAGATGGTCGAATGGAAACGCTTATCGTCACCAGCCGCTAGACATTAATGCGTCCAAAGATCTAGCGATGACTTTCACGGCATCGGCGAGCTTTCGTCCAGGCCGTTTCCGCATTGCGGCGATTGTCTACGACACAGTTGATGGTAAAAGAAGCGTAACCTTCCACCGAGTCGTCGTTCCACCACAAAGGCCAGAGTCCTCACCTGAGCTCTTCAGGTTATTTCCGAGAGTCACGTTTGATACTCCCTGGACGAGTTACAATCCGTCGTTTCTCGTCACAACCCAACGATCCATCCAGATGGATATGGTCATCGAGTTTGACCCTCATTTTATATATAAAAAACGGCTCTACAGGTTAAAGCATGCGAATTTGCCCTTCATGTCTGCGGCCGCCGCCTTGACTCGCCTGAATTTTGAAAATGGCTGTGTGCGGGTCAGTGGTTTGAATAGCTTGGAGCTCGGAACTCTTGTTCCTCCGCAGCCGGCGAAAACTGTGGATTGGGAATTCATCACTACGCGCTTGGGCGAAAAGAATCTACAAGAAAGGACCCGCGTCAGCGTCGCTGAACTTACGAAACGTCCAAGTACAGATGGGGCCCCGTTCTTTGAACGCCATTTGGAACAGCTCCTCGCCGATCCACCCTGCCCTGTCGCATCGGCCCCTCCACTACGCGTGTTGGCGATCATTACAGAAGGAACTGATTTCGTGGAAAGAACGAGCTACTCCAAAATTGAATCGCAGTGTCAGTGTGTCGTTTTTTATATACGGGCCCGGTTCAGCTCCAAACCTCTCCACGCTAATATTCTGGATAGTTTAGAGTTAGGCGCAGACCAAGATATAGATCTGATCGAGACGCTGCCCCCCAGGCGGCGTGGCATACAGTCCGAGAGACAACTTGAGGATGCCGCTCCTGGTGACGACCTAAGAGGAATCGCAAAGCACCTTTCGCCCAAGGTTTACGATTTGGGCTTTGAGGGACCAGTGGAGTTCCAACAAGCATTCTTTTATCTCGTTGAGACTCTCAAGAATTTGTCGAGCGAGACCGTCCCTCCGCTTAATTAGTGGCTGCTGCGATTCCGAATTCTCGGGATCTCATCCAAAGGGAAGTCAAAATTGGTTGGGGCGAGAAGGCGGATCCCGAAATTTCCTCACAGCGGACGGGCAGATTTGAACCGTCGATTAGCTTGTGTAGGAAAACAAGCTTTCCTCGTAAGGATTTTTTCGGGCGCATCCCAGGTCTTTCGACCTGCCATATCCTGGGCAGACACATTTCCGTGCGGCTTTCTTTGGAAAAAGCCGGGCTGCGATTCAATTCCCAAGCAATTTGATCTGACGATCAACCTGCACCATGACACAAGTCGGCGCTTTTCATCTTGTAAAATAGGAATGAAATAAACGATTGATGGAGCGAAGGAGTCTCTTATGCCTCGAATGGTGCAATGCAGCAAGCTAGGACGTGAACTGCCAGGATTGGACGAGCCGCCATTCGATACTCCGCTCGGACAGAAGATTTTCGAGAGCGTAAGCGCCCAGGCTTGGCAGATGTGGGCCGAGCACTCCAAGATGCTTCTCAACGAATACCGCTTGCAGCCTTGGAAGCCTGAGGCGCAGCAATTCCTTGTAGAGCAGATGGAACAATACTTCTTCGGCCAAGGCTCGCAGCTTCCCAAAGAGTTCGTCCCGCCGCCGAAGCACTGAAATCCGTATCCGCGGTCGATGTTATAATCATCGTGCCCCATCTGCTGCAAACCCTGCAGCAAATCAAACGTTTGTCGGGACGTGGCTCAGCCTGGTAGAGCACTCGCTTGGGGTGCGAGGGGTCGGCAGTTCAAATCTGCCCGTCCCGACCATTTCTGATTTTTCTTCTAATCAATAGCTTACGAAGCAAGTTACCGCAATTTCTGCAAGTTCACAGAAATTTCCCATGGTTCCGTCTGCGTAAATAGGGCGGACCAATCTTGAAACCTTTCTCAACGAATTTACGAGGATCGTTTTCACTCCGGCGGGGTCTGGCGTTGCCATTGGTTAGCGATCTTGGGTCAGTGCCACAAAGACGAACGCGAGAACGCCACCGATGAGCGACGCCGTGACGATGCGGTCGTGCGTATTCGCATCCAAGGGGGCCTTGATCTTTTTGACATTGGTATACGGAATACTCATGGAAGTACGGGCCACGTTGAGTACAAATTCGTCTGGGCCTGCCTCACTGATAGCGCCCCTCATCTTGTGGTGGTCGTAGGTCTCGACTGAAACCATACGGCCATCTTCCAGGTATTTATTTACTTGCTTTTTGATTTTTTCCACACGTTTTTGGTCTGAGCCATCCCCGGCGAAGCAGGCGGGGCAGCCGATGGCAAACACTAGCAGCAAAGCGATGAGCCTTCTCACGGTGAAATCTCCTTACGCGGTTTGAATAGCGGACTTTCAAACGGGTGGACAATGCACCGGAGGTAAAACGCAGATCAACAGGAGATCACCCGGAAGACAAAACCTTGAAAACAAAGGGCGATACTGAGGAATCTGTTTTGGCTGGCGATCCACGAAGTATCCCAGAATTTCGCGGAGGAGCAAAACGAATTTACACGAATCAAGTGTTCGCGAGGGGGCGTCTCTTTATATTGGCTTGGCCTTTCCCTTCCCTTTCTGCTTTGCGGAACCCGCTGGCCTCTCTTTGACCACGGCAAACTGGATCTTGCGCTGCATGCGGTCGATACGATCCACCAGAACTTGAACCTTATCTCCAATGGAATAGGTATTTCGAGTTCGACCTCCGATGATCTGCCGGGTATTCTCGCGGAAGGTGTAGTGATCGTCATCGAGCGAGTTCAGCGGCACCAGTCCCTCGATAAACAGGTCTTCCAACTCAACGAAGAAGCCATATTTGGTCACGCTTACGATCAGGCCGCTAAAATCCTCGCCGATGCGCGTTTGCATGAAGCGCAACTTCTTCCACTCCAATAGTTCGCGTTCGGCCTCGTCGGCGGCGCGCTCCGTCTGGCTGGAGCTATCGGCAATATCATGCAGCTCAGGCTCGGAGATCGGACCACGCGCAGCCTTCGCTTTTTGCGGTTTTCGCTCACTCTCGTCGTTCTTATTCCTTGCAGCACCTCTATGATTCTTGCCTTCATGACTTTTGCCTTCACGGCCTTTGCGTTCACGCTTAGACCAGGGAGAGGAAGAATGGTGCGCTTCGAGATTTCCGCTACTATCGGCGTTTTCTGCTTGTAGCACAGATTCTTGCTCTAGGACGGCCTCCGCTTGATCCGATCTCTTGTTCCGTGGGTCTTGCGGGGTTCGCGAGTTTCCAGAGCTTCCGAGACCACCGGGAATCCCTTGATCCCGCAGAACCGCTTTCAAAATGCGATGGACAATCAGGTCAGGATAACGCCGGATAGGGGACGTAAAGTGCGTATAGGTTGGAGCGGCCAGGGCAAAGTGGCCCTCATTCTCTTCGGAGTAGCGGGCTTGCTTCAAAGAGCGAAGCATCAGGTAGGAAAGCACCTTCTCTTCAGGCTTGCCGCTGATCTTCTGCACCAGCTTCTGGTACATGCGAGGAGTCACATGCACATCTTCGGGCAGTTCGATAACCGGAGCATGTCGTCCGCTGCCATGGTGCGAGCGTTTGTCGGCGCGCGCCTGGATGCGGCGTACGGGCAGAGCGCCGACTCCCAACGAGTACCCGAAACCCACTGCGATGTTTTCAAACTCATAAATTTTCTTGGCGTCCGGCCTTTCGTGGATGCGATAGATGCTCGCAATGCCGTGGTTCTCAAGATGGGCAGCCACGGTCTCGTTGGCCGCCAGCATGAACTCCTCAATCAGGCGATGCGCCCAGTTGCGCTCCTGTTTGGAGATACCCTTCATCATGCCGTTTTCGTCGAACTCAATCACCGGTTCGGGCATGTCGAAATCAATCGATCCGCGCTTGACCCGCTTGCGATTCAGGAGTTGGGCCAGCTCATACATCAGCTCAAAATCGGCAACGTGCGCCGAGTAGCGCTCGCGCAGGACCCGGTCGCCATCTAAAACGGCGTTCACATCGGTGTAGGTCATGCGTTGCGCCGAGCGGATCAAGCCTTCGCTCAGCTTGTAACCGGCAATCTCTCCGCGAGGATCGACCTCCATGACACAAGAAAGCACCAAGCGCTCCACGTTGGGCCTGAGACTGCAAATGTCGGTGGAAAGCTCCAGGGGCAACATAGGCACTGCCCGATCGGGAAAGTAGACCGATGTACCACGCTGGCGGGCTTCGCGGTCGATCGGCGAGCCTTCGGATACGTAATCGGCCACATCGGCAATGTGAACGTGAAGTTCGTAGTTGCCGTTTTCCAGGCGGCGAACCAGAACGGCATCATCAAAATCGCGGGCAGTTTCGCCGTCAATGGTAACGATGGGCAAGCCGCGAAAATCTGTCCGTCGGTCAGCCTCACGGGTGGAGATGACGGGGCTTATTTCCTGGGCCTGCTCCAGAACTTCGGGCGGAAAGACATGTGGAATATGGTGTTTGCGGATGATGATCTCGACATCAACGCCGAAATCATTTTCATAGCCCAGAATGCCAATGACACGTCCGCGAGGATTCTGGTTGGCGGAGGGCCACTGAATGACCTCCGCCTCTACAACTACATTCTCCAAGTCCTCCCATTTTTGGTCCCGAACCTCTTCGCCCAGCACACGGTGTGGGGTCTCAATGGCCCTGGCTCGCCGCTTCGGCTGCCATCCCCGGAGGTCGCGTGAGTCCAAAGGCCCCAGGTGCGTGGCGAATCGCTCGTAACCTTCATCATCGTCAGCATCCTGCTCATTGTCTTTTTCTTTGGAGGGGTACTCCATACCCTGGGGGATCACGATCTCAACGCCTAACTTATCGTCGAAGGGTGTAATAAAGTTGTGACGATGGCCATAGTGAAACGTCCCCACCACCGTTTCCTGTTTGTGCTCGGTCACCCGGACAATCCTGCCGCTGCCCTTGCCATCCCAACGTATCTCGCCTAACTCGACGAGAACCCGATCGCCGTGCATGGCGTTGCCGATCTCAGCAGGAGGAATAAAGATGTCCCCTTGCAGCTTGCCTTGGGCGCGGGCTGGCAGCGAATCGGCTTCAGGGATCACAAAACCATAGCCATCGCGGTGCATATTGAGGCGTCCAACCACCAGGTTTTGCCGGGTGGCAGATGTTGGCAGACTCCAGCGATCTTTGCCAATCGCCACCAGCTTCCGCTGCCTGGTCATCTGGTGCAAGAGGTCTTCGAGTTCCCCACGCGCCTTCCCTTTCAAGGCGAGATCGTGGGCAATCTGCTTAAAGCCCGCAGTGTGCTTGGGCTGTTGTCCTACGTAACGCAGGAGTTCCTTTTCAGTAATCACCAGGATTTCCTTTTGGATTGCGACGCCGCATACATCTCTTGTAACTCTATTTCTATCCTAAAGCGTGCGTGCGCTTTTTGGGCTTTTCACCTTTCTAACTAGGTAGCTTGCCCGATATAAGAAATGCCGGTAAGACGGGAATATTTACACGAATAGGACCGTCTCTGCCAAGGAGTCAGGGCCGCGCAGAACGGCCAAAAATCAGCGCATTTCAGGCAATTCGGGAACTGGATCGAGGAGCGGAGCCGTTTGGCTATTGACGTGCCACTGCTCGCTTGTCCCCCAGGCACTGTGATTGCGCTCGCAGCGGTAACTCAATCAACGAAGGAAAGGAAGTATTGCAATGTGGAAGCCTGCCAATCAGCCTGCCACCCCACCAAAACCCCTGGCAGAACCGGAGAAACCAGTTATGAGTACAACACCCAACTTATCGAGCGAGCCAACACCCGCAGCCGCTCCTCGCAACGCGGTGATTAACAATCAGGAACAGGCCACCATCGGCAAGTCGCTCGTGATCAAAGGCGAGGTCAGCGGGTCAGAAGCGCTTTATATCGATGGCCGCGTGGAAGGAGCGATCAATCTTCCAGGAAACCGGGTGACCGTAGGCCGCAACGGACAGGTCCAGGCCAATGTAAGCGCCCGCGAGATCGTCGTGCTCGGCAAGGTAAAGGGCAACTTGACCGCCAGCGACCGCGTTGACATTCGCAATGAAGGCTCGCTTACCGGCGACGTTGTTTGCCAGCGCATCAGCATCGAAGATGGCGCTTACTTCAAAGGCGGCATTGACATTCGCAAACCTAACGCCAAGGAAGCCAATGGCGTGGCTACCGTACCGGGAAAACCCGAAGCCACCGTCGAGACTCCCAAGCTGGCAACGATCACGGCTTAAAGCTTTTCAGTAGCGGGCCGATATGGGATTTATCTCGTTGTCCTCAATCATCAGCGGGTGCTTCTCGCCGAAGCACCCACTTTTTTCCGATTCTGCTGGGAATTTCCCCATGGTCAATAAGATTCTTCAGCTCTTGTCTATCCGCTGCTCCCATCGCAAACTATCCCAACCCTTTGCCGCATCGTCCTCGGCCTCGCGCAGTTCAGGGTCCCAATGGGATACGCCTGCCCCTGCGAACCAGCACTATGTGGTCTGTCTCGACTGCGGAAAGAAGTTTCCCTACGACTGGGCAAACATGCGGATGATCGGGAAATAGCCTCAAAAGGAATGAATCCCTTATGGGGAAAGACGGAGCCTTGTCCGAAAGGCCTACCGTCTTATGAGTCGCCTGGCCAAGGAAGCCGCCTGATTGATTCCCATGAGGGCGGTGAGGGCGAGGTAGATCAAGGCGTAAGGCACAAGAATCAATAAAGCCGCAATCCATGGACGGTGGGGCTGAAGCCAAAGTTTAACGCCCCAGGCCACCAAAGCCGCAGTCACCGCACACGACCACAACTTGAAGAATTCCAGCGTTGGAAACTTTGTAATGCCGATACGCCGGTCCATTCCCCGGCGAAGCAATAAAAACTCCACCCAGGCAGAAAATCCGGCAGAGGCCGTAAGGCCGGCCACGCCCCATGAAGAATCAATGCCCAATAAGCCAGGGAGTCGCAGGGCCGCCAGATATCCCAAACCTGTCGTAAGGACCACTCTGATCACGGCGAAGCGTAGTGGGGTACGTGTGTCCCGTAGCGCATAGTATGCCGACGAGTAGAGCCGTCCAATGGTTGAAGCCACCAACCCAACCGCCGAACCTGCCAGAATGCCCCACACATAAAGAGCGTCGGCATGGGTAAACTTACCCGTCTGATAGATCGCTGCAGAAACAATGTCGCCAAGCGCAAGAAAGGCGACCGCGGAGGGCACCACAAAGAATCCAATCCTGCGCGTGCTCAACGCGAGCCGCTTCCGGAGAGCTTCGGCTACCTCTTGCTCATTCCCCAGAGTCTCCGACATGCCAGGAAGTTCGGCTGCCGAAATCGACATTCCAAACAAACTGACCGGAAGCATATAGAGCGTCTGAGCGTTCGAGAGAGAGGCGACGGCCCCGGTGGGCAGATAGCTGGCCAAGAATGCATCGACGTAGGCGCTTAACTGGGCAACGCCTCTACTCAGAAACGCTGGAATGAAATTCGTGACAACGACCTGGACATTTTCCCTGGAGCGGCGCAAGGAGAACCTAAGGGCGGGCGCCACTGCAAATACAACCGGGAGCTGCACCAGAAACTGCAAGCCGCTGCCCACAACGGAGCCCCACGCGGTGTAGACGGCCAGGCGCGGAAGATCGGAGTGCCGTCCGAACAACAGCATTGTGGCCACCAGAACGGCGTTCCACACCACTGGGGAGGCATAGGACAAGAAGAACTTGCGATGGCTGTTCAATACCCCCAGGCACCATGCTGAGAACACCAGCATGCCAACCCCTGGAAAAAGGATCCGTACAAGCTGGATGGTGAGCATGCGAGTCTCGCCGTGAAAACCGGGCGCAATGGCGTCAATGAGCCATGGGGCGGCAGCAACGCCAACTAACACCAGGACGGAAGTAGCCAGCGCCAGAAAAGACAAAACCACCCCGGCAACGCGGCCTGCTTCCTCTTTTTCACTCTGAGCCATGAGCTTTGCATAAACTGGAATGAAAGAGGCGGACAGCACCCCCTCTCCCAACAGATTTTGCAGGACATTGGGAATACGCATGGCGGCCCGAAATGCGTCGGCCGCCGCCGAGAGGCCAAAGAAGTGGGAGAAGACGCGGTCACGCACCAACCCGGCAATGCGGCTCAGGAAAATTCCCGCAGCTACCAGAATCGCTGAATGGCCGACGCTCGGCTGGGAAACTTTTTGCTGACTGAACGATGACGATTCGGAAGCTGGTGTAGTCATCGTTTAGCGGCCAAGTTGCTCTACGAGCAACTTCACGATCGAGTCGATCGCGGTCAAAACGTTGGCAGAGCGAAGGTTGTGATTGTTGCAGAGGATAGAAAATGCAAACCGCCTACCGGACTCGGTTTGGCCGTATCCGGAGAGCGCATTGACGTGGCCTAAAGTCCCGGTTTTAGCATGCACCAGACCCGCGGCGGGTGTCTTTAGAAATCGTTCGGCGAGCGAGCCATCCAGGCCGGCTGTGGGCAAAGTCTGCTCGAACTGCGCACCCCAGGTCTGGCGGGAGGCATAGCGCAAAAGCTGAGCGATGGCGTTAGGCGTTACCAGGTCGCGCCGGGAAAGACCGGAACCATCTTGCAGGTAAAACTCTTCCTCTTTGATACCCGCTTGGAGCAGAAACTGCTTGACCGCCGCTGTTCCGCCCTCAAAAGAGCCTCCGGTGCCTTTCAATTCGCTGAGAAGACGCAGAGCCAATTCCGCATGCAGGTTCTGGCTGGTCTTATTGGTAACGCGCAGATCCTCAAGCAGTGGCAAAGAAACATGCTCTGCCAAGACTCGGAGCGGCAGAATCGGTGCTGGATTGATAGGTGCACTTGCAGCAGGACTCGTGGCGGGCTGAACAGCAGGCACCCCAGGGGGAGCCGACGGCTGATCGTAAAACCGCGCCACGTCGCCATGTTGCGCCCGCGTCTTGCCGGTAATGGTGATCCCTCGTTTTTCCAACAGCCCGCGAAAAATCTGTGCGGTAAACTCCGCGGGATCTTCAATGGAAAGAGCCTCGCCATAGCCTTTATCGGCAAGGGGAGTCCATCCCCAAAGGATAAGTTTGCGGGAGCCCAGATCGCGATGGATGCCGATCTTGCGAGCAACGCCGGCAGCAACGGTTACTATGCGATTCTCGACCTCATAGTAATCGGTGGGCGGGTCAACCGTGACCAATGCTTTTTCGCCGAGACGCTCAGCGGGCAGAACTTTGAGAAAGACAACATTGTCATTAAAGCTGAGAGCCGACACAGGAGCGCCATCCAGCCATTGCAAATCGTCCTGCGCCCAACCCTCCGCGTACCGCTCCGGCGCATAGAAAGTATCGTCACCCACGACATCGCCATCGACGATCTTGACGCCTCTTTGAACCAGTTGATCCGCCAGATCCTCAAGCACCTGCGTGGGCGGCGACACCCGCTCAGTCTTCAACTGGTATGGCATCACCCGCCCTGAAATATTGGGATCTCCCCGCCCAACGATGTTGAGATTTCCCAGCAGTCTACCGTCGCCGCCAAGATCGCCACTGGTCTCAATCGTAGTGTGAAAGCGATAATCTGGGCCCGCTGTGGCAAGGATGGACGCAGTCGTGAGCAGCTTGGCATTGGACGCAGGTAGGAACAGATGATCTGCATTCAAAGCATAGAGGGTGTCGCCACTTTCCAGATCGATCACATCAATTCCCCACTGAGCTCGTGACAACTGAGGCTGCTTCAGGATTGCCTGTATCCCGTTTGCCAGATTATTTTTCGCCGTCTTGGGCGGGACCGCCGGTGTGGAGGAAGCAAAAGCAAATAACTGGAATGCGATTGCGAAAAACGAAATAGGCAGACACCGCGAGCGAAACATGGAGTTAGCAAAATTATACAATCGCGCCTATGAGTCGTTTGCCGAGACCTTCCTACGCCTGGCGGTTGCGCAGCCGCACACTTGATCTGGGGCCGCGAACATTGATCATGGGAATCCTGAACGTAACGCCCGATTCTTTTTCCGATGGAGGCAAGTATTTTGCCCGCGAGCGGGCGGTGGAACATGGCTTGCAGATGATCGCGGAAGGAGCGGACATTCTGGATTTGGGAGGGGAATCTACGCGGCCCGGGGTTGGTACGCAAGAACGCGGCGTTCCGGAAGAAGAAGAACTGAAACGCATCATGCCGGTATTGGAAGACATTTTGCGGGAAAAACCGGACGCGATCATCTCAGCCGATACCTACAAGGCAGGAGTGGCGCGCGCCGCTGTGCGCGCAGGGGCGGAGATTGTGAACGATGTAAGTGCGTTGCGCTGGGATGGGAAGATGGCAGAGGCACTGACTGAGTTGCAATGCGGAGTGATTCTCATGCATACGCGCGGACGGCCCGATGAGTGGCGCAACCAGCCCGCCTCTTCCGACATTGCCGCCGAAGTGAAATCAGAGTTGAAGATATGGTCGGAAGACGGAATCAAGCAGGGGATCCAAAGGGATCGTGTCTTGCTTGATGCCGGATTCGGCTTTGGCAAGATTTTTGGGCAGAACTATCCCTTGTTGGCGGGGCTGCATCGGCTGCATGATCTGGGCTTACCGCTACTCTCGGGGACGTCGCGAAAATCGTTCATTGGAAGAGCGCTTGCGCGAGAGGGCAAAGACGCTCCGCCAAGTGAAAGACTCTATGGCTCGCTCGCAGCCATGACTGCCTCGATTCTTCAAGGCGTGCATATCGTCCGCGTCCATGAAGTTAAGCCAGCGGTCGAGGCGGCAAAAGTGGCCGATGAAGTTCTAAAAGCGATGATCGATCCCGGAAGATGATTGGCGCTGAAGAGTCTGATGGCTTAAATTTTGGGGCCCATCAGAAAGTCTTTTCGGAATCAAGCAGGATTGTGACTGGTCCGCTATTCAATAACTCCACGTCCATCATGGCTTGAAACTCTCCGGTCTCGCAGCGAAGACCTGAGGCGCGGATCTTCCCGACAAAATATTCGTAAAGACTACGAGCTTCCTCGGGGCGCGCTGCCGAGTCAAAAGAGGGCCGTTTCCCCCTCCGCACGTCACCATAGAGGGTGAATTGCGAAACCACCAGGACGTCATAGCTCTTGTCGTTGTGGTGTTTATCTTGGACGGAGAGGTTCATCTTTTCCGCATCGTCTTCAAAAATGCGAAGTCCCAAGATCTTTTCAGCAAGATAATCCGCAGCCGCTTCATTGTCAGTCTTACTCACGCCAAGCAAGACCAAAAGACCTGGACCGATCTCACCTACGGTTTTACCGGCGACGGTGACACGACAATGAGCCACTCGCTGAACAACAGCCCTCATGCGCCCGAATAAGCCTCATCCAGCAGTTCAACCACATGCCTTACCGGTAGGTTCATGTTCCTCTGATCCACTCCAGCCCGCAACTGGATCATGCAGCCAACGTTGGCTGTGATCAGCGTCGCCACAGGAGTGTCGGAAACCACGGAGCCTATGTCCGCCATCTTGGCGTCCAGCAACTTCATGGACAGCTCGTTCTGCATCACGTTGTAGACCCCGGCACTGCCGCAGCACTGGTCGGCATGCGGTATCTCGACAATGGAACAGCCGATGGTTTTGAGCAGGTCCCTGGGCGCCGAACGGATCTTTTGCGCATGCAGCAGATGGCAGGGATCCTGATAGATCACCTTGCCTTCCACGCGTCTCTTGGGGGCGCGCAAACCAAGCTGCGCCAAATACTCGGTCACATCTTTCACTTTCACGGCGAATTTTCCGGCACGCTCGGAGAAGCCAGGATCGTTCTCCAACAGGTCGTGATATTCCTTGAGGTGCGAGCCGCATCCAGCGGCGTTGGTGACGATCGCGTCGTAGCTCTCGCTCAGAAAGATCTCAATGTTTTTGCGGGCCAAATCACGGGCAGATTCGCGAAAACCCGCATGCGCGTGCAGAGCACCACAGCATCCTTGCCCTGCGGGAATGTGAACTTCAACACCATTCTGCGTGAGCACGCTGACGGTGGCGCGATTCAGGTGCGAGAAGGCAACGTTGTTGATGCACCCAGCCACAAATGCCACTCGCGCACGGCGCTCCCCGATGGCCGGAAATGTCTTACCCACCTGATCGAAAAAGAATTGCGGGTCGATCTGCGGAGAAAGGCGGTCGATATCCGCCACGCCCAAAAGCCGCAACACCCCCAGCTTTCGGAGCGCGGCCTGCAAGCCGGAACGTTGATAGAAACGCACGAGCTGCGCAACGAACTTCAACAGGCCAAAGTTGCGCAGCACTTTCTCATAGAAAAAATTGCGGAGGATACGCGAGAACAACGGACGGCGATATTTCTGCTCGATCTGGGCGCGGGTGCGTTCTACGATCCGTCCGTACTGCACGCCCGAAGGGCAGGCTGTCTCGCACGCAAGGCAGCCGAGGCACCGGTCGATGTGCGTTACCAGTGAATCATTGATCTGCGCGCGGCCTTCCATCACCTGAACAACCTGATAGATACGCCCGCGGGGCGAATCCATCTCCAGGCCGAGGGTACGATAGGTCGGACAATGATTCAGACAGAGGCCGCAGTGAACGCACTTGGAGAGGAGATCCAACATCGGCTGGTCTTCCGTTGCGATATTGGGGGCTACGACGGAGGCAGCATCTTTGGTCTGATCAGACAATGAATCTCCCCCGGTTCAAAACGTTCTTGGGATCAAGAGCCTGCTTAATCTGGCGCATCAGCTTTACGTCGGTGGGCGTGCCGCCCCACAGATCGAAATGTCCCTTGGCTTCTTTGGGACAACGCGCAACCATCGCCGAAGAACCCGGCGGCAGCAACCCCCGGAAGGCGGAGACGCAATTTGCGTACTGCATCACATTCGGCGGTTCAACCGGCAACGGCACAAGCCCCATAATGAGATTTCCGGTAGCGGCGCGGCCCACCACAGCCGGGAGAAAATTGTAATCGGGAGCGGAACGTTCCAAAGCCTCAATGGCGGAGCCAGCATCGTTGATCGCAACGTTGGCGTAGATCACCAGCGCGTTACGATGGCGCTGCAAAACGCTCTCTTCAAACTGCGAAATCCAATGCCAGAATTTCGTCTCTTCGGCTCCCGCCAGTTCACGCGAGACCGCAGCCCCCAACTCACGGGAACAACGAGCCAATACGGCCTCGGAACCGGAGAAGCGCAGCGCAATTTCCCATTCACCGGGAACCGCACCTAGCGGCTCAGAGGGAGCATAGTCATCCGGATCGTGCGCTACGGGCATCTCGCGGAGATATTCCGGCGCTTTCGGCGAGACAATCTCCATGCAGGCAATCGAGGTAGAAAGAGGCGAGTTCAGTACCTGGGTGCGGAACATGAGAGATTCAGTGAGAGAGGCGAATGCGCACACAAATGTGCGGGTCTGGCGAAACTCGGGAAATACCTTGAAGTTCGCTCCGGTGATCACTGCCAGCGAGCCATAGCTGCCGATCAGGAGCTTCATGAGATCGTAGCCCGCCACATTCTTGACGACGCGCCCGCCACCTTTGGCGACAATGCCGTCGCCAGTGACAAATTCAACGCCAATACAAAAGTCGCGTAAGCCGCCATGACCGGACTTGAGCGGCCCAGAGGGCGCCGTGGCCAGCAGCCCACCAACAGAAGAGGCGCTCCCGTTGCAAGGATCGAAGGGAATCCATTGGCGATGCTCTGCCAGGCAGCGCTGCATCTCGCCAAAACTTAATCCGGCATCGACGCCAATCGTGAGGTCGCCGGAGTCGTAATGGCGGACCCGATTCAGGCGGTCGGTACGAAGAAGAATATCGACGCGCTCGGGGGCGCCGCCGATTTGCTGCCGCGTGAAACCTCCGGCGGGGGCGATGACTAGATTGCGCTGGTTGGCTACATTGACGATGGCCGCGACTTCTTCCGCGCTGCGGGGAGACACCGCAATAACCGGCAGCACGCCGCTGATGTCGCGCGTTTCTTCGGCGATGTTGTCTTTACCGCTAATCAGCGCCAGTTCGTGTTCAACCGCAGAGCCTGTCGCCGTGGTCATACAGGAACTCCCGGCAAAGGCTCTACTTTGGCTTTGGGCAGCGGACCGGTAATTTCCCGGCAGATACGAGTTTCGGGGATAACCTTCTGCGGATTCAAGAGCGAATCTGGATTGAATACATTGCGGAGACGCACCATCACGTCGAGATCGTCTTCGGTGAACATGCACGGCATCAGATTCTTCTTTTCGCTGCCAACACCATGTTCCCCGGTAATCGAACCGCCAACGCTCAGGCAGTAGCTCATGATCTCTTTGCCGACTTTTCGGCTATCTTCGGTCTGGCGGGCATCGCGGCCATCGAAAAGAATCAAAGGATGCAGATTACCGTCACCTGCGTGAAAGACGTTGGCGACGGTCAGGCCGTATTTTTTGCTGATGTGATCGATCTCAGCCAGAGTTTCCGGCACTTTGGTGCGAGGAATCACGGCGTCTTGCGTGTAGTAAGAAGTAGCCACGCGTCCAATCGCACCAAAGGCCGTCTTGCGGCCCAACCAGAGTGCTTGGCGCTGCTGCTCATCGCGGGCGCGACGTACTTCGCGGGCATTTTGCTTCATGCAGACGGCACTGACCATGTCTGCCTGCTCTTGCACGGCCTCTTTCATCCCCTCCAGTTCGATAAGCAGCACCGCCGCCGCATCGAGAGGATATCCGGCATGAACAGCGGCCTCGACGGCCCGCAGAAGCCATCCGTCCAACATCTCGAGCGCCGCAGGCGTTATCCCGCTTTGGGTGATCGCGACAACCGTGTTCGCGGCATCCTGAACGGAGTTGTAGATCGCCAGCAACGTTGCCACCGACTCGGGAATCCGCGTCAGCTTGACCGTAATTCTCGTTGTGAGCCCCAATGTGCCTTCGGAGCCTACAAAAAATCCCGCAAGATCGAGGCCGCAGGAGTCCTGCACCTTTCCGCCAAATTCAACAATCCGGCCATCGGGAAGCACGACCTCTAATCCGGTCACATGATTAACCGTCACACCCAGGGCGAGCGTGTGGGGACCGCCGGAGTTTTCCGCTACATTACCGCCAATGGTGCAAGCTTTTTGGCTGGACGGATCGGGAGCGTAATAGTAGCCATATCGGGCCGTGGCATTGCTCAATTCCAGATTGACCACTCCAGGCTGCACGACGGCGCGCTGGTTCGGGATGTCAATCTCCAAAATCCGATTGAGCCGCGACGAGGAGACAACGATCGCCTCCTGGGCTGCGATAGCCCCTCCACTCAGCCCGGTACCCGCCCCTCGGGGGACCACTGGAATCTTGTTTTCGCTGGCCAGGCGAAGGGTCTTGGAAACCTGCTCGGTATTCTCGGGAAAAACAACCGCTCCGGGCCTGCTCTTTTCTACTCCGGCGTCATACTCATAAAGCGCGAGATCTTCCGGACGGTCGAGCACTGAATCTTTCCCAACGATTTTTCTGAGTTGCCGCAGGATCGAGGCGTTCATAGGGATGATTTGCCTGAAATTGTAGCTCAAATCCGGTAAAGGAGTCCTGCATCGGGAGGAGTGAAACGGCCAAGCCTCGGCTTTGTCTTGAGCCAAGCCCCAAGAGAGCAGGAGCTTGGCTCAATATTCCGCTGCACGTAGAGGCGCGTTGCTTTCGTTTCGTTCTTTCTTTTAGAGAACGTTCTTTTTATCGATCCACTACCGTTCCATCCCCTGCCATCCAGACCGCTCGCCTTGGGTCTGTTCATCAAGCCATTTTTTGAGCGGTGCGAAATAGTCGATGATGGCGGAGGCATCCATCTGACGCTGCCCGCTGATGGCTTCCAACGCATCCGGCCACGGACGGCTTTCTCCCATGGCGAGCATTTTATTGAGCCGTGCGCCGGCCGCTTGATTTTTATAGATGGAGCAGCGATGCAGGGGCCCCTGGTATCCGGCAGCCTGGCATAGTGCGCGATGGAACTGGAATTGAAGGATACGCGCCAGGAAATAGCGGACGTAAGGCGTATTGGACGCCACATGATACTTGGCACCGGGATCGAAATCGGCTTCACTGCGCTCGGCGGGAGGGGCCACGCCTTGATATTTTTCTTTCAGCTCCCACCAGGCTTTGTTGTAGCTTTCCGGGGTGACCTCGCCCGAAAAGACCTTCCAGCGCCACTGATCGATTAAGAGGCCAAACGGCAGGAACGCAATCTTGTCCAACGCCATCTTCAGCAGATAGCCAATATCGGAGCTTTCCGGCGGCACATTCTCCAGTAATCCGACCTTCTTGAGATACTCTGGCGTGACCGAAAGAGCAATCGTGTCGCCGACTGCCTCGTGAAAACCATCGTTGGCGCTGTTTTGAAAGAGGGTTGACTGGTCCTTATACGCGCGCTGATAAAAATTGTGCCCAAGTTCATGATGAACGGTGATGAAGTCTTCGTCCTTGACCTCGATGCACATCTTCAGTCGAAGATCGTCCTGATTGTCAATGTCCCAGGCGCTGGCGTGGCAAATGACATCGCGGTCGGCGGGCTTAAGGAACAAGGAGCGATCCCAAAAGGTCTTCGGCAGCGGAGCAAACCCCAGCGAGGTGAAAAATCCTTCGCCGTAGCGGACCATCCCCAAATCGTCGACCTGGCGATCTTTCAGAAGCTGGGTAAGGTCATATCCCTGCGCGGCATTTTCCGGAGCGACAAGGGGATAGATATTTCCCCATTCCTGCGCCCACATGTTTCCTAGAAGATGTGCGGGAATCAGACCGTCGGCACGGTCCGCCGCCTTGCCGTACTTCTTAATGAGTTGCTTGCGAACATAGGCATGCAAGGAAACATAGAACGGTTTAACCTGCTGCCACAGCCGCTCGATTTCCGCGCTGAACTCTTCGGGAGTCATGTCGTAGTTCGAGCGCCACATGGACCCGGTGTCCTTAAAACCAAGCTCGCGCGCCCCTTTATTGGAAAGGTCTACAAAGCGGGCGTAGCGGCCCCGCATGGGCGTAGAGATTTTGTGCCAGCCAACCCAGGCATCGAGAAGCTCATCGGGGTTGGTGCTGGAGGCGAGGATGCGGCTCAGATCGTTTAACGAGAGGCATTTTTGCTTGCCGTCGGCCTGCGGTTTACAGTACTTGCCCTTTCCATAATCGGCGTCGAGCGAGGTCGCGGTCAGCGTCAACTCTTTGCGCTCTTTATCGTTGTTCGGAGCGGGCGCTGCTAACGAGAGCTTCAGCAGCTTAAATTTGCGTGTCAACTCGGGCGGCATTTTCAAGCCATCGAAACGACGGGCATCGAGTGCAAGCTGCGTCGTGATGGCCGTAAGACGCTCCTGCGCCTGTGCGGAGATGATTTCCGTATCGTCGGTAATGAAATTCTCCTGCACCCATGAGGATCTCTGTGCGCGGACGCCCCAGTCCTGAAGCTCATCTTCGGCGCGCCGCATAAAAGCCTCGGCTTCAGCCACCGTAGCCGGCCCCTGAGATTGCGCCTTGTGGCTGGAGGGTTTAGGAGTTTGAGTTTGTGCAAAAGCCACGGCAGCAAAACATAAGATGGCAAAGGCAACAAGATATGGCAGCACTCGAACCACACGAATACGAATCATAAGCCTCTCGGAGGAGTAATTAGAACGAAGCAACTTAGACTATTGCGATTGCGTGCCGCGCGCAACTCCGCACGGGGCTCCTGGAGGGATCGCGTCTGAGCGCAGGGAATCATTCTTGCAAATGGACTGTTGCAAGAGTTTTCACATGCAGCTAGGTTGGAACCCCATGGGCGACGCCTTCAGCATGAACGAAGGCTTCACGTTGAAAAGCACACGACTCGATCTTTCCTAGGGCTTCCCCTAGTCTTCCTAATCTTCGACTTCTACAACCTCGCCGCGCTCGGCCTTGGCCTGCGCAACAATTTTTTCCTGGAGCGCTCCGGGAACGTAATCGTAGTGTGAAAGCTCCATATGGAAGCTTCCGCGGCCCTGAGTCATAGACGTGAGATCCGGACCATAGGTGAGCATCTCGGCCATGGGAACTTCGGCCTTTACTACCGTTTTACCCGCCTTGTTATCGGTGCCCTGGATGCGGCCTCGACGAGAGTTGAGGTCGCCCATAATGCTGCCGGCAAACTCATCGGGAATCGTGATTTCAACCTTCATCACCGGCTCAAGCAGGGTGGGCTTGGCCTGTTCCATGGCCTTCTTGAAGGCGATGCGGCCTGCCGTTTTGAAAGAAAGCTCGTTGGAATCGACGTCGTGATAGCTTCCGTCATAGAGAATCACTTTGAAGTCCACAACCGGGAAACCGGCGAGATATCCGCGAGCCGCCGCTTCAATGATGCCCTTTTCCACTGCTGGAATGAAGTTCTTGGGGATGGCGCCGCCGAAGATATCGTTCACGAACTCGAACTGCTTGCCACGCTCCAAAGGTTCAAGCTTGATCTTGCAGTCTCCATATTGTCCGTGACCGCCGCTCTGCTTTTTGTGACGACCCTGCACGTCAGCTTTGCCCCGCACCGTTTCCCGGTATGGCACTTTCGGGGCTTTCAGAATGACCTCGGTGTGATAACGGCGCTTCAGTTTGGAGACGATCACCTCGATATGTTGCTGGCCCGTGCCTGCGATCAGAAACTCTTTTGTCTGCTCATCGCGATAAAAACGAATCATGGAGTCTTCTTCCATGAGCTTGTGCAAACCGCTCGAGAGCTTGTCTTCATCGTTACGCGACTTAGGCTCGATGGCAAAGGTGATTGCAGGCTCGGGGAGATCGACCGAAGGATATTGAATGGGACTGGCTTTGTCTCCCAGGGTGTCCCCGGTGACCGTGTCTCTTAGCTTGGCGATCGCTCCAATATCTCCGGCATGGAGTTCCGGAATCGGAGCGAGGTTCTTGCCTTGAGGTATCGAGAGATGAGCAAGCTTTTCAGAGGTGCTGTGGGTAAAGTTCTGCAGTGTGGCGTCGTTCTTCACCACGCCCGAAAAAACCTTGAAGTAGCTGATGCGGCCGGCAAAGGGATCGTTAGCGGTTTTGAACACATAAATCGACGAAGGCGCGGCATCTGTGACTTTACGCTCCGCGGAATGGCCATTTCCTGCAGGCTCCGGGGCGGCATGAACTGCGCGATGCTCCAACGCCGAGGGGCAGTAATCGACGACGAAGTCCAATAGATGATCGGTGCCGATGTTTCCAAGGCCCGACGTAAAGATCACAGGGAAGATTTTGTCTTCTCGAATGGCCTCATGGAGGGCTGGAATCAGGTGCTCCTCAGGGATCGTACCCGTGTCGAAGAATTCCTGCATGAGTTCATCCTTGCCTTCGGCGATGATCTCCACCAATCTTTCATGAGCTTCCTTGCAGGCTCCCTCCATATCTGCCGGTATGGGGCCTTCTTTGCCCTTACCGCTGCCGCCCATTTCATAGGTATAGGACTTCATGGTTACCAAGTCCACGACACCCTTGAGATTCTTCTCAGAACCGATCGGGAGTTGAACGGGGATCACTTGCCGCCCGAAAGCGTTTTGCAGACTTTCGAGCGCCATTTGGTAATTGGCTCGCTCACGGTCCATGCGGCTCACCGCGATGACCCTGGGCAGTTCGATCTCTTCGGCGTATTGCCAGACCTTTTCGGTTACAACCTCAACGCCCGAGACTCCATCGACCACCACAACGGCTGCATCGGAGGCCGTCATGGCAATCTTGGCTTCGTGGGCGAACATGGTAAAACCTGGAGTATCGAGCAGGTTGATCTTGGTGTTATGCCACTCAACGGAGGCAATGCTGGTGGAGATGGTCATTTGACGAGCGATTTCTTCTTCGTCGGAATCGGTGACAGTCGAACCGTCATCCACGCGGCCTAGTTTGGGAGTGGCGCCTGCTGTAAATAGCATGGCGGAGACCAAAGACGTTTTTCCGGAGTGAGAGTGACCGACAACGACCAGATTGCGGATGTCCTTACCTTCGTAAACCTTCAAGGTGCCTCCTTTGGTCAAAAAGGAGCCGACCTGCGACCAAGATGATCTCTAGAAAATGCTCAAGTTTTTCAGTTGCGATTGGTCAAGAAAGGCCGAGGCTCCATTGAGATGAACGTTAAGAACTGGTTAAAAGATCATTATGCTGCTGAAAAGGTGTTTTGTGAAGGAGCCGGAGGTTTAATTTTGCGGGGCTACCTGGAGACGGGAAAGCTGAGGCGCGGCTGCCGGACGTTGCGCCGCCGGACAACAATCCGGGGGACAAACGTCATGGCTGGGACCAGCAGAGCCGAGGGAGAGACGAGCCACGTCCTGCTGAATCCGTTCCGCGATCAAGTCGCGAACCATACCGATCAACAAGGGATGGGTGCCGACTGTGCCGGCGCGCACCATGGGCATTTCCAGCTCATCGCATAACGCTTTGGCTTCGGTATCGAGATCGTAGAGGACCTCCATGTGATCGGAGGTAAATCCAATGGGAACAACGACCACGGCTGACGGACGATTCTCGCGGTGCAGGGCACGGAGGTATTCCAATATATCCGGCTCAAGCCATGGCTGTGAGGGCGGACCGCTCCGGCTTTGAAACACCAGGCGACCGTCCGGACGCTTCAATGCCTCGCCTACCAACCGGCTGGCCTCCTGAAGCTGGGCAACATAGTCGCAAGTTTGCGACATAGACATAGGAATGCTGTGGGCGGTGTAGACCAGATGAGCGTGATCGCGGACCGAGGGAGCCAGCTTGGATAGCGCATCTTCCACGCGCTGTACCGTTGCTCCAATGTAACCGGGGTGGTTATAGAAGACCCGCAACTTATCGATTTGCGGAGCTCCCGGCCCCACTTCCGCCTGGGCGGCCACGATGTTTTCCCGATACTGGCGGCAACTGGAATAGGAGCTATAGGCCGAGGTTACAAATGCCAAGGCGCGTCGCACGCCATCTTGCTCCATCTTTCGCATAGTGTCGGCCAAGAACGGATGCCAGTTGCGATTTCCCCAATAGATGGGCAACCGGGGGCCGCGCTGCTCCAACTCCAGATTGAGTGCGGCAATCAGGTCGCGATTCTGCTGGTTGATGGGGCTGCGCCCTCCAAAGTGGTAGTAATGCTCCGCAACCTCCATCATGCGTTGCTCAGGAACATTCCGCCCCCGCAGCACATTGCGCAGGAAGGGCAGCACCTCTTCGTTGGATTCCGGTCCCCCAAAAGAAACCAGCAGTATCGCTTCGTAGCTCATGCCTTTAGCCTAACAGCCCACCTAATCGCTTACACAGTCGCATGGCCATTTGGCCGTGCCTTGCTTGCCAGAAGTTGCCGTAACACGTATTGCAGAATCCCGCCGTGCTCGTAATACAGGATCTCCTGCGGAGTATCAATACGGACGATGGCATCGAATGCTATCACCGATCCGGCAGAGGCGGTAGCCCGAACTTTGATTTGGCGTCCCCCACTGAACTTGCTCTCCAGCAGCTTCGGAAGGCCAATGATTTCATAGACTTCGTCGCCCTTAAGACCAAGGGTATCGGCATCTTCTTCCGGCAAAAATTGCAGCGGCAGAATTCCCATTCCCACGAGATTCGACCGGTGAATGCGCTCGTAGCTCTCCGCGATCACGGCTTTCACACCCAGAAGGTTCGGCCCCTTGGCAGCCCAGTCACGCGACGAACCCGATCCGTATTCCTTGCCCGCCAGGATGATGAGAGGAACACCCTCACCCTTATATTTTACCGAGGCATCGAAGATTGACATAACTTCTCCACTCGGAAAATGCCGCGTGATGCCACCCTCGGATTCGGGCACCAGTCGGTTGCGCAGGCGCACGTTGGCAAAGGTGCCCCGCACCATGACTTCGTGGTTTCCGCGGCGCGACCCATACGAATTGAAATCCTTCGGCTGCACGCCATGTTCCTGCAGATATTTGCCGGCTGGGCTGCTGACCTTGATGGAACCTGCGGGCGAGATATGGTCGGTGGTCACGCTATGGCCAAGTTTCGCCAGGATGCGCGCCGCTTTAATGTCTTGTACCGCGGTGGGCTGGACCGGCATATCGTCAAAATACGGAGCGCGCTTGATATAGGTGGAGTCTGCCCAGCCGTACGTTTCGCCCTTCGGCACATTGAGGTGCTTCCACTGTTCATCACCATCAAAAATCGTGGCGTAGTTTCCGGAAAACATGCTGGAGTCGATGGCGCCGTTGACGGCGTCTTCCACTTCCTTTTGAGTAGGCCAGATGTCGCGCAGATAAACCGGCTTCCCGCCCTTGTCTTTGCCAATTGGATCGGTGGTGATATCGCGATCCACGCTTCCCGCCAAAGCATAGGCAACCACGAGGGGCGGCGACATCAGATAATTGGCACGCACTTCGGAATTAATGCGCCCCTCAAAATTCCGGTTCCCGGAGAGCACGGAGGCCACAACCAGATCGCGCTCGCTGATTGCGTAGGAAACATCCTGGGGCAACGGCCCGGAGTTTCCGATACAAGTGGTGCATCCGTATCCCACCGTGTGGAAGCCCAACGCTTCAAGATATGGAGTGAGTCCGGCCCGTTTGTAGTATTCCGTAACCACCCGCGAGCCAGGAGCCAATGATGTCTTAACCCAAGGCTTACGCTGCAAGCCTCTTTCCACGGCCTTTTTCGCGAGAATACCGGCCGCAATCATCACCGAGGGATTCGAGGTGTTGGTGCAGCTTGTAATTGCAGCGATCACCACTGAGCCATCGTGCAGTTTTTCAAACGTATCGTCCGCAACTTCTGCCTCGGGATGCACCGCCACGGCTGTTGCCACGGCACTACCGCCCTCTCCCTCGAAACGAGCAACCTGCTTGGGAGCGGTGTTCTTGGCGTCTTTCGTAGCCCTGGGGCCGACCAACGAAGGCAGCGACTCTTCAAAGGAAGCCTTCGCGCGCGATAGGGGCACGCGATCCTGCGGACGGCGCGGACCCGCGACGCTTGGTTCCACGGTGCTCAGATCGAGTTCGATCAATTCGCTGTAGGTTGCCTCTGGAGTTTTCTCCGTGTGGAAGAGCCCCTGCTCTTTGCAATATGCCTCCACCAGTGCCACCAGGTCCGCAGGCCGGCCGGTCATGCGCATGTAACGCAGCGAGGTTTCGTCCACCGGAAAGATGCCGCAGGTGGCGCCATATTCAGGAGCCATGTTGGCGATGGTGGCGCGATCCGCCAGAGGAAGCGAGGCCAGGCCAGGACCGAAGAACTCGACAAATTTGCCTACGACGCCCAGTTTGCGAAGCATTTCGGTCACGGTCAGCACAAGGTCGGTGGCCGTGGAGCCTTCTCGCAGCTCTCCTTTCAACTTAAAGCCGACCACCTGCGGCAGCAGCATGGAGACTGGTTGGCCCAGCATGGCTGCCTCGGCCTCGATACCACCAACACCCCAGCCCAGAACGCCAAGACCATTGATCATGGTGGTGTGGGAATCGGTTCCAACCAAAGTGTCCGGATAGGCAACCAGCGTTCCGTTCTGCTTCTCTGAGAAAACAACGCGGGCGAGATATTCAAGATTGACTTGATGAACAATGCCCATGTCCGGCGGCACAACTTTGAAATTGTCGAAAGCCGATTGTCCCCAGCGCAGAAAGATGTAGCGCTCGCGGTTGCGCTCGAACTCCAAAAGAGCGTTGGCGTGAAGAGCATTGCTGCTGGCAAATTCATCCACTTGCACCGAATGGTCAATTACAAGTTCGGCGGGCTGCAGAGGATTGATCAACTTTGGATCGCCACCCATCTTGTGCATGGCATCGCGCATGGCGGCGAGGTCCACCACCGCTGGAACCCCAGTGAAGTCCTGCATCAGTACGCGGGCGGGCGTAAATGCAATCTCTTTGTCGGGAATGGCGCGGGGCTGCCACTCGGCCAGGAAGCGAATATCTTCGCCAGTGACACTGCGGCCATTTTCCGTGCGCAGCAGGTTTTCCAGAAGGATTCTGAGCGAATATGGGAGGCGCTCAACCGACGTGCACTGTCGAGCAACAGCATCCAGGCGGTAAATCTCGTAAGTCTGGTTTCCGACGACAAGTTTTGAGCGACTGCCAAATGTATTCATGATTCCAAACCCCAGCGTATTAAATTCCGTTGTGCCGGTTTCAGGCAGAACCCGTTGCCGATGCCAACTCTTAAGAACTCATCCCTAGAACTCACCCCCAAACTTTTGATAAAGCAGGAGAAAATTCAGGGCAATGATGATTCCGGCAACCAGGTAAGCCAGAGTGTTTGTCCGGCGGCTGTTTACCAGGTCCCCCATGATCGACACGCGGCGTGTGAGTAAGATCAGCGGCGCCAGCGCAAATGGGAGCGTGAAGCTCAGCGCAACCTGAGATAGTATCAAAATCCGCAATGGATCGAGTTTCATGCCGATGACCACTAGAGCGGGAACGACGGTAATCAGGCGGCGCAGGAAAACACTGAATTTGATTTCCAGAAACCCTTCAATGATGACCTGCCCGGCCATGGTGCCGACCGTGGATGAAGACAGCCCGGAAAACAGCAGGGCGAGCGCGAACGCGGTTGCGGAGAAGCCTCCTAGCAGCGGCTTTAGCGTGAGATGCGCCTGTTCGATCGAGCCAACCATTTGCCCGCTTTGATAGAAAGCGGCGGCCATCACAATCATGGCGGAATTAATGAGCCAGGCGCCGTTCATGGCCACAAGCACGTCGACGAGTTCGTAGTGCAGATGCTTGAATTTTCGTATCAATTGGCTCGTGGGGCAATGGAAAGAGTCCTCTTTGGCGCGAGCCTGCACCAAAGCCGAGTGAAGATAGATTACATGGGGCATTACGGTGGCCCCCAGCATTCCGACAGCGATATAAATGCTATGCGAGCCGATCTCGGGAACCGCGATATGGTAAGCCACGCTGCCCCAATTTGGGTGAACCTTGAATATTTCAACGGCGTAGCAACCAGCGATGAGAAATACAAACACCATCACAAGCTGTTCCAAACGCCGGAATCCGTACAGCTCCACCGCCAGCATGAGGAAAACAAGCACTGCGGTCACCAAAGCCGAGGCGAACATATTCCATCCAAACAGCAGATAGAACCCGAGTGCCGCTCCCAGAAACTCGGCGAGGTCGGTGGCTATCGCCGAGATTTCGGCGGCTATCCACAGACCGAAATTCACTGGGCGGGAAAAATGGGCCCTACAATTCTGCGGCAGAGTCTTGCCAGTGGCGATTCCCAGTTTGGCCGAAAGATACTGGATGAGAATCGCCATGATGTTGGACCACAGCAACACCCATAGAAGCGAATAACCGAAGCGCGTACCCCCTTCAATATTGGTTGCAAAATTGCCCGGGTCTATATAGGCGACGCTCGCTACAAACGCCGGCCCGAAATAACGCCACATTTCACGGCTCTTAAGTGCGGGCAAGGTCTTGATACGGATTTTGTAACGCTGCGAAACCAGCGAGGCCGGTGGCGGGGACATAAGGGTACTCAAACAGTATAAAGGGAAGGATAATGAAGATTCTAAAGGAGTTTTGTGATTTTACAATCGCGTTACTTCATAGCGTTTTCAGCATGACTGGGGTGTTGTTGCATGGCTCTGGTACGGCCTTTCTTTTGATCGAAAACCAGCGGAGAAGCTGCGCGCAGCGATCTTGATTTCCGCTGACACTTCATGCTGAAACGTTTAGGCATTCCTGAGCGGGCCTTTATCCCACTCAGGAACTTCTTGCTCCAAAAGCCAGGGGCGCGAGCCTTCCAAGCTTCCAATCTTCCAATCTTAAAAATTTCACTAAAAATTGACAGGATCGTCGGCGGAAGGACCGTACATGCCGGGCACAGCAACATCGTTCAGGCGGAGGTAGACCCCTAACTGTCCCCGGTGATGGATGATGTGGTTCATGACGACCGTGCGAATGACAGCGACGCGAGGCATCGAAAGAACGGTATGCCCCTTGTAGATCAATGACCAAACTTGGTGATACGCCTCGTCGGTACCTGCGGCGATAGCATCCCGGCCTGCCTTCACATACTTATCGAACCCCTCGACGAGTTCCTTCTGCGAGGTTGGATGAAAGGGCTTAAAGGAGGATGAGCCATCGGCTGGGGTCAGGTCGAGTGAGGTCTTCGCCATTGTATTCACAGCCCATTCGGGAAGCTGCGCTATGTGGCCAGCAAGGCGGCCAAGTTCCATGGATTTTGCGTGCGGTTTCCAGCCGAACTTATCTTCGGGCACTCTTTCAAGAATTTTGCGGGTGTTGGCCATTTCCTGGTCGAACTCAGGGAGAAAGGTTGCGCTAATGCTCACAAATAACCTCCGGGGGAATCAGAAACTCAAGGCAGGATAGCACGCCATAGCCATGGCTCATGGCGACGCCGTTTTTGTTTGAAGGCATACGAAGCGGTCAGTTTGAAGATCAATGGCGATTCCTTCAGCGGAAGAGGCGCATCAATCCCTTTGAGGGTAAATCGGGGGCCAGAAACGTTTGCGGTCTTCCACACGATTCTGCAAGTGCTTCCGCCGCCAGATAACCGCTGCGAACGGCTCCCTCCATCGTTGCCGGCCATCCGGTGGCGGTCCAGTCCCCGGCTAAAAATAAGCGGGGCCAAGCGGTTCTTGCGCCAGGCCGGTGCTGGTCCAGTCCCGGCACAACCGAATAGGTCGCATAGATCTCTTTGATGACAGCGGCTTTCACCAATCTCGCTTCCGCAACTCTTGGGAAAAATTCAGCCAACTCGGCGAGGGCTATGTCCAGCACTTCCTGGCGCGATTTTTCAACCAGGCTGCGAGAGGCGCTCACCACCAGTTCGATATAGCTGCCACTGTCTCTGCCGGAGTCTCCCGCTTTGGCCTCTCGCGCCTGTAGAAACTTCGACTTTTGAAACATCCACTGTATGGTGCGATCCAGCAAAACTGCGTGCGGTAGTTCGGTGATCACGCGATCAAACCAAAGATGAATGCCGGTAATTGGAGAGGAGTCGAACCGGCTAAGCTCATTACGCAGAGGTTGGGCCACCGCGTTTTCCGGCAACAAGCCGGCTGCAAGCTGGAAGGGTACTGCAAGAATCGCGTAATCGAATTGCCGATGCCCCTGGTTCAGACCGATGCTCACGCCGTCGCTATCTGCCTGGAATGATGTGGCGGAGGTGCGCAGCAGCACTTCTCCACCGGCCTCGCGGATATGCTCAGCTGCGTTGCCGTACAGATCGGAAAGAGGAACACGAGGCACACCCATTTTTCCCGCCTCGGCGGACTTCAGGAACGATTCGCGGAAGACCTGCACAGCGTAGCGAACGGAGATACGATCCAAATCTTCATTCAGCGCGCTGACCAGAATCACCTTCCAGAACCGTTCGATGGCCCGCTCCGTTTGCCCGTGCTTGCGCAGCCAGTCAAGAAAATCCTGTGACGAGTCAGGCGTGTGGTCCCCCAGCATCATGATGGACATGAGAGCCCGTGAAATAGCGAGCTTGTCCCCGGCAGAAAGGGATTTGGTGGCGAAAAACGACGGCATGCTATGCATGGGCGCGGGAAGGAAGGTTGGCACAAGAGTGCTTGCACGCCCGCCCGGTTCGACAAACGTCAGGCGCTCGAACCACTCGACATCATTGGCGATTCCAAGCTGTTCGTAAAAACGAATGAGGTTGGTGCAACAGCCAAGGAGGACGTGCTGGCAGTTATCGACCACCTCGCCGGTTCCTGGATGCTCGTAAGACGAGGCTCGTCCGCCAACGAAAGGACGGCGCTCCATGAGCGTGACACGAAATCCGGCGTCGGAGAGAGCGCATCCCGCAGCAAGCCCGGCCAAACCACCGCCAACGATGGCTACGGTAGCTACAGTTGACGCCATGGAAAGAAAATTAGGACATCCACATAGGCTCGAAATGGCCGGTTATGCCCCAAAGCGTAATCCTTTACTGAATTTGGAATGATGCGGGTTCATGCAAGACGCAAAAGGAAGCCCCGGGAAAGCACCTTCAGCTTTTCGAAAAGACTGAGCTGGACCCGCTCCGTAAGGACATCATAATCGCGCTCGGCGATTTTTTTCAGCAAGCGACTATAAATTTCCACCAGAACCCAAAGCGCAGGGCGGCTATCTTCTTCGATCAACTCCATGAGCCATTGGGCCGAGGCATAGTAGCGCCTTGCCCGGTCTGCCTCGAACTCCAATACCGGCTTCAACACGGGCGCGTTTGAAGCGCCATTCAGATTTTGAGAGGAAAGCTGACCGAGCGAAAATCCAAAGCGGGCGAGATCCTCTTCCGGCAGATAAACCCGGCCAAGGCCGGCATCTTCCTTTACGTCGCGGATAATGTTCGTCAACTGAAAGGCCAATCCGCAATCTTCGGCTAGAAGCTCCGCCTTGGAATCCTCATAGCCGAAAATCCGGATACATACCAGGCCCACCACCGATGCCACAAAGTAACAGTAGTTCTTCAGCTCGTCGAACGTGCGACAGACAAAAGCAGGAGACTCAGAGTTTGCGTGGAATTCAAGGTCGAGGCTTGTTCCATAGACAAGCTTTTCAAAAAGGTCGACAGGGATCTTGAAACGTTGCTGCGCATCGGCCAAAGCCAGCAAGACCGGATCATCGGTCGATTGGCCGGAGAAAACCGCGCGCGCCGCATCCAGCCATTCCTCCAGTTTCACCTTTTTTCGCGCAACATCCACCGCGGGATCGTCGGAGATGTCGTCCGCATGGCGCATAAAAGCGTATACTGCGCAGAAAGCATTCCGTTTTTCCGAAGGCAGAACGAGAAAACCGTAATAGAAATTCTTGGCTGAACGCCGGGCAATTCCCCGGCAAACGGCGTAGGCGTGAACCAACTGCTGATTCACAGGAGCTTTCCCGCCGCGGCCCGCAACACCAACCACAGTTTGCGCGGCTTGGAAATTACCGGCCTCTGCCGCAAGACGTCGAAGCCCTGTTGTTCGATAGCGTTGAGAATTTCCTGCCCTCCCCGGCTGAATAATTCAAGATCGATGGCCAGTTCCCGGCTCACCATGCCAATCAGTGGAAGGCCGCGTTCGAACCATTCCCGCGCACGCTGCACCTGAAACTTCATTAACTCGATGAACTGCGGTGTAGAGGTACGCTGGGATATCTGACTTTCGGACACGCCGTAGCGCCGCAGATCTTCCAACGGAAGATAGACGCGGCCTTTGCCATAGTCAGGAACTACATCCTGCCAGAAATTGGCGAGTTGCAGAGCGGTGCAAGTAAAGTCGGAAAGTTTCTGCCGTTCGGCATCGTTATATCCGCAGAGATATAAGACCAGATGGCCAACGGGGTTGGCGGAATAATGGCAATAACTCAATACATCTTCGAACGATTCAAACCGCACGATCGACTGGTCGCGGCGAAAGGCCACCAGCAAGTCGGAAAACTCATGCTGCGGAATCGAGAACAGGCGGACGGTTTCCGCCAGAGCCACGAAAACCGGATGGTGGGGACTTCCCTGATAGCAAGCGTTTAGCTCCGCCTCCCATTGGTCGAGCAACTGCAAGGACTGCTGCGGATTACCCACCTCATCGCCGAGATCGTCGGAAATACGGCAATACGCATAAACGTTGTAAAAGTGCTGCCGCAGCCGGGTGGGCAGAAACCAGGAGGCTACAGAAAAATTTTCGTAATGGCTCTTGGCCAACTTTTCACAGTAGCGCTGGGCTTCGGCTAGCGTGGGCGCCGATTCCGGAATGCGATACGATTCCGGCAACATATCCCAGCCAAGTGCATGAACGTTTGTGGGGGACACAAGCATTTACCATTCAAGATTTTCTTGGCGACGCCCCGATCCTAGAGCTTTCCTGAAAGCGACGCCAAGTTTAGAGTTAACAAATTCCAATATTATTGCTTGCCTACAAAATTAATGCCCGGGAATGATGGCGGTCTTGATCTGGCTGCCGCGGTCCAGCATCTGTTGCAGCACCTGCTTCAATTTGGAAAGTGGAGCCTCTCCGGTTACGTAGTCGGTGCTCTTAATTTTCTTTTCAGCAATCAAAGCGAAAGCGCTGCGCACGGTTTCGGGCGTGTGATGGAACGTGGCTTTAAGGCTGATCTCCGAGTAGTGCAGCCGGCTCGTATCCAACTCAACCTTTGTGCCGGTGGCGCAGCCGCCAAAGAAGTTTACAACGCCGCCCGGTCGAACCATGTCCACGGCCCACTGCCACGCCTGAGGACGCCCGACGGCTTCAATCACAACGTCGGAACCGCGACCTTCGGTGGCTTTCACGATACCGTTCACCGGATCTTTGGTCTTGTTGAGGTTGATCACTTCATCCGCGCCGAAACGGCGAGCCGCGCCAACCTGTTCTTCCCTCTTCACTACGGCGAGCACCTTGGCGCCTACAAGTTTGGCTACCTGCATCAACATCAGGCCTAGCGGACCCGCGCCAATCACCGTGGCAGTGTCGCCAATGCCCACACCCGTCTCCTGCAAGCCGCGCAAGGCGCAGGCCAGCGGTTCGGTCATGGCCGCCGCTTCAAAACTTACGTCATCCGGCAGGGCAAGCATGTTGACATCGACAATACGCCGGGGAATACGGATGTACTCGGCATAAGCGCCGTTGTTGAAGAGCAGGTCTTCGCACAAATTTTCCTGGTGCTTCAGGCAGTAAAAGCAAGAGCCGCAGGGCGCAGAATTCAGCGCAACGACACGCATCCCTTTGCGAAAATCACGAACGCCCGGACCCACTTCCTCGATCACGCCTGCCAGTTCGTGTCCAAACAGGGCCGGGGGCACAATCATACGAGCGTGATAACCGCGTTGAAAAACCTTGAGGTCAGTGCCACAGGTAAGAGCTACGTTGACTTTGACCAGCACTTCTCCCGCATCGAGGGGAGGTATGGGAACTTTTTCAATTTTCACGTCCTCTTTGCCATAGAGGACGGCCGCTGTCATGTGTTTTTTCACTGGCCCTATTCTCGCTCCAATCCGGGTTGAATTACGACCTTCATTGATTCCGGCCTAGGGCTTCCGGCAAGATCCAGGGCTTGTACCGCCTGTTCCAACGGAAACCTGTGGGTAATCAATCGAGCAAAATCAATCTCTCCGCTGAAGACCAGCCGTACATTTTCTTCCTGCAAATCCACGGAAGCGCTGTACGAGCCCAAGAGAGTCTTTTCATCCACGCAAATTGCCGCTGGATCAATCGAAACTTCGCTGCGCTGGGTCTGGGCGAACAACATGATCCGTCCACCGGGACGGGCAGCATCCAGCGCGGGACGAATCAAACTATTTCCCGCAACGGCCAGGATTACGGCATCCGCGCCGCGCCCGCCCGTCAATTCTTTGACTCTTGCAGCCGGATCTTCACAGGAGGCATCTACGTTGTGTTCAAGCCCGAAAGTACTACTCATTTTAAGACGCTGCGGCCACAAATCGGAAGTTACCACCGCTGCACCCTTTCGTTTTGCGAGCAGCGCCAGCATGATTCCGATGGAGCCTTGGCCGATGATCAGTACGGTTTCACCGGGGAGAAGATTGAGCGATTCAATCCCTTTCATGCAGGTATTTACGGGCTCAACAAAAGAGGCCTGCTCATAAGAAACATCGTCCGGAATCCGGACGACTCCCTGCCGCACGATCCAATCCATCACGCGGATGTATTCCGCAAAGCCGCCGCCACTAGGCTCAAAGCCAGCCGTCGCTCCCACTTTCTTATATACAGGGCATTGCGCAAATACTTTGTGCCGACAGTAGTAACACTCCCTGCAGGGAATGTGGTGGAAGACCATCACCCGGTCGCCAATTTTAAAGTTCGCGACCCCATCGCCTGTGGCTACTACCTGGCCAGCCATCTCATGTCCGAAGATACGCGGAGCCGAATGGGAGCCAGTGGAGATTTTCTTTAAATCGGTTCCGCAAATTCCGCAGGTGTGCAGCCGTACCAAAAGCTCGCCGGGGCCGATCTCGGGAACAGGAACGGTCTCCAGGCGCACATCCTGCTTGCCGCGATACACCGCCGCCCGCATGAACTGGGGAACTACCAGTTGTTCCAATCCTTCTTCGACTTTGGTCGCATGTAACATTCGTAGTTTTTGGACCCTATCGAACTTTCCTTCCTTCTCGCACGTTTTCCTACAATTTCTCTTTTTACCCCGGCCCATCCACGAGCCTTTGCCATCATACAGGCTGCAACTTAACCACAGGACCGGATGCGACATCCTCAAAACCATCCTTCTTCAACCAGTCGCACAGGGCCCTCACCGCCCGCCGGCTATTTCTGCCGAGTTCCAGAACGGTAGGCCAAACCGCGGGCCGTACTCCGGCCCAACCGAGAAACCGCCCGGTTTGAAACTCGCCTCGATCGTTCACAAAGTCGCCCATCGGCGGCATAGCAAAACCAGCCTCGTCGGAAATCACCTTCACGCAGCGGAAAAAAATCTGTTCCTGGTCCGCCACTTCGGCTACTCCGGCAGCCTCCATATCGACCGCTAGAGCATGAAAACGTTTTACCAATGCCTGTTTGGCTTCGAGGCCGGCCACGTCACCGGCACTAACGATAATGCCGCCGCCGACAACAACCCCTTGGCCAAAAGCGCAACGATATTGCTCGCCGGTTGCGCCGTTGATAATCACATTGGGAGTTATCACGTTCCCAACCTTCAAACTTGGCATCAACGCACCAGCCAGCCCAACCGATGCCAACACCCGCGGCTTGTAGCTGCCGACCGCGGCTTTCGCAGCTAACCGCGCCAATTCACAACCCATGCCGCTTACAACCGCCACCAGCTTTTCGCCAGGCGCTCGGTTCGTTTCAAAACCCTGGAATTTGTGCCCCTTGTATTCCAAAGACACCTGATTCCATCCCTGCACGAAAGGCTGCAACTCGCGGTGCATCGCGGCAATGATCACCGTGATACTCATGCACTTACAGGCTCCGCCTTGCCCGACACGCCAACATAACCATTCCTCTGAAACCAGTCGATCGCCCGGCGCAACGCAAATTCCACTGGCACGACACTGTAGCCAAGCTCTCGTTCGGCCTTTGCGGACGAAGCAAACATTTTCTTGCGGCCCATGCGCACAGCATCGACGGTAGCGCGAGGCTCTTTTCCGAACAGATAACCCGTAATGAACTGGTCGAAAACCGCAAAGCCCAGAGCTACACTGTGCGGGACTTTGGCGTTAGGTGAGGGAAAGCCGGTCAGACCGGCGAGCTTGTCGAGAATTTGCTTCAGCGTGAGATTCTCGCCGCCCAAAATATAGCGCTCTCCTGGTACTGCTCTATCCAGAGCAAGCAAATGGCCGCGAGCAACTTCCTTAACGTCAGCCAGATTCAGGCCAGTGTCCACGTAGGCTGGGAATTTTCTCCGCAAGAAGTCGAGAATAATTCGCCCCGTAGGTGTGGGCTTGATGTCCTGCTCACCGACCGGAGTGGTTGGATTCACCACCACCACGTTGGCCCCATTGCGCCCCGCCTCCAATGCCACTTGCTCGGCCATGAACTTGGAACGCTTGTAATGACCAACCATATCCTTGACCGAGACAGGCGAGTTTTCATCGGCAATCGCCCCGCTCGCGAGAAACCCCATCGTGGCTACCGAACTGGTGTAAACAACGCGGCGAACGCCACATTCCTGAGCGGTCCGGATGATGGTTCGCGTACCTTCCACGTTGGAGAGATACATCTGCTCCGGATCGCGCACCCACAAACGATAATCGGCCGCCACATGAAACACACATTCGCAGCCCGCCATGGCCTTCTTGAGCGATTGGGCGTCCCGTAGATCTCCAGTTACCCGCTCCCCTTTGAGGCCAGCGAGATTCTCAACTCGGCTGGAAGGACGCACCAGCAGACGCAAGTCCGCACCCTGCGCATTAAGAAGTTGCGCCACATGGCTGCCTACAAATCCGGTGGCCCCAGTAATAAAAGCTTTCATGGATTCAGTAGCCGTTCCGCTCGCCCTGCCGCTCCCTTAAGATTTCAGTCCGCCAGCCTGCAGCAGACCTCATTTTTTGCAGAGCCCGCACCCGCGATGTTCGTTTTGAGGTTCGTACGGCCCGTTTCGTCTGATTGCCCGACGCTCAACCAAGATTCTCGGGATCGATTGCGATGTTACGTTCTCCCTTTTGCTTCTTTTCCCAATACTTTCGAACCCAGGCTTCCCAACTTTTACCGGCGGCTGTATCGCGTCCAGAAAAGGCCAGCGCGGCAATATCGGAATACTGAATCGAGACTTTTTCATCGCTGTCTTTTCGGAAGATCCGCACCACGGAGTTGGCCAACGTCGCGCCGGAGCGGCGATCGAAGATGTATCCCTCGATTTTGGAACCGTCCCTGCGGGTAATGGTGACGTCGCCGCGATAATCAAAGGCCTTTTCCAGCGCCGAGCGCACCTCATCGTCAGTGGCGAGATCGGGAATCCATCCTTCGAGCTTCTCATGCCGGGTTCCAGGCGCTACTTCCAGCACGTCCGGGCCGGCTGCTGGCTTGGCGTGCTCGGCTTGGCTCACTTGAGATTCGCTCATGCGGTTGTTTCCTCCATTCTGGCGGCGGACTGGCCCTCCTGGGCATCAATTTGAACCAGCGGATTAAAGCTGTGCACGGGACGCGCTTCCTCATTCAACAATTTAAGAGCGCCTTCGTCCTTGTAGCTGGAAAAGAGCGTAGCCCGCACTGTTGCCAAAAATCCCGCCAGCGATCCAAAGGTGTCATTCACGGCAGAAGCCTCATAACCGCTATGCACCATGCAGTTCGCACATTTTGGATTGCTCTCGGTGCCGTAGTTATGCCACTCAGTCGATGCCATCAATTCAGCAAAGGTATCCGCGTAGCCGTCCTGCAAGAGGTAGCACGGCTTCTGCCAGCCAAAGATATTGTAGGTAGGCATGCCCCAGGGCGTGCAGTGATAATCCCGCTTGCCCATGAGAAATTCCAGAAACAGCGGAGAAAGATTGAATCTCCACTTAGGATTACGATTCGAGAGAATGGCGCGGAACAGGCGGCGGGTGCGCGCACGTCCGAGAAAATGCTGCTGATCCGGAGCCTTCTCGTAGGAATATCCCGGTGAGAGCATCATGCCCTCCACACCAAGAGTCATCATCTCATCGAAAAAGGCGCGTACGCTGCTGGGATCGGCGCCATCGAAGAGTGTTGTATTGGTGGTGACACGGAATCCGCGCCGGAGAGCTTCTTTCATGCCATCAATGGCAATCTCGTAACCACCCTCGCGGCACACCGAGAAATCATGATGCTCCCGCTGCCCATCCACGTGAACCGAAAACGTGAGGTATTTGCTGGGGCGGAACAGGTCGATTTTTTCCTTCAACAGGAGCGCGTTGGTGCAGAGATAGATGTACTTGCGCCTTGCGACCAAGCCCTCGACAATCTCCGCAATCTGAGGATGCATGAGGGGTTCGCCGCCGGGAATGCTCACCATCGGCGCGCCGCATTCATCCACCGCACGGAAGCATTCCTCGGGAGTGAGCTGTTTCTTCAGAATATGTGCGGGATACTGGATCTTGCCGCAGCCTGCGCAGGCAAGATTGCAGCGAAACAGCGGCTCCAGCATGAGCACCAACGGATAACGTTTACGCCCCGCAGCCCTTTGGCCCAGAACGTAACTTGCAACCGTCCACATTTGCGAAATGGGTACCGCCAAGATTTCCTCCAAGAACCGGGTCCAACCTGCCCGTGGATCACGAACCAGCGCCGATCCATTCAAGCAATCTTTCTGCTCCCGTTCTCCTCACTAGAATTTGCAATTTGGTTCAATGCCGATCCAAGGCATCGGGGAAACTAACTCCCCTGCCTTGTTTTTAGCCTCTGGCGTAGCCGACCCCGCCTTCTTTGTAAAGCGTGGAAAACTCCCGTGAATACGTAGAAAGCGCAATCAGCGGGAAGTAGTCGCGATAGAGGTGGTATGCCAGATAAAACACGCGCGGAAAGCCCGTGCCGGTGTAATGCTGTTCGTCCCAGCGGCCATCGGGCCTCTGAGTCTCCAGCACGTAAAGAATGCCACGCTGAACCGACTCGCTCCGTGTGTCTCCGCCGGCCAGCAAGCCCATAATCGCCCACGCAGTCTGGGAAGGAGTACTTGGCCCAACACCGCGCGTCGCAGGATCGTCATACGATCCGCAGGTTTCGCCCCATCCACCGTCGGGGTTCTGCACCATGCGGAGCCATTCGACCGCCTGCTGCACATAGGGCTCATGGTTATCGACGCCGATGGCTTGGAGACCGCGAAGCACCTGCATCGTCCCATAAATGTAGTTGACGCCCCAGCGGCCAAACCAGGAGCCATCGGTTTCCTGCTCGCTCAGAATGAACTTGATCGCTTTGGCAACGCGAGCATCATCCTTGGTATAGCCGTAGCCCGCCAGCATCTCCAGCACGCGGCCGGTAATGTCCACGGTCGGGGGATCGAGCATGGCGTTGTGATCGGCAAAGGGAATGTGCTGGAAGACCATTCGCGTATTGTCGCGATCAAAAGAAGCCCACCCGCCGTTCTTGCACTGCATGGCGAAGATCCAGTCGATAGCACGCGTGGCAACCTGATGCTGATAGCGCTCGCGCGGGTTATCGACTTTATCCAACCCAAGCAGAACCATGGCTGAATCGTCCACGTCGGGATAAAACTCGTTGTTGAACTCAAAGTACCAGCCGCCTGGCTGCACGTTGCGAACTTTAACGGCCCAATCGCCCTTCTGCCTGACTTCTTTGCTCAATAACCAGTCGGCTGCCTTAATGAGCCGTGGATCGTTGCGCGAAACGCCACTTTCACCTAGAGCGAAAACCGCATAAGCGGTGTCCCAAACGGGGGACATGCAGGGCTGCATGCGGAAGGTCGGTTCCGAGTGATCCGGTATACCCGACTCCTCGATGCCAAGTTTCTCGAACTCATCGAGCGCGCGAATGACCTGCGGGTCGTCCGCCGAATAGCCCAGGCAGCGCAGGGCAACGATGGAATTGAGGATGGCAGGATAAATCGCGCCCAGCCCATCGGACATCTCGAACCGCTCCAACATCCAGCGCTCGGCTTTTTTCAAGGCCGGCTTGCGCAGCGGACGAATGTGCAGACGCTCATAAAAATGCGTCATGCGGTTTAGCACCAGGAAGAAGTTGCGCCAGGAGATTTTTTTGGAGCTCCATTTCAAATGGAGATGCTTCCCGTGGCGGCCTCCGATGAACAACTCATCGATCCCCATCTCCGGCGGAACTTTCTTGAAAGGCTTTTTCGCGTACGCGATCGAGAGCGGCACTAGAATCGCGCGCGACCACGAGGAGATTTCGTAGAGATTGAACCAGAACCAGTTCGGAAACAGGACGATTTCCGGTGGAACTGCAGGCACGGCCTCCCAGTCATACTGACCGAGATAGCAGAGATAGATCTTGGTGAAGGTATTGCACTCGGTGACGCCACCCATGCCGAGAATACATTCGCGCGCATGCGCCAACACCGGATGATCGGGTTTGTAGCCCATCAACTTCAGGGCAAAATACGCCTTCACCGAGGCATTGATATTCGAGGGCCCACCATGAAAAATAGGCCAGCCGCCATCTCCATTCTGGTGACGAAGGATCTCAGGAATAGCCTGCTCCATCCGGCGGCGATTCCCCGTACCCAGAAGCGTGTGGATTGCGATGTAGTCCGATTCCAGGGTGGTATCGGCTTCCAGTTCGCCACACCAATAACCATCTTCATGCTGCTGCGAGAAGAGAAAGTTCCGCGCCGCCTCGATCCCGGCGGAAACAAGCCCCTGCATATCATCGATCTTTCCGAAAAGCATCTGCGTGCGATGCCCACCGAACTTCTTGCTCATGACTACTCCACAGCCACTGCCGGAGCCGCCTCAATCGCTTCCACGATTTCAGGAGGCAGGCCAAAGCGCACGTTTTCCGGCATGACCTCGATTTCCCGAATCCGCACGAAACCCTTATCCTTGAGAAACTCAACGGCCTGCTCCACCAGTACTTCAGGAGCGGAGGCCCCGGCGGTCAGCGCAACGTTCTGGACTCCGTTGAGCCATTCAGGCTTGATATCCGCCGCGGTGTCGATCAAGTAAGAGGGCGTGCCAAGATTGGTGGAGACTTCCACCAGACGATTGGAGTTAGAACTGTTTTCAGACCCAACCACCAGTAGCAGGTCGGCCTGGTCAGCCACCTCTTTCACCGCGGTCTGGCGATTTTGGGTGGCATAACAAATGTCTTGTGCGTGCGGCCCTTCGATCTTGGGAAACTTCTTCCGCAGGGCCGCGATAATATCTTCGGTCTCATCGAGACTAAGAGTGGTCTGCGTGATGTATGAAATACGGGTGGGATCGGGGACTTCCAGCCTCTCGGCCTCTTCAACACTACCCACGACTTGCGTGACCTCAGGGGCCTCTCCCATGGTCCCGATCACTTCATCGTGATCACGATGACCAATCAAGATGATGCTGTAGCCGCCCTTGGCGTATTTCACCGCTTCCACATGCACCTTGGTCACAAGGGGACAGGTGGCATCAATCACCCGAAGATTGTGGAGCTTGCTGGCTTCACGGACTGTCGGAGAAACGCCATGCGCACTGTAAATCAGGCGCTGGCCGTCCGGCACCTCGTCGACTTCGTCGACGAAAATGGCTCCTTTGGCCTTCAGCTCTTCTACAACATAACGGTTGTGGACGATTTCTTTGCGGACGTAGATCGGAGGGCCGAAGGCATCCAGGGCAATCCGAACGATATCAATGGCCCGCACCACCCCGGCACAGAAGCCACGGGGCTTTAAGAGTAGTAAGGTCTTGGTATCTGGCGTAGTCATTGTAATTTATCGATTATACCTGCTCACGCCGCAACGTTAATGCTAAGTTAAACAGTTAAGACCAACGAGAGTCAAGCCAACGCATTGACGTTGCGGGCTTTAGCTTCCGTCTTCCACGATCAAGCCGCACGATCAAGCCGGAGGTGCTGCGACTCGGTACAGCTCTGGAACACGTTCTACTGAGGCAAGCCTGCCTGCATTCCGGTTTACCCCATCCTTTAATTGGAGATCGCCTCTATCAAGATCAGCTTGGCTTTTAAAACGATTCAAAAAACATTCCCAAGGCAGGGAGTTTTTTTTTCAGGCGGGATGGAGTACGGCGTTGCCCAGACCCAAATCGACAGTTTTAAACGGGCCTAGTATATGAGGGAAACACGCTTAAGACATCATTTTTGGGTCTTGGAGTGAAATGCGAAAAAAGTGAACTGTAATGACCACATTCGTCGTTTTTAACTGTCTCTTATCGTGCGGTTTTAACCGGTCGACACCCGCCACTCAGGCGTTGGCCTTCAGAAGCTGTTCGGCGTGCTGGCGAGAGGTTTCGGTCAGTTTTGCACCGCTCAGCATGCGGGCAATCTCTTCGGTTCTTTCATCCGCAGCCAGGAGGCGAACCAAGGTCTTGGAACGGCCCGATGCTTCTTTTTTCTCGATGAGGTAGTGATGGTCGGCAAAGGAGGCGATTTGCGGAAGATGCGTGATGCAGAGAACCTGATTGCCCTTCGAGAGCGCTTTGAGTTTCTTCCCTACTGCATCGGCGGCACGCCCGCCGATGCCGGTGTCGATTTCGTCGAAGACGAGGGTTCGCTGCACGCTGCTCTTGCTCTTCTTTGCGCCCTCGATGGTGGCCTTAAGCGCCAGCATCACGCGGGAAAGCTCGCCTCCGGAAGCAATCTGCTCTACGGGCTTGAGCGGCTCGCCAGGATTGGTGGCGATGAGATAGGCGACGCTATCGAAACCAGAGGCAGTCCAATTTTCCTGTGCGTCGGAACCGGAGACCTCGATCCTGAACTGCGACTTCATGGCCAGTTCGTTGATTTGCGTCTCCACGGCTTTCTGCAGCTCTTTGGCGCCGGCATACCGTTTTTTTGATAATGCCCTGGCGGCGGCAAGGTAACCTTCGCCAGCCGCAGCCAACTGCTTTTTCAGGCCAAGCACAACCTCGTCACGGTTTTCGACCTCATCCAGTTTGCGCGCCACTTCCTGGCCGAAAGCGATCATTTCATCGACGGTAGCGCCGTATTTGCGCTTCAACCGATCAAAAAGGGCCAGACGATCTTCGACTTCCGCCAAGCGCTCCGGGGAGGCGTTGATCTTTTCGGCAAAATCGCGCACGGTTGCGCCCGCATCTTCAATGGCTACCTTGGCGCTCTGGAGAGAGGCCACCGATTCCTGAAATTTCGGATCAAACCGCGCCAAATCTTCCAAGTGCTTTCTGGCGCCCGAAAGATTCACAGCTACGGAGGTCTCGGAGTCGTACAAGAGATCGTAAGCGGCCATGGCTGCCGCATAAAGCTTTTCGGCATTGCCAAGCACACGCTTTTCTGCCTCGAGCTTCTGATCTTCTCCGGGCAGCAATTCCGCCGATTCGATTTCCTGCTTCTGAAAACGCCAAAGATCGACCATCCGCAGCCTGTCCTGCTCATCCCGCTCCAGTTCCGCAAGCCGCTGCCGGATGGAATTCCATTCGCGGTATTTTTGAGCCAGTTCGTCGTGCTGGGTGTGGATCAAGGCCGAGGAATCGAGCAGAGCCAGACGCGCAGGCGCATCAAAGGCGAGAATGGTTTCATTCTGCGCATGAACCGATGCCAGGATCGGGGCAAGCTGGCGCAAAAGCGCCACGGTCGCCGGCTGATTGTTGACGAAGACGCGCCCTTTGCCCGAAGCGGAGATCTCGCGCTTTACGATGACCTGGCTGTCTTCCGGCTCAATTCCGTTGGCTTCCAGGATGGCGTTGGCCGCGCTTTCGGACTCAAAGACCGCGCTGACCAGGGCTTTATCGGCGCCATGGCGCACCATTTCCGCAGAAGCTTTATCGCCCAGCATGAGCGCCAGGGCATCGATCAGGATGGATTTTCCAGCGCCGGTTTCGCCGGTGAGCAGGTTCAATCCAGGGGCGAACTCAACCGCCAGACTATCAATCACCGCATAGTTTTCGACATGCAGTTCGCGCAACACCGGGGCTTCTCATCCTTAACCAAAATTGAGCGAAGTCTAGCATAAAGGATTGGAGCAATTCATTCGACACAGCCAGCCGACGAAGTGGAAAAGGGAAACAGCCAAAGACGGTGTTGTTGAAGCGCTTAACAAAGCCTTAACTTCGCTGGCAACCGCAATTGACGTATGCGGAGCGTGATGTTAGGTTTCAAGATAAAGTGAAGAGCTGTTAATGTGCAATGATGATTAAGATTGTTCTTCTAAACCTGTTCGTGGGCGGAGAGATCGTTGATCTGATCGGCAACACTGGACTAGTTGCCAAGGGAGTCCTTCTCGTCCTCCTGATATTCAGCGTTTTCTCGTGGTCCATTATTCTCTCCAAGTGGACGTCGCTACGGCGCGCAAGAGTGCAGAGCGGGCGATTCTTGCGGGCGTTCCGCAAAGCGCAACGTCTTCAAGATGTGATGGCGGTGTCGGAGCAATTCCGGCCCAGCCCCCTGGTGCCGGTGTTCGAAGGCGGATTCCAGGAGTTTCGCCGCGGGCAGAACGTGGTGGCCGCGCAGCGCGCAACACAAATCGCCTCCTCGGAAGAGCTTTCTCGACTGGAACGCCGACTACCGTGGCTTGCCACGACGGGCGCGGTGGCTCCCTTTATCGGACTCTTTGGAACGGTGTGGGGCATCATCGACGCATTCCATGGACTGGGTGCGGCCAATGCCGCAACCCTGCGGGCTGTAGCCCCTGGCATTTCCGAGGCGCTGATCACCACGGCCGCCGGCCTGTTCGCCGCGATTCCCGCAGTGGTCGCCTACAACCAGTTCACGCACGTGATGCGTGAGTTCGGGGCGCGCATGGACGATTTCTCCCTTGAACTGCTGAACACCCTGGAGCGCACGACGGCCTCGGTCGCATCCATGGAGTTGCGGTAATGGCTTTTACCAACGCCACAGGGCGCACGCAGACTTCGCTCTCCGAAATCAACGTGACACCGCTGGTCGACGTGGTGCTCGTGCTTCTGATCATCTTCATGGTGACCGCGCCGGTATTGCAATCGGGCATTGAAGTCTCGGTGCCCAAGACGCAACTGGTGAAGCAGATTTCCGAAGAGCGGCTCGTGATCACCATCACGCGCAACCAGAACGTGTACCTGGGCAATGAAGCAGTCAACATCAACAACATCGGCGATAAGATCAAAGAAAAGATCCACGATCCGCAGGGCCAATCCGTTTATGTGCGCGCCGATGAGAACGTAGCTTTCGGGGCCTTTGCCACCGTGATGAGCGCGATCAAGGGCGCTGGCATCAGTAATGTAAGCATCGTTACCGAACCAATCCAGACGGGCAAGAAGTAAGAAAACAGCGGAGTCCACACAAAGTTCATGCAAGCTGACCTGTTCAATGAGCGGGAGAGTTGGAGGGGGCCACTGCTCCTTTCAGCGGGCCTGCACGTCTTGCTGGCCACGGCCCTCATTGTGGTTGGAATCTGGAAAGGACAGCCGGGCGAGAACTGGGGCGGAACCAGCAGCGGCGACGCGGTGAGCGCCAATCTCATCAGCAGCATCCCGCTGCCGCCTGCCCAGACCCAGACGCAAAACATTGTGGCGAACGATTCGAAAGGCACTGCCGAATCGACTCCACAGAAAAAGGTCGAGGAAGACACGACTGCGATTCCCATTCCGGATAAAACCGTAAAACGCAAGATCGAACCCACCCACACGACTGCGACCGCCGACGTCCGTCCGCGTCCGATACCAACGCCAACTCCTACGCCGAGCAATACAGTTCCCTTTGGCCAAGGCGGCCCGGTCAGCGGTCCTTACGGCGTTTTCAGCGCGGCCCATGCAAAGGGCGGATTCAGCGTGCAGGGCGGCGATTTTGGCAGCCGCTTTCCTTATTACGTCGACGCGGTGCGGCGCAAGGTAGCGGAGAACTGGTTCGAGTACGAAGTTAGTTCATCGGCAGAGCCCAGAAGGGTGTACTTGCAATTCGATATTCGCAAGGACGGCACCCCCGACAATGTACGCCTGATGGAGAGCAGCAATATACCTTCGCTCGATCAGTCTGCGACCAGGGCCATCCAGCGCATTGATACCTTTGGGCGTTTACCAGATGGATACTCGGGAAGCAAAGTATCAGTCGAATTCTGGTTTGATTATCATAGATAGACAAGCCAACAACCAAGGCTTTGCCATAGGTTGAAGCGTGCGGGAAAACCTGCCTGCAGATTTTTCTATTGGCGACCGTCCCGCATAAAGACCGAACCATCACGCACCGCGGCAAGCAGTCAGCCGCACGGATTCCAATGTTGTACCAAGATATGAAACCTTCATTCGGTTGCAACTAGCAAAGCGTTACAATCCTTCGCGAGACGATACCACCAGGAACTGCAAGAAGGTAGGCGGATTTTAAAATGTCAAGAGTTGTAAAGACGGCTTTCATTCTCGTAGTGATCTTGATCGGATCGCTGGCGGGCGCTTCTCCCAGCCAAGACCAGATCAAGACCGGCATTAACAAGGGTGTCGAAAAAGTGCGCCTGGCCGTTCCCGATTTCAAGGCGGGAACCAACGATCCTCAAACATCTCCGCTCAATTCGGTTTTCAATCAAACACTGTGGAACGACCTGGATAACGCCGGCATCTTTGAGATGGTATCCAAGAGCTTCTATCCACTGGCGGCGCCGGGACTGCCCAATGAGCTGAAGTCCGATACCTGGGGAAATCCGCCACCGAATGCCTCCATGCTGGCATTCGGTAATTTGGGCGTTGCCAACGGGAAGGTCACGGTGCAGGGCTGGCTGTACGACGTAAAAAATTCCGGCACGCCCCAAATTCTTGGCAAGCAATATCTGGAAGACGCCACGACCGACAATACGCGGTTGATTGCGCACCGCTTTGCGGATGAGATCATTGCGCGGCTGGGCGGAGGCGTGGCGGGGGTAGCGGAAACCAAAATCTATTTTGTGAGCACCCGCGGCGGACACAAGGAAATCTGGTCGATGGATTATGACGGCGCAAATCAGCAGCAGGTGACGCACCTGAATTCGATCGCTCTTTCGCCGCGTATCTCACCCGACAATTCACGGCTAGCGTTCAGCGGGCTTACCAAGGATTCGTGGCAGATCCTGCTCTATTCGACCGAACTCGGCCGCATGGTGGGCTTCCCGCGTTTCGGGGGCAACAACTATTCTCCTTCGTGGTCATCGGATGGAGCGCGGCTGTCGTTTTCTTCCTCCATGGGAACAGGCGATCCGGACATCTTTGTGGCGGACGCCTCCGGAAGCGGGGCGAAGCGGCTGTCAATTTTTAAAGGCCCCGACGTTTCCCCGGTATGGAATCCCAAGACCAACAGCCAGATTGCGTGGGTGAGCGGCCACAACGGCCTGCCGCAGATCTACATGATGGATGCCGACGGCAGCAACGTGCAGCAACTCACGACGGAAGGATATGCGGTTTCTCCTTCTTGGGCCCCGAACGGACTGACCATGGCGCTGGCCTGGACGCGCCACTACGGGCCGGGAGTACTGGGCGGGCAGGACATCTACGTCATGGATATCGCATCACGATATTTTGTACAATTGACGCACGATGCCGGAAGAAACGACTTCCCCTCCTGGTCCCCAGATGGACGGCATATTGTGTACCAATCAAGCCGTTCGGGATCGGAGCAGATATGGTCGATGCTGGCGGACGGCACTCACCAGCAGCAGCTCACCCGTGAAGGAAGAAATTCACAGCCCAACTGGAGCTACAAATAACAGATTTTTGTGTTTAATTTTCGCGCGTATGACTGAAACATTTGGAGGACTAGAGGTGAATCATCGCAAGAGAAGTTGGCTACTCATCCTGGGCACTGCGGCCTTAATGGCGCTGCTGGGCGGCTGCAAGAAGAAACAGCCACCAACGCCACCGCCGACACCGCCACCGCAACCCGTAACCGCTACGCTTTCCGCAAATCCCGCTAACATCGACCGCGGCCAATCTTCAACCTTGACCTGGAGCACCTCGAACGCCGACGATGTGAACATTGATGGTATAGGCAAGGTGAGCGCCAACGGCTCGCAAAGTGTTTCACCCACTTCGACCACGACTTATCGCCTGTCGGCCACCGGCAAGGGCGGAACGCAGGAAGCTTCGGCGACCGTGAACGTTTCGGTACCAACTCCGACGCCGACTCCAACGCCTGCTCCGACGCCTCCACCCCCTGGCGACCAGGACGTCTTCGATCAAAACATTCACGCCGTTTTATTCGATTATGACAAGTACGATCTGCGGGCGGATGCTCAGCAATCCCTTGCTCATGCAGGACAGGTCATCGCCCAGCATCCGAACTGGGTTGTACAGATCGCCGGAAACTGCGATGAACGCGGTTCCACCGAGTACAACCTGACCTTGGGCGAGAACCGTGCCAAAGCCGCGAAAGACGCTCTTGTTCAGGCGGGCGCCAATGCCAACCAGATCAAGACCATCAGCTACGGCAAGGAAAAACCGGTCTGCACCGATGCCAACGAAGATTGCTGGCAGCGCAATCGCAACGCGACCCCGTCCTTACTCCAGCACTAAGCCAACCGAATGCTGGATGGGCTCCCTGGCCCATCCAGCGTTTGTTCGATGGACAAAGCCAAATCCCAACGGCTATTCTGCATCTAAAGAGTCTATTTGTTATGAAGAAGCCAATTTTTCTCACACTGCTCGCCTCCAGCCTCGTGACCTTGTTCGCCGTTCCGGTTTTTGCCGGCACGAAAGAGCAGCTTATCCAGCTACAAACCCAGGTCCAACTGCTTCAAGACAACATGGCGCGAATGCAGCAATCGTTCGATGAGCGCATGGGCGTCATGAAAGATCTGATGACCCAGCAGACCGACAACGTCAACAAGATCGGCACCACCATGGAAAGCCTGCAGAAAGTGCTTTCGCAACAGAACAACGACTCCTCGGGCAAGGTCGATCAGCTTTCCGGGCAAGTGCAGGCACTTCACGATGCAGTGGATGAGCTGAAGGCACGGCTCGCGAAGATCAGCACTCAGCTTGACGCCGTGCAGACGATGCAGCAGAACATTACCGCACCGGCTACCGCCCAACCAGGTGCAGCGCCGGGAGGAGCAACCAATCCAAGCACAGCCCAGAACCAGGCGCCACCGCCCGATGTCCTCTATCAGAGCGCGCTCGGCGACTACAACGCCGGGAAAAACGATCTCGCATCGCAAGAATTTGCGCAGTATCTTCAGTTCTATGGCAATACCGACCTGGCGGGAAATGCTCAGTTTTATATCGGTGAAGTCGACTACCGGAAAGGCAATTTCTCGAACGCTGTCACCGATTACAACCGGGTGCTCGACCAGTTTCCGGGAGGAAACAAGGAAGCGGCCGCCCGCTTGAAGAAGGGATACGCACTACTTGAACTTGGACAGCGCGACGCAGGCGTGCAGGAATTACGGAGCCTCATCCTGCGGTATCCAAAGAGCCCAGAAGCGCTTCAGGCAAAAGACCGGCTTAGCAAACTGGGGGCTGCGGGAGCGGCCTCCAGAGGCAAGCCCGCACGGCCCTCACCCAGCCACCATTGAGCTTCTCTTGTAGTGCCCCAGATCCTAGCCTACCTGCCGTAATCTTCCTGTTGACGCCAATCGATCCTAATTAGCCACCTTTTCATCAGGGCCCACATCTCACGGCGCAGACTCAAATTCGGGAAAGGCAGCTTACAAATATTTTGATCCCGCATCCGGCGATCTGCATCCTATGTTTACGTTTTAATCTGTTTGACGGTGAAAATGCATGGCAACTAAAATCAATCCTTTGTCGAAGAACATGGACAAGAAGAAGCTGGAAGCATTCAAGAAGCGGCTTGAAGAACGCCAGGAGAGCTTGCGAAAGACGGTAAGCCGCACAGAGGAAGATGGGCGGATTGCAGACCAGGAAACCGCTCAGGACATCGCGGACCGCGCCGCCAGTTCCTACACCAAAGAATTTCTCTTTTCCCAGAGCAATAACGACAGACAGCTCCTGCAAATGGTGGAGAGCGCGCTCACACGTATCCGCGAGGGCGGATTTGGAGAGTGCGTCAACTGCGGCAACGAGATCAATCCCAAACGGCTGGAAGCCGTTCCGTGGACGCGCAACTGCATCAGCTGCCAGGAAAAATTAGAGCAGGGCCTACTGGAAGAAACCAGAGACTAGCACCAAATAGAAAACAGGCACGACACGTATCTCCGCCGCGTCGCGCGGACCGAATGTGCGACGCTATCTTTTGCTTGTGGCTTTTCTTCATACCGCTTCTTCTCTAGCCGACTTCCCGTTTTAAATCGCTTCATCCCAATATCGGCCTGCAATATACAGCGCAGCCACATACACACAGACCACGGCTGCCAGCACCCACGCGCCAAACTCATATTCAGCCACGCCGAGCGCAGCTCCCGCAATCATTTGTGAGATTCCAAAGCGGCCATCGCCGCTGGTAAAGCGCCACCGGTACTGCCTGGTTCTGACGGCCAGCGCAGGGTATCGCCCCAATACGACCGACACAAGTCCAAACGTCAGGCCGGGACCAGGCCCGATCGGCAGAACGAGCACCAGCAGAACGAGGAAGTACGCCGTGTCCTTCGTTAGTAGGATCTGCCAGCCTCGTAGGGGCATTAGACGGTAGCGGGAGAATCCGCCGGAGTCCAAGCCAAAGAAGCACTGGGTATAAGTGCTCAACGATAGCGCCACCACCATGGAGAGCGCCAGAAACGCGCGGGGTTCAGGCTGCGGACTCAGCCATCGGTAGGCGCTCGCGCCCACGCTCAAGACAAGCGCCACATAAAAATCCAGCACGCTGACGATCTGCCGGAGGTTATGGCGCACCATGCCGCCAAACCGGCCAGGGAGTGAAGGCAGGTAGAGCAGCGGATTCATGCGCGGCGAGAGGCGCAAAGAACGGGCCGATACGCTGGAAATACATTGTGACCCGGCGATGGTGGCAAGCAACAAGAAAGCGCTCACAGGCTCACGGACCAGAAGGGCAAGGAGCGGCAAGGCCAGCCAGAAGACCGGATTCAACCCCAGGCTTGCGATGCGCAGTAAGAGCCTTTGACGACCCGTAAGAGGCCAGAGGGAAAACCTGCTTGCTGGAATCTTCCCCAACGGGTCGGAGGACATGGGCAGCAGCATCACCAGGCCGATCAAAACCAGAAATGGAATGGCCGCCAAAGGCCTGCGGCCCCCAGCCAGAGAGCTATAAACCAGAAGGACGCCAAAGAAAAAGAAATTGTTCAGTCCAATGGACCGGAGTGTGGCGAGGTCTCGCTTGACCGCTTGCGTGAGGGCCTTTAGGACTGCCGCAAGTGCAACCAACGGAGGGGCTCCAGATGTTGCGATTCAACTAATTCAAAATAGAGATCTTCGAGCGGACGCCGGCCGTCGTCTTGCGATGAGGTCCAGACGATGCGCCCGCCACGGATCAGCATAATCTCTTTTGCAATCTGTTCAACGATCGAGAGCGTATGCGAAACCAGGAAAATTGTGGCGCCCTGCTTCGCCGCATCGAGCAGCAGGTTCTGCACGGTCTTGGACACCACAGGATCGAGCCCCTCAAAAGGCTCATCGAGGAAAAGCACACGCGGAGCGTGCAGGATCGCCATGGCAAGAGCGGTCTTTTTCCGCATTCCGTAGGAGCATTGGTTTAGAAAGGTATCGCGAGCATGGTCAAGCCCCAGCATCAGCAAAAGGTCGTTCATGCGCTCGCGCGTCTGTGGCTTGGTGAGGCCGTAGATTGGGCCGGTCATTTCCAGATGTTCCCGAATGGTCAACGAATCGAAGAGCCCAAGGTCTTCGGGCACCACGCCGATGATCCGCCGAATCTCGATCGATTGGGAAGAAATATCCAACCCGCCGATTCGCACCTCCCCGGTATCGGGCGATATCAGGCCGGTCAGGATTTTCAACAGAGTGGATTTACCCGCTCCATTGGGCCCAATCAGGGCGGAGATACCAGCCGGCACCTCAAACGACACGTCGTCGAGAGCGGTGAAATCGCGAAACTTCTTGGTCACGTTGCGGCAGTGGATCATTCAACGCTTCGTAAAAAAACCACGGTAAAAGACGACGTAGACAGTTCCCAAAGTATACGAACATTCGTCTTAAAGGTTCCGGCAGGGATCGATCGAATTACGAACGCCCTCCCTGACCCTGAATGGTGTGCTTTGGTCGCAAAAGAAGGGACCTTCTTAGGATTCCAAGACACACGATTTTTGGGCATCTCCCATAATCTAATCGTAATCATACGCAGGAAGATCCCTATTTTTCAGTCACTTAACTAGATCGTGGAACCCAAATAACCGATTGTGAATCAATAGCTTGTGTCGATCATCTAACAACTTGACAATAAGTAACTCAATTCTGATAATAGGGTTGCTGTAAAGGTATTGTAGGCTTTTTTCAACGGCACTTATATTTCGGCAGGGAGGCTTTTGGAGCCATGGGAAAAATTATTGGAATCGACCTGGGCACGACCAACTCGGTAGTGGCCGTTATGGAGGGCGGTGAGCCTAAGGTCATAGCGAACGAAGAGGGCGGCCGAACCACACCATCGGTCGTAGCTTTCACCAAATCCGGGGAGCGTTTGGTAGGCCAGGTGGCAAAGCGCCAGGCGGTTACCAATCCGGAAAACACGATCTATTCGATCAAGCGGTTTATGGGACGCCGCTTTGAAGAAGTTAATTCTGAAATGAAGATGGTCCCATATAAGGTCGTCCGTCAAGGCGATCACGTGGCGGTTGTGGCGCAAGGCGAAGAATTTACGCCTCCCCAGGTTTCCGCCATGATTCTGCAGAAGCTGAAGAAAGCCGCGGAAGACTATCTCGGCCAAGCGGTGACCGAAGCGGTCATCACCGTTCCCGCTTATTTCAACGACGCGCAGCGGCAGGCCACGAAAGACGCCGGCAAGATCGCCGGTCTCGAGGTAAAGCGCATTGTGAACGAGCCCACGGCGGCGGCACTGGCCTACGGTTTAGATAAGAAAAAAGACGAGACCATCGCGGTCTACGACTTCGGCGGCGGCACCTTCGACATCTCGATCCTCGAAGTAGGTGAAGGCGTGGTTGAAGTGAAGTCGACCAATGGCGATACCCACTTGGGCGGCGACAACATCGATCAACGGATCGTGGATTGGCTCGTAGAGGAGTTCAAAAAGGAAGAGGGCCTCGACCTGCGCGGCAAAGGCAACGAGATGGCCCTGCAGCGCCTGCGCGATGCGGCGGAAAAAGCCAAGATCGAGCTTTCCACCACTATGGAAAGCGAAATCAACCTTCCGTTCATTACCGCGGACGCCAGCGGCCCCAAGCACCTGGTGAAGAAGTTGACCAGGGCGAAGTTGGAACAGATGGTGGAAGACATTATTCAGCGCTCTACCGGGCCGTGCAAAGCTGCGATGAAAGACGCCGGGGTGGAACTGAAGGACATTGATGAAGTGGTGCTGGTAGGCGGACAGACGCGCATGCCGCGCATTCAGCAATTGGTGAAAGAGATGTTCGGCCGAGATCCTCATCGTGGTGTGAACCCTGACGAGGTGGTAGCGGTGGGCGCTGCGCTCCAAGCAGGCGTGCTTTCCGGTGATGTGAAGGATCTGCTCCTTTTGGATGTGACCCCTCTCACGCTGTCGATTGAGACTCTGGGTGGAGTAGCGACGACCATGATCGCGCGGAACACGACGATCCCCACGCGGAAGAGCGAGAAGTTCTCGACGGCGGCGGACAACCAGACTTCGGTGGAGGTGCACGTGTTGCAGGGTGAGCGCCCCATGGCCCAGGACAACCGGACTTTGGGCAAGTTCCACCTTACGGGAATCCCACCGGCACCTCGCGGCATACCGCAGATCGAGGTCACGTTCGATATCGACGCCAATGGCATCCTGAATGTCGCAGCGAAAGATCTGGCGACGGGCAAGGACCAGAAGATTACGATCACCTCGTCCTCCGGTTTGAGCAAAGAGGAAGTCGAGCGCATGGCCAAGGATGCCGAGGCCAACGCGGCTGAGGACAAAGCGAAACGGGAAAGCATCGAGGCGCACAACCAGTTGGACGGCATGGTCTATAACGTCGAAAAGATGGTGAAGGAGCATGGCGACAAGATCTCGGCAACTGAAAAGGGCGAAGTAGAGTCCGCTCTGGCAGACGCCAAGAAGGCCCTGGAGAGCAACGATGCCACGGTCATGAACTCTGCGCTCGAGCGGCTCACGCAGGCTTCGCACAAGCTTGCGGAGGCCATGTACAAGGCACAGGGCGCGGCGCCCGGAGCAGCGCCGTCCGCCGATGGCGGCCAACAAACCGCCAAGGAAAAGAAGGACGAAGGTGTAATCGACGCCGAGTACGTTGACGTCGAAGACAAGAAGTAAGACCAGGAAGGCATACCTATAGAAGTAAAGCGAAGAGTAAAAGTTAAGGCAGGAATGCAAGAGCAGCTCTCAAAGGAAGTCCTTTTTGCAGTCGAGGGGCGGCGTCAGGGTTAGAAACGGCGCCGCCTTCCCGATTCAAGTTGGGGCAAAGGAGCAGATTGTGAAACAGTTTCTCGTGGTTCGCATTGCAGAAAGCCTGAACCAGGTAGCGAACTTGGTGGCACTGCCAGGGTTGTTTTCCCTGGAAGCGGCCCAGCAGTTCATCAAGCAGGCGGCTAAGAATGAGCCCGAATCGAGGTTTTTGATTCAGGAAGTTGGCACAGCATGATCGCGACCGGCAGTTATGGACGGCCTCGATGAGGCGGGCCACCAAAGGACGAATCAAGGCTTGCACGGCGATGGCGCTGCTGGCGTTTTGGGCTTCTGCCGCCTCCGCAAGGAATCAGCAGGATTCCGCCGCAGTGGCAGCCAAGCAGGCAAAAGAAGCGAAGACAGCGCAAGAAGCAAGAGAACCGAAGGAAACCGCCAACGAAACGGTCGAGCAGGTAACCAGGCTCCTGCGGGATTTTCTGGCTGCAGTGCCGCGCAGCGACAAGCAGGTCTTCGATCATTTCTTTGCCGACGACGTGATCTACACCCGCTCGGCGGGCGTGACGGTCGATAAGGCCGGCATTATGAAAAACGTGGACGTGCGCGCCGCCAACGAGCCGCAGGCCACCTATGAAGCCGACGATATTACCGTGCATCCCTACGATCATCTGGCGATTGTGAACTTCCGGCTGGTGATGCACAACACCGTGAATGGCCGGCAGGAAACCGCCTATTTTCGCAATACGGGAACGTTCCTCAAGCGCAACGGAAAGTGGCAGGTGGTAGCGTGGCAATCGACGCGCGTGCCCGAGCAGCCAGGCGATAAAAGAGCGGGCTAAAGCGATAGAATAGGGCAGTCTTTCGAGACACCCTTATGATTCGCAGCCGCAACGAAGTTACCTCGATGAGGTCCGTCCTCATGATGTTGAGGGATTTTCTCGCGGCCGTGGCCAGGGGCGACAAGCAGGTCTTTGAAAGTTTTTTTGCCGACGACGTGATTTATACGGGCTCGACCGGCGTCCGAATGGATAAGGCCGAGATCATGAACAGCATCGGCGTCCATGCGGCTAACGGCTCCAAGGCCACGTACCGGGCGGAAGATATTACGGTTCATGCATACGACACCATGGCCGTGGTGAATTTCCGCATGGTTATGGACGATGAAAACGAAGGCCGACGCCAGACCGCCTATTTTCGCAACACCGGCACGTTTCTCAGGCGTAATGGACAATGGCAGGTGGTTGCGTGGCACGCAACGGAAATACCTACGAACTCGTAAACGCGGCATGGCGCTGAGAGCAGCGCGGCCGGCTTCAAGACATTTGCACATGTAAGTTCTCGATTGCAGTTTGAGTATGGCGACCACACAACAAAAAGACTATTACGGCGCTCTGGGCCTCAAGAAAAGCGCCTCGACCGAAGAGATCAGGAAAGCCTTCAGGAAGCTGGCCAGGAAGTACCATCCCGACGTCAATCCGGGCGACAAGAAGTCCGAAGAGCGTTTCAAGGATATCTCGGAAGCGCACGATGTCCTGAGCGATCCCAAGAAGCGCAAGATTTACGACCAGCTAGGCTTTTATTCCGACAACATCGATCCGGCCGCAGCCGAAGCCTATAGCCGTGCTGGAGGAGAGTCCTCTGGCGGCAGGCGCGAGGGAGTGCCTTTCGATTTTGACGGGTTCGATTTCTCCGACTTTGCCGGAGGTGGAGGCGGAGCGAGCCAGGGCGGGTTTCAGGATATTTTTTCCAGCGTCTTCGGCCGTTCCGGCGCGCGCCAGGGTGCGGTAGACCACCGGCCAGCCCGCGGCTCGGACCTTGAGTATCAGGTCGATATCGGCTTCTGGGATGCCATCCGTGGAACCGTGGTGCGGCTTAGCATTGAGCGTCTCGATGCCTGCCCCCAGTGCGGCGGTAAAGGCGCAGTCGGGCAGGTAAAGACGTGCCCCGAATGTCATGGCAAGGGCACGGTGGCTCAGACCAGCGGCAGGATGAAGTTTAATCTGCAATGCCCGCGGTGCCAGGGAACGGGAAAGTCGCAGGACACATGTCCATCCTGCCACGGCGAGGGAGTTGTCCATCGCAACGATCCTCTGGAAGTCCGTATCAAACCAGGAACGCGTGACGGCCAACGCATCCGTCTTGCAGGTAAGGGCAACGCCGGAACCAATGGCGCACAGGCCGGAGATCTTTATGCGATTATCCGTATCGGAGAGCATCCGGTATTCCGCCGCGATGCGGACGATATCTATGTGAGCGTGCCTGTAAGCGCCATGGAAGCGGCACTGGGCGCCAAGATTGAAGTGCCGACCATCGACGGGCGCTCCCAATTGAAGGTGCCGCCCGGAACTCAGACCGGGCAGAAGCTACGGCTGCGGGAGAAGGGCGTGGCTTCCACCACGAACGAAGGCGTGCGGGGCGACCAGATCGTCGAAGTCAAGATCGTTGTGCCGGAGGCTCGCGACCTGAAAGCTCGCGAGCTTTGGCAGGAGCTGCAGAAACTCACGCCCGGAGACCCGCGAGAGGAACTATGGGCCAAGGTGTAGAAGGTACAGCTGGGAGTCACGAAGCAAGCAAGACTGCCGCTCCGAAAGCCGAAGGCATCGTTATTGAGACGGAGCGGTTGATTCTCCGCAAGTTTGTTCCCGACGATTTCTCTGCCCTAGCGGCGGTAATCGGCGACCCGGAAACGATGTCGTTTTACGATGCTCCCTTTGACAGCGATGGCGTTAAGCTATGGATCCATCGGAATATCGAGCGGTACTCGCTCGATGGCTACGGACTCTGGGCAATGGCGCTCAAGTCTTCTGGGGAAGTGATTGGCGACTGTGGCTGCGTCAACCAGGCGATTGAAGATAGAACAGAGTTGGAAATTGGCTACCATGTGCGGCGCGACCTTTGGAAAAAGGGGTACGCCACCGAAGCCGCCCTTGCGTGCATGAAATATGCTTTCACCAGCCTTGGGGCGAACCGGGTGATTTCCATGATCCGTCCTGAGAACCTGGCATCGCGGCGGGTTGCCGAAAAAAACGGATTGATGTGCGAGAAGATTGTCTTCTGGCGCGGGTACGACCACTGCATCTATGCCAAGTCGAGGAGTTGACGATGGCGGCAAAACGTAAATCCAAGGGCGCGTACATGATCTCTTCCGTGGCGGAAATGTACGGAATCCATCCTCAGACCTTGCGCCTTTATGAACGGGAGGGCCTGCTGAAGCCATCGCGCACGGAAGGCAATACCCGCCTCTATACGGAAGAAGATCTGCAGCGTCTGGAATTCATCCTCTCGCTGGCCCGTGACCTGGGCGTCAACATCGCAGGGATCGCCATCATCCTGCAGATGCGCGAGCGCATGGAGGAGATGAACCGCCAGATGCAGGAGTTTGTGCGTTTCGTCCAGCAGGAAGTCACGACCCGCGCCGGCCAGGCGCAAGCCGATGCCACCCAGGGCGCAATCATCCCTATTCGCAGGCCTGTGGTTCCGCTCTCAACTCGGGAAAAAAGAAAATAAACCACAAGCGCAACGGGACTTATGAAAGCGCACCTAGATCATTGGTCATTTGATCATTGATCATTGGTCATTCCGCCAAATCGGAGAACGTCCCGGTCATTGCGTCCTGGTCTATATCTTTCCCATGAATGGAGACGATTGGTTTACGCAGGTTGGGTTCCGGTTCTCCGATGCCCGCTGGAATGCCTTGGTCCACTGTATCGGCTTCCATCTCGGGTTCTGGTTCGACTGTGGGCTTTCTGGTTTCCCGCGGATAGATTCGCATACGTTGGCGAATGCGGCGTTCGGCATCGCCCCATTCTTCGCGCGCGCGGTCCGCGGCTCGGCGCATGGCGCTTACACCCTTACGGTTGGCGCCCTGCGGTTGTTCAAGCAGACGCACCTTCATGGTCCCCCCTTGGACCCTTTTTCTGGTCTCTAATATTGGCAACTATTGGTTTAGATGCCGCGGAAGGGAGGTCGGAAACTGCTGCTCAGAGCTGCCCCTGCCCAGGGTTGCCTTCGGTTGGCCGGCATTTTTTCCGGGCCGGTCCTGATTGGATAGCCCATTCATTCCACTTGATTTTGATTGAGAAAATCGGCTTTTTTCGAAATCCGCTAAAAATCAATGTGAAATCAATTCTGAAGCTGGGCGAATATAGGTTCTGCCTCAACAATATCTCTGTTACAAGAACACCTTGGCCTAAATACCTGGCCTAAATAATGTCTGGTGCAATAATGAAACGATGCCCGAATTGCCTGAAGTTGAAACCATCGCCAGAGGATTGAACAAGCGTGTGTCCGGGGACCGCATCGAGTCGGTCTGGATTGGCAACAAGCCTGAGCCCCTCAAATCGTCGGCTGCGGAAATTGCAAATACGCTGGAGGGCTCGCGCGTCGATCGGGTCCGGCGCGTGGGAAAGCACATCGTCTTCGACCTTATCGCTTCGAAAGCCGGCAAAAATAAAGCAGGCAAGAATGAAGGTACTGGCCGCCAGTGGATTGTCCATCTTGGAATGACGGGGCGGATGCTGGTTGCGACTGCGGATACCGAAACCGCCGCCCACACGCACCTGGTGGCCAAGCTGCATTCGGGCCGGGAGCTAAGGTTTGTCGATCCACGGCGCTTTGGGCGGCTGGAGGTAAGCAATACGGCCTTTACCGGGCCTGGTTCCGAGCCGCTTTCCATCGGCCTGGAGGATTTTGGCAAGCTCTTTCACGGACGGACCGCACCGATCAAAGGATCGCTGCTCAATCAAAAACTCCTACACGGCGTCGGCAACATCTATGCGGATGAGAGCCTTTTTCGCGCGGGTGTTCGTCCGCTCCGCCGCTCCGCGTCGCTTACCCGGGAGGAACTTGCCAAGCTGCACCGCGGGCTGCAACAAGTTCTAAAGGAGGCGATTGCCGCTGGCGGATCGTCGGTTTCCGATTACGTCGACGCCGACGGGGAGGAAGGTTTCTTTCAGCTCAAGCACCGCGCCTACGGACGCGAAGGCCAGCCCTGCCTCGTCTGCAAGACCCGCATCAAGAAAATTGTCGTGGCAGGACGAGGGACGCACTACTGTCCCAAATGCCAAAAATAGAGTGGTGGCAGCCTCACCATTCCTTGAGCCTTGCGTTGCATCCGTCTTCTTTTTTGCATCGGTCGTGTTTGCACGACGCTCGCCTTTGCTTTCACTGGCTCGCCTTCAATGGCGTCATCTTTGCCTGAAGCTTGCGCATGCCCCGTAGCCAGCGTTCATAGTCGTTGGCCTTGTTCTGAAAGAATTTAGCAACCTCCGGATGAGGCAAGATAAGGAACCTCTCTTCGACGATGGCCTTCATCACTTCGCCAGCCACTTGCTCCGGCTCCAAAGCTCCCTCCATGAGGAAAGCACCTCCGCCAAACTCGGCGTTCAACAGCATGTTGGTGCGAACGCCCTGGGGACACAGCGCCGATACCCTAACGCCCTGCTCTCCGTAGGTCACAGCCAGATACTCCGCAAAACTCATCGCGGCATGCTTGGTGACCGAATACGGCGCCGAACCGATCTGCATGAGCAATCCGGCAGCGGAGACCGTCTGCACCAGGTAGCCTTCTTTGCGGGCCAGCATCTGCGGCAGCACCGCGCGCGACGCATAGATGTGCGCCATCACGTTGATCTCCCAGATGCGCTGCCATTCGACGTCCGGCGCTTCAGGGCCTCCTTGGGTGGCGATGCCTGCATTCGAGCAAAAAATATCGACCTTGCCGAACTGCGCGGTCGTATTCTCCACCAGCCGCTTCACATCGGCTTCCTTACCCACGTTTGTCGGCATGGCTACGCCTTTGATTTCCGCTGCCACCTGTTGTGCGCCTTTTTCGTCCAGGTCGGCAACCACCACGGCCCGTGCGCCTTCGGCGGCGAATGCCTTGCATAGAGCACGGCCAATTCCGTTCGCTCCTCCGGTAACCACCACAACTTTGCCTTGAATTTGCATGCGCAAGAAGATACCCGGTTCGGAGAGCTCTTTCAAATGGTCTATTCGTCTTTGGCCAGCTAACCTTGGGTCCAGCTAACCTTGGCCAGCCGATTTCCTTCTCTCCGTCTCTTCGTAAAACTGAGTTTGAGAACAAGGCTCGTCTAAGGGCTCGTCAAAGACCCGCCGGCACTCCCGGCGTTTCGGAATGGCATCTAACGTCCCATTGGTTCTACTCACATTTTGCGAGGAGTTTTACTTATGCATTGCTTACTGATTGAGGGGTCTTTTAAGCCGGGAAAGAAGGCGGAATTTCTTGCCATCTGGAAAAAGGAGATTTTGCCCACAGCCAAGAAGCAACCTGGATTCGCAGACGAAGTTCTTCTATTCGGGGCCGCCGATTCGGGCGTTGGCATTAGTTTTTGGAAAACCAAAGAAGATGCCGAGCGCTATCATCGTGACATCTTTCCGCAGTCGGTTCATTTGGTGGAGAACCTGCTTCAGGGACAGCCCACCGTGCGAGTCTTTACGGTGGAAGCATCGGAACTGCTCGGCGCTCCTAGAAAGGTGGCATGAATCGGGAGGCCGCTTCCTGTTGGCGGGAAAGCTGGCCCCCGGTTGAAAAGTACCTGAGTCTTCAGTCTTCAGGCTTTTAGTCTTGAGACCTTGGAAGCTCAGTTTTCCTTGAGGCCGAGGGAGGCCGCTTCCCTTTTCATTTTCTGCAGCTTCACGAGCAGGAAGAGCAGATAACCGATATAGATCGTCCAGACCGCTACGTAGCCGATCACCATGTACTGGTGCTGAACCGCCTTTTCGCGAAGCAGCTTGTCGTCCATCTGAAAGAGCAGCAATGCAGGCAACGCCATAGCCGGAGAGCCGGCGGTGGCCTTTTGAATGTGGAGTTGGTCGATCTTCTGCTTCGTGCGCTCGATTCCGTAGCGGAACCAGGAGATCATGACCCCGAACATGCAGAATGCAGCCATGTTCCACAAGAGCACCGTCTGCATATTGTGGTCGAGGTTGGGCGTGCCGATCATCGGCTGGGGATGCTGCGTCGGGAACCAGCGGTTCGCCATATAGACGATGGGCATGTCCATCGCGGCAAAAACGGCCAAAGAGGCTGCCAGCACCGAGGTAGAGCCGGACTCCGACGAGTTGCGCAGCACCAGATAGCTAACGTAGAGCAGCCACAGGATCAGGCTGGTGGTGAGCCGTGCATCCCACACCCAGAAGGTGCCCCATGCATAGCGCGCCCAAATCGGGCCGCTCACCAGCACCACTCCAAAAAACACCACTCCCACCTCGGCGCACGCCACTGCCAGCGCGTCCGCAACAGCGTTGCGACTCACCAGGTACCAGACGGAAGCCAGGAAGTTGATGCCAAACAGAATGGAGGCCGCGGTTGCCGCAGGCACATGGTAGTAAAAGATGCGCTGCGCATCGCCCATCGTGATTTCCGGAGGAGCGACTACAAGCGCCTGATAGGTGCCCCAGCCTAGCAGGACCACATTTACGACCAGCAAGAGATAAAAAAATGGAGATTTCATTCTGCGTTTAACACCGTATCGAAGAGCAAAACAGAGATCGTTGTATATACCACACAAAAAACCGCTAGAAACTTGATTTGCACGAGCGCCGAAGAGTCGCCGGTGAACACGTTGGATGTCGCGGTCACCATGGCCGTCACCGCAGGAATCGAAACCGGCAGCAGCAGCAGAGGCAGCATAAGCTCGCGGTTGCGGGTGCGAATCGACATGGCGGCAAAAAAAGTTCCGTTTACCACCAGTGCCCAAGTGCCGAGCAGGCAAATAACGATCAGCTGCCAGTACGCTCCAACCGCAGTCAAATTGTAGAACAGGACAAATAGCGGCGCCATCAGGCATTCGAGAATCAGCACCAGCAGAAAGTTACCAAGGCACTTGCCCAAAAAGAGCGACTCTGCCGGCGCCGGCGCCACCCGATAGGCATCCAGCACGCCGTTTCGGAGTTCCCGGGCCCACGATTGATTGAGCGCCATGGTTGTCGAGAAAAGAAAGGCTGTCCAGATCAGGCCTCCCGAGAGCCGCCGCGACTCTTCCCTGGTAGGTGCAAAAGCAAAGCTGAAAATCACCACCACCAGCAACGCAAAGAACAGCATGGAGTTCAGCACATCGCGGGAGCGCCACTCCAGGCGAAGGTCTTTCCTTACATTAAGCGCGGCGAGCTTGGTCACCGAGAGATTCATGCGGTCACCTGGGGGGTCAAGCTGCGCTCGATCATCGCCCCGGCGGACAGATACAGAAACTCGTCCGCCATCTTGGCCAGCAATCCGAGCTGATGGGTGACCAACAGAATTGTGTTTCCCGCGGTGCGCATTTCACCCAGCAGTCCCGCAATTTGCGCAGCGGAATCCGGATCCACGTTCGAAAATGGCTCGTCCAGCAACAGAAGCTGCGGTTTGTGGAAAATCGCCCGCGCCAGTGAGAGCCGCTGCCGCATCCCTTGCGAATATTGACCTATTCTGCGGGTAAGCTCGGGATCGAGTCCTACCCTGCGCATGGCTTCTGCGAGTGGAGCGTCGGATTCGATGCCGTAGAGACTCGCGAAAAAGCGCAGGTTCTCCATGCCGGAAAGCTCGTCATATAAAAGAGGGACGTGCGCCATGTACCCCATACGGTCCCGCGCTTCCCGCGTCTTCCGGCCAAAAATAAGGATGCTTCCCGAGGTAGGCGCGCTCAGGCCCGCAATCATGCGCAACAGAGTGGATTTTCCCGCGCCATTCTCGCCGCGAAGAACATAGAACCTACCCGGCTGCAGGTCCAAATTCACGCTTCGAACCGCCGCCGTGCGGCCATAGATCTTCGAGACACCTTGCGCCTGGACTGGAAGAGCTTCGAGGTTCAGGAGATGGCCTCAGAGTTTTTGCGTGGCCGGCTGCGCGCCAGTGGCTGGCTGGCCATTCGCGCCTGGCTGCGTCGCATATTTCGAAGCGCACTTCGCCTGAATCTCTTTGGCATGAAAAACGCCATCCTGACCGAACTCACCAAGCACCAAGGCCTGTGCATTGTCTTTAAACGTGTCCGGTGGAGGCTCCACGCCTTTGTAGCTCACTCTTAATTCCTGGCGATCGTTGGTCTTGGGGTCCTGCTCCACCAGCACAAAGTCGGCGTTGGTACCAACTTGGCGAATAGAGCCGGGCACGACATTTCCACCAACTCGGAGACGCTTGGTGTGCATGTCGTTTCCCATCGAATGCAGTTCTTTGATCGTTACGTAGTAACTCTTGCCTTCCTGCACGCCGGTATAGGCAAGATAACCAAGGGCTAGAACGACGACGGTAATTGCTACGCCAAAACGCACATATTTTGAATTCATAATCCACTCATCCGATCGACGTCAGCATAGCTGTCTCCGGGCGGCGGGAGGAGGTAGTAAAAAGGCCAAGAGGGAAACTGCGGGTACCCACGCCAAAACGCGGAGATTGCAATACCACAGCTTGCTGGTCCGATTAACGTCAGCTAAAGGGTATCCCCGATGGCAGAGCAGGTCAAGAGGCAGTTTACCGCTTCCTCGCCGCTTTTCTGGGCGCCCTTAGGCACCCGCGTTTGCGGCGTATAATGAATGGCTTATCGGATGTGGATGTTGGAAAGGGAACAATGATGAACGGGAATAACGGCAAAAACGGCGGCAACGGCACGAATTCGGGGACGGCAGTCCCTCGCAAGGAATGGATCGATCGGCGGCGGATTCAGGCGGCGGATTCAGGCGATGATAATTTTTCCCAGATGCACTATGCCCGCAAGGGTCTGATCACGGAAGAAATGCTCTACGTGGCCGAACGGGAGAAGCTTTCCCCGGAGACCGTACGCGCCGAGCTGGCCGCCGGCCGGATGATCATCCCTGCCAATATCAACCATCCAGAACTGGAGCCCATGTGCATTGGCGTGGCCTCCCTGTGCAAGATCAACGCCAACATTGGTAATTCGGCAATCACCTCCAACGTGGATGAAGAACTCCGGAAACTGCACACGGCCGTGCACTTTGGAGCGGATACAGTCATGGATCTTTCCACTGGCGGCGGAATCCGCGAGATCCGCGAGTCGATCCTTCGCCATTCCCCAGTGCCGATAGGAACCGTGCCGATTTATGAGGCGGTATCTCGAGTCAAGCGGATTGAAGACCTTTCCGCCGATCTCATGCTCGAAGTCATTGAAGAGCAGGCCCAGCAGGGTGTGGATTACATGACCATCCACGCCGGGGTGCTTGTTCAGTATTTGCCTTTGGTCTCCAAGCGCATTACCGGCATCGTGAGCCGGGGCGGGGCGATCATGGCCCAATGGATGGCCCACCATCACAAGCAGAATTTCCTCTACGAGCGGTTCGACGACATCACCGCCATCCTAAAGAAGTACGACGTTTCGTACTCGCTCGGGGACGGCTTGCGTCCCGGCTGCATTGCCGACGCCAGCGATGAAGCCCAGTTCTCGGAGCTGAAAACCTTGGGCGAACTCACCAGGAAGGCATGGCAGAGCGACGTTCAGGTGATGATCGAAGGGCCCGGTCACGTTCCGCTCGACAAGATCAAGGAGCAGGTGGATAAAGAAGTGGAGTGGTGCGACGGAGCGCCCTTCTATACCCTGGGGCCGCTGGTCACCGACATCGCGCCTGGATACGATCACATCACTTCGGCCATCGGCGCGGCATTGATCGGCTGGCACGGCGCATCCATGCTCTGCTACGTAACCCCCAAAGAGCACCTGGGCCTGCCGAATGAAAAAGATGTGAAGGACGGGATCATCGCCTACAAGATCGCCGCTCACGCCGCCGATGTAGCCCGCCACCGTCCCGGTGCGCGCGACCGCGACGATGCCCTGAGCTATGCCCGTTACACCTTTGATTGGGAGAAGCAATTTGCCTTGTCGCTCGATCCCCAAACAGCGCGCTCAATGCACGATGAAACCCTGGCGGACGACTACTACAAGGAAGCCAAGTTCTGCTCCATGTGCGGCCCCAAGTTCTGCTCCATGAACTATTCGCAAAAAGTGGATGAGTTCAACAAGCAGGTCTACGGGGTGGAGAAGAAAGATTATTCGGCCTTGATCGAAAATATTACAGCCGCGAAGTAACAGGGCTTTTGCCGGAGCATAAGACGCAAAGACCGCAAGAGCAAAGAAGCTTTTGTCCCCCTACTCACAATGTTCTATTTGGATGGGGAGTATCCAAGAGCCAGAGCCTTTTCTCTGGCTCTTGAAGTTTCGCGTTTTGCCAACTAAACAAGGCAAAGAGGATTTATTTCATTCGCCTGACTTTTCCGACCTCTCTCCACGAATCGGCCGCCTTGAACTTTCTTGAGCTCCAAGATTCACCTCGGCAACCCTGATTGCCCTCGTCCGAAATGGCCAAGTTGTATGGCGCTCCCAGATCAGCGGATCGTGCCCAGGGATAATCCGGTTGGTTTCGCCTTTCAAGAGGAAGGTGTGTCCGCTCTGTAAAATCTGATATCAGTATTTCTAGATTTCCGTAAAATCTCGTAACGGTAGTTGAAATATTAAAAACATTTAATATTTTCAGCGGTTAAGACTTGCCCGCAGCCGTCGTCGCAGAATCGATTTCCTTTACATACAGTTTGATTGAACCTTTGCTATCATCCAGAGCGCTGATGAGAACGGATATAGATCTCGTTATTCTAGTCGCTCTCGCTGAAGAATTTGAACAGTTCTTCGTGCAGTTTCTCGGAGAAGGTGAGGTTCTGCGCGATCGTGATTACGGTAGCTACTACTATCGATTTCGATTTTCCGTTGAAAATTCAAAACCGTTAGACGCGATGGCTAGCTTTATAGGGGGCATGGGGCCCGACAGGGCTGGTAGGCAGACGGAGCGCCTACTTGAAAAATGGTCTCCACGAATGATTGTCCTAGTTGGGATCTGTGGCGCCATACATCATGACGTATCTTTATGCGACGTGGTCGTGCCCAATAGAGTGGATGCATATTTAGCCACAACAAAAGCTATTCCGCTGTCCGATAATAATTTTGATTTCGAACATCGCGGAACTGAATATCATTGTGATCACGAACTTGTCGAACAGGTGCGCCATCTCAAATTCGCACATCGGGCTCCTTATGCAAGATGGCAAGAAGAATGCTCTTTAAGGGCTTCAACAATTCTGGCTGGTCGAGTGGATGAGCTTGCTCGGAGAGGCATTCTGGCACACCGACCTCGGATTCACTCTGGACCTTTGGCATCAGGGCCGGTTGTCAGCGCCGCATCTTCTTTTAGACAATGGCTGAGGAAAAGGAACTCCGACTGCACAGCGATCGAGATGGAAGCTGCAGGCATCGCCGCATCCGCCTCAGAGCGTGTTTCCAATGCTCGTTTTATTACGGTGCGCGGCGTGTCGGACCTTGCCGATGAGCGTAAAGCAACACATGACGCTGTCAGATCGGGATCGATTCGGACGCTAGCAATGTGTAATGCTTTAGGTCTTCTCCAAACATTGGCACGTCTTGGCTCATTTTCTCCACAAGTCAACTCGACCGAGCCTATCTCGCGCTTAAGTGTGGGCCAAGCTAGTACGGCAGGTACAGGGCCAAATGATCAAATTCGCAGCATACTGACTACCTGGATGCTTACTCCCTTAAAGCAAGAAGGGTCTGTCAAAGGGGTTCGTATTCTCTTAGTAGAAGACGACAATGATATGTTAAACGCCGTTGCAGATCTTCTTTCCTGCCGTGGCGCAATTCCTTGCATGGCTCGAAATGGTCATGAGGCGTTACTGCTGCTTGAAAGAAGTGACCAGGAATTCGACCTGGTAATTAGCGATATCGTCATGCCTATAATGGGCGGTGGCGAGTTAGCCCGTCACATCTCTTCCAAATGGCCGAATCTACCGCTTATTTTCACTTCAGGATATGCTGATGGTAGATCCATTGAAGCTTGTGTAACATTCCTGCAAAAGCCTTTTCGGCTTGATAAGCTCGTATCAGCAATTATTGAAATCCACAATGATGAACTTAGGCACGCGATCCTCGATACCCTTCCCGAATTGCGTAATAATTTCTATCTTCTTTACATGTGTAAGCATAACATTGATGCATTTATGCGCGATTTTGGAGGCAAGGGGCTTTTTGAAACAGCATTTCGACATAAGGTCAAGGAGTGCATTGCATCATTCGCCTATAACATTGTCCAAGGCTACAGTCCTCAATTAGCAATAGGACGCCTCTCTCACGAAATAAGTAAGCTGTCAATGTTATTGCGTTATTCAAAGAGAGGCCAATCGCCGTCACTGAGTGACTTTGTTCGCGCTTTGATTAGAGATATTCAGCGCCAGCATAGCGGAATACAATTCCTCATCGATTTAGAGCCTGAAATCTTGGGGCCGCGTTTGGAGTCCGATGCAACTATTTTTATTTGTATAGCATTAATTGAGCTAATTGATAATGCAATCGAAGCCCTAAGCAAAAAAGGTAATATTCGTATCAAATTTCATAATTTAGAGATCCATCAGAGTATCTTGATGCAAGTGTGGAGTGCAACAGGTCCGCTTAGCGAGGAATTATGTTTGAGAATATACGAAGAGGGCTATTCTACAAAGGGACCTGAGCGCGGGATGGGCTTAAGTATCATTCGGAAATTCGCTGAGTATTTTGGAGGGCGTGTTGAATTATTTCAAGACGATGGAGTAGAGTTCAGCATTACCTTACCATACTCCCAATGATCCTATGATTGCCTAGCGGCATGACTGATGAAACCCTTACCTTATGCCGGCAGGCTTGAGTAAAGGATACAGGAACCGGATTCCGACTCATTCGCCTGACCTTGCCGACCGCTCTCCACGAATCGGCCGCCGCGAGCTTTCTTGGGCTCCAAGATTCACCTCGGCAACCTGGTTGCCCTCGGCCGATGGCCAGGTTGTGTGACGCTCCCAGATCAGCGGATCATGCCCGGGGATAATCCGTTTGGTTTCGCCTTTCAAGACCCGCCGCAGATAGTCATAGGTGTAAATGCATTGGAAGGCGTTACCCTGGTTGTATCCGGGCACCCACGGCATCTCCACATTTGAATACCAATACACCGTGTCTCCCACAATGCAGAATGGGCCATTGCGCGTTTGAACCTCGAACCATTGCGTGCCGAAGGTGTGCGTGTCCTTGGCTAGATGGGCTACGATGCCCGGTAGTATCTCGGCATCACCGCGCAGAAAAGTCACGCGGCCATCGTTCACTCCCTGCGAGGCGCGCACCAGGTCGTCGGGATCGAACGAGGAAAAGATCCAGGATGTCTCTTCCTGTTCTTTGCGATTGCGGGCGAAGCTCACCGCTTGCAGCCAGCCAACATACTCATCGAGTTGCACATAAAGGCGGGCGTTTGGAAAGGCCTCGAAGTTCCCCATGTGATCAAAGTGCATGTGCGTCACCAGGATCGCCTCCACGTCTTCGGGTGCGAAACCCACGCGCCCGAGCACAGTCTGGGGATCCTCCCATCCGGAAAACGCATAACGATCCAGCCATTTTTTCTGCTTGAATCCGCAGTCCACCAGCGCGATATGCTTCTTGCCGCCCGTCTCTCCGCCGACTAGGAGCGTGTAAATCATGGGAATCTTCACGATGCCCTTATTGCTATACGGGCCGGAGCCACCGAAGAAGTCATAAGGCATATCCGCCTGGCAATAAGCCAGAGTCCATACGGACCAGTCGGGGTTGCGGGTAGGCGCTTCGAGAAGGCGGGAGGGATAAAGAGGGTTCATACGTTCTCCGTACTTGTGCGTTCGTTTGTACTTGAAGGGCGAGAAATTATATTACGAGCCCACCCGAATACATTTTGAGCGAACTGCGAAATGTGGCCCACTCGAATCGGGTTGCGTGACGATGGGTCATCTAGATACCATCCTGCTTGCATTCTGAACCCATTACGAATGACATCCCAGGAAAAGTTGCGGCTCGATCCGAACACGATCATCGTGTCCACCAAAGGCTGCCTGCATGTACTGAACCGGAGAGGATCCACGAAGGTGCAGGCAGACCAGATTGATGTTGTACACGAAAAATTAAAGGGATACCTGGACGGCAATTACCAGGAGGATGAACTGATATCGGCTTTGCCGGCGGAGAAGCAACCGATCCTGGAGAAATATTTCACGGCGATGAGCCAAGCTGGGGCGCTCCATCGTGGGGGGGCGGGCGAAGCGGCAGAGATGACCGTGCTGGAAGATGGGCGTAGCTTGATTGTTACGCTCCAGAACAAGAAGATTTCTGTTTTCCTGGACGGCGACGGCACAGATTCCCACGTTACTGAAGATCATTCCCATGATGCCTGCCTTCGGTTCGTGACACCCCAACAAATGGATGCTCATTGGAAGCACATTTGGCGTTCACGAAAGCACGGCCCTCACTTGCTTTATGTAGTCGAACAAGATGAACGCGCAAATATAGAGGAGAGGAAGAAATACGCGCTCTGGCTGCTTGGCTGCTCACGAATGGATTGTTGGGAGGAGCGCCGAATCCGTCTGTATACATTGGACAGGACCGCCCCCGCATTGCGCTGTTTTTTCCAGACCTACCTGTTCCGTGACAACCAAAGCAAGAAGAGTGACACGAGCGAGAATGCGGCACGCAAAAGCTTTGCCCCGGAATTAGTGACGGCAACGGATGAGGACCAGCTTCCTCTCGTGAGTGCTCAAGCCACCGTTCCGTTTTATTCAAGTTCGGTTGCGGGATGCGGGTTGGAATACAGCCTCTTGTGTGAAGATCTTGAACGGGAATTCATGGTCCAGACTGTTCTCGACAGTGAAGTTCAAACCAAAGATAACGAAGCTCAAGGTGAAGCAGAGGCGGAAAGATTTTCGTGCGTAGCCGAATTGAAGGACTGGCAGCATCCCGCGAGCAAATTGCAGCGGACGAGGGTTGATCGGCGGCAAGCCTCCAGGTGGCCGGTAGCCGGGTCATTACTTCACCTTCGCCTGCGCGCCCTGGAACGGTATTGGTGGATGCTCCCCGAGAACCAGAATGGGAGCGGCGACAACGTCAATCTTTTGGAAAGGGTGGAAAAGGGCAATCCGCATCCGCAGATTGCCTACTTGGCGGATGTCCTTAGAACTCGCCGGCACGTGCTCGATGCAACAATTCATACAACCGCCTGTGGTCTCCATGTATGCCAATCTGGAACGCATATCGCCTACTCATTGGTTAAAGCCAAAGCCATACGCGATGTCTTGTTGGCCGTGATCAAAGACGAGTTCCACCGGGAGTCCTTGAGCGGAGTTGAGATAAAACATGAATGCGATTTTGGGAGTTTCCTTTCCAAAGAAGAATCACAACAGCTCATCGTGCGGCAAAGCGCCTTGCTCGATGAACGCCGAGTAAACCGAAGATTCACCTTCAAGCACGTTCGACGCTTCGGTATCTCTGCCTGGATTGGAGAGCTTGGACCGCTGGTCCATGAAATCAATGGAAATCATGAGAGCAGCAGAAGCTAAATCGGGCGCGTTGTTCTTTAGCAAGAGACTGTTGGCTCCTGGCCTCCTTGCGCTCCGGGAAAAGCTCACCTATTTGGCCCAACGCAACCTCGATCACAACATCTACGTGGACACGCTACTGGGAATGCATTTTGACCCGGAAGTGGGAATGCCCGCGGCGCAGACTTTCCTCATCTTCGACTTTTATCGGATATTTCTCTACCAAAATTCCACCCGATCCGATGGACCGATGGTGAATTCCGTGATTCGCTCATTGATCGACGATTATTCCGTCGCTCCCCTCAAGGCTCTGGCCGATGACGAGCAAAATCACTTTCGTTTTTTTTATTCCGTAGAGACTCTAGAGATCCTTCCGCTTCTGTGGGACCGTTGCCGCCCTGAAACACTGGTGACATTGGATCTTGCCAGCCTTGAAATCAGAACGACCATCGTCTTCGCGCATCCTGAGTGCACGGAACCTCAAATTGAAAAGTCCGGCCTCGACTGTGTGGTCAGGCGAGATGGCGTACCCGTCCTGCAAGACCTCTCCACCGGGCGGAGTATGCGAGGCAAGCTCAGCGCGAAGCTGGACGACCTGGTTTCTCCCGATGTAGGAGTCATTCGGCAGGAAGGCAAGTATATGGGTGGGCTTTCTTTTCCCATGGCCATTACGCAAATTGCGGCCGGCTCGGAAACCATCTTTACTTGCGGCGGCAGGAACGTGAATATGCCTACTGCCATGTCCGCTGCCCGCTGTGAAGCAGTGGAGCGGCGCCTGGTGAACTTTTTCAACCCACAAGATTCATTTGTGTATGGAAGCTTTGAGACGCTACAGGAGGTCGCCATCGACCCGGAGGCTCTTTGTTTTAATTTGATCCGGCCATCTCCTTCCTCGCTCCGAGCCCGCTATGAGAAGAGCCTTTCTATGTATTGGTCCTGCGCAGGAAACCCACTTTCCGGAAAAGCGTATCTGGTTCCCGCACAGGAAATCTGGTTCAATACGGAGAAGCTGCCAAACGAAAACCTGTGCCTGCTAAGCTCCACCAACGCATGCGCCGTTGGCAATTCCTTCGAGGAGGCGGCGCTATTTGCAATTCTGGAAGCCGTAGAGCGCGACGCTTTTCTGACCACATGGTACCTGCGGCGGCCGTGCGATCAGGTGGTTCCCGACTCGATCCGGCTGGAAGCCTTTCAGCATCTCTGGTCGCGAGCGCAACATAAATACCGCAACTACAAAATCCTTCTTTTCAATATCACTACAGACATCGCCATCCCCGTTATTTTGTGTGCTGCCGTCAAGCAATCCGGACGCGGCCCCCAGATTACTCTGTCGACCGCGTGCCGGTTCCACGTAGAGGAAGCAGCCTTTGCCGCGCTGAAGGAGTTGGCCCGGTTGCCGGATCCCGATTCCTTTGACGACACGCATGCCCGCAAACTCCTGGAGAACCCCGCGGACGTATTCGGCCCGGAAGACCACGCTGCCTTTTACTCCCTTGCGGAAACATTTGGGCAATTGTCGTTCCTGGGGCTTGATACGCAATCGGGCCTAGCGGCACAGGATCTGAACCAGGGGCTTTGGATTCCCCGCCAGAATCGCTACAACCTGAAGCCTGTGCTGGAAGAGATTCTTGAACGAATGGATGCCCTGGAAGTCACGATTCTTCTAAAGGACCTGACACACCATGAATTTCTCCAGCGGAATCTGTATTGTGTGCGGGCGATTGCGCCAGGCTTGTATCCCATGTGGTTTGGATACTACGGGCTGCGCTTCCGCATGAGCAACCGACTAAGTCGGCTCTCCAGGGCTTTTTTGGGAAAGCCGCTCGAGGAGATAAGCCAGGTCAATCTGAATATTCATCCGTTCGATTGAGATCCTCTTGCTACCCGGAGATTGTGCTTGAACCATTGCGTTTCAGGCTTGCCAAGCAGATTTTCGCGAAGATTCCATCATTTTTGGTGCAATTCGAGTCATTCTTCAATTGGCTTATGATTGGCCTATTTTCCACAAATAAAGTGCCCCACGCGGGGCACATAACGAATAGTATTTCAGGTGCGGTTCAATCCTTAGGAAAGGAAGACACCTTCCGTGATGGAAACCCAACGTAAACCTATTGAGATCGATCTCAGTGGTATTGCAATTGACGAGATCCAGCTTTTTGTCCGGGAAGGACGGGATGAGGTTCCCGCAATGGCCTCGTCAACCGTGCCTCCACCGTGCGTTTTTTGCCAGTGCCATCCATGTGTAGAGTGCGCAAATCCGGGAATTTCCGCTTCAAGATAGGCAAAGCAATCGTGGATGCGGCCGGAACGGGCTTCGGGCAAGATGGGACGTGCCGGTCGCTTCATTTTTTGAGAAGCACAACTTGAAGAGGCGAGGCGGAATCTTTGAGTCTTCCTAGTCTTTCGTCTTCCGCATCTTAAATCTTCTGAATTTGAATCTTCTTGAATATTCAATCAAAGGGACGAGATCAAAATGACGAATCAACGCAAAACTGTTGACATCGATCTAAGTGGCATTGAAATGAAAGAAATTCAGCTCTTCGTTCAGGAAGGAACGCGCGAAATTCCGGCCATCGCTACATCTTCTATCCTTCCTCCATGCGTTACTCCCTGTGGCAATCCTCCCTGTGTCGCCTGCGCGGGCTCAACCGCGACGCGTCCAACGTCTGCTGCTCGATAAAATACGCACAGGAATGGGCGGTTCCCGCCCACCAGCATCGCGAATTGCAGCATATTCTCAACATCTTCACCCTGCGGGCAATGGGTTATGAAGTCCAGGCCTGCAGGGTTTTCTTCTCTTGCCCTAAAAAATTGGGGCGTAAAATGTGCGCTTAAATCTTCGACCCTATGTGGGAGCCTATGTTGAATTGGCAAGCTACGTATCGTCTTTCGCGTTTTGCTGTGTTGCGGGCGGCCCAGGACGAAGGTTTTGTTCTTGAAACTCCACTCAGCGCCAAGCAATTCCCGGTTCGGGGCGCATCGGTCATGCGCGTCCTGGCGGCACTGAGCCGTCCGGTTCGCCTAGAATCGTTGCTCTTGTCTGTTGATGAGCCCGAACGCGCGGCCTTGCGCTCTTTTCTAAATACGTGCGAGGAGGCCGGACTTCTAACACGCGTTCGAGAGGATGGATTTACCGAAGAGGAAGTAGGCCCGCTGGGGTATTGGGAATTTCATGATTTGCTGTTTCACAGCTCCACCCGGCGGGGACGAAACCGTCGTCCGATAGGAGGCACCTATCGCTTGAAAGACCGGCTTCCGCCGGAGCCCGCATTGCGTTCTGACGACGAGGGAGAGTCGCTGGCTTTACCCAAACCCGATGCTCCTGGACCGGAAACTTCATGGACTGATGTGATGGAGCGACGCCGCTCGCAATACGGAAGCGAGCCCCTGACTCTCAATGCCCTAGCTGCATTCCTGTACTGGACCGGTCGGACCACCAAGATCACCGGGCGAGGCGATGAGATCATGCTGCGAAAGCTATATCCCAGCGGGGGAAGCCTTCATTCCCTGAGCCTCTATGTTGTCGTCAATGCGTGCGATGGATGCGCACCCGGGATGTATCGCTATCTCGATCGCGAACACTCGCTAAAGCTGGTTTGCCCAGCGAATGCCGAGACGGAAAAGCTCTTGATCGACGCAGCCCACAGCACCGGCAACCAATCGCAAAATCCGCCCGCCTTACTCCTGATTTCAGCCCGCTTTGCCCGAACTGCGTGGAAGTATGAGTCGATTGCCTATCGCCTGATTCTTCTGGAAGCCGGCGCTCTGCTGCAAACCATGTATCTGGCCGCCACCGCCCTGAATCTGAAAGGCTGTGCTCTTGGCTGCGGAGACTCGGACCGCTTTGCACACATTGCCGGAACCAATTACTACTCCGAGACGAGTGTGGGTGAATTTCTGCTGGGAGCTTAGTTGGCCGCGAGGGATATCTGTAGGTCAATGAGAAGATTAAATTTTCCTTCAAAAAAACACTCAGCCCCCTACGGGGCTGAGTGCCGTGGCGTGATGTTATTGACAAAAGAACTATTGGACGTTGAGAGTTGCTTTAGCCGAATGTACGAGACTACCGCTTGTTCCGGTGATCGTAAGCGTCCGGGCTCCTCTGGTTGCCCGGCTGCTGACGGTCACTCTGAGAGTTGAATGTCCGGAACCGGTAACAGAAGTTGGATTGAAGCTGCCAGTTACGCGCGATCCCAATCCAGTCACGCTCAGATTTACCGCACCAGCAAATCCGTTCACGCTCGTGATCGTCACCGTGTAGCTGCCAGACGTGCCGCGGGTAACGTTAAGAGAGGCCGGCGAGACTGCGATCGTAAAATCGGAGGCCACTGCCGACGTAACTACCAACGTCACGGTCGTAGTATGCGTCAGGCTGCCGCTGGTTCCGGTTACGGTTAACGCAAACGTTCCCGTTGGCGTGCTGCTGCTGGTAGTGATCGATAGAGTGGATGTTCCAGCGCCAACTGAAGCTGGAGAGAAACTTGCGGTCGCTCCTGCAGGCAGTCCGCTCACGCTGAGGCCTACAGTTCCAGCGAATCCCCCGGAATCGGCAACGGTAATGGTGCTGCTGGCACTGTTGCCTTGCTTCACCGTCAAGCTGGCGGGCGATGCTGCGATTGAGAAGTTCGGCGTGGAGGGCGGTGGAGGCAGCACGCAATTGTTTGCGGCATTGGAGAACTCCAACTGGATCGTGTACGTGGTCCCGTTCGCGGTGTAGCTGCCTTGCTGAGCATTGCAGATGTCGCCGATTTCTCCGTTCGTCATGTCAAACCATGCCAAGGGAGCGGAGAACGTGGTAGCGATGCCCACATCCGCGTCGGTGATGGCTTCTGTCAATTCATGACTCGTCACCGAGGTGTAGTTTCCGAATACTGTAGATGAGCCGCAGCCCAAATCGCAGCCGCTGCCGGCTTGCATGTCCGGCAATACTCCATAGAGCACGTTCTTGGAGCCAAGAGTATTGGACGTGGTGCCGTGATACGCGCAGAAACCGCCGTTCACGCAACTGGAAGATCCACCCTGGGTAATGCTGACTCCCGGAGGGAAATAAATCATGTAAAGCGTGTTTACATGGCCTGCGGCGTCGAGTTGCGGTGTGGGCAGGTGTCCGGCATTGATCTGGGCCAGAAGTTCCGCCTGTATCTGTGTGTCATCGATGCGGGAGCCGCTGTTGGCCGCGGAGGGCACAATCTGGAACAGTCCGTCGAACGTGCCGTTCCCAATGGTTTGATTCGTGCCTCCGGAAGCTGGCGTGTCGTACTGAGACAGCAAATTGACGTATCCGCTGTTCGTACCGAGGAGATCGCCGAAGAAGCTCCCAATGCTTGGTGTGGCCGTAGTGCTGACCTGTGGCAGAAAAGATCCGCTTCCGTACAACACTTCGATAACGTGAGCGTTGGAAATCACCGGCCCCCCGAAATACGTGAGGTGGGCACCAGCGGGAGCCGCTTTTCCTACCGGGGCTGTGGCATCACGCCACGGAACCATGCGGATACCGGGACGGCTGCGGGGTTGTGAATCGACACCTTCGCTCTCTGTACTGTTCGGCTGTGTAACTTGCGCGAGTATTGGCAGAGCCGCTGTAATCAGGAAGAGAAAAAGAGGCAACGCTAAACGATGCAAGAATCGGGACATGCTTGCTTGCTCCTTTTGAATTTTGAATTGGACACCCTGCTCGCAAAATGAAGACAGTTTGTGCGTTCCCTAGCGTCCTCCGTCTTTGAGCGCTCGAATAAGTGGGGCGAATCATACGAGAGCTCCGGCATTTTTAAAAGATTTTTAATTTTTGTTCTGTTTTTGAAACGCGCCGTACAATCAAGCAGCGTTATTGCACAGCCCCTTCATTTATAGGTATCGGACAGGAGCTTCTATTTTTAAAAGACCCGCTCATCGAAGCGTCCATGCGCATTTCCGAACCACTTTGTTTTTGTAAAATTTCATGAGCTTGCCCGCAGGGATGCTGCTTAAACATGGCGAAAGGGGTATAAGCTGGAGTTGATCGCGCGCTATGGTCGCTTCTTTCGTGTTGCCCACAAAACATCGACTATGCAACCCTTTCCTAACCCTAAGGAGAATTCCATGCGATTTGTCTTTGTCATTGCCTCACTCGCGTTAGCGCTTGCAGCCTATAGGCTGACTCCGGTTTCTCAAAGCCAATCTCAAGCGGAGAGTTTGAGGCAGGGGGTTGCTTCACAGGAGACCAAGCCTTCGGAAGATTCACCCATGGAATTTCTGCTCAAAGCAGCGGCAACCGATTTTCATGAGCACCGCCCACCCGTGGTTGACCGCTTTCGCGATGTTCGCTTTGGGCACACCATGACTCCAACTGGGACAAAGCAGTATCAGCTATGCGGCAAATTTCTACCAAAGCAGGTAGGCAAGGCTGAGTGGATGCCTTTCGCCACGATTAAGACCTCCGGATATGAACAATATCTTGGAGTTCAGGCCACCAGCTGGTGCCAACATTCACAGTTTGTAAAGGATAGAGACGAGGATTTGTCATCAACGTTGCAGAACCGACTTGATTCGATGCGATAGAGACTAAGAAAAGCCGCCCTTCTTTTGCCCCATCTCTTGTCCCGCACTTCTTGCCCTGCACCTCTATCCAAGCGTCTCTTATCCAGACAGATCGGCCTGCGAGTTCGTCTTATTCCGCAGGCAATCTCCTAAGGTGATCCGCAAGCCTCAGCGCGAGGGCGATGATAGTCAAAGTCGGGTTCGCGACTCCTCCAGTCGGAAACACGGAGCAGCTCGCGATATATAGATTCTTGAGATCGTGAGATTGACAATCGGCATCAACAACTCCATCTTGTGAATGGGCCGACATTCTGGTGGCACCCATGTGATGATCGCCCGGATTGGTGATCGAATTCTCGTCGGTTCGATAGGTAGGCTGAAAATTGCGCGCATACCCCAGCGCCGTAAGCTCCTCGCCTACCATTTTCAAGCCCTTATTGATGGTGTCGTAGTCAAGCTGCGTCAAGTTCCAGTCTACTTTTATCCCAGGATCCTCGAAAATCGGTCCGGGACCTCCGAGGATGATCTTGCTTTTGGGATTCGGTACTTGCTCCCAATTGAAGTTGACCTCTCCGGACCTGAAGTTCATGAGAGCCCGAAAATTCCCAATGTGTTCCCTCTTCAGGGCGGCGTCCGTTGGTGAGAATGTGGCAAATACGGTTGGGGGAAAAGCTTCGCCTCTGATCGTGCCCCCCGGATAATGATAGAAATTCAGTACTCTTGCATCCGGCGCCTTCAATACGCTGTAAGTAGCCGCGCGCTCATTCACCGGATGGATCATGAAATTCGCACCTACCTGGCCCGAACTGTTTCCAGCCTTCGATACAAGGAGCAATCTGGGTATCTCGATTCCTCCCATGGCAAGAACATATCGTGTCGCCTTTACCGTGAAATCATGGCCTTTTACTCCCTTCCGCACCGTAGTTGCCCTGATTCTGTCGACCTTCGCTCCCGACCAGTCGATGAACCGAGCATTTGCGTTGCGATAGATAATCACATCTCGAACCGATTCGGGCTCAATCGCCTTGCCCCAGACAAGTTGGAAATCAAGGGCGCCGTCCTCGCCAGGACCTCTGCCGTTCATTACAGAAAATACCGCAGTCCGGAGCGACGAATTTGGCCCAAACTGGAAAGGCGCAATGGACTGGATCGTTTTGTCGACCCAATAGGAGGCGTTGTCGTAATCGGCTGCATTCCAATTTCCGAGGGAGCAGTATTTGACAATGGCAAGCTTGTAGTAGGGGTCCAATGCGTCCGGGTGAATGGGCCATACAAACTTCGGGTCAAGATCGCTGCGGTCAAAATCGATGGGGGAAAGCGATCGAGTCCAACCTCCCCAACAATTTGTAGTTCCGCCATAGCAGCGGATGCGCGACCGAATTGGGAAACGTGGATCGATCGCACGCATTCTCGGATTGAGTACTTCACCGTTGTAGAGCGGCTGTACCGTGGGATCTGTAAAGCGATGATTGTCCTCGGCTATCTGTGGGGATTCACTGAGTGCGAATCCAGCGGCCTGATCGGCGAATGAAAATCGCCGAATATTGACCTGGCTGCTTTCAAGCACAATGATCCGCTTTCCAGATCCGAGTAGGCGGTGCGCCATCGAGATGCCTGCGGCACCTGAGCCAATAATACATATGTCTGCCTTGAGTTCTTCATCGGGTCTTACATCGCGATCGGCATCCTTAATCATGTCTTCCTTTCCTTGCATGATAGAGAAGGATATTCCAGGGAATTTCCCTCTTGGCGTCGTCAAGAATTCACAGCAGTGGGCGCGCCCAACCGGCCAAGATGTACGATCTTGAATTCTAGAAACCTATGTAACAAGAGTTAATGGGCCAAGTCATAGGCTCGTCGCCGGTATGCAAAAGGCGTATACCCTTCCTAGTCCTTCGTATAGCAGACGTCCCCGGTTCTTCCTGCTAGACTCCCGACTTCGATGGCGCCAGGTGGCGTCACAACGCTGAAGCCGAGATTCAAGATTTTCAAAAGCGAAGATTGGCGACTAGCCGCTTCGCCAAACCATTCGTCGCATTGCGACGGCCTGCAAAGAGCCAGCAAAGGAATAAGAGAAATGAAAAAGATATTGCAAAGCACTCCGTGGGGTTTTGTGCGTCCAGGAGCGGTGGTTAGACTCGCTTTGATTCTGGGGTTAGTCGCGTATTACACAACAACTGCTTCGGCGGCTGCGCCTATCGGCAAAACTATCTCATTGCAGGCCAATAACAACAGCCAATTTGTATCGGCGGACCAGAATCTGGGAGCCAATGCACCTCTCACTGCGAGCCGCACAGCGGTTGCCGCTTGGGAGCAATTCCAGGTGATTGATGCGGGCGGCGGATTGATCGCGCTCCAGTCTGTAGGTACCGGCCACTTTGTTTCGGCCGATCAGAATCTCGGATCAAATGCGCCCCTAGTCGCAGACCGAACCGCGGTTGCAGCTTGGGAGCAATTTCGGTGGATTGACTTAGGCAACGGCCAAATCAACCTTCAATCTGTAGGCACGGGGAAGTTTGTCTCCGCAGACTTGAACCTGGGCTCCAACGCTCCCCTGGTAGCTAACCGCACCACAGCCTCGCTTTGGGAGACGTTCACCTGGGCTGTCATTGGAGGCGGTACTTCCGCGCCACCTAACTTTGGACCGAACGTGCTCATCTTCAATCCATCGCAGACGGCTGCGAGCATCCAAAGCCAGATCAATAATGTTTTCAGCACTCAGCAGAATAACCAATTCGGCTCGCAGCGCAATGCCCTGCTTTTCCAGCCCGGCCAATACAATGTAGATATCCCGGTTGGGTTCTATACACAGGTGCTGGGATTGGGTGGCTCGCCCGATGCCGTAAGGATCGCGGGAAACGTGCACGCCGATCCAACTCTTTCAAACAACAATGCCACGCAAACTTTCTGGAGGGCGGCGGAAGGCTTCTCTGTATCGCCATCAACAGGGACGCTGCAGTGGGCCGTCTCACAGGCAGCGCCGTTCCGCCGCATGCACGTCCTGGGTAATATGGTGCTCCATCAAAACAACGGTTTTGGGAGTGGCGGCTGGATGTCCGACGACTTGATTGACGGCAACGTGGATTCCGGCCCGCAACAACAATGGATCGCCAGGAACACTCAGTGGGCAAGCTGGACCGGCGCAAACTGGAACATGGTTTTCGTAGGCGACGTGAACCCGCCGGCGGGTAGCTGGCCCAATCCGGACTACACCGAACTCGCCCAGGTTCCGATTATCCGCGAGAAGCCTTTTCTTCAGATCGATGCAGCGGGCAACTACAGCGTGGTGGTTCCGTCTCTGCGGGCTAACAGTTCGGGCATCACCTGGAGCGCCGGATCCACGCCGGGGACAACAATTCCCATCAGTCAGTTCTACATCGCCCGATCGGATGTGGACACGGCTGCGACCATCAATGCCCAGCTTGCCGCAGGTAAGAATTTATTGCTCACTCCGGGCGTCTATAGCCTGACCGATACCATTCGTGTTACTCAAGCCAACACAGTGGTGCTGGGGCTGGGCTTCGCAACGCTGCTGGCAAACAATGGCGTCGCCGCCATGTCAGTCGCCGATGTAGATGGCGTGATTCTCGCGGGATTGCTTTTTGATGCGGGCGTGACCAATGCACCCGTCCTGCTGGAGGTGGGGCCAAGCGGCAGCAGTGCCAGCCACGCCACAAATCCCATTTCTCTACACGACGTTTTCTTCCGTGTAGGCGGCGCCGCAGTGGGGAATGCCTCGGTGAACTTAAGGATCAACAGCAACGACACGATCGTCGACCATACCTGGATATGGCGCGCAGACCATGGCACCGGCGTAGGCTGGACCAGCAATACGAGCGCCAATGGGCTGGTAGTCAACGGTAATAACGTTACGATTTACGGCCTGTTTGTTGAGCACTTCCAGCAGTTCCAGGTGCTCTGGAATGGAAATGGTGGACACGTCTACTTCTACCAATCTGAAATTCCTTACGATCCGCCGAATCAAGCCAGTTTCACGAGCGCATCGGGCACAAACGGCTGGGCCTCCTACAAAGTGGCCGATAACGTTACCAGCCACGAAGCCTGGGGGCTTGGTGTCTATAGTTTCTTCCACACTTCCGGTATCTTTCTGGGCCGGTCCATTGAGGTTCCCAATAGCCCGAACGTGAAGTTCCACGATATGATTACGGTTTGCCTGGGCGGGAATGGCGGGATCACCAACGTCATTAACAATGCAGGAGGATCAACTTCACCAAACGTGAGCGTCACGCCCAAGGTTACAAATTTTCCTTAAGGAGGCGAGGGCTTGTAAACCGGATAGCGTTATTTGTCATGAGCGCTATCCGGTTTCACAGCAATAGCCTTGCTCCGACGAGTCGATATTTTGAACCGATTTCAGCTCCAATTGCATTGCCCAGATAGGCTGGAAATCAACGAGGATCGATCATTCGCCTTCTCGGATTGAGTACTTCACCCATGGTAGAGCGTTGAACGACACGATCTGTAAAGCAACGATTATCCTCGGCTGTCTGTAGGGCTTGTTCAGTGCCCTACGGCCACAACGGTTACTGCTTTTTTACTTAAAAACCAAATAAGCGCCAATCATGCGGTTTACAGCTTCCGGCGCAGAACCGATTAACGTCTCAGGTTTCCTGAGACGACCTTGCCATCTTGACTGCGGATCTAAACCTACCTTGGGCGATAGATTTTCTCGCTTTCTGATGCCGCTGGCGAAGACGCTAAAAATAATGCGAGCTGCGGCCAGAGCAAACAAAGGCAGCGCCTATTTTTTTTCAGCCCGCAGCCAATAAAAAACGAAAATTACCAACCTCGTCCTATAATCTTCGCATGGACAATAAACATTTTGAAGGCAAAGCTCTCTTCGCGTTCATTGGGGTCGGTTTGTTGTTCGTGATAATGATTATTCTTCAGCCTTTGCCCCAGGAAGCAGCGATGGGAAATCTTGTCGCCGTCGATAAGCTCCTCGATCAGGTGATCGTCTCCGACGCCAGTAAACTGGAAAACGCCAGTAGAGAACTGAATAAGCTCAAGCTTTCGACTTCATCGCAAAAGCAATTGGAAGCCGCAATCAAAGCTATAAGTGATGCGGAAATCTCCCTTGAAGGAGATCGTGCCAGGCTCAGTGGGACCACAAATGAAATCAAGAATCAGATTGACCAGGCCCAAAAAGCGTTGGCTACGCCAGGGTTCCTCGAGCGTATCAAAAGCGTGAAAGACGAGATTCTCGCCGTGCTTTGGCCTGTTCTGGCCGTAATGCTCGTATGGTATCTACTACATTCCAAAGCGGCCATTACGTTTTTCAGGCAGCTAGGAACGGTTTTCTCGAACCTCAAAATGCCGGGCGGACTGGAGATCGGATTTGCTACAGCAATCAAGAGCTCGCAAGAAGAGGTTCTGAGCGACTATCGCAAGCAGGTGATCAGTAAGTATGACGGCCTGTCTGCGCAGTATCAGATTGCGGAAACCCTGAGCCGAATCGTGAGTGGACCGATTAAGAATTTTTTTGAGACTGCTGGTATAAAAGACCCTCATTTTCGTTGTACGGTGCACGTGAGAGACATCCTTTTTGACAATTCGCTTTATCAGCTGACGAACTATATTGGAAGGGAGAAAGGGGGCAAAGGGCGTGCTTGGTCTATCCGTCGCGGAATGATCGGGCGCACTTGGCGCCTAGAAGAAAGCTACAAAAAAGGTCAAATCCCAATAACCCAAAGGGAATTGATCGAGACATGGGGGTTAACCCGTGATGAAACGGAGGGCATCACTCAAATCCAAACCATGCTTTGTTACCTGATTAAGGGGCAAAATCAAAGCCCGCTCGCTATGCTATATCTCGATGCGACAGAAAAAGACGCTTTCGGCAATGATGCCCAAATGGATAAGCTATTGGAAACTATCGATGCAGAAGTCAAGAAACTCGCATTAGACAAATCGCTGGAACAGGTTTGGCAGCAGGCTCAATCCTCTGCGCCCTTGATTGAAATCTATGCAGACCGGAAATAAGTTCGAGTCACACCATGGAACATACGATGACCTCGCTCCAGAGTATTACGATTCTGGGCGCCATCCCACCAGTGCGAATTTCAGGGAGGCCAGTCGAAAGTTGCTTTTCCCTTGGTTCCGGGAGCTGATACCACCTAACGCATGCATTTTGGAAGTGGGCGCAGGCTGTTCAATCGTCTCGGAGTGGCTGGCAGAAGTCAAATGGCCTGTCGCGCGATTTATCGCTTCAGATTTGTCCCTCAAGATGTTGTCCTACTCTGGAATGCCTGGCTCGCCTGTAGCCTCTGTTGTCTGCGATGCTCAACAACTTCCATTCACAGCCAATTCTTTTGATTACCTTGTGTCTTCTCTGGGTGATCCCTACAATACGCCCCTGTTTTGGAAAGAAGCCGCGCGAGTCCTTCGAATTGGAGCATATTCATTCTTCACCACTCCTTCTTTCGAGTGGGCCCAACAGTTTCGGGATGGCGATAGTCACGCTGAATTTCTAGTATCAGGGGGTCATATTTTGGTGCCATCCTATATAAAATCTCTTGAATCCCAACGCATCCTGATTGAGGAATCCGGATTGACGTTCACCCACTATCGAGACCTAGAAGAAGCCCAATTGACCACAACTGCGCGCTCCCCGAAGCTCCGCCCAGGCCCTATTGTTTCTGGATATGTCACGATGAAAAAGCCTGGGTGCTGACCGCGATAAATATTACCGGCCTCCGTCTAGGCTAATTGCTGGAGCTGAAACATATTTTTGAACTACCGTGTGGATGGCGCGCTCTCTCTATCCTACATAGAGGAAGCATTCTGAGACGATCTCCATAGGGCCAAACATTTAGATTGGTCGGGGCGAGAGGATTTGAACCTCCGACCCCCTGCGCCCAAGGCAGGTGCGCTACCAGGCTGCGCTAAGAGCCAATGTTTACGCGGTTTCCTCCTAATTTGACCCCATGTTTGGAGGATTCCCAATGTCTGGGTTTCAGCATTTTATCCGTGAGCGCCAATATCTGTCCAACGTTTCGCCCGCAACAATTGAGTGGTACAAGACCAGTCTCAAATGGCTGCCATCCGAATCCCCGTCACAGGAGCAATTGAAGGACGTTATCATGCGGATGCGTCAAAAAGGGCTTAAGGCAACGGGTTGCAACTGTGCGATCAGAGCGATCAACGCATATCTCCATTGGAGCAGCGCGAGCGCCGAAACAAAATGCGGGCCGGGCTGCACTCATTTGCGATTGACCAAAGTCAAAGAGCCTGAGTGCGTGCTACAAACATTCACCGCTTCACAAGTTAAGAGTCTCGTTAACTGGAAGCCCAAGGCGAAGTGCCATCGGCGGCTGCACTTGCTCACGCTGTTGCTACTGGATACCGGCTGCCGAATCAGTGAAGCGCTCACGATCCGGGTGCGCGACATTGATATGGACAACTTGCTTATCACGCTTGACGGCAAAGGACGCAAGCAGAGAATTGTTCCGTTCTCGTTTGAACTCCGCAAAGCCCTATTTCGCTATATGGCCGATGTCACCCGGAAGCCGGATTCACTCCTATTGGCTAGCCGGAACGAAACCAAGCTTGGGCGGCGCGTTATGCTGCGCGACGTGAAACTACTGTGTAAGCGGCTCGGATTCGATCCTCCCGTGCGAACTCTGCACGCTTTTAGACACACATTCGCCATTAACTATCTGAGACGCGGCGGTAGTGTCTTTCATCTCCAAAAGGTCTTGGGTCACTCGACCCTGGAAATGACCCGGAGATATGCCAATCTTGTAACAGCAGATTTGCAGGAGGTTCACGAGAGGGTATCTATGCTCAGTGGAATGCGTGCCTAGAATGCCCGGCAATCGCGTTTAGAGGGCCGCTAGCGTGTTTTTGAGTGAGCATACGCTTATATCCAAGGCCACATTTCAGGAACATAACGGCGATTCACTTTCAGACAATTCGCGGCTTCGGTTGCGGGTAGCCATTGCGTTTACTCCAAAGTTATACGATAAATACGCCCTTTAATTCTATAGATTTAGGAGAAATAGTAGTATTTCAAATCTATTTCTGTGTGCATAAATTTTTGGATTGCGGCGCTCTTTTGATAAAACGTGTTTGAGATTAGACCCGCCCTACCCCATTATGGCTCAAGTGTCGGGAGGCGTGACTGGTCTTCCACAAGTTCACTCTGTACGCGAACAGGGCTACCCAACGCGGACGCGTTGCAATCTCAGTTTCCTTGTGCACTCAACTTAGGGTAGCAAGGCTCTTGTACGCTGTACGCGCCTTATATATAGAGAACAAACGTACAAATTGACCCTTCACATCACACGGGGAGAGAAAATAAAATTTTCTTCTCTCCCGTTCGTGACGTGGTTTGTGTCGCGTACAAAACGGCTTACCCGATGGTTACTTGCCCGCCCGCTTCCAACTGTTTGCTTGCACGACACCGAGAAATCCAAGTGGTTCCCCGTCTGATGTTCTGTTGGGCCAAAAATTCCTGAAGCTTGCGAATAGGCATCATTGGGTGAGCAATAACAATGGCACGGGCCGCGTCATCCATGCCGTCTTTGTTGGCGCGGTTGCCTGTGCGCCGCTGGAGCACTGCTGCCCGGGTCTCTGGGTCGCCAACAATGGTCAACCGGCAGTCAGCGGCACACGTGACGTCGAAGTCTTTGCTTTGAAAATCACGCTGCTTGAGGTTAGAAAGGAAAGACGCGGATTCATAAGGGCGATCAGGGTCTTGCAACCGGGTGCCCCAACAACTTGCCAAAAACGCGCCCATGTCGCCACTGCCCCGCATTGCCGTTTCAAGGGTCATGGTGTCCCCGTTTCCCTTCGGTGAATGGTGCAGCAGCATGACGGACTCTGCACCGTCACGCAGCAAGGCAAAAATCCTGTCGGCAAACGCCCGCACGTGTTCAGAGCTGTTTTCGTCGCCTTCTAGGAAACGGATTGCGGTATCAAGCACAACGACACTACCCGGCAACGCCTCACGCAACTCAGGGCAGGCAAGAGATATTTGACCCTCTGAACTGAGTGTGCGGTAAAAGAACGTCCGGCCAACGTAGTCTATAAGGCCGATTTTCTTAACTCTGTCTGTAAAAGGCCCAAGGCTGACCTCCGGGCAGAGATACAGCACGCGCTCAGGTTGTTGCACTACGTTAAAGTGACCAAAGAGCTTTTCTCCAGTTAGCAGGGCATGAACCACGTTGAGCGCGATAAGACTCTTGCGCTCCCGGACTGGCGCGGCAATCGCGGTGACACCCTCACGCTGTAAGAAGCCATCAATCAGAAACGTGACAGGCGGCGCATTGAGCGCATCTTCCTTGCTATGGAACAACTCCCGCCAGTTGGATATCGGCTTTGGGCTGGTTCCAAGTATTGGCACGGGCGCTTGCTCTGGAATCTCCCACTGTGCCGCGTGCTTTGCTATCTGGCGAACTTCGTCTTCCTCTAAAGGCGGCTGGCACCGATCCGCGTTGACTTGCAGCAAGGCCACTTCTAAGGCTTCAGCCGACAATCCAGCGTTGCGGAGCTTACCAGCAATAGAAGTCAGGCGAACGTTGCGGTTTTCTGTGATTGGTTCGCCATCATCTTTTGGTGCGGCCTTAGGCTTTAGGTTGCGGATTACATCAGGCAGAGCGTCAACTGGCCTGTCCCACAGAAGGGCGTATGTCTCTCCTGAGTCTGGATGGATGCACCCGGCTGCCATCACGTACCCGCCTTGGCTCTTTATCTGTCCTGAACACTCGCCGATTTCCCACGCGCCAACATCGGGCATTTGACCGGCATAGTAAAGTTGGACGCCAAAGTCTGGACGCCTGCCGGTTCGGACGGCGTAAGTTTGACCTAGCTCAAGTCCCTTCAGCAGCACCTCAAGAGAAAATTCGCCGTCTAGTCCGTAGTCGATATCCACAACACACAGTTGAGACGGCTTACACGCTATTGCAACGTTGGCGTCTGGCGTACGAGTCCACCAAGCGCGAATCGCCGCTTCGTCGTTAGTGGCGTCGTGCCATCCGTTCTTTGTCATGGGCTTCTTGCTACGCGGCCAGCAGGGGAACACGTGCCAGCCGCGAGCGATACACTCAAGCGCGATACCTAGCATGGTGTCACTGGGCATCGCTAACCTTCTTTTTCACCGCCTGCCATTTCTCCGGCTCGCATCTCGGGCAAACGTTTTCGTGCCCCATTAAGATAAGCACTTGAGTGCTACACCGCACATGCTCGACCTTGTAATATATGTCGTCAACTATTCTTAGTTCTTTCCAGTCCTCATTTGGTTCAGCCATATCAAATCCTCTCTAATAGACAAAAATAGGCGGGTCTAGGTCTTCGAGCGGGCGCATGTCGCCGGGCTTGTACTGAATATCGCGCAACTGTCTTTCCATTCGTTTCAAATGCAATATCCAGTGCGTTGCATCCGCCGATTTTAGGTGTCCGGCCACGCTCTGATGTGTCCATACAGTTAATCCGTGTTTCTGAACCAATTCGCAAAAGTAACAGTCCTCTCCCAATTTTCCAGACAATGCTTCATCGTCGTTGGCAACCCATCGAAACCACGGGCCACGAGGAATCACCCGCCATACTTCAGAACTGATAATCAATACGCCGCCACCCGCGTACCTCGTTTCGCGGAATTGACCATCTTTGGGGCCATTGTCGCCCGGTACGATTTGCGGTACTCCAGACGGCATGATGCCAGCTGGCAACGACACTACGGCCTTCCTCGTTCTGTTTGCTTCAAGCACTATGTCAGCAAAATTAGCCGGGAGGGTCATGTCATTGTCAATCTGAATGCACAAATCCGCGCCGCGTTCACGAGCGTTGCACACGCATACGTTGCGTGCGTGCTCGACGGGCCTTCTGTCCACGATCATTTCAACCGATACATCAAGCCGTGGATCGTGACCCAAGTACAACAGTGCATGGCAGAGCGCCGGGTTGACCCACCCGGTACGCTCCAGGGAACACAACACGAAGATTGATACTTTTGGTCTCATTGTTTTGCCAGTACGAATTGCAGATTGGTTGAGGATGTTCCGTTGTTTTCGGCTACTACAGCAATCGTGTCCCCGTCCATAACTGGAAACGTCGCGGTGCTCTGGCCGCGTTTGCCGGTCAACGTCGCAGTGATGCTGGTGTCAAGGGTCTGCCCAGCACGATTTACCCAAACGTGGACCGTTGCACTAGAAGAGTCAGCGTAGGCGACAAGCGGGCCAATGGTGCCATTTCCAACAACCAGTTGCGCTCCACTCGCATTGGCCGCAGCCGTTTGGCTGTTGTTAGCGTTGCCGGTGAAAGAAATATTTGAACAGTCGGATGCATTGAGAGACCCTGAGCCGTACAGAAGCGACGCGGTACCGGCAGGCGCATTGATGGATGGGCAGAACCCTGCGAAGCTTCCAGTGAAAGACACGGTGGTCATGGCTTGCGCGTGTAACTTTGGCGTAAGAGACAAGTCAAAGGCTGTTGTCTGTTTGCCGCTCAAGCCGTGGAAGCCCGGCACAGGGCCGACGAACGAGCGGTTCTTAGCGCTACCGCTGTTGTGGAATGAGTTGCACGCCACAATGACAAATAGCAGGTTGAGACCGAGAGACAGCACTAGTAATTTCCCTTTCATACGTTCCTCACAGATTGGATTTATCGATTAAGTCTTCTTAGACGGCGTTCAAAATGCTGGTGGAATTGCTCGCCATGCTTTTGCAGCATTTCTCCGACACCTTCAGCATCTATGGCGTTAATCACGGGCGCGAAATGCGCGTGGACGTGCGTAACGCTTGGCTGCCCACCTAACGACCCGGAGCGCGCCGCATTTTGCAACCCTTCTGTAAGGCGCTTGTCTATCACGGCCTCACCCGGTTCAAGGCGGGCAGGAACCACGTCGCCAACGCCCACGCCTGGAACGATACCGCCCGTCTGGAATTGCATCACTGTTGCGAATGCAGAGGCGGCTAATGTGGGAGCCGCGACTATATTGGCGGGGAAGGGGAACTTCATACCATTCAAGAATGCCGCTCTACCTGCTGCTGCCGCTTCTCGTTCTTTCGAGAAGTTTAGGGCAAGCACGCTTTTTATGGCGGTCTGGAGCATACTCGATACAACTTGGTCGCCTAGACTAGCAATCATGTGGGCGAACGACTCATGACGCTGGATAACCGAGGCCAAACCGCTTGCAATGGCCCCTTGAATCTTGGTCTGTGCCGCGATTATGCGGGCGCTGCGCTGCTCCTCTGCTTGATCCCGAATGTGAGTAATCTCGTTTTCATGTTGGCGGATGAGTTCCGCTTTGCGGTTCTCAAGCGCCTGGAGCTTTACCTCGTAGTCCTTGCCGTGCTTGTCAAGAGCGGCAATCTCTTGCGCTAGTGCAGCAGCCCTAATCTGGAATTGGCCGTTGGCTGCTGTTATCTCATCCCTTGTGATTTCTGCCTCTGTGGCGCGGTGAGTGGATCGGCGCAACTGTGCCGCGTCCTTGTCGGCAGCCAGTTGTAGTTCGTTCATCTTGAGCGTGTGCGTGGCGGCCTCTTTGCCTAGTTCGGCCTGGATGCGGGCTTGCTCGGTTGCCATGTCACGCACGGTTTCTATGCGGGAGCGAAGCAGAGACTTGTAAAACTCGGCTTCCTGAAGTCCGCGTGTGTTCTCTTCTTTTATCGCGGCATCAATAGCGGATAGCCGTTCGGCGCTGCCTTTCTCGGTGGCATCGATCTTCTCGCGCTCGTTCTCGGTTAGCCGGGCAACTGCGTTTCGGAAAGCTTCCTCACGCTCTTTGTCCAAAAGCTCTTGCTCGTGGCGCTCTGATTCCGCCTGCTTCCAATTCTTTTGCCCTTCCTCAGCATTAATCTTCTTTCCGGTTTCCCTGGAAGTATTGGATTGCTCAAGCTTCCTAATCTCGGCTATGCGCGACTGTGCGGCGGCTTGAGCGTCCAGGGCTTCCACAAGCACCCTCTGAGCCGATATTTCGCGGTCTGTCCAACCCACTCCTATCTTCTGAAGCTCGATTTTGGCTTCCTCAAACTTGTTGAAATCACCCTCTTGAACGTTCTTTCCGAAGCCCACCACACGCTGGCTTGCCCTTAGCTGGTTCTGCATGTCTAGGACATGGTGAGCTTGCTTAAGAGTTCCACCTAGCAGACCGGAAGCTTCCTCATTTTTACCTTGCGCTAACAGAACATCGTATTCGCGCTTGAACTCCTGCAACGCGTGCTTTGCCCCTTCTGACCCAGAACCCTCTTGCCACCAAGAAGCCTTCAGGTCACCTAACACCATTTCGGCTGCCTTGGCTACCTCTCCGAAGGAATGCACAAGCTCGCTCATGCTTTGCCGGTCTATAAGTTCTAGCTCATGCCTAAGCGCCGCCAGATGGTTGCGGCTTAGTTCGTCGGCGTGAATCTGGGCGTGAAGGAGTTTTTCGTCTAGAGCATTAAAGGAGTTTACAATCGCCAGCTTGAGCGCCGCTTGATCGTTAATTAACTTCTCAGCAGCCTCTTTCACCTTCTCGAAATGTTCAATGAGAAGCTTTGCGCCTAGTGTTATGGCCAGAAAAGGGAACGCGGCTTCCATGATCGCGCCGACCGGGCCAAGACTTGCAATGAACCCGGCAAGCGCACGCGGCAAATGACCGCCGAAGTCCTCAACCAAAAACATGACGCTGTGCCGGGCTTCACCAATGGAATGCCCTACCTCACGCGACATCTCACCCGCGCCCGTCTTGATTTCACCGAATGCGCCCTTGGCAGAGCGTACGGCGTCACCAAGTCCGCTTTGAAACGTTGCTGTGCGTGCTTCTAAATCTACAGATAGAGACCAAACTGGAGCGGCCATAACCGTAACCTCACAAGTGTTTGAAAATTCACCCGGCGTTCCTGCGAATGCCGGGATTAAGCAACAAATCTATTTGGCGATTGCGTCACCCGATTTGCACCGCGAGCGTTTCCCACCGGAATAGACAATCCACATTGGGGTGTTGTGCGGGGCTGAGGCGCTAGCAATCGAGCGAGCTATTTTGGGGCTGGTTCCCGGTAGTGCCCGGAATGTTACGTGGCTAGTCTTAATGGCTATTTCACCGCCGCTCTGGCCGCCGCGTCCTGTGAATGCAGATACATCCCAAACATTGGCCGTTCCTTTGCGTGGTGTCATGCGTATATACATGCTGGCTCCTTTTGTTCAGTCATTCATTTGTGGTCTTTTGGGGGATTGGATAAAAATCTGGAAACTTGATTGACAACACGTATTCGACAAAGCCGATGCTGGCCACAATCATTGTTCCCTGCGCTTCGCGGGAGGGTTCGCATTTGCAGTGTGGAACGCCATCAAGGATGCCGAAGACGCCACAAAATTTGAGCAGACGGCCTGTGTCGGCGTCGGTCACTTCGGGGGGAATCAATTGCGGGTCGTTCACGGGTATGAGGACGTGCGTGTCACCGTCCCCGTACGCGGCGGCAGCAATATCCGCCCGATTTACGAGCATCTGTTGCTGTGCATTCATGGACGTTCTTCCGTAAAATAGACAAAGGCCATCTGTGATACCTCAACTGTGTCTCAATTTGGCTACCCGGCCTCGGCGTGTTAGCGCACGCCGGGGCTTCGTGTTATCTAGCACCGGTTAAAACGTAATCTGGCCCTCCCTATGTTCTGCGAACGCGGTTCTGGCCTGTATAAGCGCCCGTGCCGCCCGTGGATTGGTCAGCCAAGGCTGAACCCAAACGACTGCACCGCTTCTGGGGTTCTTAGGGTCGTTCGCTTCCGCTTCCCGGTCGCGCTGCTTTATGGCGACGCCTAAAGGAGTCCAGCACGACTTTTTCTCAAGCTTGTCCAGCTTGTCTTTTAGCGTGAGCATCTGCTTGACTTCAGGTATCGGCACCACGTTGATAAAATCCGTGCCCGCTGAATCGTCGGCCAGCAGGACTAGTGCTGCCTGGACATCTGTTTCTGGAAGCCCTTCACCGCTCATAGCCTGCTGAATATCTCGGAGTAGGATGTATCCCTCAAACATTGACCGTTCAAGAGTCAACACCAAATCGGTCGTCCGTTGTCGGCCTGCTTTAAACCTACGTCGTACCTTCGCCGCTTTCGTCCAAGTTCCCGCCATCGGGTTGGTGCTAGCCGTTTTTCGTGGTTCTTTTTGAGGCGCGGTCATGATTTGATACGAGATTAGCATAATCTCGGATATTGTCAATAGTCGAGAAAAATGCATTTATTAAGCGGAAACGACAAGCACGGTTGCAACGTGGCTCACCTATGCGGCCCAGACATGGACGGAATGAGGCGTAGCTATAAAGTTGGAAGAATAGAGTGTAGTTACTAAGTGGACGAATAAGCAGGACTGGAGCCTATTTGGATAGAATCGCTCGATAAAAAAGGTGAAAGTATCATGAGTGATCTACTTAATGCGTCGGAAGTGGCAGAGGAATTGAACATTAGCCGACAAGCGGCAACAAAGCTGATGAAGAAAACAAAAGGGGTAATCGAATTACCCCCGATTAACGGAACAGGTCAAAGAGTGACAAGAAGGATGCCCCGGGCGGTTCTTGAGCAACTGAAGGTGCCTCGCTCCAGGAGAGGCAGGCCGCCGCAACGGTAGGGCAGATTTTTCCATTTGTTCCCTTTCAAGTGTCTTCGCCTTGCCTGTGAAGAACGTCTATTTCTTGTGAATAATCAGTCCGCAAGCATCAGCAGCATCCGAGGGATCGGGAATGTCGAATTGCATGACGATTTTTGCTGCTAGATATTCGTTCACTTCGATGACCGCTTTTTGAATGGGCGGATTGGTGTTTTCTCTGTGGGGCAGCCAGTGTCCGTAAAGCAGCGTATTCAATTCCGTTTCAGATTGGAAAACTGCGCTTCCATCTGTGCCCACAGCCCAACTAGTGTCACGAACTTTCCCGTTGTCCAATCGGTAGCTCGCACGTACCCGCCCGCTTTCATGGTCAACAACTGCCTGCACAGCGAAATAGGCATCAATAAATTTGCCTGTTGTATAGCCCCGATCTGCCCGATGGTGTCCGCCAGCACTGCACTTCAAGACAAGCACCGGAACGTCGTTGACGGCATTGCGCGGCGCAGTGAGGAATTTTCCTTTCAAAACAAACTCAGAATAGGATGTTCCCCGTAATTGGTCGGTGTGCTCCGACCGCTCCCATTGCGCTGGCTGTTCTTGTGAGATTGCACATAAGCAGGTGACGAGCAAAAAAACCGCAATTTTCGGCATAGTATTTCCCCTTGCGACTTGTTTCCATAGAACGCGAAGTCAGCGGGATATTACCCGCGACACTGAGCGGATGTCCATTGCTGGGTCTCTTTGGGGAAATTGGAAAGAATACGTTCTTGCGGGCGATTGATACCCTGCTTTAGAATTCCTCACTGGTAAGGAATCCACGTAACTCATTGGTTCTTAAGTTGGTCGGGGCGAGAGGATTTGAACCTCCGACCCCCTGCGCCCAAGGCAGGTGCGCTACCAGGCTGCGCTACGCCCCGACAAAAAACGAATAATCCATTCTAACCGAAAATTCCTGCAGCTGGCATTCGCACCGCCAAACATCGTCGTGGCTGACCATGTGAAGATCGCGTGGGACAGAAGCTTCCCTAACTAGCTCTTGGACTTCCTCCAGACAGCAAATGACATGCCCTGGGGATCGAGCATCACAGCCATTTCGTCGCCTTCGGGCAAGGTGGCTGGTGGGATGATGGTCCTGGCGCCCATCTCTTCCGCCTTTTTTACAGCGGCATGCACGTCCTCCACGGCCACAAAAAGCTGGACAAAGTTGGGAGCTTGGGGAGGCGCGGGCCAGATGCCGCCCTGGATACCTTCTTTCGATCCCGTTTGAATACGGCGATAACCCAAACTATTGCTTGCGTCAATCGACCATCCAAACAGCCCGGCGTAAAATTTAGCGGTTTCGTCCGGGGCCTTCGACAAGATCTGGAATTCAGTTACGGGATTTCCCATAAAGAAAGGCTCCTTCATTTCAGTATTCAGGCGTTCGAAAAATTGAGGCATTCAAAGAGGTCTTCATCGAAATTCTGCTCCTTGCTTGGTTTGCTTCTTTGGAGACTCACTCTCCTGCTTGCGCTCCGTCTTTCTTTCTGGGGTCGGCATTGAGGATTTGCTTCATTCCCCCCTTGACCCACTCTTCTCGTGCTCATCGGCCTTCTCGCGTACGCGTCTGAGCGCTACGTTTCTAAAAGCTGGTTCGGTTAAGACCGACAGTCCGGTTGCCTCTCTCCAACTGCCTCTAGCGTTGATTTCCAGCAGCCCTAGGCGCAAGAGTCTGCTCAAGGCCAGATTGATCTCGTCGATGCTGACGTGCAATTGCCCGGCAAGCCACCGGCTGTCAGCCCGGAAGTTTTCGAGGTCGCGGTTGAGCCGAACGATCTCCCAGTGAACGCTCCCGGAGATGAATGGAGCGGCCTCCATTGTCCAATGCTCATGGCGTTCTTTGCCCTCTGACCGAGGGATTCGAGTTCCTTCTACAGCGGAGTAAAAACGGATTTCTTCTTCGTCGATGCCAAGCTTGGCGCCCCAAGTTTGAATATGAGCGGTGGAGGCCCGGCGGGCGTCTCGCATGACCTGCGAGAGCGTGGAGTGGTCAACGCCAAGGAAGGCGCCAAAGGCCCGCAGAGAATACCGCCGATTTCTAACCCGGCGCGCCCGGTACTCACAGTTGAGCCGGTCTGAAAACCTGGCTTGCATGATTTCTATCGTAGACTCGCGGTAGGGACCGAACAACCCATGTAACCCGAAAACTGGGACGCTGCTCTGCCCCAAAATCTCGCTCGATGGATGCCGCCTACCGCTGAAAGAGTCAAGGCCTGAGTCTTCAAAGCGGGTAGTCTTCAAAAACCAAGCGATCTGAGGCCCGGTAATCTTTCAAAACTGGGCAATTTCCACCCCACAAGGCACCCAGCCATCGCCCGAATAGTCCATGTCCTAATTCCAAAAATTGCATTAAGTCATAGCCAATTAGTCCATGGCCATTGGATTCCTATTTTCAGAACAAACGGCTAGGCAAAGGGAGGGCGAAAGGGGGTGGTGGAAGTGGGCGGGTATTCCTCCGACCTCACGCAGATTCGAAGAGGCGAAGCTTCTCCACATTCGGTGCCTGGATCTTGGAAGACCTTAGTCCCATGCTCAACAATTCAAGATTCGCCGGACCTCGATTTCCCAGAGAAATCGGCCAAGAAATGCTCCGCTAAAGGTAGATCTAGTGGCTATCGATCTCAATATTCGGCCTCAATTCATGAAACCGTAACATACGGCCAACTCCCGGTATTAAACGGCGAAAATTAGAGGAAACAAAGCATAATTCCGTAAGTCGAATTTTTGAGACGTGGGCGCTGTTTCGTAGCCGGATCACCGCCGCGCCGAGTGACGATTCGTGAACGCGGAAAAAGGACGTCAAGAAGTAAATCGGCAAATTGCCCTGAACCTTAATCCTGCATTGCCCAATCGATAATCATCTTCATTCACGTTGGCAAAATTGTTCAGGGATAAGCACCGGAGATCGCCAAAGAGCCGTCTTTTTTGTGCACCAAAATGGCAACAAACGGGGTATTATGGCCTACCGTTTTTGGAGCCATTTTCCATCCAGATTTTTTCCGAATTCGGAAATTGCCACGAAATTTAGAAATTTTTCACGAAAATTGGGCCTCTGGGATACTCACTTCCATTCTGTAGGAGGTAAGTTGCAGTGAAGAGGATCGTTGCCAGACTAATTCTATCATTAGCCTTGATCTGGTGCGGGAACGTAGCGAGCGCAGCAGATCAACCGAAGCCTAAACCGGCCCCAATTCCAATTCCTCAACCAGATACGATGCCGGACGGAAATCCGCAGCCGTGTATTCCGGGAATCCCCTGTGCTACTTGATTGAAGGGGAGGAAAGTCCTAAATTGTCCAGCCATCAGGAGAAAGTACTTGTTCGGATTTCAGCGGAAGCAGTATTCTTAAAGGCGTTATATGCCGCATGACTCATTTTCGCTGATTTGGAGCCTGCAGATTCTCCTGAAGGCCGCGCTTGTGGTGGTGTTGGTGTCCAAGAAAATGTGGAGAAAGTTTCCTGTTTTCATGGCCTACGCGACATTCAACCTGATTTTTGGGATCTTGTTGTATGTTCTTCCGGCCCGTGGACACGTATATTATTACGCCTACTGCCTGGAAATGGGCGCCTCCCTGATCTTGGGGTTTGGAGTAACCTACGAGGTGTTTCGCTATCTCCTCTCGCCTTATGCGGCTCTGCGGCAGCTAGCATCGTCGGTATTCAAATGGGCGGCAATCGTCTTGGTATTGTTGGCGTTGGTGGTGCTTTATGTCCAATACTCTCTTGGGCAAAACACCAAACACTTTCAGGCGTTCCTGGTGGTGGAAGAGGTCAGCCGGATTGTGGAAGTCGGCTTGTTGATGTTTTTGTTTGCCTTTGCCGGCGTTTTTGGATTGCACTGGCGACAGTATGTTTTCGGGATTGCTCTGGGCCTGGGGATCTTTACCGCCGTTGAGTTGGCCGGCGTAGCCATTCGCGCCTATTTTGGCGACGCTTTGGGGTATGGAGTAGCAGTCTTGAGCATGATTGCCTTCAATTTTAGTTTGCTCATCTGGATGGGGTATCTGATGGCGCCTGAGTTGTCTGCGGGCCGCCCGGAGGAGGCGCCCCATAGGGGCCAGTTGGAGCAGTGGAACCAGGCAGTAATGGAGCTGATTTACCAATGACAATTACGATCTTAGTCATAGCATTCGCTCTCTGCGCAATAGCCTTGTTGTCTACGGCCGTTCGCGCCCGCAGGAACCACGCGGTTATTCAGGCGGTTCGTCCTTTGGACTTGAACGCCTTTCGCATGTTGATGGACCGTGATGACGAGCTCTTTCTTAGGGACCATCTTTCCCATGAAAGTTTCTCGCACTTGAAGCGACGGCGCATTCGCGTTACCTGGAAATATGTTTCGCGCATCGCCGGCAATACCTCTGTGGTGGTTCGGCTTTGCGAAAATGCACGTCAGAGCAACGATCCTGAAGTTGCGCAGGCGGCTTCTGAGGTCATCAACCTGGCGACACAGATTCGCACTCAGTGCCTGGTGGCGTTTGCCAAGCTATCCGTGGAGTTTGTGGTTCCCTCCATGCAGCTCACGCCCGCAGTGCTGGAGTCGAAGTACCAGTCTCTGCGCGAGAACGTATCGAAGCTGGGATCGCTTCAGCCGCAAAATGTGGCTCCGCTGGCTTCGGCAATTTGATCGCGAGCCTATGAGTTCAAAAAGCACCGTGGTGCAACGGGGCTTTTTTAGTGGAAGGCTTTCGTAGAGATCTTTTTAGTGCTGGAAGATCCGTTTTTTAGCGGGAGATCGCTCCCGTAGAAATGGGTTCTTTGAATGAGTTCTACCTTTTGCTGTTTGTCGTGCTCTGGATGGTAATTGGGAAAAGCACACCCCATTTGGGGCTCAGGAATGCACCGCTCTTTCATGCCCACAAGAAGTCATGCTTTACAATAAGTCATGCTCTTGCAAGGAATTTTCCCGCCCGTAACCACGCCCTTCTATGCCGATGGGTCGGTTTACTTCAAAAAGATTGAGCACAATATCGACCGTTATTCGAGGACCCCCTGCGCGGGCGTTGTGGTCCTGGGCTCAACCGGCGAAGCGGTCATGCTGAGCGATGAAGAGCGCCGTGAAGTGCTGCGGGTTTCGGCGGAAGCCGCAGGGGCGGAAAAGGTTTTGATCGCGGGAACCGGTGCAGAATCCGTTGTGGAAACCCTGAAGCTTACGGAATATGCCGCCACGCTCAAGTATGACGCGGCCCTGGTACGCACGCCACATTTTTTCCGGCCTCAGATGACGCCCCAAGCCATGCTTGGGTTCTACCGCACGGTCGCCGATCGCTCTCCCTTGCCGGTCCTTCTTTACACCGTTCCTCCCTACACTGCCTATGACCTTCCCCTGGAGGTGATCGTGGAGCTTGCGGAGCACCCGAATATTATCGGTATCAAGGAGTCGAGCGGCAACGTGGAGAAAGTGGCCGCCATGGTGCAGGCCACACGGCATATCAAGCGGAGCGCTACCGCCACGGAGACATTTCAGGCTGTCACCGGGCGTATGAGCGCCCTCTTACAGCAGGAGTCGAGCGGACAGGTCGCAAGCGCCGCAGGACTTGCCAATGGCGGGCAAATCGCGGTTGCCGCTGTGCCGAAGATCAAGACTCGCAGCAAAGAGGTTGGGTTTCAAGTGCTGGTGGGGGCCGCTCACACACTTCTTGCCTCACTGGAGGCCGGGGCTGCGGGAGCAGTGCTGGCATTTGCAGTTCCTGCACCCACTGTGTGCTTTGAGATTTACTCGGCCTGGAAAGAGAACGATCCGGAACTCGCCCGCTCCAAGCAGGAGAGCGCTGCGCCAGCCGCCAGGAAGGTTGTTTCCGAGTTAGGTGTCCCAGGAGTGAAATACGCCATGGATCTGAACGGATACTACGGCGGGCCTCCCAGGCTGCCACTGGTCCCGCTTACAGCGGAGCAAAAGCTTGATTTAGAACGACACATGAGCTCATTTCGGAATTAGCACGATTTTTCGACCTGGCTTATCTTCGACCTAGTGATCTTCGACGTTGGTGTATTCGTAGTGGACGAGTCTTTAGGGTAGGTGGATCTTTGGGATAAGGTTGATCCCAGGGATACGTGGATCTTCGGCATAGCTGGGATCAAGGAATTGAATCGCAACGCGTCTTTTCGTTCACAGGTTCGAAAAAAAGGGTAATCTGGTTCTTTAGTGGTAAAGTAGCTGAATCCGGTATCTTTTGCCGCCTGGCTGTTGAGAGTACAAACGCTACGATTGAGTTTTAGGATTTGGCAGGCCGCTCTCCCAAAAATTTGGCCTGAAACAACGGAATCAATAAGGATTGGGTGTTCTTCAGGTGGAAACAGTGCTCTCTGCCGGCAAGAAATTGCGTGAATTGCGGGAACAGATCGGGCTGACTCTACGGGACGTGGAGATTTCGAGCACGGCGCTTTCCCAGGCTCGCAATATCGAAGAATTCATTATCAATCCCAGCCGGCTTTCGGATATTGAAACCAAGGGCGTGGTTCCCAGTATCTACCGGCTTTATGTTCTTTCCGTGATTTACCGCGCCGATCTGGCCGGACTGCTCAAGCTCTACGGAGTGGATCTAAGCGCGACAGCCTCGGATTTCGCCATTTGCCGTCCCGCCAAGACCCACATGCTGGAAATTGTTGCGGATCGGGGATCGGTCAACATTCCCGTGAAGTTCGATCCGGGGTTTGACGTTCGCACTACCGCAAATCTTGGCCGCATGATCGAAAATTGGGGCTTGGTTCCGCTGCAGTACCTCAAAGAGTTGACCCGCCAGAAATACACCTACGCCTATATCGGCGTGGAAGACCTCACCATGTACCCGCTTATTCTGCCAGGTTCATTTGTGCAAGTGGATGAAGGGCGCAGCCGCGTGGAAGAAGGAAAGTGGCAGTCTGAATTTGGGCGGCCTATTTACTTCGTGGAAACCAGGGAAGGCTATGTCTGTTGCTGGTGCTCCATCCGACGGGGTGAGATTGTTCTGCAATCCCATCCGCTCTCGCCGGTCCCTCCACGCATCCTGAAGCACCCGCAGGAAGCTGAGGTTATCGGGCAGGTTGTAGGGGTCGCTATGCGACTCGCCGAATGGTACGCTCCCGCAGGACAAGAGACTCAACAGAGTCCTGTATCAGACGAAGGTGAGCCGAGAGAAGTTCGTCGTCGTTGACAGGCGCTTTCAGGACGAACGATTCCGGATTCAACAGTTCCTCACCAACCGGTCTTTGGCAGGCTTCCTGGAATTCGTAATAGACCTCGCGAATGGGCACGCGCGTGAGTTCCATGGCTATTTCGTGGTGCGTGTCTCCGATCGCTTTTTGGGCCCTCTGTTCACCGAAAGTTCTGTTCATGCCCCAATGCCCATAAGCACCATCGGCGGTTGCCAAGGAGCATATATACGCCAGTTTTTCCAGGACTGTAGGAAGGCTGCTCAGCGTGCGCTTTTTGAAATCTTCGGCGGCGTCGAGAATCATGATCTTTGGTTCCCCGGAGCGGAAGGTCATGCCCATCTGGAGATGTCCCGCTCGAACTTTTAACTACCGCAACGTAGCACAAATGGTCAAAATCAAACCAATTTTCAATTCTTGTTCCGAATTTGGAAATTCGATCTTATTACGGAATCGCTCTTCTTCAGAAGAAATCTAAATTCCTTTTTATTTTCTTATATTTATGCGGACATAGTCCCGGGTTCGGCAATTGCTATTAGGAGGTCTTAAGAATGACAGATGAGCGATGAAATATTACGAAAGACGAAGAATCTGGCGGCCTGAAACTTTTCCAATCAAGTCCCAATCTTGCGGCTAGAGTTTAAATGAAAACCAACTGTCAGGGGAATCTTTCCTGAGCTGAGAAACAACCAATGCTAAACCCGGAATTCCTTCATCAAATTAACCCCCAAGAGGGTTCTGAAAAATGCGGACTCGAATGAGCAAAAGTCCCCCAATTGAGCATTTTATAATAGGATAAGGATTCTGGCTGCACCGGATTTTTCAACCAGAATTTCACTCTTCCAAGGACAAAAGAACAAACAAAAAATCTGTATGGCAACCGCAAGCATTGAACACCAAGGTACGGAGGCTACCGGCAAACATCCGGTTATCAACGACTTCAGCATCCAGGTGGCCACGGTGAACGGGTCCGGCTCGCAATCGGCCAATACAGTGCTGTTGCGCAGCATCTTCCAGATGGGCATCCCGGTCTCGGGAAAGAACCTGTTTCCTTCCAACATTGCGGGGTTGCCCACTTGGTACACCATTCGTGCCAACAAACATGGCTATATCGCCCGCAAGAAAGAAATTGATTTTCTGGTGGCCATGAATTCCGAGACAGCGCGTGAAGATGTGCTCTCTCTCGCTCCTGGTGCGGTATGCGTCTACGACGAGCCGCTGAATCTTTCCACGCTGCGTAGCGACCTGATTTTCTATCCTGTGCCCTTCGACAAGCTGGTGGGTTCCGTTTGCCCCGAGGCGAAACTTCGTCGCCTTGTGAAGAACATGATCTACGTCGGGGTTGTGGATTTTCTTCTGGGCATCGAACAGGCGGAATCGGAGAAGGCGCTGGTCAAGCATTTTGCCAAAAAGAAGAAAGCAGCGGAGCTGAATACCGCAGCGATTCGCGCGGGCTATGACTACGCCAAGGCGACTTTTGAAAAAAGCCCTCCATTTCGCATCGAGCGGATGAACGCCAATCAGGGCAAGCTAATTATCGACGGCAACGCCGCTGCCGCTCTCGGATGCATGTTTGCCGGCGTCACGGTCGTCACCTGGTACCCGATCACCCCTTCGTCGTCGCTGGTCGAGCAGCTTATCGACTATCTGAAGAAGTATCGGATGGGCGCCGATGGCAAAGCCACTTTTGCCGTGGTTCAGGCTGAAGATGAGCTTTCAGCCGCAGGCATGGTCTTTGGCGCTGGATGGGCCGGAGCCCGCTCCATGACCTCCACCTCCGGGCCCGGAATCTCGCTCATGGCCGAATTTGTTGGGCTGGGCTACTATGCGGAGCTGCCCGGCGTGATCTTCGATATTCAGCGTGTCGGCCCCTCCACCGGGCTGCCTACGCGCACCATGCAAGGCGACATTCTGAAATGCGCCTTTCTCTCGCATGGCGATACCAAACACATTTTGCTCATTCCGGCATCGGTTGAAGAGTGCTTTACTTTCGCCCAGGAAGCGTTCGATCTGGCAGAGAAATTCCAGACTCCGATCTTTGTGATGTGCGATCTCGACCTCGGCATGAACAACTGGATGGCCGAACCGTTCCCCTATCCCGAAAAATCGATCGCGCGTGGCAAGGTTCTCAATGAAGAAGATTTGAAGCGCCTCGGCGGGTTTGGCCGCTACAAAGATGTGGATGGCGATGGTATTCCTTACCGCACTCTGCCGGGAACCAACCATCCCCAAGCCGCATACTTCACACGGGGCAGCGGCCATAACGAAAAGGCGCAGTACAGCGAACGCCCGGGCGACTATGTAAACAACATCGATCGGCTGGCGCGAAAATTCGAAACTGCGCGATCTTTTGTTCCGCCTCCGGTCAAGGAGATCGATGGAACCTCGAAGATTGGCGTGATTGCCTATGGCACTTCCCACTGGGCCGTTGGCGAGACTCACGATCAGCTGCAGCAAGAATATGGGCTCAAGGTGGACTATCTGCGCATTCGCGCCTATCCCTTCAACCACGACGTACACGAGTTTGTGAAGGCTCACGAGCGCCTCTATGTGGTGGAGCAGAATCGCGACGGCCAGATGTTCGAATTATTAAAGCTCGATCTTTCGCCGGAGCAGGTGGTCAAGCTGCGCAGCGTGCGCCATTACAACGGGCTGCCGATCGACGCCCGATCCGTCACCGACGAGATCGTCTCCCAGGAGGGCAGGTAAATGTCAACAACGACAAGCACACCCGCGCCCAGCCCCAGCCCCGCTCCGAAGACCAACCATGCTGGTCTTACAGTAGTCGATTATCGCGGCGGCAAAACCACCCTGTGCGCGGGCTGCGGGCACAACGCCATCACCGAGCGCATCATCGATGCTCTGTACGAAATGGGTATCCAGCCAGAAAATCTTGCGAAGCTTTCGGGCATCGGCTGTTCATCCAAGAGCCCCGCATACTTTGCGAGCCGCGCGCATGGATTTAACTCCGTGCACGGACGCATGCCTTCTGTGGCCACCGGTGCGGTGCTCGCCAATACCAAGCTGCTTGCCTTGGGCGTCACCGGCGATGGCGATACGGCATCCATCGGTATTGGACAGTTCGTCCACCTGATGCGCCGCAATCTGCCGATCGTTTACGTGATTGAGGACAACGGCGTCTACGGACTCACCAAGGGCCAATTTTCCGCGACGGCCGACGCCGGAGCCGTTCTAAAGAACGGCGTGGTGAATGACCTTCCAGCCATCGATACATGTCTACTTTCAATTCAATTAGGGGCCACCTTTGTGGCACGCTCCTTCTCCGGCGATAAGAAGCAGTTGCTGACGGTCCTGAAGGCGGCGCTCTCGCATCGAGGAACGGCCATGATCGACGTGATTTCTCCGTGCGTCACCTTTAACGATCACGATGGTTCCACAAAGTCCTATAAATACTTCAAGGATCACGAGGAGCCTCTGAACGAAATTGGCTTTGTCCCCTACTTTGAAAATATCGAAGTGGACTACGATCCGGGGACAACTACCTCCGTCCGCATGCACGACGGTTCCGAGCTGCGCCTGACCAAGCTTGGCCGCGACTATGACGCCACCGACAGGGTGACCGCCATGAAACTTCTGGCGGAAACCCACGCTAAGGGCGAGACGCTGACCGGCGTGTTCTACGTCAATACCAAGGCTCCTAGCTTTGTCGATCTGCTGAACCTGACGGATGAGCCGCTGGCGAAGCTTCCGGAGAAAATTGTTCGTCCGACCAAAGTAGCGCTAGATGAAATCATGGAATCTCTCCGATAGGCAGGTGGTAAGGCCAGATAAGCGATTCCGAAGTTACCCAGGTAACAGTCGCTTTTTCTCGAAACTTTTCCGCGCCCATCCGGTTTATACAAGCAAAGGCAGCACCGCTTAAATGCCTTGCGCGCCGTGGCTTTAGGCGATTGGATGAAGAGAAACTTTCCACCCCGAACGGGTGGATCTCCATGAGCATCACTCACTGTAAAAAGGGAAGGCGGCTGCGAATTCTCCACGCAGCCGCTTTTTTTATCGTTACAATCTCCTCATGTCCAGCCCGGGCCCCTTGTTTCGCCCCTTTGAAAAACTGGTAAAAATCGCAATCGGGGACAAGGAGTTTGAGGTTCCCGAGGGCAACATGTTGTTACGAGCCCTTCAGTATCTTTCCCCGGAAGACGTGGCCTATGGCCGTTTTTGCTGGAATGAGGAGTGCCAATATTGCCGCGTGACCTTCGACCTTGGTCCCAATACTCCGCAGCGCGTCGGGCTCTCCTGCAAGCTGATGGTTCAGGAAAACATGCGAATTGTGCAGGCCGCCCAGGAAATACGCTATTGCCTTAGGGCCTTGCAACTCGATCTGAAAAAGATGGATGAACCGAAGAAGTAGCAGGTTTGCTCCCCGACAACTCCCTATTAATCACGACGGCTTTTGCCTGTAGTATGTGCACCTTCCGCTATGGGAGAATGCCGTTATGTTCCGGCGACTAACTGAGCGCAAGGAATGGCAGTTCTTTGCGGCACTTTGGAAAGCAGCCACCTTGCTAGCTGCCTCCTGGTGGGTGGTCCTCTTATTGAGAGGGATCCTGCCGGCAGTGTTCGCGATCGCAATGGGCGTGCTCGTTGGCGCCGTGCAACACGGCGGGCCCCTGATCCATCCCCTGGCACTTGCGGGTGCAACCTTCGTGTTGCTGCAGGTGCTCAGTCCGATTCATCAGGCCCTCAGCTCAAACTTAGGCGACCGGGCGGCCGCGTGGCTCTACGACCGGCTGACGGAGGCGTGTGTGCGGCCGCCGGGCATGGGACATCTCGAGGATTCGAAGCTTACAACCGACCTGACCGTTGCGCGGGATTTCGATTTGGGGATGACCGGCCCGCCACTTTCCGTTTCCATGGATTTCATCGCAAGCGGAATGGTTGAGATGATTAGCGGGCTGGCCTGCGCCGCGATTCTTGCAGGATATGCATGGTGGGCGCCCATTGTACTCGCAGGCGCCTGGCTGGCAACACACTGGCTGCTGCGGGAGAGCGCGGTCTGGTGGGACCGCAACACCGAGGAGGTGCGGGGAGCGCAGCGCGATGCGGACTACTCCTATCGCCTGGCGGTAGATCCTCCCGCGAGCAAGGAGCTTCGGCTTTTTGGACTTACCGGCTGGGTCATCGACCGCTTTGTTGCCAAACGCACCCGCCTGCATGAACTCCAATATGCGGCCACGCGGTTGAGGGAGCGTCCAGTGATCTGGAGCATGCTGCTGGTGATCGCCGCGAATATCTTGGTCTTCGGGGTATTAGCCAGTGCCGCGGCGAAGGGACATCTCAGCCTGGGCGAAGCAGTCATCTACGTGCAAAGCGGAATTGGCGTCTCGACGATTGCGTTCGGCGGCTTCACTTGGGCACTCGACGGAGCTGCTGCGCCCGTTGCTGCCGTGCTTCGGCTTGAGCCAGCTATGCGTTCCGCAGGCGCTTTGCGTTCAGGCACACGGCCTGCAAAGAAAACCCCCACGCAAGAGATTCGCTTTCGAGACGTCGGCTTCGCATATGCCGGAGGATCTCCTGTATTGGAACATTTCGATCTCACGATCCCGGCGGGCACATCGCTCGCTATTGTGGGGCAGAACGGCGCAGGCAAAACCACGCTGGCGAAGCTGCTGTGCCGTTTGTACGACCCACAGTCCGGGAAGATCGAAGTCGACGGCGTCGATCTTCGGGAGCTTGATTTGGAATCGTGGCGCGAGCGGCTCACCGCCGTCTTCCAAGATTTCATCCGCTTTGAATTGCCACTACGAGACAATGTGGCGCCCGCAGGGGCACCGGATGACGTTGTGCGCACGGCACTCGAGGTGGCTGGCGCAGCCAACCTTGCGAAGCTGGACACCGTGCTTGCCAGAGGATACGAAGGCGGCACCGACTTGTCAGGCGGGCAGTGGCAGCGCATCGCGCTGGCCCGCGCTCTGGCGGCGGTGAAGTTCGGGGCAGGCGTGGTCTTGCTTGATGAGCCGACCGCACAGCTTGACGTGCGGGGCGAAGCGGAGATTTTCGACCGGCTGTTGGCTTCCACGCGGCATTGCACGACGATCCTGATCTCCCATCGATTTTCAACCGTGCGCCATGCGGACCGCATCTGCGTACTCGAACGCGGCCGCGTGGCCGAGCTAGGCACACACGAAGAACTCATGGCGCTCGGCGGGAGATATCGAACAATGTTCGACTTGCAAGCCCAGCGCTTCCAAACCCCAGACGAGGAATTGGGCATCACCTATGACGTCCTCTCCTGAGCGCGAACCTAAGCTTGAACGCAAGATCGAACCGCTGCCCCCGGCGCTTTCCTCGATGTGGCGCTTGTGCAAGCTGGGATACCGCCATGAGCCTCGGTTGATGGTGGCAGCTTTTGTTTGGTCGCAACTTGCCGCCCTGCCGGATGCGCTGCTTGCACTATGGCTGATGCTCCTCGGCAAAGGCGTCCTCGAACACAGGTCCCTACTGCTAGAGGGCGCGGCCATTGGTCTCGGCGTATCCGCCGCTGCAACCTGGCTTCTGCGGACGATCAGCACGCGGGTGCAGCGCCGTTTCCGCGATAAGGTAACGATTGCGCTCGAATCACATGTGGCTCGGCTTCAGGCATCGATCGCAACGATTGCGCACCAGGAACGGCCAGAGTATCTCGATCGCCTGTCGATGCTGCGGAATCAGGTTTTCGTTCTCGATCACATGTACGCGTCGGTATTCAGCACGCTCGGCTGGATTCTGAGGCTGGGTGTGACTATGGCGCTCCTCGTGTCCATTCATCCAATACTCTTACTGCTGGCGGTGTTCGCGGTTCCGACCGTGCTAACATCGACCTGGAGGCCGGATGTCGAGAGAGCCGCGCAGGAAGGCGGCGCCCAAGCCAATCGGCTGGCACGACATCTGTTCCTAATTGCCACAACCGCACCTCCGGGAAAGGAAGTGCGGGTTACAGGCATCGGAGAGCGGCTGTTGGCCGAACGGCGAGCAGCTTGGGAGCGCGGGAATGGGCCTTTGGCAGCGGCTCGCCAGCACTCGGCATTGTGGCACGCACTGGCATGGGCGATCTTTGGCCTCGCCTACGTTGGCGCTGTGGTGTTTGTGTCATCCGTACTGCGCTCACCAGCCAGCGCCGTACTGTTACTGCTGGCTGCGGGAGCGCGGCTCTCCGCCTACATCGGCGCAACAGTAGGCGAGATCGGGTTCCTGCGTGGATTCTGGATGGATGGCTCGCGACGGCTGGCCTGGCTTGAGGATTATGCCGCATCCGTGGCGGCTGCCGGCAACTTGCCGGTTCCCACCCAATTGCGCAGCGGCATCCAACTAGACCATGTTTCGTTCACGTATCCGGGCACGGCCAAGCGGGTGCTCGAAGACGTTTCGGTCACGCTACCTGCTGGGGCTATCGTTGCGATCGTCGGCGAGAATGGCGCGGGCAAGACAACCTTGGTCAAGCTGCTGGCGAAGATGTACGAACCAACCTCCGGCTCGATTCTGGTGGACGATCTTCCACTCGCCCGTCTTCCTGCGGGCGAATGGCGGTCGCGTCTAGCGGGGGCGTTCCAGGATTTTTTCCGCTTCGAGTTTCGCGCAAAATATACCGTCGGCTTGGGCGATGTTTCCAGGCTGGAAGATACACCGGCAGTGCTCAGCGCCGTGGACCGCGCCGGCGCCGACGACGTGGTCAAGCGACTTTCTTCCGGGCTGGAAACGCAACTTGGTCCAGCTTGGCCCAGCGGTGTGGACCTATCGTTTGGCCAATGGCAGAAGCTCGCTCTAGCGCGCGGCTTTATGCGGGAAGAACCGCTGCTGCTCGTGCTCGACGAACCGACAGCGGCGCTCGACGCGGAGACCGAGCATGCGTTATTCGAACGCTACGCCGAAGCCGCGCGGGGAACGAACGGAAATAAAAGCAGCCGAATCACGATCCTTGTTTCCCATCGTTTTTCGACCGTACGCATGGCCGATCTGATCGTGGTTCTGGATGGCGCGCATCTGGTGGAGGTCGGCACACACGATGAACTCATGGCGAAAAAAGGCCAATACTCGGAGCTGTACAGCATCCAAGCCGCAGCTTATCGCTAACCTGGATGAGGCTAACCCGAATAAGAGGGAGTTGAGTCTCCAGGCAGAGAAGACGATCTATTTTTCAGATTTTTCGGGTTTCGATTTGGCTATGGTCTTAGCCTGTGCATTCGCTCCACCGTGACGGCGGAACAGAACCCGCAGAATATCCGGATAATACTCGCGCAAGACGTTGTAGCCACTGTTGTAAGCCAGGTTAAGCCCGGTATTCGAAAAAGCGCCGCTTATGGAGCGGTCCTGTTGGGGATAGTACGTGGTAGAGATGGCCGCAGAGGCCAACTGTCCTAATGTCTGCGAGAAGTTGAAGGTGGGCCGCCCGCTGTCCTTGCGGGTAATTACGGTGCGTTCCATCGCGTACCAGACTCGCGACAAAGCCGGACCCGTTCCCTTTCGGAAATACCTTGGATCTTCATTCAAGATGTGCGGGAGAAAGCCGGAAATAAAAAAGCTGGAGGTTACCTGATCTCCCTCAGAAGCTAGAATTCGCTTGCCATAGGCCTCCCACCCTTGACCAAAATGGGGCTGGCCATTGGTTGCCTGCTGAATCGTACTTTGGAAGACATTCCCTACGTGGGCACTGATATCGAACATCTGGTGGAAGGAAAGAATATACTTCTCGCGGACCGTCAGCGGTTTCTGGTTCTCCGGCACGTCGTTCGTGGTTTGAAAGTTGGGAATGATGCCGAGGATGCGTTTGGGATTTTCCGCATTTTGGGCTGAGCCAGTCTTATCCTGGCTGGCAGCTTGTGCACCGGATTTGGCCGGGGCCTGATTTTGAGAGTCCGTTTTTTGAGCGTTTGCCCCCTGAGCATCGGCCTTCTGGGAATCACCTTGAGATTGCTGACCGGTAGCATCCTGCGTGGGAGCATCTTGCTTTGTAGCTTCCGGCTGCTTTGGAGCATCTTGGATCAGAGCATCCTGGATCACGGCATCCTGGGTCGCTGCGGCGACCTGGCCGCCAGTCCCATTTGCATCATGTGTCTGCTGGGCGCGGACCGCGATGGCCAACGGAAAGAGCACAAGCACAAGGGTAGCGAGTCCTCTACAAACTTGATTGAACACACATCCTCCGGTGAATGATTTGCAGAACGACTCGAGCGGGAAACTTGCACGCCAGCCGTGGCGCACAGGACACGTGGAATCCTGCTTTTTGAAAAACCTCTCTCTATTCTAACCGTCTGCCGAAATAAAGGCTTCTGTTCTGTTGTGATTCTTATCAATTCTTATTACATTCTTGGAATCCCGCAGGCCAATCCGATAAAACAATTAATATCAGGCGGTTAGCGTATCCTCAATTTCCTCGATGTGACTTTGGATATAGGCCGATGAGCGATCGAGAAGATAAAAATAGAGCCGCAAGTTCGCCGCGAGAAGGGTGGCGGCAGCGACCGGGGGAAGCCAGAAAAAGCCCCAATACGAGCCGGCCATCCAGGCCAATCCAATCAAAAGTCCGGCAGGAGCAACGGCGAGCAGCGCAACGAGGCCGGCGGCGCCTGAAACCATTCTGGAACTCATCTTGCCCAACTCTACCCGCTTGGGCCAGTGGACCGAAAAAAGATTTCCCATAGAAAACTGCAGCACCAGCGAGGCCATGAACGCTAAAGTGACCGTAAGAGCATGTATTGGCGAGATACGGCCCAATGCCAATAGAAAGCCACAAATCACAAAATAGAATGCGCCGCCAAGGATGCCGTGCATGATGTTCTTGGCAAAAATTACCGTTTGCAGCCGCAGAGGGGCCATGAGCCAGCGGCCAAAACCTTCCTGCTCCATTCCAAAAATGTTGTAGGCCAGGTTCGAAACATTCAATACCAATAGAGAGCCTATCAATACCAGCATCCAAAGGGAGTTGGCTTGAGGGCTGCCGCCAATACGGCGGTAGACACGGCTGGAGCTGTTCAAAACGGCTACCGCAAATATGATCGGATAGATAAGCTGCACAATGAAACGGGCACTCTGGGTGGTATATCGAAATTCTTTTTCGATAATTGCCGAGGTAATACCACTGACAAGGGGTAAGTTCCAACCGGGCCGCGCTTTAAGGTCGCGCCGCTCGATCCGGCTCTCGGAATACATCTCCCCTTCATACACGGCCCGGGACTGCTGCGCGAGGAGCAGATAAAGCAACACAACACTGGTGACAAGCAACATGCCGGACAGAAGCTTGCTCCATCCTTCAGCAAATATAGTCTGGGAGACCGCTCCTGGCGGCAAAATGCGATTGAAGAGCACGGCAGCGGAGAATACCGGGTCCAGAAAACGAAGGGTCGAACGAGTCATGCGGCTGTTGATGGCAAATTGAAAAAGCTGCGGAAGGATGGCGAAAAGAAGAAAGACAACCGCTAAGGTTTCCCGTCCCCGGCGGCTACTTTGGAAGCGTTCCAGAATGCCAAGCAAGAGGCGATTGCAGAGGATATTGAGGAGCGCGAAAGCCAGGAAAGCGGGCGCCGCAATCAAAGCGGCATTGGCGGAAACCGCAGCCAGCCCGATCCAGATACACAAAATCAGGAACAATCCCGCCAGCGCGGCAGGATCCAAGGCCCCATAAGCGATATTGAGAAGGAAATACAGGCGGAACGAGACCGGATAGCGCGCAATCTCACGAAAATTGATACCAGGAGAGTATCCTTCAAACAGAACCGGCCCAAGCTGCCAAATAAGGAATACACCCCACAGCAGAAAATCGACGACGAACGTCTTGCCGCCGCGAACAGCGAAATAGGCGCCTGCGAAGAAACCAATCCCAAGACCCAGAACGACGATGCCGAGGACAACGTAGCGCACCACCTGAAGCGCCAGTTCCAGTTGACGGCTGCTGGAGCGCATCAGAGAGGCGCGAAAAAGCTGCCAGCGAACTTCGAGCAGCAGGCGGAAATGACCGCTGGATTCGCCTAGAGCCAGGAGAGCACCTCTTCATCCCGCTTGGCTCCTCCGACAACTTGCAAGAAGATCTCCTCCAGAGTCAACGACGAGTGATCGTGACCTTCCACTCTGACGCCAGCACGCATTTCGTCCAGAGAGCCGCTCGCCACAAGCCGGCCATTCTGAATGATTCCAATGTGAGTACAAAGGCGCTCGACTACCTCCAGAACGTGAGAGGTAAGAAAGATCGTGCCGCCATGGTTGATAAACCGCTGTAGAAGCCGCTTCAACGTAGTAGCGGCGATGGCATCCACTCCCTCGAAAGGCTCATCGAGAAACAGAATTTCGGGCCCATGAATGACCGCGGCGGCTAGCGCTGTCTTTTTCTTCATTCCGTGGGAGTAGTCGGCCACCATTTTATCGGCGGAGTCGGCCAGGTCCATAAACTCCAATAGCTCCGTGGCACGCTGCGCAGCAGTGAGGCGATCGAGACCGTACATCCGCCCCACAAAATTGAGAAGCTGTACTCCCGTAAGCCTCTCAAAAAGCGCCAACCCCTCGGGGACCACTCCGATGCGCCGCTTTATCTCCACGCCGCCCTGAGGGAACGCATGACCCAGGATTTGGATGCTTCCGGAGGTGGGCCGCAGCAGTCCAGTGAGCATCTTAATCGTGGTGGACTTACCGGCGCCGTTTGGCCCGAGAAATCCATAGAACTGTTGTCGTTCGACGACCAAGTCAAGACTATCGACAGCGACCAGCGGGCCAAAAATTCGACGCAACTCGCGGGTTTCGAGCACGGTATCCGGCATCAGGAATTCTTCCTAGAGGCTTCACCCGCGCGCGGGAAATTAAAGAACAGTGTGAACCAGCACGCGAGCTATTAGCTCGTATATACCACCAAAAGGCCGATTACCAAACCCAAATAATCAATTTACAATCATCATTGTGACTACTCCTTTGCGAGAGACGGCCAGCAAGACGATGCTTTTCAGCGAGATTGTAAGCATCGCCATCGATTCCTTCCTGACCAGCAAAGTGCGATTCGTACTGACGGCGCTTGGCATGGTGATCGGCACGGCGTCGCTGATTGTGGTAGTAACGATCGGCCTGACAGGCAAGCAATACGTGATGGGGCAGATCCAGGCTATCGGCTCCAACCTAATCTATGTGGACTACGAGGGAGGCAGCAACGTTGTAGCCCATACCGGAGTAAGTAACGACCTGCTTACGTCCGACGATATTCGCGCGGTGCAACAACAGGTTCCGGGCATTCAGGCGGCTTCGCCTATGGTTGAGTTGCACGATCGCATTTCCCTTGGAGGGGGCAAGGAGCGGGACGTACGTGTGCTTGGAGTAGACCCGGCCTACGCAACCGTTCGAAATCTCGAAGTCGTAGCAGGCAGGTTCTTCGATTCTGAAGACTCGATGTCCCGGACCAAAGTAGCGGAGATCACCGAAGCTCTAGCTAAGAAGATCTACGGTTCGAGGGATGCCGCGGTCGGCAAAAACATCAAGATCAGCGCTCTTCCGTTCGTCATCATCGGCGTTTTTCGCGAACGAGTCGAGACTTTTGGCATGTCTGAAATAGCCGATGATACGATCCTGATCCCCTACAGCGTGAGCCGCAACTTTACAGGCAACAACAACGTCAAGCAGATCTTTTTCTCGGTCGCCGATGCGGGAGACGTTCCCGTCGCCACCAACATGATCCAAAAGATCGTTCAATCGCGGCACCGTCCGGAATCGGTGTATCACGTGCAGAACCTAACGCAACTCCTAAGCGTAGCCGGCAAGACAGCCAATGCGCTGACGCTGGTGTTGCTAGCGATTGCGCTGGTGACACTGGTAGTGAGCGGCGTCGGGATTATGAACATCATGCTTTCGAACGTGCGGGCGCGCATCCGGGAGATCGGCATACGAAAAGCCATCGGCGCGACCAATCGTGAAATCAAGCTACAATTCTTAACCGAGGCCGTTCTTATTTCATTAAGCGGCGGGCTGGCGGGAACCATAATTGGGTTGGCTCTGCCATTCTCCGTACGCTTCTTCACCGAATATCGTATTCCGATCTCCGGCCTTTCGGCGATCATTGCCATATTTGTGGCTTCACTGGTAGGCGTGATTTTTGGTACGGTGCCGGCGACGCGCGCCGCACAACTGGACCCGGTGGAAGCACTGCATTATGAGTAGAAGATCAGGAATAGAAGATCAGAAATCAAAAGGCCGGCAGAAATAGAAAAAGCCGGGCTGGTTGGCCCGGCTTCATTCTGCCTTTTGCGATGCGGTTACATCACCAAAGCCAGTGTCTCAAGCTCCTTGTGCAGCATCTCCACCCTGCAGCCGGCGCCTTCAATGCGACCGGCGGCATCCAATGCGGTTTCCGGCGAGATGCCGTATCCGCGTCCAGCCAGGAACGTCTTGAGCAGCTCGGCAGTCTGGAACGAATCCAGTCCGCCTTGCAGGAGCTCATTGCGAAGCGCCGCCACTTCGGCAACTGAAAATTTCTCGCCCATTTGTCACCTCCGACCTTATACCTTTAGCTAATGAATTAGACACGCGAACCAACCAATTTGTTGCAGAAAAAAAATCTCGCAGACGCACCTCAGTAACAGGACGAAAGTAATTCGCCATTCTTGCTACAAACACGGTATTTTTCTTCGCAACAAATCTTCATCTTTTCTTGATCGCCTTAATTCGCCATCTTACTTAGGTGCAGATCGAAACTTTGTTTCGGAATGAGCGACGTTAATTCAAACGCTTTGAAGCCTGCGCCTGTGATCTCCGTTTGCTTATATAAGCCAGGCTCACTCTCGGCAGTTTCGTGCCGAGCTTCGCGATTGTCTAGAAACTTCAGCGCAGCTTCTCCGTTGGTTTCGCCACTACTTCCCGGCATAGTCAGCGATTCCGCGGCATAGGACTGCACAAGCTTCGGCCAATATCTGCTCAACAGAAGATTATCGGCAAATATATCGGCCCAGATAATTTTTCCTTTCACAGCAACCACAACTCCCACAGCGTTCTTATCGCGCAACTGCTTCACTACGCTTTCAAACGATTTCTCCACCGGGGCCGCCACGGTTTCCACCTGCAGCTTGACCGCTCCATTTTCGGCAACCTTGGCGTAGGAACTCGTGCTCTCCAACTCCCGGCGCACGCCCATGCCACCGCCACTGCCGTATCCAGTTGCGGGAGGAGCGGCGGCAACTACGGATTCCATCGCGCCTTTGGACCTTGCAACTTCGTCCCACACTTTCTGTTGATTGGCCGTAACCATCGCTTGCTTGCGCAAGCTGGGCTGAGCCATCACGGCGCCGTGTGTATCGAACTTGCCGGAGCTTTCCACCCATCGATGGGGCTCCACACAGAAAACACCCAAATCTATGGGATCGCTTTCCGGAGGTACGATTCTGTCTTTCGCTACTACGCGATCCTGTTTTCCGCCGGTGACAATTTCGCCCGCGAGCAAGATCAGCGGGCGTTTCGAGTTATTCACCAGGACCAGGCGATTCACTTCCGCAGAGGCGCTCAGATCGCTCGCCTGCGGACGGCGGCGCATGCCACCAGCCTTTCCTACCTCTGTAATAACGACTTCCGCGGAACGAAGCCCCTCGTCCAGCGTCAAAAAATCGCTGGTGTTGTGAACCGTACCGGCAGCGACTGGAAAGATCGTAAGATCGCCGTGAGAGATGGGAGCGAGAACCTTATAACCAGAATCTGCCGAAGGTACGCCTTCGCCGGAGGCCGACAGGGAGACAGCAAATAAAACGAGGACCGCAACCGCCAGGATTTCGCAAGTTAAGAGGATTTTTGGAAATACGGGGCGCTTGGCGGTTTTCGCTCCTGTTTTCGCTATGGTTCTTGTTGGGCTGCTTGTTTTGGCGCCTTTCGCTACTTTCATGATGAAACCCTTTTCCACTCACGGAGACCCGCCCAACAGCGTGGCGCTGGAACAAGAATGCAACTCCGCAGGCTATTTTTGGATTTCCTTCCTTTAGGCTCAGAACGCAAGGTGAGAGACTTCTTGCATGTAAAATTGGTACTATCCGCAATGAGAATGAGTTCCGGGACCAAACCAGCCGAAGCCTCCCTTCCCGCGATTCGCGAGCTTTTCGACAAAAGCCGCGGTGAGCGGTACGGGCTGACGCTGGCCGCCTTTGAGGCGATTCTGGAGCAGGTGGCAGAGAAATATTCTCCTCACGCAGACCAAGCGAAAAAGCTGGAACTTTGGCAGGACTTGAAACTCGAAGAACTTGCTCTGGCACGGGCATGCGCCCACGGCCACGAGGAAGCATGGACAGAGTTTTTACGGCGTTTTCGTGAAAAACTCTATGAGATCGCCCGCGGGATGACCAAAGAAGACTCGAACGGCCGGGAACTTGCGGATTCCCTGTATGCCGATCTTTATGGCACCTCTGAAAAAGAGGGCAAGCGGGTCTCCAGGCTGAATTTTTACATGGGCCGGGGTTCGCTAGAGGGCTGGCTACGGACGGTTGTGGCGCAGGAGTTCGTCAACCGCTATCGAAAGCAGAAGCGTCTCGTAAGCCTTGAAGAAGAAGGCGAAGAAGGAGTACAGTTTCCTGCAGCGGAATCGTCGTTTCCAATGCCGGAAGATGTCCGCCTGAGCCAGGCCACGGACGAGGCACTGGAGCGTCTGACGGCTCAAGACCGGTTGATCCTGGCCGCTTACTACCTCGATAATCGCACCTTAACCGAGGTGGGGCGAATGGTGGGGGTACATGAGTCCACCATCAGCCGCAGGCTGGAGAAAATGATCAAATTGCTCCGGAAACAGGTCATCGCCGGGCTTCAGGCGCGCGGCATGAAGCATGGGCAGGCAGAGGAAGCCCTAGAAGCCGATGTGCGGTTTTTAACGGTCGATGTGCGAAGAAAGCTGCAAGAAAATCGCCCTGCGGCGTTCCAAGAAGATAAGGGTTCTAATTAGAAATGCAGGGATTCTCCAATTTGTTGCGGCAGAGGCTGGGCACCAGCGCCCTTCCCCAGGTGCACCCTGAAGCCGATGAATTGACTGCCTTTATCGAGCAATGCTTGCCGAGGGCAGAGCGTGAGCGACTTCTTCAGCATCTCTCCGCCTGCGGCCATTGCCGGGAAGTCGTATTCCTGAGCCAACCCGAAATCCCTGAGATTCAGGTCGTAGGTACACTGCCTAAGAGATCGTTTTTCGCCCTGCCCGGATTTCGCTGGGTTGCTACGGCGGCAGCCGTTGCTGTGGCGGCTGGGGTTGCTATCGAGAGACCTTGGCAGATGGCACCGCATTCGGATGTGCGCTCCTCCCAGGTTGCAGTGAATTCCAGTCAAGAGCCTCACCAAGCGGCAGTTCAGCCACCGCCACCTTCGGCGATCGTAGGTACAATTGCGGCGCCGGCGCCAGCCGCTTCCGGTCAGGCCGACACCGTGCACTCAGTGACGGCCGAGGCGAGTCAGACCCGAGGGGTTCCAAGCTATAGCCGTCCAACGATGGCGGGCCAAGGGAATCTTGTGGCCACATACTCTGGTTCAGGAGATGGACCACGGCGCACGGAGGTAGTTCCTCTTCAGACGAGAGGCAGCTCTGTTCTGGCTCAATCGGAAAACTACGTCAATATCAGCGATCGGTATGCTTATGTTCCCGGCCTGATTGAGGCTCAGAGCATTTCGAGTTTACCCGCGGCACCCACCGTAAAAGGGACGGACATTGAGCAGGTGTTCATCCGGAGTACTGCTCCTCCTATTACGTTTGAGGCGGTTCAGAAGAGCGCCAGCAGCAGTTCCATTCCCGATACGGCATCCGTGTTTTATCGCGTACCGACCCGTACCAGGGAAAGCAGCCGTCTTAAGGACTTCATTCATTTTGTCGGCGGGGTTGACAGGATCGCAAGCAAAAGAGCACCCGAAGGCGCTTCCTCTTTCATGGAGAGTTCCGCGCGGCGCTCGTCTCAGCCAGGGGTTCATTGGCGCATTGCCGAAGGTAAGTTGTTGAAATCTACGGACGAGGCACAGTGGCGGGAGGCGTACCCGGAACAAGATCAGCTCAATATCCAGTTTCGCGCCCTGGCAACAGCCACGGAGGGCCATGAAGTCTGGGCGGGTGGGAGCCACCTTACCCTCGTGCATTCCTGGAATGGCGGCGTGAATTGGCAGACGTTCAACCTGGGCAATCCGACGGATGGTGATATCACCAAGATATCCATTGACGGTGAGAACCTTGAGGTTCAAGGCTCCAATAATCAAACATGGGTGAGTCCGGATGGCGGACAGAAGTGGACCCAAGTGAAACAGCCCAACTAAGCACGCAAAAGCCCCCTCCCTACTGGCCTTTTATTTCCGCTTTTGACCTGCCTCTGCTTTGCCCCTAACGATCTTCTTCTGTCTGTAGAGCTTCCATGTCTGTAGAACAAGAGGAGCTCTTCTTTTCGTTTCCCCTTTCTTTGCCACAATTTACCGGCCCACAAAAATGATATAAATACTGGCTTCTCCCAAGGGTTTCAGGAATTTTCAGGGGGAGTTCTTCGAGAATTTTTCGCGCACGCTCGCGACTGAGGTACACCCATGGACGGACAAGAGTTTGAGCAGTATGTGAAAGAAAGATACTGGCCACAGGTCAACTGGTACGATCAAAAGGCAACGCATAACAAACAGTTGTACCGGCGATGCCAGTGGGTGCTGATTGTGCTCTCATCGGCGACACCGGTTCTGATTGCCGTCCACCTCGATCTTTTTGGGCGAAAGGATGTTCTTCCCGTCTGCACTGCGGTCATCGTCGCGATTCTGTCTGCGGCGTTGAAGACTTTTAAGTTCGAGGAGTTGGCGCAGGATTATCGCACCACCTGCGAGGCGCTGAAGAAGGAGATCTATCTTCATCGGGCCAGGGTGGACGAGTATCGAGAGGCGTTCAGCCCAGACTCGCTGTTCGTTCAGAGGGTGGAATCCCTGATCTCAAGAGAGAATGCGATGTGGCTTTCGATTATCCAACCGAAAAAAGAAGAGCCGGATAAGGGAAAAGGGGCAGCCACCTCGAAGTAAGTTTCAAGCAAAACAATAGCTTCACGAAAATGCTTTAGGCCGATACCCTTTAGGCCGAAACCAATGATCCGACTTTTTCGCCCGTTACAACGCGTTTGATATTCCCGGGAATATTCAGGTTGAAAACCACGATCGGCAGGTTATTCTCGCGGCATAGCGAGATAGCGGTGGCATCCATGACCTTCAGACCCTGCTTGAGCACATCGAGGTAGCTGATCCTGTCAAACATTTTGGCATCCGTCACGAGCCGCGGGTCGGCATCGTAGATGCCATTCACGCGGGTGGCCTTCATAATGACCTCTGCCTTAATTTCCATTGCGCGCAGCGACGCCGCCGTATCGGTAGAAAAATAGGGATTTCCCGTTCCACCGGCGAAGATCACAATCCTGCCTTTTTCAAGGTGCCGAAGAGCGCGACGGCGGATGAAAGGCTCGGCCACCTGGTTCATTTCGATGGCCGACATAACTCGGGTATAGACACCCTGCTTTTCCAACGCATCCTGCAGCGCCAGAGAGTTAATCACGGTGGCCAGCATGCCCATGTGGTCGGCGGAAACACGGTCCATATCGCGTGCTTGCTCGGCCACGCCGCGAAAGAAATTACCGCCCCCGACCACCAGAGCTATTTCGACGCCCAGATCTTGAACGTCCTTGATCTCAGCGGCCATCGAATGGATTTTGTTTGTTTCTACGCCGAAGCCTTTGTCTCCAGCCAGGGCTTCACCGGAAAGTTTCAACAGGATACGTTTAAAAGCAAGGGGCATATTTGCATTCCAGTATACAGCCTTGATAAGTCTCTCAATACATTGGACCAAATATATAGATGCCCGTTTGGCTCCATAAAAAAGAGGCAGCGCATTACGGCGCTGCCTCTTCATTCTGAATATGCTTGAAGTTCTTCGTTGATTTCGCAAAGCCCGGAGGCTTCTTTACTCCGCCTTTGCCTCAGGAGCCGGCTTGGTGATGGCGATGGTTTCCCCGGCATCGCCCACCTTGAAACGGGCGAAACGGCGCACGGAGATGTTTTCACCCAGCTTGCCAATCTTGCTCGCAATCAACTGGTTAATACTGATGCCCGGTTCCTTGACGAAGGGCTGATCCAAAAGGCAAACCTCTTCGTAGAACTTCGACATTTTGCCCTCGACGATCTTCTCTACTACCGGGGCCGGCTTACCCGTGGAAGCTGCCTGTGCACGATAAATTTCCTTCTCTTTTTCGTACGCCTCGGGCGTGACATCTTCTTTGCGGACGAACTTGGGATCGGAAGCCGCAATGTGCATGGCGATATCTTTAATCAGATCCTTAAAGTCATCCGTACGGGCGACAAAGTCGCTCTCGCAATTGATTTCAACCAGGACACCAATCTTGCCACCGGCGTGGATATAGCTGGCAACTGACCCTTCACTGGTGATGCGCGTTGCTTTCTTGGCTGCTGTGGCAATCCCTTTCTTGCGCAATTCGACCAGGGCTGCTTCGAGATCGCCTTTCGTTTGGGTAAGCGCCTGCTTGCAATCCATCATAGGAGCGCCACTGCGCTCGCGAAGCTCTTTCACTTGGGCGGCAGAGATATTCATCGTGTCTGTGCTCATAAATTCCTGATTTCCTTAAACGGTTTATATCCCTTGTTTTCTAAGGTCTGCAGGGACAAAACTATCCTCTTGCCTTAGCGCTTGCAGGCTGTAACGGCTGGGGAATCCTGAGAAGCATTGTGTCGCTTCTCCGAATCCCCACCAGCCTAATTCTGCATGTGGTCTTTAATGTTGGTACTGAATGCCGGTACATCTTCGGAGGCAGGCGCTTTGCGAATTTTACCGCCCAATACCTCCTCCATATTCAGCTGCTCTTCCTCCGCGAGATCGGCGGAAGTCGGAATAACGGCAACCGGCTCAGAGGCCGCGTCAAGAGCGGCATGGCTCTCGGCAATCGCTCCAGCAATATCCGCAACCTGTTTATCGGTTCCAGCCTGCACGCCTTCGGCAATAGAGTCGGCAATCTTGGATGCAAAAAGGCGAATGGCGCGCAATGCATCGTCATTACCGGGGATCACCCAATCGACCTCGGTTGGATCGCAGTTCGTATCGACAACGGCGACCACAGGAATGCCCAGCTTGCGTGCTTCCTTAACCGCAATGGCTTCCTTGTTGGAATCGATGATAAAGATCACGTCCGGTAGGCGGCTCATATTCTTGATTCCGGCAAGATTGGCCTGCAGGTGTTTGCGTTCGCGCTCCAGCTTGATCACTTCTTTTTTGGGCAGAAGCTCATAGCGGCCGTCCACTGCCATTTCGTCCAGCTCTTTCAGCCGCTTTACCGACTTCTGCACGGTCACCCAGTTGGTGAGCAATCCGCCAAGCCAGCGGTTATTGACATAAAACATTCCGCAGCGCTGCGCCTCTTCGGCAATAGCATCCTGCGCCTGGCGTTTGGTCCCTACGAAGAGGACGGTCCGGCCGCCAGTGGCCGCATCCTGCACGAACTTGCTCGCGTCCTTGAACATCTTGAGCGTCTTCTGCAGGTCGATGATGTAGATTCCGTTGCGCTCCCCAAAGATATATTCTTTCATCTTGGGGTTCCAGCGCTTCGTCTGATGCCCGAAATGAACACCTGCTTCGAGCAACTCCTTCATGGTGATATTAGCCAAATTACCTCCTTGGTGGATTGCATCCTCCGCGGCTTGATTTGCCCGCTCGGGATTGATTCCCTTGTCCGCTCCCGACGGAGCGGGAGGGAAATTTATTGGTCCGGGTCAAACCAACCTCTCCGCCCACCGGAACCCCTGGGCGGAAGGTGAAAAATCTGGACAGTTGCGAAAAAGTAGAGATGGCTCGAATTGCCATCTCGGCAACAGAATTTAGCGCTTGCTAAATTGAAATCTCTTGCGCGCGCCCTTTTGACCGTACTTCTTGCGTTCTTTGGAGCGAGCATCGCGAGAAAGAAACCCTTCCACTTTGAGCTTTTTACGCAGTTCTACGTTGAACTCCAGCAGAGCGCGGGCAATGCCCATTCTCAGCGCTCCAGCCTGGCCGTTTACGCCGCCGCCGGAAACATTGGCCACCACATCGAACGCCGCAGTAGTCTCGCTCGTAACGAGGGGCTGGCGAACCTCCACGCGCTGCGCTTCGGTGACAAAGTAATTCTCAAAGGGACGATCGTTTACAGTGAATTTGCCGCTACCGGGGCGCAGAAAAACACGCGCCACACTCGATTTGCGTCGACCGGTGCCGTAATACTGGACTAGTTCAGCCATCTGTGGTTTCTCAACTCCAATTCTTCAATTACCGGGCGGCCAGCGCCAACGCTGCAGGTTTTTGCGCCTGATGTTCGTGCTTGTCGCCCTTATAAACCTTCAGCTTCTTGGCCATGGCCCGGCCCAATTTGTTCTTGGGCAGCATTCCGGTCACGGCTTCCTGCACAACCTGCTCCGGACGGCGAACCAGCCTCTTGCGGAACTCCTCTTCCCTCAATCCGCCGGGGAAGCCTGTGTAGCGCCGGTAGACCTTCTGGCCTTCTTTCGCGCCAGTCACATGAATCTTTTCCGCATTGATCACGATCACGTGATCGCCGGTGTCGATGAACGGCGTGTACTGTGGATTTTCCTTACCGCTTAAGATCCTGGCGACCTGGCTGGCAAGCCGGCCTAGAGTCTGCCCGGAGGCATCCACGACAAACCATTTGCGCGCAATTTCCTGCCCGCTTGGAAAACGGGTTGACATGCTACAAACTCCTGAGAATATAAAAGCTTAAGAAAGACCGCTCGAATGACGCCGCTTACTTATTTCCGCACAGAAGACACAAGGGCGGGCTACTGCAGAGCAGTGAGCTTTAAGCATACTCAATGCCGACGGCTAAAGTCAATGCTGACCGTCTTTGAAGGCGCGTCGCGGCTGGTTCCACCCGATAACGATCCGGATACCGGGTACTCGCGTTCCTCGTATGAACTCTAAAGTCGTTCGTCTTCGCTTGTCAATGCCGGATTGTCAATCCCGGATCATGGCCATCAACAAATTGAGCAAACTTGCTCTTGAGCAACCTGGCATGGAGCGATCTTACCCCTGTTCCGTTCTCTGGGTTCCGGCAGATTGCACCGGCGTCTTGAAAGCTCCGTTCACAGGGCCCGCGTCGCGGTAGTCCGGATGAGAAAATAGGAAAGCCATGATCCAGCTTTCCCAGGCCGGCAAGCGATTCGGCCCGAAGATCCTTTTTCAAAATCTCGACTGGCTGATTACCTCCCAAGACCGCGTGGGCCTGGTGGGAGCCAACGGTACAGGCAAAACGACCCTCTTGAAGACCCTGGCGGGAGTGGAGTCATTCGACTACGGCGAGATTACCCGGCAGAAAGGCACTCTTTCCGGGTATCTGCCCCAGGACGGCTTATCGCTTTCAGGAAGAACGGTATTTGCAGAGTGCCTTTCGGTATTCAGCGACATTCACGAGATGCAGCGAGAGATGGAAGATCTGGCGCATCGAATGGGCGAAACTGACCATACCAGCCAGGAATACACCCAGATCGCCGATCGATTTCACCGCATTGAGGCAGAGATTCACGCGCGCAACGGCTACAGCATTGAGGCCGAAGTGGGTGCGGTGCTAAACGGTTTAGGGTTCAGAAAAGAAGACTGGGAGCGGCGCACCGAAGAATTCTCCGGGGGTTGGCAGATGCGCATCTCCCTGGCGAAACTGCTGCTGCAGAAGCCAAATCTCCTGCTGCTGGACGAGCCAACCAACCACCTCGACCTGGAGTCCCGCAACTGGCTAGAGCAGTATTTGAGCGAGTACCCCTACGCCTATGTGCTGATTTCGCACGATCGCTATTTTCTCGATGTCACCGTGCGCAAGATCGCCGAGATCTGGAATAAGCAGGTTTATTTCTACTCCGGCAACTACGAAAAGTTTCTCACACAAAAAACCGAGCGCAGGGTACAGCTGGAAGCCGCCTACAGCAACCAGAAAGAGAAGATCGAGCAGCTCGAAGCGTTCATCAACCGATTTCGTTACCAGGCCACCAAAGCGAAGCAGGTGCAGAGCCGCATCAAGGAACTGGAGCGGATGGAGAAGATTGAAGTTCCGCCCGACGAAAAGACCATCCATTTCTCCTTTCCCCAGCCGCAGGCCAGCGGAAGACTCGTGGTTGAAGCCAAGGATGTATCCAAGTCTTATGGGCCAAAACAGGTTTTTTCCGGTGCGAGTTTTGTGATCGAACGGGGGGACCGGGTGGCGCTTGTGGGGGCCAATGGCGCGGGCAAATCAACGCTGATCCGGCTTTTATCGAATCAAGAGCTCCCGAGCGGCGGCGAGATCCGCCTGGGACATAACGTCGAGGTGGACTACTTTGCGCAGGACCAATACAAAGCCCTGAATGCGCAGTCACGCATGCTGGACGATCTGTTTGAAGTCGCTCCGCGTTCTACCCAGACGGAGCTGCGCAACTTGCTCGGCTGCTTTCTTTTCGCCGAAGACGATGTCTTCAAGACCATCAGCGTACTTTCCGGAGGAGAGCGCAACCGCTATGCACTCGCCCGGATGTTGCTTCATCCTTCCAATTTCCTTCTGCTGGACGAACCAACCAACCACCTCGACCTGAGAGCCAAGGACGTTCTACTCGAGTCGCTGCAGAAGTTCACGGGGACGGTGGTATTCGTCTCGCATGACCGATATTTCATCGACAAGCTGGCAACGCGAATATTTGAAATAGGCGATGGCCGCGTGGAAGTCTTCCCAGGAAACTATGAAGACTACATGTGGCGCAAGCAGGGGCACGGGGGCGAAAATCAATCGGTCTCTTCCGGAAGCAACGGCTCGGCCATGCACGATGCAAAATCTCGCGCAGTTGAGGCTCCCGCAAAGCCAAGCTCCAGCGCGAATGGCAGTAGCGCATCGTCAACGCAGCCTTCCCTTGCTCAGACCAACGAAGGAGGCGCGTCGGACACCCGGCATAAACGGTTGAACCCCATCAAGCTTCGCCAGATGAAGGACCGCTGCCAGGAGTTGGAAGAAGAGATCGAACGGCTTGAAGCCGGAATTGCCGCGACAGAACAGGCACTCCAAAGCTTTGTAAGCGTCGCTGAGACACAGCAGCATACCGAGTTGCTGGAGGGCTATCGCCGCGACCTAGCGGACCGTATGTCTGAATGGGAAGAAGTAGCCAAGGTGCTGGAAACCAGCGAATAGCCCTGTATGCAGGTTAATGATTCCGCAACGCGATCATTGGGCTGATGCGGGAGGCGCGGCGGGCGGGTAGATAGCCAGCCAGCAGCGCGACAGCGATCAGCAGAGCGATCATGGTGAGGAACGTTCCGAGGTCGGTAGGAGCTGTCCCAAAGAGCAAAGAAGCGATCAACCGCGCTACTCCAAAGGAGGCGGCCGTTCCGACCACAATTCCGATGAGCGTGAGCCTCAGAGCATTTTCGATTACGCCGCGCTGAACCCGGCCGGCGGTGGCGCCCAAAGCCATGCGGGTACCGATTTCCTGGGTCTGCCGGGCTACCGAGTACGAGATGACGCCATAAATTCCCAAGGAAGCCAAAAGAAGACCAAGACCGGCGAAGATGGAGACCAGCAGCGCAAAGAAGCGCCGGGGCGAAACCGCCCGGTCCACAATTTGGCGGATCGTGCGCAACTCGGTGTTCGGTTGGCCAGGATTGAGAGAGCGCAAGGCTTGCATCACGCTGGGGCCAAGTGTCTCGGGCGGAAGCGCGCTGCGGATGACAAGCTGCCGTCCGGTTTCTCTCCATTGAGCGGCGGCCAGACACATTTCAACGCCCGGAGTGGCTTCGACGCTGGTCTCACGGACGTCGGAAAAAACGCCAATTACGCGAGCCTCGGTCTTACCAGCAGCAATGAGTGCCATGCGGCCAATGGGATCCTGCCCAGGCCAGTGACGACGCGCCGCACTTTCGCTCACGATCACCACCGGAGCGCTATCGGCGTTATCGTTATCTTGCCAGTTGAAGTCGCGCCCTTCGCGCAAGCGCATTCCGATGGCGTTGACATAGCCGGGAGAAACAAGAAAGACAAATGATCCGATGTCTTCTTTGTCTTTGTAAATCCGGCCCTTCGCTTGAAGTCCCCACCTGCGGTTTCTCTCCAAAGGAAGATTATCAGCGATACCCGCCGACTCAACTCCGGGAAGCGCGGAAATTCGCTGCAAGATTTCCTGCTGCCGCGCTGTCCGCGTTGCGGGACTATTGCCTGGATCATACTCAATTTTTAAGGCCAAAGCACGGCTCGGCTGGAAGCCAAGGTCGATATCCAGCACGCGTAAGAAGCTGCGCAACAGTAGTCCGGCGCCAATCAGTAATATGCAGGCGAGCGCAACTTCTGAAACTACCAGAATGGAACGGATGCGACCGTGCTTTCGCCCTTCGGTTAGTCCAGGGCCAGCGGCCTTGAGGGCGTCCTGCAAGTTTCCGGACGAGACCTTGAAAGCTGGAACAAGCCCAAAGAGGAAGGCGCACAGGACCGACACGAATAGTGTCCAGGCGAGGGTTGAGGCATCGATGCGCAAACCGCTCAGCAAGGGCAAAGCCAGCGATCCTTGATGAGCAAGGTAGGAGGTGACAAGACAGGCAAGTCCCAGGCCCAGAACAGCGCCAGCGGTTGCAAGGCACATACTTTCCGTCAGAAATTGACCAATGAGACGACCGCGGCTTGCTCCAAGAGCGGCGCGCATTGCGAATTCCTTATTGCGAGCCGCAGAGCGGGCCAGCAGAAGATTTGAGATGTTGACGCAAACGATCAGCAGGACAAGGCCAACGGCACTCCACAGCATGACCAGAGGCCGACGCAGCTTACCGGCCACGGCGTCTTTCAGCGTCATCAGCTTTTGCGGACCTACGAACCAGGTGGGATATCGAACCGCACCCCAATGAATATGCGGAAAGAGAGCATCGGCCTCAGCCTGGGCTTGCGCCAGGCTCACACCAGACCTGAGCCTTCCAATCGCGGTGAGAGAGTTGCCGGTATTCTTAAGATCCTCCATGATCACCGGGACAAAAAGATCGATTTTTGCACCCGGCTTGAAAACTGAGCCGAAGTCAAATGTCTCCGGCAAAACGCCGACTACAGTCACCGGATCGCCGTCCAAGGTAATGGCCTTCCCAACAATGGCCGGATCTGCGTTGAATTGGCTCCGCCAATAGGCATGCGCTAGAAGCGCCGCAGGGCGGCCATTCTTCTGATATTCCTCGGCAGTGAAGAGGCGGCCGAGCAGTGGCTGGACGCCCAAGGTTGGGAAGAAATTGCCGGCGACCGAAATGGCGGTTACGGGACGAGGCTCACTCCTTCCCGTCAGGACGGAGTTCTCGCTGGTGGAATATGCGAAGTATCCGGTGATGTCTTCAAAGGAGTGGTTTTGTGCTTTGAACTCATCGATGGTGTCAACGGTATAGGTTAGGTCGGCCAAGCCAGCCTCATCCGTCTTGCTCGCGATTTGCACCAGCCGGTCGGGATCATGAAATGGCAAGGGACGAACCAGGACGGTATTCACCACGCTGAACACCGCGATATTTGCTCCTACGCCGAGCGCGAGGATGAGGATTGCGACGAACGCAAAGGCCTTGTCCCGGCGCAGCCCACGAAGGGCATAGCGCAGGTCCTGCAGGACGATCTCCAGCCAAGGCAAGCCGCGTGCTTCCCTTTGGCGCTCTTTGGCCTGAGACAGACCGCCTAACCGAATGTACGCCTGGCGCAAGGCTTCGTCACGGGACATCCCCGACCGGATATTCTCTTCCACGGCAAGATCCATATGAACGGCGAGCTCGGTTTCAAGTTCGCGGTCCAGTTCATTTTTTTGAAGAAAAGCCCTGACGCGGTTCAGCGCCCGGCGAAACGAATCCGTCATCAATTGCGCCATGATTGCACCATCATTGATCGCCGCCTCCCGACTCCATGGCGAGCACGCGTCCCATCACTCCGGATAGACGCTCCCAATAAGCCTTGTCGCTCTCGAGCTGACGGCTTCCTTTTTTCGTGATTGAGTAATACTTCGCTTTCCGATTGTTGTCGGACGTTCCCCAGGCTGCGCTAATCCAGCCACGCTGCTGCAGCCGCACAAGTGAGGCATAAATCGTGCCCTGGTTGAGCAGAATTTCGTCGCCGCTGACCTGTTCAATCCGGCGCGCAATGCCATAACCGTGCGTTGGGCCAAGAGCAGTCAGCGTTTGCAAGACCATCAAATCGAGGGTTCCCTGCAAAAGATCGAGTTTGGATGAACCCATTTCCGGCCTCCTGTGGTACAGCCACAGTAAGAGTGCCATAGCTTATGTGGGAATGCAACAGGAAAGAAAAAATTGAACGGGATTCACGAAATCGCGCTGGGCTAGGCATTCAAGTTTTGAAATTGCCCCGTTTGTTCGGCTCAGCCGTTTGATTGAGCGTTTTGGCTTAGGCTCTGAACCAAGGCCAGAGCCTCGTCTTTGGTGGAGACCGAGCCATCAAGCTGAGCGTCTTCCACAGCGGTGAGAAGCTCTTTGAATTGCGGACCGGGCCGGTATCCGGCGCGAATCAGATCGTCGCCAGTGATCAGGGGAGTTGGGCAGATCTGATCGGGCGGCACGTCATTGAGTTTCTGCCTGGCAAAGTCATAAAGTTCCAGCTTTCTGTGACTTCCCAAGCAATCAAGGCGATGCAGTTCGAGGTGTTCGTCGAAGAGCGGGAGCCGTAGAAAGCGTTTCAGCGTGGAGTCCTTCATCCGCTTCACATCGCCAAAGCGCATGTGGTTGGCCACCAGGGCGCTAACCTGTGTGGTTTCCTCATTGGACATGCGGAAACGGCGGCAAATTTCTTCGGCCATCTTGGCCCCGACTTCGGCGTGTCCATCAAAGCGAATGCGGTCGGCAACACGAAATGTAGGCGGCTTACCGACATCGTGCAGAAGTGCTCCGAGAGCCAGAGTGCGGGAGGAGTCTGGCTTCAATCCTTCAAGAAGCATGAGGGTGTGAACCCAAACGTCTCCTTCCGGGTGAAACTGGGGAGGCTGCTGGACACCCTGCATCCGCTTGATCTCCGGCAAGACATGCTCCAGCAAACCGGATTCATCGAGCAGTTCAAAAGCGCGGCGGGCCTGCCCTTCGGTCAGCATTTTCAAGATCTCATCGCGGATGCGTTCGCGGCTCACCTGATGAATCTGCAAGGCAAGCTCGCGAATGGCGGCCATCGTTGCGCCTTCGATGCTGTAGCCGAAACGCGCGGCAAAACGAACGGCGCGCAGCATCCGCAGCTTGTCTTCGGTGAAGCGGAGGTGGGCTTCCCCGATTGTGCGAATCACACCGCGAGCGAGGTCTTCGCGTCCGCCCACGTAGTCCAGAACTTCCCGAGACTCGGGATCGAACAGCAGGCCATTGATGGTAAAGTCCCGCCGCAAGACATCGGTTTGCGGTTCCTTGCTGAAACGAACACTTTCGGGGCGGCGGCCATCGAGATAAAGCCCGTCGCTGCGAAACGTGGCGACCTCAATGGCGTAATTGAGGCTTTCTCTATTCTCTTCGTTCCCTTCATCCTCAAGAACAGGAACCAACACCACACCAAACTGCTCGCCAACGGCATAGGTCTTGGGAAAAAGCGACATTACCTCCTGAGGAGTGGCCGAGGTGGTCACGTCGTAATCCCCGGGTTGGCGGCCCAGGAGCAGATCGCGAACACATCCCCCCACGAGATACGCGGCATGGCCCGCGGCGCGCAGGCCCGAAACAACGTGAATTGCCTGCATCGCTTTGCTGGAGTTGAGATTCATGGGCGCAAGAGGATTCATCTCCCATAATATAGATATATGGTGGATGAGCGCATCTGCATCCTGGGGATTGAGACCTCGTGTGATGAGACGGCCGCGGCGGTCGTAGCCAGCGGCGAACGATTGCTTTCCAATGCGGTGTATTCGCAGATCGCAGCGCACCAACCTTATGGCGGGGTCGTGCCGGAGTTGGCGTCGCGGGAGCATCTGCGAGCCATCGTGCCTGTAGTGCGCCAGGCGTTGCAGGAATCGGGGCAGAGCTACGAGAGCATTGACGCGATCGCTGTGACGCAAGGACCGGGGTTGGCGGGCGCACTGCTGGTGGGTATCAGCTACGCGAAAGCTCTGGCTTTCGCTTTGAGCAAGCCGCTGATTACCGTGAACCATCTTGAGGGACACATTCACGCCGTGCTGCTTGAAGAGCGGCAAAAGGCAGCAGAAAAAAACAGCGGCTTTCAGTTTGAGTTTCCAGTGCTTTCCCTGGTGGTGTCGGGTGGACACACCCATCTATTTTTGGCGGCACAGTGTGACGCAGCCTGGGTTTACGAAACCATTGGGCGAACCCGCGACGACGCCGCTGGGGAGGCTTACGACAAGGTAGCGAAGCTGTTGGCTCTGGGGTATCCGGGCGGCCCTATCATCGATGCCCTCTCCCGCCATGGCAATCCACACGCTGTACGATTTGGACCGGCGCAGATCAAGCACTTCAATCGCGGCGTGCCTCGCGAGAAGCAGACTGCGCACGACTTCTCCTATAGCGGGATCAAGACCGCGGTGCTGCGCTATGTTGAATTGGAAGGCATGGAAGATTCCATCGCCATTCGCAGGCAGGCGCTTTCCGGCATTCCGCATCCAAAGACCAATGACGTGCTACCGCTCTGCGACCAGAAAACCCTGGACCTTGCCGCATCCTTCCAAAGAGCTGTGGTAGAAGATCTGGTGGAAAAAACTTTGGAAGCCGCGCGAGAACGCGAGGCACGCACCTTGTTCGTGACGGGTGGCGTAGCTGCGAATAGTTTGCTTCGGGAAACATTTGAAGCGGAAGCGGCGAAGGACGGAATACCGGTCTATTTCCCCTCACGCAAGCTATCGACTGACAATGCGGCAATGATTGCAGCGGCGGCGTATCCTAAATACCTCGCACAGAATTTTGCCGAGGCGGAATTCTCGGCAGAGGCCGGACTGGCGCTACGGTAGGCAGCTTATTTCTTCAAATTTTAGAAGTTTCACGGACTTATTTTGAAGACAGGGATTTCCTGAAGCTCGGAACCAAAGGGCTGCTACCGCCAACGAAACGTCAGGACGCGAAAAAACTCAGGCTTCTTCCGGCCGTAGATTTTCTTCTATGGCCATGTCGGAAAATTCACTGGAGTCAAAAACGTCGCCGCATTCCAGGCATTCCACAAACTCAACGTCTTCCTCGCGCGCCACAACGCGGACGCGCGGATGCCTACAGTCTTTCTCCATATCCTTCGATTCGGGAGGTTGTTTCGTGATTGGTGACAACTGGCGTGAATTCATATTCGGGACCGAAGCGTAATCTCACGGGCGCTGGTTCGCGAATTGCCGGTATTTTATAAACATCCAAATACTTGTCAAGAGGTTCTGTTAGTTTTACAGAAAGCTCCTTGACCCATCTTGTCCGGATTTAGGAATGGATGATGGATCAAAGTAACAAGTCGCTAATTTTTAAGGAATGAATCAGAATTTCTTAAGGTAGGGGATAGATGCCGGCATGGCGGGCATCCGAAATCACTATCTTTGTAACTGAAGAAGGCGCATAACGGGCCAGTCCGCGCTCTGCGGAAGCAACAGCCATCTCAAAACTTGTACGCCCGGTGAGAGCTACATCCAAGAATAGGAATTTCTTCGATCCCGCCGCGACTCGAACACCGGCGTAGGCATGACCGGGAACGATAACCACGGTAGAGTCCATGCCAAGGTTTTCGAAGAGCGAGGCATACATAACCGCGGCATCGATGCAGTTGGCGCTGCTCTCCTGCAGGCTGGTGCGCGGCATCCTGACCCTTTCGCTGGACGTTTCGTGATCTCCCAAAGTGGAAGAGCTTTTCACGTACGAGAGGCCCTTTTGTTTGAGCGCATTAAAGATGGCCTTGGCCTCACGAAAGGTCTCCTCTTCTTGTTGCGGAGCAGCTTTCCAGCCTTCGTATCCCGGCAAACGGCGATCGGGAAGGTAGTTCTTGGCGGATGCAAGAATCGTCTCAACGCGCTGGTCATGAGGCGTAACCCAAGAGGCGATCATCGGGGCATATTCGAAGTTACCACCCCAGTACATGTCTTCTGAAGAGCGAAGCCGCACTGGAACAGTGGTCTCATAGACCCGTTGGCCGGAGGCCTCGGTGACCGTCACCTGGGCAGTGGCGGCCACGATCTCATGATTCTGATAGAAGCGCGGCAGGAAGGTAGGAGCAAAAACGAAAGTTTTTGACACCCCCGGCCCTAATTGCGCGAACTGAATTTCCTGGTCGCTCCAACCCAAAATTGTTACGGAGACACTCTCGCGCAACAGGGCGCTTCCGGGATTGGAGACCTTTACAGAGACGACTCCGAGCTTTCGCTGCAAAGGTTTTTGCAGCGAAGCATAGTTCGCGAGCACAGGATAAATCTCGCCATCGAGCCCTGCTTCGATCTTATACGTGGCCTCAGAGGCATTCGCCGCCCTTATGTTTTCTGTTTTGCCGCGTTCCACATCTTTGTCGTCACCAAACGTGGAAGCAGACATCGCCAACAAAAACAGAAGGGTAGCCAGCATAAGCTGTTTCATGAAGTAGAGAGATCTCCCCCGCAAAGCAGGATAAGAATGCAAAAAGATTGAAACAATCGAGCCAACGCCTTAATCGAAACCTGATTCGCCGGACTAGGATGAAAGGATCATCTCTGTCGACGGCAAGTCCTTTGCCATCTGTTCAGCAGGCTTCGCGTGCACAAGCACGTTGAAGGTTCTGTTATTCTCAGCCACTTGTGTCCTCGATACCTTCACCCCATAAGCTCATCCTTGCCTCCGCTTCGCCCCGCCGCAAGGAGTTGTTGCAGCAAGCGGGCATTGAATTTGAGGTCCGTCCCGCAGATATCCTTGAAATCCGCAAGCCGGGCGAACCCCCGCTCGAATATGCTCTGCGCTTAGCAAACGAGAAAGCTTCAGCGGTTGCAAACAAGTTCCCGGATCATCTGGTTTTGGGAGCCGACACTATCGTGGTGGTTGACAATGAGGTGCTGGGAAAGCCGTTGGATCGCGAAGACGCCAGCCGCATGCTCGCAATGCTCTCAGGACGAACGCACCGAGTGATTACCGCCGTGAGCCTTGCAAAATACGGAGTCACAGGAGAGACACAGGCTTGCGCCACGGAAGTCCATTTCCGGAAGCTTGAAATGGGTGAGATTCAGGAATATATCGAAAGTGGCGAACCGATGGACAAGGCTGGAGCCTATGCCATCCAAGGAGGCGCGGCCCACTGGGTAACGCGCCTTGAGGGTGAATATTCCAACGTAGTTGGACTGCCTATGCCATTGGTGGCAGAGATGTTATCGAGATTTCGATAGAAGGGGAGTACCGCCCAAACTTTCCGCAGCTTCTACTTCTTTTCCGGAGACTGCTGAGGCTGGGCCGTTTGTTCGCCTTCTTTAAAAGCGCCTTTAAAGTTACGGATGCCTTCACCCAAACCCTTGCCCAAATCCGCCAACTTGCTCGGTCCAAAGAACAGCAGGGCAATGAAGAGCAGAATCGCAACTTCCGGCAAACCAAGTCTTCCACCAAACATTTTGTACGCTCCGTGCGGAAACGCTTTTTTGGCGTCCCGTTTCTTTTTTTACAGGGAATCCAGTCGTAGGAATTGTAGGCCAATCGAATACCGGAGTCAAAGCAGAATGCCCTATTTTTCCGGAGCGTCGTAGCTCATCGATTTAGCGCCTACCCTATTCCTATCTCACTGGAAACACACCGTTTCCTATTCGTTTCAGATGCCGGGGATATCCCCACGGCTGGCCGCCTAAATCGAAGCAATCAGGCCGGCAAGGATCGCAGTCCGCTGCGGCAGATGTTCCAGAACAATCGACTCGTTGGCAGCATGCGCTCCCTCGCCTACCGCTCCCAGGCCATCCAGGGTGGGAATGCCAAGGGCAGAGGTGAAGTTTCCGTCAGAACCGCCGCCGGTGCTGGATTCGCCCAACTCGATGTTCATTCCACCTGCTATCTTCTGTGCCGCTTGAAACAAGCGCACGGTGCCCTCAGTGCGCTCCATTGGTGGACGATTGAGTTCTCCCGTAACTTCAATCCTGCATTGCGGGTCGTGGGGATGCAACCCGGCAAACTTCCTTTCCAGAACACCGGCCTCCGACATACGGGAAACGCGGATATCGACTTCCGCCCACGCCTCTGCCGCCACCACATTGGTGCGCGTGCCACCCTGCATCACACCGGGATTAACTGTGGTCCCTTGGGAAAGGTCAGTGAATGCAGTCACCTCCAGAATTTGGCGGGCGAGCTCCACAATCGCGCTGTGGCCTTTCTCAAAATCGACGCCTGCATGGGAGGCCACTCCATGAACACGAAGGGTGTAGTCGCCCACTCCTTTGCGGGAGGTTTTGAGGTAGCCGGGGCCCTGGGATGGTTCCAGGACCAGTACAGCTTCACATCCGCGAGCAATCGACTCTGTGATCGGCCGTGAACTCTCGCTGCCAACTTCCTCATCGGTATCGAGAAAGATTGTTACGGGACGGCGAGGCGTCCCAAGCCCGCGCAGCGCCTGCAACGCAAACATCATCATGACAATTCCGGCCTTCATGTCATATACACCCGGTCCGAACACCTTTCCACCCTCGACGCGGAAGGGCATTCCCGCAAGCGTGCCCAGGGACCAAACCGTATCGAAGTGCCCGAGCAGCAGAACCGGCTTGCCGCTTGAAGCGCCGGAAAATTCAACCTGCAAATGGTTTCCATATTTTGTCTGAGGGTGAAACTTGACTTGGCCTCCCAGACGTTGAAATTCCTGGGCCAGGCATTCGCCCACCACATCGACTTCGCGCTTGCTGTCACTGGGTGACTCCATTTCCACCAGACGCCGAAGCATGGCGAGCATGGCCTGCTGCTCCCGGCGGCAAAATTCGAGCAAACGATGGGAGGTTTCGTGAGCGGTTTCAGTCATCATAGTTGCGGCAATGATAGCGGAAGAAGAACGAAATCTCACTTGACGCAAAGCTGGGGGCAATCAACATCCCCAACGCTTCGCAGCGCGCTGCGTCCTGTAAAGACACCAAAAACCGAATGCTATAATCCGCATTCAACCGAATGAATGACACAAACAACGTAGCGGCGCGGGTGCAGAGCGGCGGAACGCTGGATATCAATCAGATACAGGCGATTCTGCCTCATCGATATCCATTCCTGCTGGTGGATCGCGTCGTTGAAATTGAGCGTATGAAGAAGATCGTGGCGCTCAAGAACGTCACGATCAATGAGCCTTTTTTTATGGGCCATTTCCCGGGAACGCCCGTCATGCCGGGCGTCCTGATTGTTGAAGCGATGGCCCAGGCGGGAGGCACGCTGCTGCTTACCGAGATCGACGACCGGCACGACAAACTCATGGTATTTACAGGAATTGAGCGCGCCCGTTTCCGCCGCCCAATCATTCCCGGCGATCAGGTCCGAATTGAAGTTGAGGTGCGCGCCTGGCGGCGCATTGCGGTGCGCATGGCAGGCAAGGCTTTCGTCGATGGAAAATTGGCCTGCGAAGCCATCATCAGCTGTCAACTCGTCGATCGTTCGCGCTCCAGGGCTTCTGGCGAAGGGCCGACCGAATCGCCGGCCAGTTAACCTCCAGATGATTCATCCAACCGCCATCATTGATCCGGCAGCCAAGATACCGTCCTCCTGTACGATTGGTCCCTACTGCATTGTCGGAGCGGATGTGGAGCTGGGCGAAAACTGCAGCCTCGCCGCACACGTGATCATCGAAGGCCCAAGCAGGATCGGCGCCAACAATCAGTTCTTCCCTTTCGGCTCGATTGGGCTTGCGCCTCAGGACATGACTTTCGCCGGGGAAAAGACTTTTCTCGAGATGGGCGATCACAACGTAATTCGCGAATACGTAACCATCAATCGCGGAACGGTGAAGGGCGGCGGCACAACCAAGATCGGGAGCCACGTACTGATCATGGCCTACGCGCACGTAGGCCACGACTGCCTTATTAGCGATCATTCGATGCTCATCAACGCCGCGACCCTCGCAGGCCACGTCACGGTGGAGGAATGGGCGGTGGTCGGTGCGCTCTGCCCAATTCACCAGTTTGTCCGGATCGGCGCGCATTCCTATGTGGGCGGCGGTACGGTCGTAACGCAAGATGTTCTACCTTTCTCCAAGGTAGTAACGCCGCGGAATACACAGACCTACGGTTTAAATTCAGTTGGTTTACAGAGGCGTGGATATACGAAGGAGCGTATTCGCAAGATTCATCATGCTTTTCGCGTGCTTGTAAATTCCAAGCTCAACACGACCCAGGCCCTGGAAAAACTCCGTAGCGAAGGCGATCTGGGGGAAGACGTTGCGATGCTGCTGCGCTTTATCGAGAGTGCAAAACGCGGGATCGTGAAGTAAGCGGGAATTTCTCAAGAATCGGCCATCCAAATAACTTCTCTTGTCTAAGCAGCCTTCTTCGAATCGCGGCTGCTCCGCCGACCTGCAATCTCCACAACATTTTCTCGAGAAGCTATGCCAGCCTGTGTCCTTTTCGGCAGGAGCATTTGGTCGGCATAGGTCAGGTAGTGCCGCACATAAGCACGCTCTTCTTCCGTGAGTGAAGGATCGCCTTGGACGCTGCCCCCTTGCTCCCGTGCAGCGTCACGCCAGGAGGGACTGGCTTGTTCGCCCTTCTCGGGAAAGAGGCATCGCAACCGATTGGCGCTGAAAGATTTGATGCCTGCCATGTGCTCTGCTCTTAAGTGTAGTAGCTCTACTGTTAGGATGCTCAAGCCTTACCTCCGGACGCATGGATTCAAAGAGCCTGCGCAAATTTGGATCAATTACTATCTTCCTGAATGCCTTCCTATCAAAAGCTTGGCCTGATCGCAGGAAACGGCAATTTTCCTCTCCTGCTGCTGGACGCCGCTTGTGCGCAAGGTGCAGAAGTTGTGGTTGCGGCGATCAAAGAGGAGACCTCTCCGCTCATTGAAAATCGCGGGGCGCGCGCCGTCTACTGGCTTTCTCTGGGCGAACTCGGCAAGCTGATCGACACCTTTAAGAAAGAAGGCGTAGAAACGGCCATCATGGCCGGTCAGGTCAAGCACAAGCAGATATTTTCGAGCATTCGGCCCGATTGGCGCCTGGCCAAGGTTCTCTTCTCGCTGACGACACGCAACACCGATTCCCTGATCGGAGCGGTGGCCAAGGTTCTAGGAGATGAAGGAATCAACCTCATCAGCTCTACAAGCTTTCTTGAACCGTTGCTGGCCAAACCCGGGGTGCTTACCCGGCGCGCACCCTCCGAGACCGAGCGCCGGAACATCGAATATGGCCGGCAGGTGGCACGGCATCTGGCTCAATACGATATCGGTCAGACGGTGGTGATTGCGGAGGCCGCCTGTGTAGCGGTCGAAGCCATGGAAGGCACGGACGCTACGATTCTCCGCGCCGGTGAAATCCTCAAAAGCGCCGAAGGAGTCTCACCGGACGACGCGATACTCAGCCGGGATCTTACCGTGGTGAAGGTTGCAAAGCCCAATCAGGACATGCGATTTGACGTTCCAGTCATCGGCCTTCGTACCATCGAGACGATGAAGAAGGCCAACGCAAGCTGCCTCGCCGTCGATGAAGGTAAGTGCCTATTTTTGGATGGCGCGGCCATTTTCGAGACCGCCGATCAGTCGGGAATCAGTATCGTTTCAGGAACGTTGTGAAGTTTCGCAAGGAGTCGCAAAACCAAATCTCCTCAAATCGAGCCTCTTCAAGCCGGAGTCCCCTGCGAAATGAAAAAACGGCGCGGAGGCCGTTTCTTGCTTTTCTGCTCTTCTTCTTAAAGCCACCGCGCCACCTACACTTTGCTTTGTCTACAGATTAGAGCCGCCTAGGCCCGCTTAGTTTCTATCCCTATCGCGGTCCCCGTCACGATCGCCGCGGTCGTGATCGTGGTGGTCCCGATCGCGGTCATCGCGGTCTCTGTCGTCGCGATCTTCATCACGCCGATGGGGGATCGCACCTTCGTCAAACAGGCTCGAAAGATCGTGCGCGTTGACGGCATCACCCAGGAAGGGCCTTACATGGAAGATCTCTTCCATCGTGCGCAGGTCCGAGGAGTGCGTGAGTTCGACAGTACTGGCGAACGGAACGCCATGCTCATTGCGATGGGCGCGCTGTGAGATCACAATCTCGCCGATGGTGTGATTGAAGTCATCGGGATTGTCGTTGAGGACGTCTTCTTCCGCCTCATCGAACCAAATGATGATGACGCCATCGTTTCTATAAGCCTTGGACGCCATGATCACAGGAATGATCTGGCTCAGGAAGTTATCTCCCTGACGGATATTCGCAGCATCGCCGGTGAGCCCCTGGAATCCGCCATGCAAAGAGGTGTGCATGTCATTGAACTGGTCAGGCGTAATCCAGTTGTAATCGGCAACCGTGTCGTTCGCCAGATCGGTGAAGAGCTGCTGCAGCGGAGCATAGTGCGTGGACAGCGGATTCGCCGAAGTGAGATCGTTGCCTCCGTTTGAGTCGGTAAAGAACACCATCGGATTGTGCTTGGCGCCGTAGCTGAATTGATTCGATCCGTTGAATTGGTTGAAGCTTCCGGGCGCAAAAGTTCCGGAGAAGCTGGTTAGAGGCACCGTCCACTGATCCTGGGGCAGAGGGGCGTCAATGCGCTGTCCGGCCACCGTCATCAGATCGATATCTTCTTGATACGACCTCCAGGTTTTGCCAGAGTTCGTCAAGAGGGTGGTCAGGTGCTGCGAGGTATTTTGGTTCGTTGCTCCGCTGGCAGAAAAGGGATCGCGGTCGCTCAGAACGCCAAAATTGGTTCCGGCCTGCGACCAAATATAGTTGGGCTCGGATGGATGAATATGAGGATTATTTCCGCTGGGAGTTGCTAAAACGTTGTGGTAGTTGGTGGCATAAGCCACATGTCGGCTGATGCGAACCTCGCGGCCATCGATACGAGCGACCGCCGTTCCATTCACAAGGCTGTTGATGAAAGGGGCGTTGGGATTCTGAAAAACTTGCTGGATCGGGCCGCTGAACTGGTTTGCAGGCTGCGTCCAGTTGTGATTCTCCAGAGCAATCACGAATACCTTCTTGATCTCCTGTGCTCCGGCAGACAGGCTGCTCAAAGCAATCAACAGGGCAACCGCTCCAAGAGTCCGTACGTTCTTGCTGTGTGACATTCAATAACCTCCGTAGCATGAGTTCGCAGCGCGGGAGACTACCAGCTCTCGAATCAACAGCGAGTCAGGCAACCTTCGCGCTACCCGGATACTGATAGCAACTCTGTTTTGAAAGCATGTGAATGCGGAGTTACTTTTAGATGAATGGCAACCAAAATGCTTTACTCAGCTTTACAAAGGAAGACGGACATTTGACTTCAGCCTGTGGCGAGTTTCGAATGAGGACGACTTCAGAAAATACCGCGGCTGATAACCGGCGTCGGAGAAATATTCTCTTGCTGCATCTTTTTCACGACCTGGCCCGTATTACCGGACAGTATGAGCGCCATAGCCTACCGATATGTGAGCGCGATGGAACCTGAATGTGCCACCATTGCTCGCGGTCTCCGCAGGGGCGATCCATCGCTCCTGGATCGGCTCATCGAGCAATATCAGCATCAGCTTCTCCGTTACCTGATCTATCTCTCAGGCGACCGCGCACTGGCCGAAGACCTCTTTCAAGAAACCTGGATCCGTGTGCTGGAACGCGGCCACCTATACGACGGGAAGCACGAATTCAGTACCTGGCTTTACACCATTGCCAGAAACCTGGCGATCGACTATTTCCGAAAGAAGCACCCTGTCAGCCTGGAGGGCCTTGTAGAGAACGAACAATGTGCGCTTCCTGAACCGGCCGATCCACAGCCCATAGCATGGGAGATTTTGGCGCAGAAAGAGCAAGGGGAACGGATCGGGGCGGCGTTAGCGGGCATTCCCACAGAATACCGTGAGGCAATCGTGCTGCGTTTTTACGATGGCCTAACATTGGAGGAGATTGCCCGAGTCACCGGAGCGCCTCTTGGGACAGTGAAATCGCGGCTGTACCGGGGACTGAACATGATGATTGGGCAACTTGGAGCAGGCTTGGGGGAAGACCGGACATGATACGAAACGAACATGACGAGGCCCGCGAGTTAATCGCGCTGGGCGGAGACCTATCGGAAAATGAGCACGGCCGCCTGCTTGCCCACTTACGGGGATGCAAGTCCTGCTCAGACTATGCCGAGGCAGCAGGACGGGTGGCGCGGGCGTTACATTCCCTGCCTCTGGCAGCCGATTCCAGCCTGGTCCGAGCGACACAGTTGCGAGTACGCGCACGAGCGATGGAGTTGCAGCAGCAGCGCGAGCGAATGCGGCTGGTCTTTATTGCATGTTTGTTCGTGGGAACCTCGGCAGCCATTACGACTCCCCTACTCTGGCGGATCTTTACGTGGATAGGGGCATGGATCGGCTCGTGGACCGGCACTACAAGCCTGGTCTGGCAAGTGAGTTTTGCGTTCTTTTGGATAGCCCCGGCGTTGACCGTAAGCGCCATTCTGCTAGCTCGCGGCGCCCATTGGGCGGAAAACAAAGAGAATCGTTGGAGATAAGACGAGTTTATGGAGATGAAACCCGAAACCGGATTCGCTTCAGAGATCAAGATTGTCCCACACTGGGCGTGGGTCACAGCAGCGATTTTTTTCGTCGCAGTGCAGTGGATCTTCCTGGTCTTGATGGGAGGAGATCATAACGCGCCGCCAGCAGGGGTGAGACTGTTGCTTGGCCTTGGAGCCGGCGCCCTCATAGGGTGTTACATACTGCTGATCGGATATGTAAACCGCGACGCTGGACGACGCGACATGAACCGCACGCTCTGGACCCTGGTGGCGATCTTTGTTACCAACGGCATGGGGCTGATTCTTTATTTCATCTTGCGGCGGCCGATAGCCACCGCCTGCCCCCAGTGTGGCGGCGCGGTCCAAACGAATTTCAATTACTGCCCCAATTGCAATTACAAGCTTGGCCTAAGCTGCCCGCAATGCCAGCGGACAGTAAGCTTCAATGACGTCTATTGTCCGTATTGTGGAACCGCACAACGCAGATAGGGGTGTATCTCACACGATCGGCGAAGGACCGCTCGTCCGCCTGTGCACGCACCATCTGTGCGTACACCTAAAGACGCTTTAGTGCTCCATCACTTCCATGCTCTCGTCCACGGTGATGGTCTTAGGCATGGCAAGGTCAGGCCCGGAATAAGTTGCGACGATCCGAAAGGTGTTATCGGCGGTATCGGCAGTATAGTCATACGGTCCTCGGTTGCTTCGCGCCATAACGAGGTCTCCGGCGGCCCGCAATTCCTCGATAGAAACATATTTGCCAAATTGAGTCCCATGGTGGCGCTCGGCGTTGGCAATAGCCAGCAGGTCGTTTTTCACTCCGACAAGATCAACAGCCGCGTTTGGGGCTGTTGCTCCCGTGGGCGTTACTCCCTGGGCCTGCTTCATATAGACATAGGCGCCCGCCGCCATCACGAGCAAGACTGCGATCAACGATAAAACACGGCCCATCGGTTTCCTCCTGTTGGCAAAATCATAACCTTTGCCGCGCCGCTTTCGCTTCTGAGAAAATCAAAGTTTGTCAAACGAAGGTTCAATACGTGTTGCGGTCGTTGGCGTAGGCGCATTTGGCAAGAACCATGCCCGCGTCTACCACGAACTAGAGCGGCAGGGCCATGGAATAGAATTGGCCGCGGTCGTCGATCCAAACCCTCAGCAGGCGCAAGCAATCGCTTCCCAGTTCGGCTGCAAGGCACTCACTCACATTAATGAGCTGCGTGGCCTGGTGCAGGCGGCGTCGGTTGCCACTCCGACAGTTCATCATCTCGGTGCAGCCGCTCAGCTGATGTCTTCAGGCATTGATGTGCTGATCGAGAAACCGGTGGCCGCCACTCTCGACGAAGCCGATGAGCTTATCCGGGTGGCTGAGGCCAATGGACGAATTGCACAGGCAGGCCACCTTGAGCGATTCAACCCGGCTGTGCGAGCGGCCATTCCGCTCATCACCAAGCCGATGTTCTTTGAGGTCCACCGCTTGAGCGTGTTTACTCCACGCAGCCTGGACGTCGACGTGGTTCTGGATCTGATGATCCACGATATCGACGTGGTGCTCTCCTTCGTGAACTCGCCGGTTCGCGAAATACGGGCCGTCGGTCTTCCGGTCGTCACCAGCAAAGTGGACATCGCCAATGTGCGCCTGGAGTTTGATTCCGGATGTGTCGCCAATCTCACCGCGAGCCGGGTGAGCACGGAGCGGGTACGAAAGCTGCGTTTCTTTCAGCCACGGGAATACATCTCGCTCGACTACGGCCGGCAGGACGTTCTCCAATTTCGCGTGGCCCCCGATGCAAAATTTTCGCTGGAACAACTCCATGCTTTGAATTTTTCCCAGGCGGCAGTCCCGATTCCTGGAGTTGCGCTTCATAAGCCTCAGGTGGAGCCGGAAGAACCATTGCAGGCAGAGTTGAAGGCATTTCTCGAAGCGGTGCGCAGACGCACGCGGCCTTTGATTCCACTTGAAGACGGGAGGCGCGCTCTGGCCACAGCCTTAAAAATCTTATCGGTGATCGAAGAACATGGCAGGCAGGCCAACCTTCAAGCCCTGTAAGCAATCATTTTGTAAAGTGTTTGTAAAGGAACAAAATACCGCCAACTTAGTTCTCATCCTCAGCATGGAGGGATTCAGGCAAACACGGACAATTTTTGTAAACCAGTGGTGCATGAACCCCCGCATTCCAGCGTTCTAATGAGAAAATAGATACTTACGAAGGCACGCTTAAAAGGCTAAGTTCGCATCACTATGGCGGTAATGGAAGCTCCTGTTCGCGAATCATCGACGGCGACAAAACCCGAATCGACGGATGAGCTGCATCTACTCATTAGCGAACTCGGGGACGAAATTTCCGCCTATCGCTGGCGTGAAGCTGTCTGGATCTCCATCGTTGTCCATGTGGTGGGATTTTTGATCATCATCTTTTCGCCAAAGTGGATGCCGAGGAGCGTCGTGGTTTTGCCGGCGATCCCGCAAAAGCAGCAGACCACGTTTTTGGAGCTGCCGCCCGATCTACTGCACATCAAGACGCCTAAGACAAACATAATTTCGGATAAGAATCGCACCGCTCAGTCTCGAACCCCTAGCCTGGAGCCGCCCAAGCCAGTGCTGGATGCGCGCAGGCCCGGGCCACCGGCAAAGCCCGCCCCGCAAGCGGCGCCTCCGCAACAGGCACAACAACAGCAGCAGCCTGCACCAGCACAACAGGCGCAGCAGGAAAACTCCGCGGCGCAGCAGCCAGTCCAGACAGCGCGCGCAGAGGCTCCACCTCAACCCAAAGGCCCTTCACCTTTTAAAACGGCGCTTGGTGCGGGGAGCGTGGTCGATCGCGCGATTCAATCGTCGGCAGGCAGTCACGGCATATCGAAAGTTGCATTCGACAGCGGCGGCGACTATGGCTCGGCACGCGTTCATCCTCCTTCGAATGTTCACGGCGATCTCGAAATTCTCAGCGACACCATGGGCGTGGACTTTAGCGGCTATTTGCAGCGCGTTCTATTTGAAGTGAGGCAGCACTGGTACAACCAGATTCCTGAATCAGCACGGCCACCTTTAATGAAGAAAGGAAAGCTGACCATCGATTTTTCTATTTTGAAGAATGGCAGCGTTTCCGGTATGAGGCTTGTGTCTACCTCGGGCGACGACGCCCTGGATCGGCCAGCCTGGGGCAGCATTACTGGTTCCACTCCTTTTCAGCCACTTCCCTCCGAATTTGGAGGATCGTTCCTTCACCTGCGTTTTACCTTCCTATACAACCCCGACAAAAGCGAATTGAATTAAGTCACGCTTGAGATGGGTCCCCGGGACGTCCGTTGCTATGCTTATGCAACGAGGGATATTCGATGAAACGCAGCTCCAGGGCGAAGAATCGAACGGGGATTGCTTCCGACACCGAACTGATGACCGTGGCGCTAGCCTACATTGCGGTAGTCGACGATTATGCCGACTGGCTCCTCGCACAGCGTGGAACGGTCTCTCCCGACATTGACCTTTTGTTCTGAAGGCCAATTGCGCCGAACTCAAGACCTCTCCTTCCTAACAAGCAACTCTTGGTCGGTGGTCGTTCTGGGGTCACTTTATGGTTACGAGCCGCCGAGGCCCAGGCCTGTTAAACTGAGTGCCATGGGAAACAAAAACGCACCAAAACGCGAAAAGAAAAAGCCTAAAAAGCAGAAATAAAACTTCGACAGGCGCAGGCTGCCGCTGAATTGCGCACTAGAGAAATGTAGAGAATCTCCAGGCACAGACGGCGCACCCTGCGCTTTCGCTAGAGCCATTTTGAAAAACTCCCTGTGAACAAGATCCCCCGGGCGCCGTTAACGAGCTGTCTTGAGTCTTTCCTGGGGTAGGCACTAAGGTGTTTACCGACAGACGCTTCCGGCGAAAAGCGCGCCGATCTTCATCGGCTATAATCACACAACACCCTCCCACAGAAAATTCCATGAGGTGACTATGGCCATCAGGCCCGCTACTTCCCGATTCAGCAGGACGGACGAAACACAGTCCCTTGCGGGAAACTTTAAATTCATCCTGTTCGATAAATCCAACGATATCGCACGGCTTACGTTGAATCATCCTCCCCACAACGTGCTGACGGTCCCGATGATGAAGGAGATGGCCGAAGCCATCGAGAGCCTGAACGGACGCGGCGACATCAAGGCCATTTTGATGCAATCTTCACAGGCCGCTTTTTCCGCAGGAATTTCGCTGGAAGATTCACGGCCCGATCGCGTATTCCAAACGCTGGACGCATTCACCAGAGTGTTTCAGGCTATGGTCGACATCTCCAAGCCGGTGATCGTGGTGGTCAATGGACCAGCGATTGGAGCGGGTTCCGAGTTGGTGGGTTTTGGCGACGTTGTGATAGCGACGCCAAAAGCGAAGTTCGCCCAGCCAGAAGTAAAGCTTGGCGTATTTCCTCCGTTTGCCGCTGTGATGCTGCCGCAAATCGTGGGACACCAAAAGGCGTACGAGCTGATTTTGACGGGAGAAGCGCTTTCAGCAGAAGAGGCCCAGCGGTTTGGCTTCGTCAATAAACTGGTGCCGGAAGCCGAACTCAAGACGCATGTGGAGGCGCTACTGTCGAGAATCTCGGAATTCAGCGGGCCTGTGCTGGAGGTAACGAAGCGAGTCATCAATGGTTCCATTGGGCTACCGCTCAAGACAGCGATGCAGAAGTCCCATGACCTTTACCTCAATGAACTGATGAATCTGGAAGACGTGCAAGAGGGATTGCGAGCCGTCATCGAAAAGCGCAAACCAGTCTGGAAGAATAAATAGCCGGAATCCCGCTGTAAGAATCTCTTCAAAAAAGCCCCGAATTCCCCCGATTCAGATCAGACATCTGAACGGGAATCGTCCGGAATCCGGGGCATCTGCGCTATCTATTGTCCATGGAGCAATGGACAAAGTCGTTCTTCTCTACTATTAGCGTTATTAGCGCGGTTCTTCCGCCATGCTTTTCCTGCCACACCTTTCCGCCGCCTTTCCGCCGCTAGGGCACCAGTTCTTCCGTGAGTGTGGCTCCGCCCATTTGCGGCAGCACGGAAGCAATTTTCACGGTCTTCCGGGAGTCTTGCGCTATCCACAAGGTATGCTTCTCCCCTCCGCCGTCTCCCGCCGTAAGCTCAACCTTGTACGCATTGAAGGTGCCGGCGGGGACGGTAATGCTCTCCACGCCCGCGACCTTCAACATGACCAGCTTTTCTTTCTGCTGTTGAATATCGAAGTTGCGGTAGGAAGTGGTATAGCCCGCAGCCAAAGGCAGGCAGGCGATCGCCTGTTCGGCTCCAGCCGCATCGGCAAACAACGGTCCACCAAGATCGGAGGAAACCGCCTTGTCCTGGCCGTTGACGCTCATCTTTCCAGTGACCTTGTTGTCGCTGCCAAACGCCAGATCAATGGAAACCGGCCCTTGGCTCACACTGCGTTTGCGAAGAACCAATGTCCCTTTCTCCATGGTTACAGTGTCGGTGGCCTTACCGTTCGGACTATCGAGAATACTGGTGGCATTCCAGGCACCATTGCTTTCCTGAATCGTCGTGGCAATGTCCAGATTCACCTGCTGGCCGCCAATTTCAAGTTTTCCTTTGTACTTATAGGTACCGGGCTGAAGGTCTGCGGCAGTCTTCGGAGCCCCCACGGATGCCGGATCGATCTTTTTCGCAAGGACCACAGTCTTAGGATCGACTTCGATTTCCTTCAACCGGGCTACAGCTTCGGGCGTTCCACCCTCCTGAAAACGGCCGCCGAGGTTCCTGGCCAGGAATTTCTCCGCTTCCATGTACAGCGCCATATTGTTGACGGGCCGGGCAAAACCGTGGCCTTCGTCGGGAGCAAGAATATAGTCGACCGGGAAGCCGCGATCGCGCAGGGCAATCACGATTTGTTCCGCTTCGGCACGATTGACACGGGGATCGTTCGCACCCTGAACCACCATCAAAGGCGTTTTGATTTTGGCGGAAGAGTTCAACGGCGAGCGCTCTTGCAGCCATGCTTTGCCTTCCGGCGTGCCAGGATCGGCCATCCGCTTGTACATTAACTTTCTAATCGGCTCCCAATAGGGAGGAATCGACTGAAGCAGGGTATTGAGGTTGGATGGACCGACGATATCGACTGCGGCGCTGTAGACATCGGGCGTGAAGGCCACGCCGGCAAGGGTTGCATATCCTCCATAGGAGATGCCAAGGATGCCTACCCGTTTGGGATCGGCGATGCCTTGGCCCACCAGGTATTTCACTCCCCAGGTGAGATCATCCTGCATCCTGGTTCCCCACTCACCATTTCCGGCATTGAGATACCGCTTGCCGTATCCTGTTGACGACCTGAAATTCGGCATGAGTACGGCATAACCACGGTTCGCGAAAAACTGCGCCAGCGGATTGTATCCCCAATAGTCGCGCCCCCAGGGGCCGCCATGGGGAATGATCAGTGTAGGAAGATTCTTCGCGCCAAATCCTTTCGGCAGGGTCAAATAAGCGGGAATTTCCAGACCGTCAGAAGATTTGTAACGCACGGATTGCATGGGAGAGAGCGCCTCCCGCGGCAGCTTCTCCCAAATACGGTACTGCCTGGTGAGTGTGTGCGCCGTGCGATCAAACAAATAGGTCTCCCCCGGTTCGGTATCTCCGTGAGCGACCACAACCCACTTCCGTTCATCCCTGGTGGTAGAGCCAAGAGTTACTTCAAGCCCAGGAAGTTTTTTCTGCAACCAGCGATAGTCAGCTTCCAGGGACTTATCCTTGAAATACAGGCGCGAACGGTCGTCTGTATAAATCGTGAGCGACAACTCTTCCGTGACGTCGGAAAAAAAGGCTCCGCCAAAATCTACTCTCTTGAGCGGATCGGATTCGACAGTTTCCGTTTTCCCTGTCGCCGGGTCAAGAAGCACCAGGGAAATCAAATCGGCGTTGTCACCCTTGTTGGTGCTGAGGTAGACCCGTTTGCCATCTTTGTGCAATTGCACCAAAGAGCAGCTTTCGAAGATGCTGCAGGAATAGACCTTAGTGAATCCGTTCGCGTCGACCCGGAGCAACTCGGTGTCGCCGTTATCCGCGACACGCGAGGCCATGCGCGGCTCCCCTTTTGAATCGAAGAGCCATCCAGCTATCTTTTCGGTATTCTTGCGGACCAGCGTGCGCTCGCCCGTAGAAATCTTCAATCTGTAGAGATCATGCCAGGCCTTATCCCGGTCATTCACGCCAATATAGATCGCGTCGGGATCGCTTTTGGGCGCATCAACAATCTGTACTCGCACGCCCTTCAGACCGGTAAGATCGCGCGATGGCGGGGCATCTGCACCCGCTGCGGCAGACATTGAAGGATCGACCGCATAAACGTTGAAGTTCTCATCGCCGTCATGATCCTTGGTGAAGACGATGTACTTGCCGTCGCGGCTCCAGCGGTAACCCGGGATGGGCCGCTTTGTCTCAGTGGTCAATAGCTTGGCGGCCTCGAACGGTTCTTCGACCTTCTTTACCCAAACGTTGCGCGTATCTTTCCACGGTTTAAGAAAGGCGAGAAATTTGCCGTCAGGGGAGAGTTGCGCACCAGCTATCTCCGGATTGCCAAAAATCAGCTCGCGATCGACGATGGCCGGCGCTCCCTGCGTGGGCGTCTTTCTTTCCTGAGCGGACAAAGCAGCCGCCAGCAGCATCAGGTGCAAGGCAAATATCGAAAACTTCTTCATGCAGCGAACTCCTTCTCGAATTTACAAACGCGCAGTTTGATCATCTCCAATTTTGCTTCGAAAGAAAGCGAATTAGGACGAGCGGCCAGATCGCGGGAGGAACGGCTTGCGGCGATCCCGCATCCAGCAGACTTTCAATCTGCTACAAAATTCTTGAAGAAAATCCGCATTACTGTCTAGTTATAAATGTCAGCTCAATCAAAATATCCATTCGTAGTTTAGTTTTGAAATTCTTAAATTCTTTGGATTCTCGGAGATGCGTATGCCGGCTAGAGACTGGCATTCTGCAATGAGATTTCATGAAAAAGATGGGGATTACCGCTATCGAAGAAGGGGCACAAGAAAAATGGCGGATTCCATTTTCAAAATCTATGTGTAAGCGCAAGGAACTCTTAGCGAACCACGGGGAATTTCATCGCGTTCCAGCCGCCCATTCCACCAGACACATTTACGACCTCGTTCAACCCGGAGCGCTTGAGAATGCTGGTTGCCAGGCTCGATCGGTAGCCGCTGCCGCAGATCGCGTGGATGCGCTCATTGCGCGGCAACTCGTGCGCGCGCTGCGCAAGTTCACCGGCCATGATGTGCGCCGCCGAACCGATGTGACCCGAGTTCCACTCATTGTCGCCGCGGACGTCGAGAACATAGGCGTTCTTTTCGATTCGACGCGCAAGTTCTTCCACCGATATCTGGGGCACATGATCCTGGGGAAGGCCGGCCTCAATCCAGGTCCTGATGCCACCCTGGAGGTACCCACGAATATCATCCAATCCGACACGTATCAACGAACGAATTGCTTCGCGGTAGTCGGAGCGTTCATCGCCAACCAGAAAAATCAGAGAACCGTAGGGGAGCGCCCATGCGGCCCAGGTGGAAAGGCTCGGTCCGGCTCCTATGTTGAATGAGCCGGGGATGTGCGCTCCGCCAAACGCTTCCGGCCTGCGCAGGTCAACGACCACAGCGCCTTCCACATTTACTTCGCCACGAAAATCCTGAAGTTCCAAAGCTCGATCGCCGGGAAGACCACGCAGCAAGGCGGGCCCATCGGAGTTCACCTGCTTCATCCGGCGGTAGTAATCGGGAAAAGGTGGCACGGTGCCGAGAATGCGATCGACAAATTTTTGACGGTCCCGGTCGGCGAAGTAGATATTGGAAACACGCTCGTACCCCAGGGTGGATTGCGCGGATTCCGACATTCCGCTGCCGCACATCGACCCTGCACCGTGGGCTGGACAGATCTCCAGGCCGTCCGGCAGGCCGGCGATCTTGCGATGAACACTCTCAAAAAGCGACTCGGCCAGCTTACGCTTGGCGCCTTCGCCAAGAAGATCGGGCCGGCCGAGTGAACCTACAAAGACAAAGTCTCCGGAGAGTAGAGCCTTGGGCTGACTACATCGATTTTCGTCATAAATGAGGAACGATAGGTGTTCCGGGGTGTGTCCGGGAGTATGGAGAGCGGTCAGGCGAACGTTGCCGACGCGCAGGTCTTCGCCGTCGGAAAATTTGTTATGCGGGAAGCGATATTGAAAATGCTCTCCATCGTCGTGGTTGCTGAGCCATAGCTGCGCACCGGTTTCCTCTGCAAGTTCCAAGGCTCCTGAAGCAAAATCGGCATGGATGTGAGTCTCCAGGATGTGGGTAATCTTGAGGCCCGCTCCCGCCGCATAAGAGATATAGGTATCTACGTCGCGCTTGGGATCGACGATTACGGCCTTGCCGCCGCAGCCAACCAAATAGGAATAGTGCGATAGACCCGGCACTTCAAAACGATGGAATTTCATGACCTTTTTGCCCTCCCTGACGTTCTGGCGTATTCACTCCGGGCAGACAAGTTGGCGGTGAGACAAATTGCCTTCCGGAATTGGTTCTCTATCCGATTGGCAAGACTCTAGATGGGTTCCATGGTGAAAGAAAACGGTATTGAATGCTCCCAGTATATAAGATTGAAGATGGGCGTTTGTAGATGCCGGGCTGTCATGTCTTCATCAGCACGGCAGCAACGGACGCCATGCACAAAGGAACTCATTGTGACCGCAAAGCCGCGCATTTGAAAGTTGAATGAGCCAAAGCCTTCTCTTTTCTTCACACCCAAATTTCCAAGCTTCATGCCGTAATTTCCAAGCATTCCGGGCGTAAAGTTCAAGGCTACCCCGTCGAATCAAGTACAATTTTTGTTTCATCCGCTTTTTCAACGCGGAGACAAACTTATGCGTAGCTTTGAGAGCCTCAGCGAGCAAGAAATATTGGCCCTGGCCATTTCACTCGAAGAAGAAGACGAACGCATCTACAGCGATTTTGCCGAAGGGCTACGCCAGGATTTCCCCGCTTCGGCGACCGTCTTTGCCGGAATGAAAGAGGAAGAGGCAGGGCATCGGCATCGGTTGATCGAGCTTTATCGCAGCAAATTCGGCGAACACATCCCCCTCATCCGCCGCCAGGACGTAAAGGGATTTGTGAGCCGGAGGCCGATCTGGCTTTTACGGCCTTTACGGCTCGACAAGGTGAGGAACCAGGCTGCCACCATGGAGGTGGAGACTTATAGGTTCTATGAAAAAGCGGCGAGCCGCAGCGAGGATGCCAGCATCCGCAAACTGCTCTATGACCTGGCGCAGGAAGAGCGATCCCACGAGTACCGCGCCGAGGAGTTGGAGCGGGACAACCTGGATGCTGGGGTCAAGAGGCAAGAAGAGGAGGCCAACCGGCGGTTGTTCGTCCTGCAGATTGTGCAACCTGGATTAGCGGGACTGATGGACGGCTCCGTCTCCACACTTGCTCCGGTGTTTGCCGCCGCCTTCGCCACTAAAGACACACACATCGCTTTCTCGGTGGGATTGGCCGCGTCTGTGGGTGCTGGAATCAGCATGGGCTTTGCCGAAGCCCTCTCGGACGATGGCAGCCTAACGGGCCGTGGCCACCCTTGGGTGCGGGGCGTGGTTTGCGGATTGATGACCGCGTTGGGAGGCATCGGCCATACGGTGCCGTTTCTTCTAACCAATTTCAACGTTGCCACCACCGTTGCCATTGTCGTCGTGCTGGCCGAACTCGGAGCCATCTCGTGGGTGCGGCATCGCTACATGGAATCCCCGTGGCTTTCAGCGGCGATGCAGGTCATCCTCGGCGGTCTCTTGGTCTTTATTGCGGGCATTCTGATCGGCAACTCATAAGCTGATCTCTTATTTTTTCAGGAATCGTTCCTGCAGGCCAAAACCGATTGTTAAAGCATCGATTGTTAAAGCAAAGAGTCTTCCAGAAGAAACGTCTGCCAAACAAACGTCTTCAAAAACTAACGTCTTCAAAAACTAACGTCTTCTAACAAACAGCGGCCAACGTGCGGGCCGGTAAGAGGAAAGATCGCTCACAACGATGGTTTATCGATTCGTTCCACCCGCGCACTTTGTTCGCAGCCGGGTAACACGATCTGAACTTTCTCGCATCTCGCTCTCAATTCATAACTGATTCTCATTCATAAGAAGACCCTCGACACTTCAGGTGGTAAACCGCTGGTACGCGTTGAGGAAGAACGCTATAATGCGCCCCACTCTCACCGGGAGACGATATGCACTGGACACAAGTTTACGACCCTCTTGGACACTGGTGGGCATCAACACTGGTGGCATCCCTACCTATTGTTGTGCTCCTAGGCCTGCTCGCAGGCTTCCGGGTAAAACCTCACTATGCAGCAATTGCCGGCGCCCTTACGGCGCTGATCGTCAGCACAACAATCTTCCACATGCCCCTCGTCCTCGCTGGAATGAGCTTTGTCTACGGCCTCTCCTTTGGGATGCTGAAGATCGTGTGGATCGTAGTGGCTGCCGTGTTTCTCTACGAACTCACGGTGTACACGGGACATTTCGAGATCATGAAACAGTCGCTGGCCGCGATCACTCCGGACCGGAGGCTGCAACTCCTGCTCGTGGCATTTTCCTTCGGCGCATTTCTGGAGGGCTGCGCCGGATTCAGCACTCCTGTGGCAATTGCCGGGGCATTCATGGTGGGTCTTGGTTTTTCACCCATGCAGGCCGCAACTTTGAACCTGATCGCGAATACGGCCCCGGTCGCCTGGGGAGCTATCGGAACTCCGGTACACACGCTGGCTGCTGTGAGCGCTCTGCCGGAACCGGCCTTGAACGCGATGATCGGCCGCATTCTTCCGTTTACCTGCGTCATTGTGGCCTTTTGGCTGGTGCGCGCCATGGTGGGCTGGAAAGAGACCTTTGAAGTCCTGCCCGCGATCTTAGTAGTGGGATTGTCGTTTGGCGCGACGCAGTTCTATTGGGCCAACTACGGCGACAGCAATCTGGTCGACATCATTGCCGGGCTGACTTCGATGGTGGTCACGGTGGGTTTTCTCCACGTTTGGAAGCCAAAGACCATTTATAGATTTCCAGGAGAGACCGCCGCTCTTACCGCCAATGCGTCGGCATCGAGCGGATCGAGTTCCAGCACAGGCCGCTCCCAGGCTTCCGCCAGTTCGTCGGGAGGCCGCACGCCTGTCCATGGATATAGCAGCGGACAGGTTTTAAAGGCATGGACGCCGTTTATCATCCTCTCTCTACTGGTCTTCCTGTGGGGCTATCCGCCAGTCAAAAACAAACTGAACCAGTACACGACTCCGAAGTTTTCCACAGTCGCTTCTCAGAACGGCTGGGACTTCCCGATCCTGCACCGCGCCATCTCTCGCGACAAGCCGGTGGTACCAAAACCCTCGCCGGAAAATGCCAAGTACGATTTCAACTGGCTCACGGCCACGGGATCAGCCTGCTTCCTTGCGGCCGTTCTTTCCGGGCTCTTCTTGCGAGTCTCCATCGGGGATATGTTCAAGGTCTTCGGCCAGACGCTGCATAAGCTGCGATTTGCAATCGTCGCCATCGGCTGCATGCTTGGCCTGGGATACCTGACACGATACTCGGGCATGGATGCGGTCCTCGGCCTGGCGTTTACCCGAACCGGGTGGCTATTTCCCTTCTTTGGAACGTTCCTAGGATGGCTGGGAGTGGCGCTCACCGGGAGCGATACTTCGTCAAACGCGCTGTTCGGAAGTTTGCAACGCATTACCTCGGAGCAGCTCAACCTGAATCCGGTGTTGATGTGCGCGGCAAATAGCGCGGGGGGCGTAATGGGAAAGATGGTAGATGCACAGTCGATCTGCGTGGCGACAGCGGCTACGAACCAGCTAGGGAACGAAGGGCCTATCTTGCGATGGGTTTTCTGGCACTCCATCTGCCTGGCTTCCATCGTCGGAATTATCGTGATGCTGTACGCCTACGTCTTTCCACACTTTATTCCAGTTATCCCCGTGAAGTAGCTTCCCACAGCACGGAGCGGTCGATTTGCGCGATGGCGGTGCGCCCGGTAAGGGCCATCGCCATCATCAACTCGGTACGCAAAATCTCGATCACCCTGCTCACGCCCTCCGATCCGGCATAGGCGAGCGCATAGAGATAAGGCCGACCCACAAGAACAGCTTTGGCTCCCAAGGCAAGCGCCTTCAGAACATCCGTTCCCCGGCGAATTCCGCCGTCTACAAGCACTGGGAGTTTTCCATTCAGCTTCTCAATCACGCGGGGAAGAGCCTCGGCGGTACTGGGAACGGTATCGAGGTTGCGTCCGCCGTGATTGGACACAATGATTCCAGCCGCACCGACGCCCTGAGCGCGCCCAGCATCCTCGGGGCTGATTACACCCTTCAATAGGATGGGAATTCTGGAAATCGAACTGAGCCATTCAATGTCCTTCCAGACCAAAGCGGGATTCAGCAGCTCACTGTAGATGGCGCTTCGCACTGGGCGATGGCTCACGCTACCCAGATTGAGATTGGGAAGCTGGAAGTCGGAGGGCAACTGAAACTGTGAGCGGCTCTCGCGGTGCCGTGCTCCAAGGATGGGCGTATCAACGGTCACGCAAACCGCCTTACAGCCCGCAGCCTGGGCGCGCTCCAGCATTTGCTGGGTCAGCCCTCTGTCTTTCTGCACGTAAAGCTGGAACCACACAGGATACTTAGAGGCGCCTGCAATTTCCTCAACGGAGACTGTCGATAGAGAACTCAAGACCATGCCAGTCGCGGATTGGCTGGCTCCAGCGACCGTAGCGCGCTCCCCTTCGGGATGACAGAGACGATGAAAGGCAGTTGGAGCCAATAGGATCGGTGACTCAAAGGTATGACCGAAGAGCGCAGTCTTGAGGCTGATTTCGGAAACATCCACGAGCGCCCTGGGGTTCAGCTTCAGACGGCGCCAGTCTTCGCAATTGGCTCGCAGGGTCACTTCGTCGGCGGCGCCGCCGGTGACATATCCGTGGGCCATGCTCGACATGTGGTCGGGCGCTATGGCCTCAAAATCAGCGAGGCAGACGAAGGTTTCGACGGACGGCTTCTCGGGAGACAGCTTTGGGCTAGAGACCGAGGGGCTAGACATTTTTGGGCTTTCAGAGGACATCGGCGCAGCAGCTCCCAGCAAAAGGTTTGTCCTGCAACAGAATCCTCAGATTGTACGCTACAGAGAGCGAAACACCCGAGCGAGACATTCATAAAAATCTGATTCAATCGCCGCGTTGTGAGGAAGAGCACGGGCAAATCATGAGGTGGCAGATTGTCTTGGCGCGTTTGCGATTCCAGTGGTTTTGCGATTTCCAAAAGAGCACACGGGCTATGCGCTTCTTGCGGCTTGTCAGGCTGTCATCCTAGGGCTGTTTGGGGCTGTCATTCCCGGGGGCTGCCGTGAACGCTAGCGGCCATTCGCCTTTTTGGAGGCATTCTGAGCAAGGGCATACTCCACAACGCGCTGCATCTCTTGCGTCGGGGCAGGCTTGCCGGTCCAGATTTCAAACTGGCGAGCGCCTTGCTGCACGAACATCTCCGCTCCGGGAATGACGTGGATCCCCTTGCTACGGGCAAGCTTGACCATCCTGGTTTCAGCCGGGTTGTAGACCATTTCAAAGAAATACTTGGCCTTAAAATCTTCTTCGGCGATCGGCAGGGGTTCGCGATTGTTCTCAATTCCCACCGGCGTCGCATTGATGATGAGATCAAAGGCCAGCTTCTTGAGTTGAGTCTTATTGATGGCCTTGGCGTGCGCCTGCTTCGCGAGACTCTGGGCTGGACCGGGCGTCCTGTTTAGGATCGAAACGTCCGCGCCACGGTCCCGAAGTCCAAACACGGCTGCCTTCGCCGCACCGCCCGCACCGAGAACCAGTATCTTCGATCCCGGAATCGGAAACCGCATTTCAATCGGATGGATGATGCCGCCTACATCTGTATTGAAACCGTAGAGCTTGCCTTCCTGCGAGCGAACCACCGTGTTGCAAGCGCCCGTTTTGGCGGTCAAAGCATCGGTCTTATCCAAATGCTTCACGATGGCTTCTTTGTACGGCATGGTAATGCTCATGCCGTGAATCGGGATATCGCGAACACAAGCGAGCAGGTCTTCCAGGGTTTTTGCGTGCAGTGCCAGGTAAACCGCATTCACATTTTCACGGCGGAAAGCCGAGTTGAGCATGACCGGTGAGAGTGAATGGGAAATGGGATCGCCGGCCACGCCGTATACCTTGGTGGCCGCGTCCAAGTGCTCGATACGATAGATATCGCGCAGGATTCGCGCGGACGGCTGGCCGGGAGCGGTCTCTTCCCCTGGATTGAAAGCTCCAAAGGTGAACTGGCTGCCGGCACGCACCCCCAGCACACGGCTGATAATGCCCTGCTCTCCCATACACACACCAATCAGCGAATGCGAGTGACTGTGCTGCTCCAGGAATTTCATCATCGCCACGTTGTCATAGAGCGAGTTCGCCGTGCTTACGATCTTGATGAAATCGGCGGGGTACTCCTCCATCTTGGCGAAAGTTTCTTCCAGCTTCCTGGTGTGGCGAAAGTCATGAGAAGAGAGGATTAAGGCTGCCGACCGTTTCAAGCGGGTAAAATCGGCGGGCTTGAGCTGGGAAGCTGTCTCGACCTCAACATCAACCAGGTGGCAGCCCTGGTGGGCGGCCTTTACTAAAATGTCAACCTGCGCCGCAACCGAACCGCCGAATTTGCCGCCGCCAGCGGACCGGCGGCAGGTGGCGATGATCAGCGCTTCCGGGTGATACTCCACAAAAGACTTGATCTTCGGGAGCGCCAGGGCGGGCTTGGGAAGGTAGTCTAACCTGAACTCAATAAAAGGGTTATCGCGGACCACGGCGTCCGCTTTTTCGGCCATTTCCGCCGGGTTGGAGGCAACAATCGCCACACAGATGCGCGGCAGCCGGGCCGGCAGGAATCGTGGCATATATGTTGCGGATGCGACACTCATTCGTGAAAAAGCCCCATACTACGCGAGCCAAAGTTACAGATACAAGCCTTAAATGCAATAGGTTGATGTACTTCGGTACTGGAAACGTATCTCTAAAGTTACTAAGAGAATTATTAACCCGTCATAGAATGCTCAGATAGACCACGGGGTGGAATCGCCTGCTCATCGTTTGCTTGGACGGCCGCGGGCCTCGAGGCAAAGCAGAAGAAGGGGCAGCCGAGGGATTCTAGCACACCCGCTCAATATGCCTGTGCGCGGTCCTTTCGACAATTGAATCGCTACGGCGTAGCCAATATTACGCCTGTAAATAGAAAATCGGGGCTCACATGCCTTTTTTACCGTTCCAGAGCTGGAGGGAGTTATGAAAACGATTGGGTTGGCAGTGCTGGCGATCTCGACTTTGACTTTTGCCCAAACGGGCCAACAAACATCGGGTGTGCAAACCCAGATCGTGCAGCATGCCGAGACCGTTGCTTCTGCAACACCTTCCGACATGTACTGCTCCGGGTATATCACGAGCGACAAGGTGCCGGATTCTCACTACGTGGTCGGCGGCTGGAACAGCCCCGATGAATCCCACTTTGCCAGTACTACCTCCCACATTTACCTCTATGGCAACGGCATCAAGGAAGGCGATCGCTTCGCGATCGTGAGAAAAGCCACAGACCCCAATTTTTACGAGCCGATCAAGGCGCAGAGAAACATCATCCGGTCTCTCGGCGAAATTTATTTCGAGCGCGGCTATGTAAAGGTGATTGGAGTCGAACGCAATGTGGCCATCGCGGTACCGGAGCTGAGCTGCACGGACATTGTTCCGGGAGACCTTGCTATTCCCTTCGTCGAACGCGAAAAGCCTATTCTGCGGAACATTCCCGTGGACCGCTTCGCTAATACGAATGGAAAGACGATTGGGCGGATCGTCCTCTCTAATGAGTTCGACACAATCCTGTCATCGAGAGCGAAAGCTTACCTCGACATAGGCGCAGACAAAGGGCTGAAGGTGGGCGACTATTTGCGGGCGACCCGCACCTACGATTACAGCTACCGCGATCCGGAGCAGGGCATGTCGAGCCTGGCCGTCAACATGGAGGACAACCAAAAAGATCCGCCGAAGCTTTCACCGGCGCTCCTGAAAGAGCTGCCAAGGCGCACGATGGGCAACATGGTCGTCCTGCACGTTCATCCCAAGAGCGCCACGGTGATGATCATGAATTCTTTTGAGAACATCCAGATTGGCGATTACGTGGAGATGATGGATCCAAGCGACACATCGATCGTGAACGAAGCGGTTGCCATGCCGGCATCCGCACCTGGGCCCAACGCAGCGACCACGCCCGAAGCCTCCACTGCCGCGGCGGCGGCCCCAGCGGCCCGGCCCTCGGCGCCCACCATCACCTGCAACGCCTCGCCAACGAGCGTTCGCATGGGAGAGATTGCGACGATTACCTGCACTGCCACCAGTCCGGACAGCCGGCCAGTCCGCGTGAAGTTTACGACGGACGCGGGCAAGCTGACCTCAGAAAACAATCGCGCCATGCTCGATACGGCACAGACCAGTTCCGGCCCCATCAGTGTGAAAGCAATAGCCACCGACGATCGCGACATGTCGACTTCCGCAACGGCCACCGTGAACGTAGAAGCGCCTCCGGCGGCACCTGCTGAAGCGCAGAAGGTCGATCAGCTCCAGTTCAAGCCGAATAGCGCCTACGTGGATAACCGCTCGAAGGCCGCTCTCGATGACGTTGCGTTGCGCCTTAAGCAAGACCCTGGAGCTACTTTAGTTTTGGCGGGAGACGCGGAGGGCAAGGAATCTCCTAAACTGGCGACGCAGCGGGCACAGAACGCCATGAACTATCTAACCCAGTCAAAGGGCATCGACGGCAAGCGCATTCAGGTCAAAACCGGATCGCAGCTTACCCGTACCGTAGACGTCTGGTCTGTACCTGCGGGAGCATCCGCGCCGAAATAGGCTCTGCGGCATACCCATATTTAAGCAGGGGCGAGACTCATGGTCTCGCCCCTATTTTTGGCCAAAACCGTTCAGGTAGTAGCAGCGGATTTTTTTCGCATCGCGAGCAACGAGTCGTAGGTACGGGCGAGAAAATCGTAGAGCACGGTCTCCTGGGCGTTGGCGGCGGAACGGAACATGCGATTCAGGTGCATGTGGACATAACTCGCAGCCAGATCCGGGAGCGTACCGACTAATTTTCCACTCTGGCTTGCGCCTTCCAAATCGGTACGGATCAGATTCAGACGGTCGGAAAATCGATTGTAGGCCGCATAGGCAGGTATCGGGATCGTAGCGCCACCATTTCTTGATTCGCTTTCTTCTTTGCGCTTCTTCTCTTCTTTGTCTTCTTTGTCTTCCTTGCCGTTCTTTCCCTGCTGCCCGTCTTGCGGTTGCAGCAAAGCGATCAGAATCTGACGCTGGCTGCGAAACTTGTCGGAAAGCTGCTTCTTGTACCGGTCCCTTTGAGCCCGCTCTTTCATCGCAAAGCGCTTTTCCCAGGATTCGCCCATACGATTGGCAAGATCGCGTTTTTCTGCCAGGTCAAAACCAAGCCCCGTAAGAAGCCGGTCGACGCCAAGGAACGCGAGACGCCAGCGGTCATGCGAGCCCAGGCGATCGGCAATCAGGCCCAGCAATTCCAGTGACAGCTCGCTGTCATAGTGGAAGAGCCGCTCGGCAATTTCGATTCCCTCGGGACCACCATAGCGTTCAATTTCGCGATCGTAGGTATCGAGCTGGAAGCGCCGGACTTTGTTGAGCCGATGCTCTCTCTCCACGCACTCCCATATCTGCGGCAGCACAACACTATTCAAAGCCGCAGGATTGCCGTGAAACCGAAGACGCAGATGCCATTGAGGATCTGCATAGCGGATGAAGAACCAACGATCGATCTCGCCGGATCTCTCCATTTTCTCTACCAGGGGTTTGATACCTTCAATCAAGAAGCGATCGGCCATGGCCGGATTTGCATAAACCTTTGCGAACAGCCATTCGCCTCCCGGCAGGAAGCTTCGGGGAACGAACACCGCCGGGGATTCTACCGAGCTTGCAGCAAGACCTGCATGTTTTGCTTCAGCAGGCAGATTTGCGGCAACCGCGGCTGCCTTGGGCTTGCTGACAAACGGGATAAGCACCTCATGCACAAATGTGCCTTCAGGGCCGCGTACCGGGAGATCGTCGGGGCCAGGGAACATCTCCACGAGCCGAATCTTGGGACGCTTTTTTACGTATTCAAAGACGGTCTCGATGCTTAGGATATTTTCGAAATCGATTAGAAGCTGATTATCAGACTCGGCCAGGTAGACAAATCGCGGGACGCGGTTGGTTTTTCTCCATGCTTCAATGTTACGCAGCCGGTCGGCAACGCTCCCATTCGCAAAGGTCTCGATCATGTCTTTGGTCACGAGCCAACGAGCCAGTGAGAAGACAACGTTGCCCATGACGACGCGCGGAAGGAAGCCGGCACGATCGAGCATGCCCCAATTCCACGATAGTGCCGTGACGCCCTGCGTCTGGAGCGTGCAAAGAAATTTGTATAGCTTAAGATTGCGGCTGTTGGCGAATCCATGAGCCGTGGAGAGGCGCGGGGCGACTTCGCAATTCAGCTTTCGGGAACGCAGCACCACGCGGTCGTTCCGGACGGAAACCATGAGATCCGAGACGGGAATCTGCCGGTCCGCAGGGACGGTGGATGTCGCCAGGTAAGGGATTTCATAACGCCGCAGCACGGGTCTGAAAAGAACATTGCCGACTCGCCCTTCCGGAAGATGCGCGATCTCGGCAAAAACGAGGTTGTCACCGGCCTTTAGCTCTTCCTCTTCACGCACATGCTCGCGGACGAAGTTTGTGAGACGGTCGTCCAAATGGCAGAACCGGCCCAACAGATTGGCGCCAGACGGCCCTTGAACGCCGCCAAGATAGAAGCGCTGTTTTCCTTCGGTCGAGTTTTCAGACCCGGTTTCTGCAAGGGCTAACACCGAACCCATCACGGAGAAAGCATCAGGCAGAGGCAGCGGGTTTTCTATCCGCAGTGCCTCGAGAAGCTTTTGGTCGAGATGAAGAACATGGTCTCCTCGATTCCAAAGCTCTTCTACTTTGCGAAGCAAGGCGGTCTCGGAGCGCTTGTAGGTGAACTCGTCGTCATCACCGGCGAGAGCAAGATCGATATCGTCGATCAACGGTTCCACGAGTGCGCCCATCTCATCCCGTTTCTCAAACCCGATGCCTACCTCGTCGTCGAGAACTTCGAGCAACGGCACTTCTCTGTCCTGATACTTCTCCTGAAAGTCTTCTTTGAACTTCTTGAATACGGTTTGGCGCGCTGCCGATTGGATGGAATGCAGGACCCCGATGGCCTGAAGGATTTCATCCACAAGTCCCTGACTCAGCCTGGCATTCGGGGACGGCTTCATCGCATCCACCTGGATGATGTGCTCCGGTTTGAACTCAACCGGAAGCCGGGAGATGGTGCCGACGATCTCCTGGTATTGGCTCAAGCTTGCTCCCGCTCCCGCACGGTCCAGGGCTTCGATGCGCTCCGCCACCGATGCCAACACCTCGGCAATATCGGTCAGTCCAGCCTGCCGGATCTGTTGGAGCATCGCCTCCAGCGGCTCGGGGCCGGTGATGGGGGGCGCGAGATCGGCGGCCAAGACTTGAGACTCTATCAACTGACCGATGTAGTAGTCAGCTTCCTGCAGCGATACTTCAGGATCGGCAGCGACCAGCGCAGCGGCCAAGGCTCGCGGCGTAGCTCCCTCCGCGGCGCGATGGAGCGTGTCATCAAGATAAGATGTGCGGACCGTCGCCACAAGCCGATAGTAGCGGACCTTGTCGCGAAGGTAGCTCTGGGCGTGATGATATCTATCGGCAGCCAGGTAGAGGCTGGTGTTGGGCCGGAACTGCAGATCAGAGCGGAGTGCGGGATCTAACGCGATCTTCTCGGCCAGATTGTAGAGATACTCCATGTCCAGGCGGCTGCGGCGGCGGTAGTCTTGCAGCGCGCCAAGCTCCAGGCTTGTCGATTCCGCTATCTCCCCCAAGCTGCAAGCCGCGAAGAGACCGAACGGCGTGGAGCGGGCCGTCATTCTGGCGAGATAGCGATACAAGGCGCGCTCCAGCTTGCGCCCTTTTTCGCTCTCGGGCTCTTTCCACCAAAGCGGAAGAGAGTCGGAGAGTTCGGGAGAGCCAATCCATAAGGCTTCGGTCACTTCAGGACGACGCACTAGTGCTTGTAGACGGGACCGAATCAGAACCCTGTCGGCGGTTGCAGCAGCTTCGAGAGCGGCATCGGAATCGGAATGAGAGGCAATGCCTTGCTTGAGAAGAGCGGTGAGGGCCGACCCGGCAGAGAGCTTTAGAAGTTCCTCAAAGGGCAGCAGGGGCGTGCGAAGGACAAAGAAGCCGGAGGCCTTCCTATCTCTCATCCCACTATGCCCGATATGCCCGATTTCCGGTGGAGCGAGTACCGATGGCCAAGCTTGCAGCAGAGAACATCCCGGAGAAGGTTATTGGCTATATTGGCGTTGTTATTTTCGCTCATTTCCTATTGATTTCGCATTGATTTCAGCCGCACTTTTTGAATGTGCGAAAAAATCAACTGATCGACTATGTGACTTGCGATTCAATCAGCTGCATGATCGATTCCAATTCGAGCAGCCATGGGAATATCAGCGAGGAAGACACGATCCCAGCGGGGCTCGATGTCGGTGATTGCGGCCAAGAGCGTCAGGCCGATGCCTGCAATACCCTCAATGATGTTCAGACGCCCCGCAACAATTGTTTTTCCGTCATCATCGGCAGTCACTACGGAGTATCCAGCCGCGCCCCTTCCAGGCTCCCGGTATTGCAATGTTCGATCCACCCAATAACACGCGGCCTGGAAGAAGCCGTCATCGCGCGTTGCCTGATAGAAGCGGTTGTAGAGATGGGCCAAGCCGGCCGATCCGTGACAGAAACAAGCATCGACGACGCCGCTCTGCTCCATGGTTCGCGACGCTGCCCGCCGGGCCAGGGCAATCGCTTCTTTTTCCCACAAGTCTTTTTTTGCTGAATCCGAATGCCGGGCAGCGAGCATCAGGGTTGCGGCGACACCGGCATCGCCATAGCACCAGGCTACGCGGCAATCCTGCGGCTGCAAGTTGTAGGCAAAGAACGGCGGGTACGTGGAGCGGCAAGTCGCGGGAAGCTTCTGGCGCAAAAGCCAATTCACGGAACGCTCCAGCAGCCAGCGCGCTTTGTCGTTCGCCTCAGCAGCGATATCCGCGGTGCAGCAGCGCGCCAAGAGCGCAATGATGCCGGGAATGCCATGCGCTACTCCCACGTTGTAGTAGCCCTCGGGAAATTCCTCTCTTTGCTGGAAAAACAGCAGGCGAGGATCAGTATGCCAACGTACGTCATCTTCGGAACGCTCGGCAGACTCGTAAAGCCGGTCGATGATGAGCCCCAGAGACCGCATGGCAACAGGCGATCCCGTTCTTTCAAGGCAATAGACACCTACGCCAACCAGTCCGCTGATCAGGTCGTAGTCTTCCTTCCACGGCGAATGACTAACGTATTGCTCCACCGCACCGTCGATTTCGCTCAAATCCTCAGGCGATTGGGAGACCATGCCGGCGACATGCTCGACAGACCAACCTATGCCGGTAAAGCCACCAAAAAGCGACGGGCCCATGTATTGATTGGCGGCCGCCTGAACGGCAATGTCGAGATATGCAAGGGCCAGTTCGCGGGCGCCGGGCAATAAGCCCGCTTTCTCCATATAGGCAAAGAAAACGGCGATCCCAGCCGCTCCGTTGCCAAGTTGCGGGCCATTGGCCCTAGGTTCAGATGGATTGGCCTGCGTGCGATGGCGCCCTTCTTTCAGGGCGGACTGAAGTTCTGAAGCAATTTCCAGAATGGAAGCAAGGGCCGCTTGCGACTGATCACTTGAGAGTAACCGGCTCCAACGATTCGGACTTAAGCTTGGCTGAGTCTTTGGCACAGTGCGGGCTATTCAGTATCGAGTGACGGCTATGATGCAGCCGCTATTATAAATCCGTCCTGAACCGCTGTTGCATCGTAGCGCTTATCAACTATTACCGATCGTCTCCAAAGACAATGACCAGATAAGAAGCACGCAACCTAAGCGATCGCATTAGTCGTTACTTCTTTAACTTCTTCGCGTCTTCGCTTCTTTATTTATAGCGACTTCTTTTACTCATAGCGCAGGGCCTGGATGGGGTTCAGACCGGCCGCCTTGCGTGCGGGATAGTATCCGAAAAAGACTCCGACGGCCATGGAAAACAGGACGGCAATCGCCATGGCAATGATGGAGATGGAGGCGCTCCATCCCAGGGCGCGGAGCAGGAACGACGTAGCCACGCCCAGGAATACCCCAATCACACCGCCCACTACGCCCAACACAATGGCCTCTATAAGAAACTGGCGCTGAACGTCCTCTTCCGTTGCGCCAATCGCCATGCGAATTCCGATTTCCCGGGTGCGCTCCGTGACCGAAACCAACATGATGTTCATGATGCCGATGCCGCCCACCAGCAGCGAGACACCGGCGACCGAAGCCAGGAGGAGCGTCATGACTCTGCCTGTCTGGTCAGCTACTTCGGCCAGATCGGCCAAATTACGGACAAAGAAATCATTATCCCTGCCCGCCGGAATCTTGTGGCGATCGTGCAGCAGGGCCTCAATCTGCTGCTGCGCGGCATAAGAAGCCTCTTTCGATTTCGCCGAGACATTGATATACCGCAGCCAGGATTGCCCGGTCATCTTCTTCTGAAGGGTGGTAATGGGAACGATCATTACGTCGTCCTGATCGTCTCCCATGGTTGCCGATTGACCTTTGGGAGTAAGCACGCCCACCACTTTGAAAGGCATATTGTTGGCGCGGATGGTCTGGCCGACAGGAGGAGTCGCACCGAAGAGGTTCTTGCGAACCGTCTCCCCAATCACCGCCACGTTGGCGGAGGACTGCACGTCTTCTTGGGTAAAGGTCACGCCTTCCTGCAAAGGCCATTCACGAACGTCGAAATATTGCGGCTCGGTGCCGGTGACCCGCGTTCCCCAATTATCGTTGCCAAAGACCAGTTGGGCGTTCGTCTGCGTGCCGGGAGCAGCGAGAGCCACTGCCGGGCATTCGCGCTCGATGGCTCGGACATCGTCAAGCACGAGGGTTTGTGTGTTGCCCCAACCCAGGCGAATGCCGCCTCTATTCATGGTTCCCGCGCCTACAAACAGCATGTTGGAGCCGAGAGCCGCTATCTGCTTTTGCACCTGCTCCTGCGCGCCCTGCCCCAGGGCGACCATGGCGATGACGGCACCGACACCGATGATGATCCCCAAAGAGGTGAGAGCCGAACGCAGCTTGTTGCGAGCCAGGGCCCGCCCGGCAATCCTGATTGTGGCAAGCAGTTCGTTCATGTTCAGTCTTCCAGCACGGGCATGGTTTTTAAGACTTGCGAGGCAATGGAGCGATTGGCGACCGCCTCATCTCTGCGAACCTTGCCGTCGCGGAAGACCAGCTCGCGTTTGGCAAAGGCGGCGATATCCGGTTCATGGGTCACAAGGACGATCGTCAGCCCGCGTTCCTCGTTAAGCGTCTGGAAAATCTCCATGACTTCGACCGAGGTACGGCTATCAAGGTTGCCGGTTGGCTCATCGGCCAACAGGATCGAGGGCTCATTCACCAGCGCACGCGCGATGGCGACACGCTGCTGCTGGCCTCCGGAAAGCTGTGAGGGAAAGTGGTCCATGCGATTACCGAGCCCCACGCGCTCAAGGGCGGCCTTGGCCCTGCGCACCTGCTCCTGCTGTGAAACACGCGCATAAAAAGCAGGAAGCTCAGCATTCTCAAGGGCGGTGGTGCGCGCCAGCAAATTGAAGCCCTGAAAGACGAAGCCGATCTTCTGGTTGCGGATGGCCGCAAGCTGCTTCTTATGCAGTTTAGAGACATCGGCACCCTCAAGATGATAGCTACCACTGGAGGGCTGATCCAGACAGCCAAGAATATTCATGAAGGTGGACTTTCCGCTGCCGCTCGCGCCCATCACCGCTACAAATTCGCCGGTTGCGATTTCCAGAGTGACCCCGCGCAGCGCGTGCACTCGGTTGTCGCCAAGCTGGTAGAACTTGTGCAAGTCATTCACACGAATTACTGGCACAGAGGTCACAGGCTGCGCCGGGCCTTCCTGCGCATGATTTTTTTGCGCCGCCGATTCCGTCACGTTGGCAACACCATTTCCCATAGGAACGCTACCGGCCGCGCGGCTGGCCTCCAAGCGGATTGGAGCCGCGATTGGCAGAGCCTCGGGTGGCGCCGGTAATGAAAGCATCTCCGTCGCCGATCTGACCTTTGAGCACCTGAACGATTTCGGTCACGGCATGATCGGTGATGCCGGTGCGAATCTGAACCGGCTCAATTGTCTTGTCCGGGTGCAATTTCCACACAACGGCAACATCGTTGAGCGGACGAGACTCCTTTTTCTGATGGTCGTTCTGGCTGCCACCCGAAGGAGGGGTTTGTGAGGTGGCGGAATCTTGCCCTTTGGGCCCCAGGTCAGCGCCAGCCTGCTCGATTCCATACTTCGCATATAAATCGCGGACTTCTTCCGGCTTTAGATCCGGCTTATAGCGCAGCGCCGAATTGGGCACGCGCAGAACATCGTGCGCGGTGGCAACAGGAATGGTGACATAGGCGGTCATGCCAGGAAAGAGCTTCATCTCCGGGTTGTTAAAGTCGATGATCGAGTCATAGGTCACCACGTTCTGCACGGTGGTGGCGTTCATGCGCACCTGGGAGACTTTTCCGGGAAAGATATCGGAGGGAAAGGCGTCGACTTTGAAGGTCACATCCTGGCTGTACTTGATGTGGCCCACATCGGATTCATCGGTCTTGGCGTAGACCTGCATTTTGGTGAGATCCTGGGCGATGGTAAAGAGGGTCGGAGCCTGAAGAGAAGCGGCGACCGTTTGACCGATATCGACGTTGCGGCTGACCACCACGCCATCGATCGGCGCCCGTATTACGGTGTGATCAAGGTTGGTTTGAGCAATCGTAACCGCCGCATTTTTCTGGCTCACCTGAGCATTGGCCTGCAGGAGATCGGCGTCCGCCGCTGCAATCGCAGCGCGCGCAGCGTCCTCATTGGCTTTGGACACATCAAGCTGCTGCTGGCTAAGAACGCCTTGTGCCGCCAAAGGTTGGGTTCGAGCATAATCGGCACGGGCCTGGGCCTCGGCGGCTTTGGCTTTTTCAAGATTGGCTTTGGCTGAAGCGGCACTGGCCTTAGCGGTTTCCAAATCGGCCTTGGCCTGGAGCACAGCCCCCTCAAACAGCGATGGATCAATTTCCGCTACAACCTGATTCTTCTTTACATGGGAATTGAAGTCGGCGGAGAGCTTGGCAATGGTGCCTGAGACCTGCGAACCAACCTGGACGGTAATTACGGCATTGATCGTTCCGGTGGCCTCCACAACGTCGCGAACGTCACCACGGCTCGCAGACTCCGCGTAGTATTGCGTAGAGTCATGCGCAGTGAGCATCCTGGTTGCCAGCGCGACGGCGGCCACGACGACAATTGCCAGTGCGATCCAAATCTTTTTTGCGTTTTTCACGGTTTTTCGCCAGTTCGTGGCTTCCCCACGATGGTTCGATCAGGTGACATCGGAAATATCTCAACTCAGGCAGGGAAAAGAGTGTGAGTTTGCAAGCTTTCGCTTTTCCAACGCCGGATGTAGTTTCCTTCAGGATTCCCGACAAATCAATCTGTCTTTATGTTTCTTAACAGAGATGACGCTCAACAAAGATTGCTTCCCTACTTCTCTTCTTCCCTTCTAGTGAGACGGAACAACCGCTTTACCCCATTCCTGAGGCCAGCTTTTTGTCCAGCTCGAGTTTTTCCTGCTTCAGGCGCAGCAACGCCACCACATCGTTATTGCGCTCGGCCTCCACGATTTTCCGCTTAATCTCCTGCTCACGCTGGGCGATTTGAACGTTGTGCCTCAGCGCCTCAAGGGCTCCTTGCAGCAGTTCTGGAGTTAGCGGCTCGTCTTCGCGCATAACTAGCCTTGCCAGCAATCGCCTATCGGCTTCACTAAGTGAAAGCGCCCCGGAGTCGGCACAGGGATCGACTTCGGGATCAGCCTGACACAAGGCTTCCAACAACGATTCCACAGCCAAGCCGCGATGCAGGCCTTCATCGCTCAGGGAGGCGAGCGCGGTAGCGCGCATCTCCGCATCGTCCGGCGCGATGGAAGAGGCGGCACGGACGAGGATCTTTTCGGCCGGGGTAATTTGCGAATCGACGGTTGAGCGGATATTCGCGGTTGAGCGATTGCCGGCAGCGGACTTCAATTCCTGCCGCAGCAGCAGAGAAGAGATACCGAGTTTTTGGGCGACATCGCTGGCCAGCTCGTCGCGAACGATGCGGCTCGGCACATGTTGAATATGAGGAAGAAGGAAGTTGAGCGCCTTTACTTTGCCTTCGGGCAGCTTTACCGGAAACATGGCTTGCGCGCGGTCGATGAGATAGTCGAAATACTTAACCGACTTGGCCAATACATCGCGATACGCCTCAGCGCCATTGCGGCGAATATAAAGATCGGGATCAAAGCCGGCTTCCAAACGCAAGATCTTTATGTTGAAGTCCTCTTCCGTAAGCATGGCCAAAGAACGATCGGTGGCGGTCGCGCCAGCAGTATCGGGATCGAAGTTAACCACGATCTTTTTACTGAAGCGGGCAAGAAGGCGAACCTGCGTCTCAGTGAAGGCAGTGCCAGAACTAGCGATCACGTTGCGAAACCCAGCCGAGTACACCGAGATGCAATCCATCTGGCCTTCGACAATTACGGCGTAGTCAAGTTTACGAATCGCTTCCTTGGCGCGATCGAGGTTGTAGAGCACGCGCGACTTCGAGTAGATCGGGGTTTCCGGCGAGTTGAGATATTTGGGGCCGGCCTTCTCGTCGGTGGAGAGCGTTCTTCCCGTAAAAGCGATGATTTTTCCCATCTCGTTGGCTATGGGAAACATGACCCGGTTGCGGAATTTTGAATAGATAGCTCCAGCGTCGGATTCGGCTTTCCAAGAAAAAAGCCCGGAGTTGCGCTGGAGTTCTTCGTCAAACTCGGACTTAATACGATCGCGAAGCAGGAAGCCGGAGTCGGGCGCATAACCGATGCGAAACGTGCGGATGGTCTCTTCGCTCAAACCGCGCCGGGAGAGATATTCACGGGCATGGGCCGCTTCGGGCCGGCGCAGTTGCTCCTCAAAGAAGAGCGAGGCCTTTTCCTGAATATCGAGCAGGCGGCCGCGCATACGCGCTTCGTGAGCTTCGGCGGGAGAGCTATATTCGGCTTTCGGCATGGCGATGCCGAGTTTTTGGGCCACGAGACGGATGGCCTCGGGAAAACCGACATTTTCTATTTTTTGGACAAAGGTGAAGACGTCGCCGGAAACCCCGCATCCGAAACAATGAAAGAACTGCCGCGTGGCGTGGACCGAGAAAGAGGGCGACTTTTCCTGATGAAACGGACACAGGCCGGAGAAGTTCTGCGCGCCGGTCTTCTTCAGCTTCACATAATCGCCGATGAGGCGGACGATATCCGCTTGCTGCTTAACCGTATATGCGAAATCGCCGGGGTTCGCCATAAAGAGAGTGTAGTCAAAATTCTAAAATCAAAACGGGTGGGATTGAACATCAAATTGAACATCGATTTGATTTCCACAGGTCCATCCACGGTGGCCATCTTACGCCAGAATTACGAACGGCCGTTTTCGCCTTCGTATAATCGGTGGCATGAAATTCGAGACGCGGGCCGTTCACGCCGGCCGCAAGATTGAAGCGGGATCGCGCGATGTGACTCCCGCCATCCATCTCTCTTCCACCTTTCAAAAAGCCGAAGATGGAAGCCTTCCGGGCGGCTATCTCTATTCCCGGACCAACAATCCGAATCGTGAGTCGCTGGAAGAGGCACTGGCCTCTTTAGAAGAGGGCGCGGCGGCAGTGGCCTTTTCTTCCGGAAGCGCAGCAACGCTGGCGCTGTTTCATACACTTTCCCCTGGGGACCACGTTCTTGTTCCGGAAGACGCTTACTATGGGACTGTCCTGGTGCTCAAGAGCCACCTAGAGAGCTGGGGCCTGAAGTTCACGCTGGTAGACATGAGCGATCTCAAGGCCGTGGAGAGGGCCGTGACTCCCGCGACCCGATTGATCTGGACGGAAACTCCATCGAATCCTCTGCTGGGCATTACCGATCTGCGAGGAGTTACGGCCATCGCAAAAAAAGCAGGCGCACTGCTTGCGTGCGACAACACTTGGGCGACGCCGCTATTGCAGCTTCCCTTAAACCTCGGCGTAGACGTGGTGATGCACTCGCTCACTAAGTATCTTTCAGGCCACAGCGACGTGCTCAGCGGCGCACTGATCTTTAGAGAGACGAAGGCCTCATATGAGAAGGCTCGAGGTTTTCAACGGGAGGCCGGAGTCGTGCCTTCTCCTTTTGAATGCTGGCTGACGCTTCGCGGGTTGCAGACGTTTCCTTATCGCATGAAGGCCCACTGCGAGAACGCACAGATTGTCGCTGAGTTTCTGAGCAAGCATCCCAAAGTCGAGGCGGTCCATTATCCCGGCCTGACGACTCATCCGGCGCATGGCGTTGCAAGCCGGCAGATGAAAGGGTTCGGCGGGATGATCTCGATCCAGGTGAGAGGCGCACGGGCAGAAGCCATGAAGGTGGCGGGCAGTGTGAAATTGATCACACACGCCACAAGCCTGGGAGGAACGCACAGCCTGATTGAACATCGGGCGTCCGTGGAAGGGCCGGATACGCGCACTCCGGACAATCTACTCAGAATTTCCGTTGGGCTCGAGCATAGCGACGATTTGATCGAGGATTTGGATCAGGCGTTGGGATAACCCACAATACTTCGCAAGATTGGTATTGCTTGGCTCGCGATTGGGATGATCGAGCTGATGGTCTCTGCTTCCGCAGCGCGCATGATACAAATGTGAACTGATGCTCCGCGCGCTCAAAGAATTCAAGATCGGCCAGCCGCAGGTTTTTGCCGGCCTGCTATTGTCGGCCTTTCTGCTGCAATGCCTGTGGGCCTCCTCCACCCGCACATTTTCGGAACTTGAATATCAATATATTGCTTCGGGCCATCGGTTGGCGGCGGATCGGCAGGGATCGGGGCGGCAGGCCCCGGGAAACCAGACATCGGGCGAACAGGGGTTAGGCGAGCAGAATACTGTTACCTCGCCGCTGACAGGAGTGGTTGCCAATCTGCCTCTGCGGCTTCTTGCGGTTCTTCGGCGCTGGATGGCTGCACCAGCAACATCGACAACATTAGGGACAGGGGCAGCGGCGGCATCCATGCCCCAAGCTTTTGCAATTCCTCCTACCTGGCTCGTCCGGCTTCCGTTTATTACGTTTGGATTGTGGCTGGGAGCGGCGTTGTGGTGGGTGGCACGCCGCCTTTTTGGAGACAGCGGCGGATACGTTGCCCTGGCCCTCTATTGTTTCTCTCCGGCCATGGTCATGGTGAGCAGCATTGTTGGCCCGGAGATCGTTCTTGCCTGGAGCGGCTTCGGGATGATCTATACGGCCATCGGAGTCGCCCACACCGTTTATGCTTCACCCCGAAAATGGGCCCCCAGGATTCTACTGCTTGGCGTGTCTATCGGCATTTGCATCTCCACGGCGTTGTGGGCCTTCAGTTTTGTGCTGTTGTCCGCCATTTTCATGATGTACCTGGCACCACAAAGACGCCGGGGCGCGGTGCTGCTGGTGCTCTCCACGTCAATCGCGATCGGGCTGGCAATTCTCGGTTTCTTTGCGTGGATGACAGGCAGTTTTGGGGCCGGGCATGGCAGGCTGGTCGCACCCCATTTCACATGGGCGCTATTGCGTAACTTAAGTTTTCCATTTGCAGACAGTTACGCGCTGCCCATGATCCTTGTTCCAGCCCTGACTATCTATGGAAGCTGGCCGCGCGCCCGCTATTTTGGCAATACGGCACCCCTGGTTGCCTCGTTTGCGAGCGTCTTACTCTTCACCCTGGTGCCGGCGATTTATCTCTGGTATGCCACGCTCGGGCTCAGTTTTGTGTTTCTCTTTATCGGAGGCATCGCAGCGGACGTCCTAGAAACGCGCTTCAGACCGGTGGCCGCCTGGCTTCTGGCGGCAGCCGTTACTTTGAAAGCCATTTTTTGCCTGATTCTTATGCACCGGTGGGGGCATCAAAATACTGTATAACTTCCCCGCCAATGGGGTTTATCATTACCTAGAAGTTTGTAGCAGGTGTCTTATGCGACCGATGTTTTTTGCGTTTTTCCTGATGTTGGTCCTGCAAGGAGCACAAGCGCAGGTGGTGAGCCACGGAGTTCCCGCCTCTGTCACTTCACCCACGGCTGATGGCCGTCTGCACGGCGTTCCTTCCAGCGTTGTTTCGCCTACAGCACCCCGGGGCGCCATCAATACAGTGAACGGCGCGTTCTTCCCGATACCATCACCTCGGGTTCGTTTTGGCGGCCCTCGCGCACACCGGCCACGCCCGGACTTCGTTCCAGTACCGATTTTCTCACCTGGATACGGTTACTATCCTTACGGAACCGACTACACTAACGCTCCAGTGGCCGACTCCAATTCCTCGTCGTCTTCATCATTGTCCGGCGCAGACCAAGGCACATCCGGCGATTCAGAGTCTGCCGATTCGTACGCGCCGGGTTCCAATCCCGATGTGGTACGAGAGGCATACTATCGGGGCGCCCACGACGCGATGGCAGCGCAGCAGCAACGCGGCGGCGATAGCCGCTACGGGGAACATTATTTCGATTCGCGCGAAAAGGCCCGGCCCAATTCTCCGGCAGCGGATGATGGTAAGACCCAGGGCAAAATGGCACCAGAACCCCCTGGAACCAACAGCCAGGGGCTGAGCGGGGACGATCCGGCTCCCAAATCGGCAAAGGCTCCGGAAGCGCCTCCTACCATCTTCATCTTTAAGGATGGACATCAGGTAGAGACCCAGAACTTTGCCATCGTCGGCCAGACGGTGTTCGATTTTTCCAGCAAGCCGCTGAGAAAGATCCAGATTGCGGAGCTTGATCTGGATGCCACCCGCAAAGCGAACGACGACCGGGGCATTACGGTTCACCTATAGCCGACGAATCTTCGCCTTGAAGTAGTCTTAGAAGGGCGGCTCGTTAGAGTCTGATTCTCACGCAGATTCTTAACGAACCGCCCTTTCACCTTCTTGCCTTATTACCAAGGCGGCCAAGTGCATTCCGGCAGCGGCTCCCGCGATCCGCAGGGCGAGCATTCGCTACAAAATCCCGGCCGGTGTTGGGAAGACAGGCAAAAGCAGAAACCCAGGTGAAGTAGATTGGCGTAAAAGCAAATCGGGCCGCTCGGTGAAACCAAGCGGCCCATCATATTTCGTCAACGTTTCAAAACTTGCGCAATAGATCCTCAGTAGAGGTTAAAGGTGACCTCGATTGCCATCTGTACGGGCACAGGCTTTCCATCCTTGGTTGCAGGCTGGAATTTCCAGAGCTTCACCTTCTCCAGAGCTTTTTCATCGAGGCCCATGCCTAAGGAGCGAGCCACAGACGCCTGATGCACGCGGCCATCGGCGCCGATGACAACATTGAGGATTACGGTGCCTTGATACTTGGCTTTGCGGGCCTCATCGGAGTAATCGGGATCGGGAACGTAGATTCCAATAGGGGCGCTCACGCCATTTCCGACCCGAAAAGCGCCGCCGCCGAAGTTTCCGCCCTCACCCGCTCCCAGACCATGACCATTCCCGGAGCCAACGCCGCCGCCCGAACCCGAACCAATGCCGCCACTGACTCCCGTTCCGCTAGAAGCTGTTGTCAGCTTGGAAAGCTGATCGCCTACCTGAACCGGTTCTTTGAGATCAAGCTGGGCAACCACCTTCGGCTCGATCATAATTTTCGACTCCTGCTTCACAAGAACAACCGGCGTGGCAATCGGAACTTTCATGGTTGCCTTGGGAGGAGCGCCAGCGGACGCCTGCAGCTTGCTGGCTTCACCACCACCACCGCCACCACCGGCATTTCTGCCAACATGCATGGGCATGTAGGTGGTAACGTCAATGGCGTTGAGTTTGGGCTCCGGCTTGATGACGGTATGACGAACCGCGACAAAGAGCCAAAGGAGGAGTCCTATGGCAACAACATGGGTCAGGAAAGAAAGAATGAAGTTTTCAGGCCGCGCCTGATAAGTTCCATACCCCGCGCCAAAGAGGGTGGGCATTACCATTTCCCCGTTTTGGGCGGGTTCCTTGGTGAACTTGATGACTTGCGCCTGATCCTCGGGTTGCTGGGTATCGGGGCCAGTTGCTTGTCCCGGGTTCATATCATCTTTCGTATCGAGCGAAGGCATGGACGCACACCTATATAGAAGTGATAGACCCCTGCGAGGTCAAAAAGTTCCCCAGAATGGGTAATTAAAGCAGTGTTGATTCTACCGAATCAAGTTACCGACGAACAAGCTACCGGTGAAAAATTGAGCCAAAAAAGCCCTTAACCCGGCCAAAAAAGCCTTTCTTTTCAGACTCTCCATCCGCTTTTCCGGGGCCATTTTTATCGCCATTTTTGTCGCCATTTTTATCTGCGGCCGCAACGCTTTGACCCTTGCCCGGCGGAGCCAGCTCCACTTTCGGTACAGGAAAAGCGAGGTTTGGAAGAGCGGAATATTTGACCTTGGCGAGTGAGTGGGGAGGCGGCGGCACGAGATCGCCACGAAAAACAAGCGGGACTGCGACCTCCATCGGCTTTGGCGGAGTTCGCGAAGGAGCCACCTCAGGATTCTCGCGGGAATCGGGACGATTCTCAGCCCTCAGCACCGGAGCGGGCGCTGGAGGCGCAGGACAGCCGCAATCTCCCACCGATGACGAGTGTTCCGACAGCTTTCCACCGGCAAAGAGAACCTCTTCGCCCGGCTTCACCTGATAGGTTCCGTCGCCCATCATCTCGGAGATGATGATTCCCGACGTATTTCCGCGCAGCGACTTGATACACGTGTCGCCCTTTGGAGCAATGCCAAGAGCGAAATGAAAGGTGCCGGGACCGGCCAGAAAGAGCTTGAAATCCGGGGTCATCAGGGTATCGGCCAAGTCGTTGATGGGGTAATCAATTTCCACCGCTCCCGTACCCGCCCCCAGGAGAAGGCCGGGGGAGTTCGCAGAAGCGTTGACCACAAAGTTGCTTTGAGGACAGATCCGAATTTCGCCCCCTCGCGCCAGGCGCAGGGTTGCTGCGGTTTTACCGGCGGAGAGAGTGGAACCAGCGGTTACGCTCATGCCCGTTCCTGCAAGCAAGGCCCCTCCCTGAACGGAGGTATCGCCCGCAAAAAGCTCACCGATGACTGGAGAGGACTGCGATTGTGCAAGCGCCAGGGTTGGGGCGAGCAAAAAGCCCGAAATCGCCCAAAGTCCCAGGTTCTTGGCTGCAATCTGCACCTGAGAAGGATAACAGTCCGAGGGTTTACGCCTCACGAAGAAACTCGTACCTGTCGATGGTAGCGGCCACGCCTTGCATGGTCACATGCCGGTCTACCCGCGTAATTCTTCCGGCACAATGCACGCGAATGGGCGCGCCCAAGGTGATCTGAGGCGGAACCGTCAGGATAAATTCGACCGGCTCCCCTTCGACAAAGCTGGAGTCGACGTAAAAAAACACGCCGCGGGAGCTTGCGTCTCGCGTTCGTCCACCATGCTCCCAGCCACTTTTTCTATTGACTCTAATCGACACAGGAAGGTCAAGAAAAAACCGCGTCATTGCTCGTTGCTCTGATCGTAGATGCGGCACCGGAGCCTCACGGATGTACAGGTTCTATAGCATTTTCAGCGTTACTGTATCCTGTTTTGCGTGCTCTCCGTGCGGCCTTTCTTCGATGGAAAAGCCGCGTAGTGATCTTGATTCCTAGTCTACACTTTACGCTGAAAACGCTTTAGGTGGATTCTACTCCAAATCGAGCACAGGATGGCATTTTGGTTCGCCCATTGCCATCCGCGCGCCCATCGCCACCCATGCACTCAGGAGGATTTAACCGCAAATAGAATCGGCGGCGATCACCGACAAAGGGGTCATAAAGCAGAAGAGGCCCGCTTTTCACGCGGGCCTCTTCCTTTGAGCGAAGGTTCTATTTCAGGTTACTGCTGGCCGACTCTTGAAGCAACGAGAGTGTAGGTGTTTGCAGTTCCGTTGAAGAACAGCAGACCACGGGTACGGACCGTGGCGCCATTCGCCACCGTCATATCTTCCAGGGTCCCGTTGACAAGCTGAACCGTCAGGGTGGTTTGGCCGCTTAACAGGGCAAAGGCCGAGTCACCCGCCACAGTCAACGTGAAGGTTCCGGTCGTGGAACCAGTCACATTGGAGACCGTGCCGCTCAAAGACTGCTGCAGCAGCCTGACGCGATCAGCGGTCAACACGAGCCCACTGGACTGGAACGCTGCCTGATGAATAGCGGTCGCTTCCACCCGCTGCGCTTTCCCGATGTCCTTGGCGTCGAAGTTTACAGATAGGCCGGTCAGGTCGACATCGCCTCCATCATCCCCGCCGTGGCCACCGTTACCGCCATCATGGTTGTCGAGACGCCCGTCATCGGACACAGCAAAAGTAGTGTTTGCTCCGACGTTCACCGTGATGCTGTTGCCGACACCCAAGGAGTTCAGGAGAGCAGTGATAAAGCTCGACTCAAACTCCTCCGTGAGGGTGAACGACGTAGCGGGTGTCCCAGTGGTAGCGGTTGTAAATCCTTCTATGGAGATTCCGTCGTCTGAGTCCGCATCCACTTCAATTCTCTTGGCCAACAAGCTGCCATCGGCTTGGGCCTTGGCATCCACTTCAACGATCATGCCTGCCGTGAGCTGCGAGAGTCCGGTTACACCACGGAAAATAGTGTTGGAATCGGTCGCGAAGGTAAACATCTGCGCGGCCTGCACCGAGGTGACGGTAAAGCTCGGGGAAGAGACGGAGTTAACCACGCCACGAACATCCTTGAAATCGTCGTTGTCCTGATCGCGCACGACCTTGCTGCTGACGTGGAATACAGGATTGATGGTTGCCGTATTTCCGCTAATCGTCACGGAATTGGCCAAGTCCAGATCGAAGTCGGCTTCAACGGTGGTAGCGGTCACGGTCAGCGGCGTGTTGAAAGTGACCGTCACGGTGCTATTGGACAAAGCGGGGGTAAGCTGCACGGGAGCGTGGGTGGTAGTGTCGATGGTTACGACTTGCGGATTGGAGACGGAGATCGTCGCGCCCGTATAGGTTCCGGAGGGAATCTTAGCGGAAACAAGAGGCTGAAACGTTCCAGCATCGCGCACAAACTCGATGCGCGTAGGCGATGACACTACTGTCGGGTTCGTGCCGCCGGTAAGCGTCATGGTATTCACGGTGAGTGCAAAGGCAATCACGCGGTCGCTAGGCGCATCTCCCATGGTTACCAGCATCTGGCTCTGGCCACTCGCCGACGTCGGCTTCGTGCTGTTGCCGTTTGATCCGCAGCCTACCATGGCAAGGACCAGGAGAGTGCTTGCGGCCACAAAAATAGAAACTCGTTTCATGAAACGTCCTCCAAAGAGATTGTTGTCGGCCAGCAATTTCTTCGCGAAATTCAGAACATGATCAAAAAGGGCGCTTGGCAACTAGGGTACGGGCCCGCTCAAAAAAATATATAAAGTGGCCAAATGCCAAAAAAAACAAGGGAAGAGGCGCTTTCAGGTTTGGCTGATAGATGCAACCAGCTCACGTTAGAGTTGCATATTCCAATGGCCGAGCGCCAATGACGAGAGACAGCGGACCAAATTCACAAATGCAGATGTACTTCAGGCCGATGGCGCGCGAGCAGAAGCTTGGCCGTGAAATGGCCACTCTTCTGCGAAAGAGAAACCAAGTCACACTTACGCTTGGGCCTTGCGTTTGGCCGAACACGCCTTACAGCGCGAGGAAATTCTTCAGAAGAAGCCGGCCGGATTCTGTGAGAACGCTTTCAGGATGAAATTGCACTCCTTCAATGGGAAAGCGCTTATGACGCAAGCCCATGACAACGCGGGTGCCATCGCTCTCAGAGGTATGGGCGCTGATCTCCAGTTCTTTGGGCAAGCCATTTTCTTCCACGATCAAAGAGTGATAGCGGGTGGCGTTCATAGGGTTGGGTGCGCTGCGGAAGATCGTTTTTCCGTCGTGATCGATCTGGCTGACTTTGCCGTGCATGACTTTACCGGCTCTTGACACCCGTCCGCCGAAAGCCGCGCCGATGGCCTGATGTCCCAGGCATACGCCTAAGATTGGGCGCTTGCCAGCAAAATGGCGGATCAGATCGATACTGATGCCGGCCTTTTGGGGTGTGCAGGGCCCCGGGGAAATCAGAATCCTATCGGGATTCAGGCTCTCGATTTCTTTTGGAGTTATTTGATCGTTACGGCGAACCTCGACCTTTACGCCCAATTCACCGAGATATTGGACGAGGTTATAGGTAAAAGAATCGTAGTTATCCAGGACGAAGACCATGTTCGCTTACCGATCACAACTTTGCAGGGTCATAAGTCTACAGAAACGAAGCCGTCGCGCGCTAGCGGGGTGAAAATCCTACCGCCACCTGCCGGCTTCTATTCATAGGCCTTTATTCATAAGCCAAGGCATCAATCGGATCTTTTTGGGCAGCTTTGAACGCCGGGTAAATCGAACCAAGAACAGCGCCGCCAATCGCAATGGCCGTGGCGCGAAGCGCCCACGCCAGGCTGAACTCAATCGGCAGTGTGGGAATGCGAGCATGAAGCCCCGCACGCGCCGCAAGGGTAAAGCCAATTCCAACGATAATTCCCGCAATTGCCAGCGCAAGGGTCTCGCGGACGATCACGCGCACGATATAAGCCTTGGACGCTCCCAGCGATTTGAGAATGCCGATCTCCCGCGTGCGCTCCATGACAGCGGTATACATCGACTGGAAAATCACGATGAACCCGATAATCACCGAGATACTGATCACGATGGTAAGAAACGTGGACAGCGCGGGAATCTTGTCGGGAGCCAGCATGGACATATACTCACGCGTGGTCATGGTGTTGTAGGACTCCATGCCGGGTATTGTTTTTATCTCTTCGACGACCATATCAGCGTTTGCGGGATTGTCGGCTTTTACGTAAAACATGCTCGCTTTTTCTTCCGAACCCGTGAGGAACTGCATGGTTTTCAGCGGAAGAAAGCGCCGTCCACCGCGGCCGTTTGCGACAATTCCGCTCACGCGAAACTCGTGATTGAAAAGGTTGATCTTGCTGCCGATACCAACCTTGTGTCCAGCAGCATAAAAATCATCGACGATGATGTCGTATGGATCCTGAAAAGGACCGCCCTGAAGAAAATGCATAGGACCGCCAACGGATTCGAATGAGGGAATATCAATCCCCCAAATAAGCTCGAGAGTTCCTGACGAGATCATTTGCGTGATGACCGGCGTCGCAGCAACTACGTGCGGCTGTTTTAGGAGAAGGCCTGCATACTTCACCAACATCGGCGACCCACTAAAACTGAAGAGGCTTGAATTGGGAGGGCGCACCGCGACATCGCCTCCAACACCCACTTGGCGGGCCGTGCTGTCATGGAGCATGCCCAGGGAAAGCCCCACGATCAAGAGGATTAAGGTGACCTCAATCGCCACGGCGACGATGCTTATGATCGACCGAATCGGCCGGTGCACCAAGTTGGCAACGATCATCTTGTTCATTGACCCATTGTACAACTCACAACAGGCCCAAAGATGAGATCAAGACCGGCTCATGTCTTGGCATCGCCTGGCACCGACCCGATTCGGTACGTCTTCATTTCAGCAAGTCTTCATTTCAGCAAGTCTTCTTTCAGTAAATCTTTTTTCGGCAAATCTTTTTTCAGCAAAGCCCTCTTCGCTACTTTCTTCACCAAACTCTGCAGACTTTGTCAGCGGGCTTGACCATTGGCTGGCCGGACTTGCACGAAAAGACCTTGGCGAACTCCGGCATATTTACAACCACGCCGTTAATACGGTGCCTTGGTGGTGAATGAGGGTCCGTCAGCGCGCGCAGGCGCTCATCTTCGGGACGAGAGTTGGCGCAATCCCATTGGGCAAAGCCGATGAAGAAGCGCTGCTCCGGCGTAAGGCCATCCACGGGCTGAAGGTTTTTGTCTTTGGTCGCGTCTTGCCAAGCGATGTAAGCCAGGATTTCACCGCCGAGGTCGGCTACATTTTCGCCAAGCGTCAACTTGCCGTTGACATGGACTTCATCCACGGCGATGTATTGAGAATATTGATCGTCCACACACTTCGCCCGCGCTTCGAACTTTTTCGCATCTTCCTTGGTCCACCAATCCTTGAGATTGCCTTTGCTGTCGAACTGGCGGCCTTCATCGTCAAAGCCATGGGTGAGTTCGTGCCCAATGGTCCCGCCGGTGTTGCCGTAGTTGGGAGCGGCGTCCATTTTCTGGTCATAGAGCGGAGGCTGAAGCACTCCCGCGGGGAAATTAATGTCGTTCATCTGGGCGTTGAAGTAAGCGTCGACGGTAGGCGGCGTCATGCCCCACTCGCCATGATCCACGGGCTGCCCAATTTTGTTGATCTGCCGGCGAGCTTCAAACTCAGAGGCCCGCGAAATGTTACCGGCAAAATCATCGCGGGTGATCTTGATTGAGCTATAGTCGCGCCACTTGTCGGGATAGCCGATCTTATTGCGGATGCTATGAAGCTTGGTGAGGGCCTGCTGCTTGGTATCGGCGTCCATCCAGTCGAGTTGGCGAATACGCTGCTCCATGGCAATTTCGATCCGCTTCACCATATCGAGCGTGTCGGCCTTTAACTCCGGCGAGAAGACTCTGTGAACATAAGCCTGACCGAGCGCTTCGCCGAGGTAGCCATCCTCATATTGGACGCAACGTTTCCAGCGCGGCTTCAACTCTTTGGCACCGCGAAGATATTTGGTGCTGAATTCAAAATTCTCCTGCACAAATTTCGATGTGAGAAACGGGGCTAAGGCATCGCCGACATGAAATCTGAAATAGGTTTTCCAGTTGGCCACAGGTTCGGCCTTCGCCTGGCGGTTTACCTCCTGCAGGAACTGGCGCGACGAGAGATTGACCACCTCCAACTGCGGCGCTTGGATGGCCTGGAAATAGGACTTCCAGTCGAAGGCAGGCGCAAGCTGTTCGAGTTCGGCGGGCGTCATCTTATTTTTTAGCTTGTACGGGTCGCGCAGGTCGACGCGCGTCAGCGAAGCTTTGGCCAGGGCCATCTCCATGCGCATGACCGTCGCGGCGTTCTTTTTTGCCGTTTCGGGAGAGTCGCCTAGCAATTCAAAGATCTTCTGCACGTGCTGCACGTAGCGCACACGCGTTTCTTTCGATTTCTTGTCCTGGTTGGTGTAGTAGTCGCGGTCGGGCAGACCCAGCCCACCCTGGAACAGACCGGCAATCTGGCGCTCGGAATCGTCCGGGTCCTGCTGCGAGCCTCCGCCGAAAATGATCGAGCCATCCGGAATAAGGAGCTGAAGCCTGGCCACGAGCGGCGCCAGATCTTTCGAGGACTTCAGTTCAGCAATCGCGCTCAACTCTGGTTGGATTGGCTCCAGGCCGCGCTTCTCCACTGTTTTCTCGTCCACGCACGCGGCATAGAAATCGCCGACTTCCTGCGTTACCTGGTCGCGCTGGCCACCTGCCGCCGCCTGTTCGAGTATGCCTCGTAGAAAAGCCAGATTGTCCTCATAGAGCTTGCCATAGACGGACCATCCGGCCTGATCGGCAGGAATGGGATTTTTCTTTTGCCATCCACCGCAGGAGTACTGATAGAAGTCAACACAGGGATCGATGGATTTATCCAGAGAACCAACGTCGAGGCTAGGCGAGTAAGGAAGGGCGGGTTCAGCAGACGTCTGTTCAGTAGACCTGGACTGCTGGGCTGTGGCCGCCGATATAAAAAAAAATACCGGCAATAAGAATCCCAAAAAGAGCGAAAAGCGCGAGGCAGAGTTGCGATTCATGTTCATCTTTGACTGAATTACGAATAGAACGTTACCGAAGTTCCCTACGATACCAGAATGTTTGCCGCTGGAAAGCCAGAAAGGCCCGGAGAATCCTCCAGCGCGATTGTGTGGCCTTAAATTACGCGATCTTTAATCATGGAAATCATGAATCATGCGCTCTTCAATTGCGCGGATATCTGCGATAGATAGGCCGAGTCCGCCAGTGAAAACGGATCGCAAGTATGCGGAAACCAAACGTGGAAACAACGCCGATGAATGTGGAGACCGGCCGAGCCAGCTTGAGGGCATCGCAGCCGAGAAATATGGCGGAGCCCACCATCGCGGCGATCGCATAGATTTCTCCGGACTCAAAAATCTGAGGTGCTTTTCCGCTGAGCACATCCCGTAGAGCACCGCCGCCAACCGCCGCAATGAGGCCAAGAAAAAGGGAGGCAAGCGGCTTGAGTCCGGCAGCGAGGGCGCGAATGCTACCAGCTACGGCGAAGAAGCCCAAGGAAGCGGCGTCGATCACAACAATGGCTTGCTGGATGTTTCTTCCGATGCGCGCGGTAAACACAAGGGCGAGGAGCACACCCATGAGAGCGATAGGCAGGTAGCGATAATCGGTGAAGGCGAGCGGCGGCCCCTTTTGCAGGATAATATCTCTCAGGATTCCACCACCGAGGGCAGCGGCCAGCGAAAGGCCGAAGACTCCAACCAGGTCGTATTTGTAGCTAGCATCGCGGACAGCAGCTAGCGTGCCCGCCATGGCAGCGGCCAACACACCAAGAAAATCGATCAGCGAAAAGAGCCTGGTAATCTGCTCAAAGTGCATTGAATCAAATCTTAACTGCAACGATTCGGCGGGCCATACAAGCATCATCATCCGGTCATCCACCCCGGCACATCAGGCGATGCCGGAATCCAGCTTCCTCACTCTTTAGAATGTCGGATTCGAAACGGGGACGCCAGTACCTTTGGAGGAGCGGGAATCCGCAACGAGATCCGATTTTCGCGAAAGGTTACGCACGGACCGGCCATTTGCGCGCGGTACGGGACCGGAGAGACGACCTTCGTCGGATTTTGAGCAGCGGCATTCGTAATCTTTAAGCCCTAAGCAAGAAGGTGCGATGCTTAAGACCGTTATGGCTCAATTTCCCCAACCTCACAGCAGAACGCGCGCTCCCCGAGTCAAGGTTCCCAGTAATGAATCCGTCCACTTCAAGCTAGGCGGCAGGCAGGTTGCCGCAAAGCTGCACCGGCTTTCCTTGACGGGCGGGCTGGCAGAGTTCCCCCAACCCGTAGGAGACATCGCCCTTGCTGAGGTAGTGCTCGAAACAACCTCCGGGCCAGTCAATGCCCTGGTGGAATTATTGCCCCCAAGCGCCAAACAGCAGCCTTCGGCGCGGCCCTTCCGCTTTGTCGCCCTGGACGACGAGGACTATCAGCGGCTGGTTTCCACGCTGCAAGTCATGCGCAGGCAGGGATTCACCGAATAAACATCCGGATCGGTCCGATGTCCCATCCTTGGCATTGATGCGCCTGTCCTCCTTTTGAGCAAATTCGACCGTGGATGGAGCGGTTTTTGGTACACTCGGCACTTCAGGATTCCCCCATTCCCCGCTGTGAAGCTATCCGCAAGATGTTCCGTTTGTTTTCAAAGAAGATCGTTTCCACGGGAAATACCGGGAGCCATCCCAAGGTTGCTTGTAGGGCTCGAATATGGAGTAAGACATCAGGGAACCCAATGCTAAACAAGGAGATAGGAATCGATGAAGAGCCTTAAAAATACGGCTTTGCTCCTGGCAATGCTGTTCGCGCTGGGGGCTTTTGCAGTGCAATCGGGCGCAGGACAGGGGCCAGGGCAGGGACAAGGTCCGCACCACAGAATGCCGAGCGCGGATGAACAGGTCAAAGACCTAACCCAAAAACTGAATCTCAGCGCCGACCAACAGACCAAAGTCAAGAGCATTGTTGAGGACATTCATCAGCAAGCGAATGCCGTGATGAAAGACGAATCACTCTCACAGGATGACCGCCGCTCTAAGATGCGCACTTTGCATGAAAATGGAATGTCGAGAGTCCGCGAAGTTTTGAACGACGATCAAAAGAAAAAGTTCGACCAGATGAGAGACGAGCACATGAAAGACCATCCGGGCGGAGAGAACCCGAAATAGATACGCTAACGGGAGAGGCCTCGCAGCCTAGATGCCTCTCCTTGCTTCCTTTGCTTAAGAAACAAACGATGAATCCCGCCAACCGTCTCTTGCGACCCGTCCTTGCCTTGGTCTTTCTTTTTCGTCCTACACCAGCACCTTACGCAACATCTCGTGCGGTAATGGCGCCCTCCACAGCTTCCCTTGAGAAACCCGAATGGTGCCGGAGCCTTCCTCGTCCGGAATACAAAACGCTCGAAAGGATCGCACTTCCAGATCGTTGGTTTGAAGTTTATAAAGTGCGTCCAGGGATCTTTGCCATCTACGAGCCACACCAATCGGAAGAGATCATTTCCTATCTAATCCTGGGCAATGAACAAGCGCTGCTCTTCGACACCGGCATGGGTATCGCCAATATTAAGGCGCTTGCCGAACGATTGACCAAATTGCCTATCAGCGTGCTGAATTCCCATACGCACAACGACCACGTTGGCGACAACTGGCGCTTCAACCATATTTACGGCATGGATACGGAGTTCACGCGCAGCAACGCCAAGGGCTCACGCGAAGACGCGCAGGCTGAACTTGCGCCCAGAGAACTTTGCGGCGAGCTTCCCAGGGGTTTCGATCGCGCCGGCTATGCGACCAAGCCCTTCCATGTCTCGCATTGGCTGCACGACGGAGACACTATCGACCTGGGCGGAAGAAAACTTCAGATTCTTGCGACACCAGGGCATACTCCAGATTCCATCGCCCTTTTCGACAAAGAGAACGGCGTCCTGTTTACCGGAGACACTTTCTACCCGGGGCCTATTTTTCTCTACCGTCCGGAAACCGATCTGGACGCATACGTCACGTCCGTCCAGAAGTTGACTAAGCTGACTCCCCAGCCTGAGATTTTGCTGACCTCGCACAACATTCCCACTGCCGATCCAGATGTTCTCGTGCATGTGGTCGAAGCGATGCGCCTGGTGCGCAGCAATCAGGTATCAGCGGTGGAGAAATCCGGAAAACGAGAGTACATGTTCAAAGGGTTTTCTTTCAGAATGCGCTAGAAAGGGCCAAAGTGCATAATTGAAAGTTCCTCCCCTGAAAGAAGGCGGTGCGCGATGCAGGCGGTAATCTCCGTAGTCCTCGCTTTGAAAACTTCGGTGGGCCGCTGGGCCACCGTTTCATCGAGACATGCCGGGCTTCTACTTTTTGCGGGCGTGCTGGCCACGATCGGATGCGGCAGCCAGGGCGGAAAACCACAGCCCGCCCCAACACCGACGCCCACACCGAACCCCACCGCCACCCCGGCTCCAACGGTTACTCCAACGCCGACTCCAAACACCGCAACAGCGACCGATGTGCTTACTTATCACAATGACAATGCGCGCACCGGGCAAAATCTCACCGAGACCATCCTGACCCCGAGCAACGTGAACTCCAGCACGTTTGGAAAGTTGTTTGTCTTATCCACCGATGGCAAGGTCGATGCCGAACCGCTCTACGTTTCCAAAGTTTCAGTAACCAGCGGGACCCACAATCTGCTGATCGTGGCTTCGGAACACGGTAGCGTCTATGCTTTCGACGCCGACAGCGGAGCACCTATATGGACGGTTTCCACGATCCAAGCCGGGGAAACGACCTCGGACACTCATAGCTGCGGACAGGTCAGCCCCGAAATTGGAATCACCGCGACGCCAGTGATCGATCGCAATGCGGGACCGCACGGCACAGTCTATGTGGTGGCCATGTCCAAGAATGGCTCCCAATACTTCCAGAGGCTGCATGCCCTGGATCTGACGACCGGAGCTGAAGAGTTTAACGGACCACAAACGATACACGCGGCGGTCCCCGGTACCGGTGACAACAGCAGCGGCGGCATGGTGGTATTCGATCCAGGCCAATATAAAGAGAGAGTTGGGCTGCTGCTGCTCAATGGAGTGGTGTACACGGGATGGGCTTCGCATTGCGACATCCGTCCTTATACCGGATGGCTGATGGGATATGACCAGAAGACCCTGGCTCAAGTTTCCCTTTTAAATTTAACGCCCAATGGAAATGCCGGATCGTTTTGGAATAGCGGCGCGGGGCCGGCGGCGGACAGCAACGGCAATATTTTTGCACTCATGGCGAATGGAACATTCGACACTACGCTGGATAGTAAGGGCTTTCCCAATCAGGGAAATTTCGGCAACGCATTTCTGAGGATTACGACCGCGAACCGGCAGCTATCCGTTGTGGACTACTTTGCCTCATTCAACGTCCCCTCGGAGGATTCGGTGGACGAAGACCTTGGATCGGGCGGCGCTCTTCTGCTGCCGGACATGATCGACTCGACCGGGACTACCAGACACCTGGCGGTGGGCGGTGGCAAGGACGCGCACATCTTTGTGGTGGATCGCGACAACATGGGAAAGTTCAGTCCGGCCAACAATAGCGCCGTCTATCAGGATTTGAGCGGAGCATTAGGAGGCGGTGTCTTCTCGATGCCCGCATATTTTAACGGCGTCGTTTATTACGGAGCCGTGGGCGATTCGCTCAAAGCTTTTCCTCTGACGAAAGCCTTGTTAGCCGCATCGGCTTCGTCTCACTCGGCGACTACGTTTGCCTTCCCCGGGACGACTCCCAGCATCTCCGCGAATGGGAGCAGCAACGGAATTGTATGGGCGGCAGAGAACGCAAGCACCGCAGTACTCCATGCCTACGACCCAACGGACCTTTCTCACGAACTTTACAACTCGAACCAAGCCTCTAGCGGGCGCGACCATTTTGGCGCCGGAAACAAATTTATTACACCGATGATCGTAAACGGCAAGGTTTATGTCGGTACAACCAACGGAGTGGGCGTCTTCGGACTGCTGAGTCACTGAGTTTCAAGCTCAGGCGAAATCTCATTTTCATTTAGGGTGAAGCTGAGGGCGAAGCCCGCTAGTACCCGGCGCAAGATTTTTTTGGGGAGAAGCTCTTTTCTGAATCAAATCGTTTCTCGACGAATCTAATAGTGGGCCCGACCTCCTTCTAATCTCCAAAACAGAAATGCAAACGAGTGCACATCCATCGAAGTGGAAGACCCTATTGGCTTTTGGGATCATTTACATCGTTTGGGGCTCCACGTTTCTGGCAATTCGCATTGGCGTGAGTGAGGTTCCACCGCTCCTTTTCGCCGCGATGCGTTTTTTGACAGCCGGCGTTGCGCTCTATGGATGGATGCTGGCCCAGGGTGAACCGAACCCAACCCGCCGTGAATGGGCTTCGGCGTCGCTGATCGCTGTTTTTATCTTCGTGCTTGACTATGGATTGCTGTTTTGGGCGGAGCAGCGCGTGCCTTCGGGAGTTGCGGCCGTTATGCTGGCCACAATTCCGATCTTCATGTCGCTGGCGGAGATCCTTTTCCTGAGAACCCAAAGGCTCACGGTTCGCCTGGCGGTAGCCCTTACCGTTGGGCTTGGCGGCGTCGCCGTTCTTGTGACCAATTCATTGAATCTCGGCGGGGCGCCGATTGACCGAACCGGCGCAGTGGCTCTGATGATTTCCTCCGTAAGCTGGGCGGTCGCTTCGGTCCTGGCGCGCAAGCTGCCATTGCCTCCCTCTAAAGTCATGAGTTCGGGAGCACAGATGCTGGCCGGTGGCTTGCTTCTCACCTTGGCCGCCGCCGCTCTCGGTGAGTTCCATGGGTTCCATCCGTCTGCCGTCTCTCGCGGTGTCTGGCTTTCCTTGCTCTACCTAATCGTTGCAGGCTCGATAATCGGCTTCACCGCCTATGTGTGGCTTATTCATCACGAGTCGCCAACCAAGGTCGGGACATACGCGTATGTGAATCCGGTGGTTGCCGTAATCGTAGGGTATTTTCTCGGTGGAGAGGCGATTGGCATGCGGACAATCCTGGGGACCCTATTCGTGCTGGCGAGCGTGTTGATCATTACCACTACGCGAGACAAGAAGACGGCAGCCGCGACCGCAATGGAAGTGGAAGAGGCCGTAGAAGCCTAAGCCCCTACATTACTCCGAAGATGGGACGGCCCATCGGTATGCTGTGGACAGTTGCGATTTGCTGGGGATCGGCTGCTAGGTCGGCAAGTTTCTTCCGCAGTTGAGCAATGGCCTGATCAAGAGCCCGCGTGGCACCTCATATTGGTATCCCCAAATCTCATTGAGAATGCGGTCGTGCGCAAGAACCTCGCCGGCATTCACCAAAAACAACTGATCATTCTTCATGGCCTTGTTTAGACTAGGCGTAATGCCCGCATCTCAAGGTAAAACCTGGCGCGTCTTTTTGGCGACCGTGGCAATCACAGCTACCGCAGCATGGCTCGCGATTACCTGGCAGCGGCAAGCCACGACAGTTCCCGCCGTTGACCAGCCACGCCTTGCTCCTGGCGTCGTTCTTCGCGACGTATCTTTCTACAGCCAGGCGTTACGCCGGGAGATGCAGTACAGAGTTTTTATGCCCCAGGAGGCGCTGGGGAAGGAGTTACCGGTTGTCTACCTGCTGCATGGTGGCGGAGGAACCTATCGCGATTGGTCCAACTATTCCGATGTTGCACAGTTTGCCGCGAAAGGGCTGCTACTGGTCATGCCGGAGGGGGACAATTCGTACTATGTGAACAGCGTGGAACGACCTCAGGACCGATACGACGACTATATTGTCGATGACCTGCAAGCGGATGTGGCGGCGCGCTTCTTTTCCGGTCGCAGCATCCTCGAGTTGAAAGCCAGCCAAGATACAAATAAGAATGCAGCCCAGGTTGGTTGGCGCGCCATTGCGGGAGTCTCCATGGGAGGCTTTGGAGCGATCAACCTGGCGCTTCGCCATCCTGAACGGTTCCAATTTGTGGGCGCCCTCAGCGGGGCCATCGACGCGCCTCGGAGGGCTTTCTCCTTAAGGCGCCGGAATCAGTCGAAGCATTTCCGCGAATTATTTGGCGCTGAAGGAAGCGAGACGCGGAGTGGCAATAATCCGTTCGTCCTGGCAAAGCGAACAGAGCTGAAAGCAGGGCCCTATTTTTACCTCACCTGCGGCCAGCAGGAGGGCTTGCTTGCACCCAATCAAGAGTTTGCCGACCTTCTAACCCAATTGAAAATTGAGCACGAGTTCCATGAGGTTCCGGGCGGACATACATGGGACCAATGGAATGAGCAGGTCCCGGAGATGTTTGAGGCGCTGCTGCAACGGGCTCCGATGCCTGGAAAATCCCAGAGATAAACTATTCGTTCCTCTCAAAATAAGGCGCTAATAACTGCTTTCCCCCATCGTCCTTCGATCTAAGACTTGTGCACACCGTCGGGGCGGGTTGAGATGCTTTTGGAATTCCTATTCGAATGTATATTTGAACTGCTGTTGGATTTATTTTGGAATTTGTTTGTGGAATTCATTGCCACGTCTAGGGCAATTTCCACGGCCATCATTGTCGCGGTATCTCTTTGGGCAGCAGCCAACATAATCCAAGTATTGGCTTACCTGCATTAAGAGTCGCACCACGAATTGGCCTTAGCGCGAGCTTTGAAAATCCAAGCGCACCGGCTCCTCATCCCTACTCCAAAACAGTTTGGCCGCAACATTCGGATAGCGACGCATTCCTTCCCACCGTTACGCTGTTCCCATGCCAAACCATGAAATCACAGCGACGAGAAACAGCGTGGAAGGCTCTTTGCCGATTGGCGAAGCCTATAATCGTAATAAGTTGATGGGCGCAAAGCATTCCAAAATATCTGCTGCAGCCACGGATGAGGGCCGCTGGCGCTCGGTCTTACAGCGGGATTCGAGCAACGATGATGCGTTTGTTTTTGGCGTTCTGACGACAGGAGTCTATTGTCGTCCTTCATGCCCGGCGCGCAGGCCGTTGAGGAAGAATGTCCGCTTTTACAAGTCTTCGGAGGCTGCGGAGAGAGAGGGGCTCCGGCCCTGCCTCCGCTGCCGTCCTTCTGACGCGACTGCCGGAAAAACGAAGCTCATCGAGAGACTGTGCCGCTACATAGAAAGCCATGCAGAAGAGAAAATCACCCTCAGCAGGTTAAGCAAGGTAGGCGGCATCAGCCGTTTTCATCTGCAGCGGGTGTTCATGGCGGAGCTGGGAGTTTCTCCCTTGCAGTATCTGCAATCCTGGCGATTTTCTCAGTTCAAACAGGCCCTGCGTGAAAACTCGGTGACGGATGCCTGGGTCGAGGCGGGCTACAGCTCATCGAGCCGCCTCTATGAGACCGCGGGAAAGAGACTGGGAATGTCGCCCCGCCGCTATGGGCAAGGGGGTAAAGAAGAGACGCTGCGATTCACTACATTCGATACGTCACTGGGAAAGATGCTGCTGGCAGCAAGTTCTTCGGGAGTATGCTGCGTCCAATTTATCGATTACGCCGGGGCCGAGACATTCCTGCGTTTGGAATATCCCAAGGCAAATCTGGTGAGAGACGAAGCTGGTCTCGAACAATATGCCGGCGAGGTAACACGCTTGGTGGATGGAGAGAAAATCTCTCCGGCACTTCCCCTGGACATTCGGGGCACCGCGTTTCAACAGAAGGTATGGCGGCTCTTACTGACGATTCCGACAGGTCAGACGCGCAGCTATTCGGAGATCGCCGCCAAAGCAGGCAGCCCCTTGGCGGTACGGGCTGTGGCAGGGGCATGTGCGGCCAATCGGCTGGCGGTGGTGGTTCCCTGCCATCGGGTCATCCACGCTAACGGCAGCGAGAAGGGCTATCGGTGGGGCAACGAGCGCAAAACCAAGCTTCTGGAGGTGGAGCGTTCGGATTCAATTGCCGCCGGATCGGCTAAGAGCAGGTCGCGAAAGCACTAAGACAACGTGGTGCGCCTTGAGGTGGTCTTTGATTACGATGATTACGATTTGAGTTCGCTTTTCGGCCACTCTTTTTGACCCTTAAAATGGCGTTTTTGGTGCCTTTTTGCATGCTGGTTACATGGTCCCGTGCGGCTTTGTTTTTGAGCGGGGCACCGGGGTGAACGAAGAACCGAGGTGGAAGGCCGTACCATGAGTTACCCGGGAGTTTAGCCCGCCAAATCTGCTTATAAAGCACGTTGCCCCCTTTTTTCTGACGCACAAAACCGTCGCCTTCTCTAGTTACCAATTAGCAATATCGCTCGTTACTAATTGATAAAATTACTTACATCCGAGGGCGTTTTGAAATATGCGAAATAGTGAAGTGTTGTGAAACGGCCTTTGCAATCAATGAGTTATGCCATTTACAGCTTCCGCTAGTAATCACTTTTTTTGTCTCATCCCACGAGGCGGACCAAGACGCGGCCATCCCCTCATCCTCTTTGAGCGGTCGTTTTTGAGCGATCGTTGAATGGTCGTTTGAACGCACTACAGCCGTTTCAGCATGACTTCATGCTGGTTGCGTGGCTCTCGCGCGGCGTTGCTTTCAGAGGAAGCCAGCAGATGAAATCAGTCAACGTAGACGCCAATTGGAAATCGCACATCTTCAAACTGCAAACTGCAAGTTTTGCAAATTACAAATCAAATCTTTCAATTACAAATCAAATCTTTGAAGAGGCAAGTTAGGGAATCGTTCCCAACCTTCGTTCTTCATAGTAGGATGACGCAACGCCTGGGAATCAGCGGCGTGAAAACTTCGTGGAGAGTTCAGCTATGCCAGTGTGGAAGGGAATTGTAGGTAAGAGTTTCACCCCAAAAGAATTTGCCAAATATGTAACTACGGTCGAACTCAATACCTGGCGGCCGCAATTTGTGGTCCTCCACAATACCGCTACGCCGAAGCTTTCGGAATGGCACACGATTCCCGGCCCACAGCGCATCAAGGGGTTGGAGAAATTCTACAGAGACACGCAGAAGTGGTCGGCCGGACCTCATCTGTTTGTTGCAGACGACTTGATCTGGGCCTTCACTCCTCTGAATACTTCCGGCATTCATGCTCCTTCGTGGAATGCGATTTCCTGGGGAGTCGAATTGGTTGGCGACTATTCCGTGGAAAAGCTGAGCGACGGGAGCCGCGAAAACTTAATTGCGTCGCTGGCGACCCTGCATAGCCTGGCCGGCCTGGATCCTCATGGGCTTCGCCTGCATAAAGAGGATCCGAAAACGACACACAAGGGCTGTCCCGGCAAAAACATCGGGAAGGCGACCGTGATCCAATGGGTCGCCGAGCGAATGGCCCATAATCATCCGGGCGAACATTCACCAGCGAAGCTAAAGGCTACACTCAAAGCGGCATCGTAAAAAAATGAGGGCGCAACTTTTTGCACTCTGCTTGCACGCCTCACCTCACTCGTCGTAGGCCCTTAAGACGTGCACGGAAAAGCGCCTTTGCCGGTGAGTTTACAATTTTCTTACTCGATTCTGCCTACCAGATGGATTACGCGGGATTTGAGCGGCAAGGCTTTGATCTTCTTAACAAAACTTTTCCCTCTCTTCTAGTAACATTGCTCATCTACGCAAGTCCCTATCCATAGGGAGTTTTTGGCTTTTTTTCGTTTGCCGAATGGAAGCGCGTTCCTAAGTTTTGAGGTTGGAGATGAATATCATCAACAGGTGGGCGATTGCCCTGGCAGTTCTTGTATTCGTAGGCCACCAGGCCTGGGGCCAGGCAACAACTGACAGCACGGCGGTCCGCAAGATTGGCGCGGTGACGGCCCTTAGCGGAAATACGATTACCCTGAAAGCCGATTCAGGGCCAGACGTCAGCGTGCTTGTTCAGGACTCCACCCGGATCGTGCAATTGCCGCCGGGACAAACGGACCTGAAAGCGGCCACACCCATTCAATTGAAAGATGTGCAGATCGGCGACCGGATGCTGGTACGGGGCAAGCCAGGCTCCGACGCTCAGTCGGTGTTGGCTTCGAGCCTGATCGTGATGAAGCAGGCAGACGTTGCCCAGAAACAGCAACATGATCGGGAAGATTGGCAGAAACGAGGAGTCGGCGGGATTGTGAGCGCCATTGATCCGGCGGGAACCATCACGGTCTCGGTGACACCGACGTTCAGCGTGGCGGTCAAAACGTCAAAAGATACGAGGTATCTCCGCTACGCTGCCAACTCCATCAGCTTTGAAGACGCCAAGCACGGCACATTTGAGCAGATCAAGACGGGCGACCAGCTTCGCGCCCGCGGAGACAGGGCGGCCGGCGGCAAAGAAATTACCGCGGAAGAAGTGGTTTCAGGCTCGTTCCGGAATATTGCCGGGACGATCTCGTCTGTGGACAGCTCTGCAGCGACGCTCTCCGTCAAGGATCTATTGACCAAAAAGACCGTGATCGTGAAAGTTACAGCCGAATCTCAACTGAAAAAGCTACCGCCGCAAATGGCGCAAGGACTGGCGATGATGGCCAAGGGGGGCGGTTCACGGCCATCCGCTCCTTCGTCATCAACTCCGTCCGCTCCAGTTGCTCAAGTTCAGGGGGCTTCGGCGCCCGCAGGAGGAGCGCCAGCGGGTGGCCGTCCGGGAGGTCCGCCCGATCTACAGCGGATGTTGAGCCGCGCGCCCGCTGTAACCCTGGCAGAACTGCAAAAAGGCGATGCCCTCATGATTGTGGCCACCGAGGGCTCGGAGGGTTCAGAAGTCACGGCCATTACGCTGCTGAGTGGAGTTGAGCCTATTCTGACCGCTTCCCCAAGCGGCAGTGCCGCCGCTACTTTGCTTTCAGGATGGAACGTTTCCGGCGCTCCGGGAGACGCCGGCCCCCAATAAGTTGCAAGACATTCAAGAAACTACACGCTAGAAATTGTGGAAGAGGTCTGCTCCGAGGTGACTGAAATGAACGTGAACGGCCGTGGATTAACCACGCATTTTTATTCTTTTCTTGTTCTTTTGTTTTTAGTTCTATCTGCGAGTCTGTCGCTCGCGCAAGCCGCTCCGGGCAGCTTGCACGGACAGATTGCCGATCCCACCGGAGCCGTGATTCCCGGCGCGCTGGTTACTTTGAAGAATGCAGATGGACAGACCTTTACGGCCACGACCAGCGGCACGGGTGAATATGAGATCAAGAACCTGCAACCTGGGGCATATACGCTACGGGTTGCGGCCAAGGGTTTCAACGCGGTGGCGCAACAGGTGAATATCGCCGCGGAAGTGGCGCAGAAATTGGATGTGGCCCTCGAAATCAAGACCCAAGAGGCACAGGTTGTGGTTGAAGGCGAAGGCGCGAAGGTGGACGTAAACCCGGCCAACAATGCGAGCAGCGTGGTGCTGTCGGGAAAGGACCTCGATGCGCTCTCGGACGATCCAGACGAATTGCAGTCGGAGCTTCAGGCATTGGCGGGGCCCTCAGCCGGGCCGAACGGTGGACAAGTCTATATTGACGGATTTACCGGCGGGCAGCTACCGCCGAAGTCCGCAATCCGTGAAATCCGGATCAACCAAAACCCGTTCTCGGCACAGTACGACCGCCTGGGTTATGGCCGCATTGAAATTCTTACCAAACCCGGCACCGACAAGTTTCACGGGCAGTTCTTATTCAACGACAACAACTCCATCTTTAACGCTCAGAACCCTTTTGCGGGAGTGCAGCCCGGTTATCAATCCGAGATCGTGAACGGCAATCTCGGAGGCCCTTTGGGAAAGAAAGCATCGTTCTTTTTCAACATCGAGCGGCGCAATATCAACGAAATATCGGCATCCAACGGCACGAACCTTGACACCAGCTTTGAGGATGTCGGCTTTGCCAATGCGATCACCAATCCTCGCGTCCGCACCAACCTTGGCCCGCGCCTCGATTTCCAACTTGGCGCAAGCAATACGCTGACAACGCGTTATCAATTTACCGACAACAAAGAGACTAGTGACGGTATTGGAACGTTTTCGCTGGCTTCACAGGCATATAACCAAAGCAGCCAGGAGCACAGCTTTCAGATCAGCGATACGCAGGTGCTGAGCCCACGGGCGGTCAACGAAACCAGGTTCGAATATGAGCGCCAAACCACGTCGCAAGCCGCGCAGAACTTGCAGCCGCAACTCTTCGTGCCGGGATCTTTTACGGGTGGCGGAAATGCGATCGGCAATGTTTCACTCACGCAGAACTATTATGAAGCGCAGAACTATACGTCTCTGTCGATCGGGAAGCACTTCATCCGGCTGGGCGGACGGTTGCGAGTAACCTCGCAGGCGAATTCATCGACGCAGAACTTCAACGGGACATTTACCTTTACCTCGCTTGACGCGCTTGTGCCAGATCCCAATAATCCCCAGCAGAAGATTCTCGATCCAACCTCCTACAAAGCCACACTGCTAGGTTTGCCCGGAGCGGGACCTTCGCAGTTTACGATTAGCACCGGACAGCCGCTCATCAACAACACAATCTTCGACGCCGGACTCTACAGCGAGGACGATTGGAAGATCCGTCCCAACATGACTCTGAGTTATGGATTGCGCTTTGAGACTCAAAACGAGATCCACGACCATGCCGATGTAGCGCCGCGAATCGGTTTTGCCTGGGGACTTGACGGAGGCAATAACAAGGCGCCCAAGACGGTCTTACGAACCGGATTCGGCATGTTCTACGATCGATTCTCGCAGAACCTTGTGATCCAGTCAGAGCGCCAGAATGGAATCACGCAGCAGCAATTCATCGTCGAGAATCCTGGGTTCTTTTCGACAATTCCTTCCCTCAGTTCGCTCGCAGCGACACAAAAGCCGACGATCTACCAGATATCGCCAAACTTGAGAGCTCCTTACACGATGCAAACAGCAGTGGGAGTTGAACGGCAGCTTTCCAAGACGGCCACGGTAACGGTGAATTATCTCCACTCCCGCGGAGTCCATCAGTTCGTCAGTTTGAATACCAACGCGCCACAACCGGGGACGGGCCTTCGCGCTTTCCCCAATCAGGGGAACATCTATCAGTACAATTCCGAAGGAGACTTCAAGCAGGACCAGCTGGTTACAAACTTCAACCTAAGGGCCGGAGCCAAACTCTCATTTTTCGGCTTCTATATGCTGAACTTCGCCAAGAGCGACACCAGCGGAGCGTCCAGCTTTCCCTCCAACCAATTCGATTTGAGCGAGGATTTTGGACGAACCCCGTTCGATATCCGCCACAGGGTCTTTTTCGGTGGCACTATGGCGCTGCCTTATGCGTTCCGCATCAGTCCCTTCATGGTCTTCAATTCGGGGCAGCCCTTTAACATCACCGTGGGCCAGGATCTGAACGGCGATTCCATCTTTAACGACCGGCCGGCATTCGCAACAAGTCTCTCGCGGCCCAGCGTGATCGTTACACGATTTGGAGCATTTGACACCCAGCCTCAGCCAGGCCAAGCCATTATTCCCGCTTATTTTGGCACCGGCCCCTCACAGTTCACGCTCAATATGCGCCTCTCGAAGACGTTTGGATTTGGAAAGAAGCCGGAGACAGCGGATAACTCAGCTAATCAGGGCAATCAAGGAGGACGCGGCGGGCAAGGCGGTGGCGGGGGTAGAGGAGGCCCTGGCGGCCCTGGTGGTGGAGGCTTTGGAGGACCAGGCATGATGCGAGGAGGGCCGGGGGGCGGCATGTTTGGCGGAGGAGGAGCCCCAAGCAACCAACGCTATAACCTCACGTTTAGCATATCGGCCAGAAATCTACTGAACTACTCAAATTTTGGTACGCCCGTAGGTACCTTAAGCTCAAAGCTTTTTGGAGAATCCAACTCGCAGGCGGGTGGACCATTTTCTTACCGCCGACTCGATTTGCAGGTAATGTTTAATTTCTAGAATCCAGTCCATCGCGGCAGGCGTGAAGCCTGCCGCCCCGCCCCTCCGCTAGCTCCATCCATTCGCCACGAAGGCCTCTACGATTCACCCCTCTATACGCCTATTTGAGGGCGCGCTTGAAAAGCTCGGTCAGCTCCTTATAAGCGCGTTCGGCCTGGGGCTGGTTGTAAATGGGGCTATCGGCAACAGTCCAGCCGTGCTTTGCTCCTTCATATGTTTCGCTGGCATAGGCCCCGCCCCACGCCTGGAGGGCGGCCTCCAATTTCTCGATTGCCTCCTGAGGCATCGAGCGGTCCTGAATGGCATGGCCAAAGTAGAGCTGCGCCTTAATTCCCGGCAATACCGTATGAGGGCTGTCCGGCTTATCGGTAAAAAGCCCGCCTCCATGGAATGAGGCGGCCGCACCGATCTTGTCCCCACGGACCGCAGCGGTGCGCAGGGCGAGAGCTCCGGCAAAACAATAGCCCACAACTCCCATCCGTGTTCCGGCGGTCGCTTCCTGACTCGCAAGGAAATTAACATAAGCCGTAGCGTCGCGTTCGGCGGCATCCGGAGTCAGCGGGGCAGTCAATTCGCGGAAGCGCTTCATGAATAGCTCTTCTGTAGAGAGTAGCGCACGATCAAGCACCGGCGGCTTCGCAGTGCGATAGAGCAGGTTTGGCACAAGGACCACATACCCTTCCGCAGCCAAGCGACGCGCCATGTCGCATTGAGACTTACGGATTCCACCTATGTCCGTATAGTGAAGCACGCCGGGCCAGCGGCCTTCGGCGGCGGGTTGGTAAAGAAATCCATCAGAGACACCATCGGCTGTTGGAATTGCGACTTCTTTTTCGATCATTCCCCACCTTTAAGAGAGCTCGGGTTCCAGGCTCTAATTTAGCAGGACTCTTTTACCACGATTCTCAGACAGCAGGATTCTCAGGGTGGGCGACTTTGTCAGCGTTTTATCGCTTAAGTACTTCAGCGCTTCAGCTGTTCTTAACGGGAGAAATAGCCGGTCTTGGCGCGGATGGTCAGCCCCGGCTCCTTGGCTCTGATGACAATCTTGCGGAAAGAATCATCCTTGACCTGGTTAGTGGCGTAGTAACCCAACTCATAGGAGGCCCGCAGTTCCTCTCCGATCTCGTGGAAATAAGAGTGCGGATCGACGCTGGCCGCATCGAAATGCCGCCCTCCCGTCTCTTTGGCGATACGATCCATGACGCGAATGCCGTATTGGTTGCGAGCCGTGAGCTTACCGTGATCCTTCCTGGTATAGCGAATGGTAAAGACCTGCACGTTGGCGGCTTGTGCGGCCTCGATCGTACTCATCATGTCATGAGAGCTGGAATTGTCTTCGCCATCGCTGAAGATAAGCAGCGCTCTCCGGCCGTTGGCCTGAGCGAGCTTTTCGGTAACCGGATAATAGATGGAATCGTAGAAGGCTGTCCCCAAAACACGCTGTTCGCGCGGCCCCAATTCAGGAACGCGAAGATTGTCGTCTTCGAAGCGGCGCAACCGATCCATCAAGTCGCTTTCCGATTGGGAAAAATCGCTGATGAGCCGGATGTGATTCCCAAATCCAACCAGGAACGCACGATCGTTGGGACCAAGCACTTCCTTCAGGAATATTTCCAGATCGTGCTGGTGCTGCTTATAGAAGTGTTCCTGGCTGTCGCTGAAATCGACGATCAATCCAATGGTGAGAGGCACATCCAGACTTCTAGCGAAGAAGGAGATTTTTTGAGGAGTGGAATCTTCGAGGATCTCTATGTCATCTTTGCCGAGGGTATCGACTAACGCCCCGGACGAGCTGCGCGCAGAGAAGCCAATGTTAACCAGATTGACGGAGACGCGCATGGTCTCCTGGCCGGAACAAATTCCGGCAAAAAGGAGCAGCAGGATCGAGAAACAGGTTGACACTCGCATTGGAACCACGCAAGCATAACCCACCGGATAGCACCCGCCAAATACCGGAAATGAACAGGTTCGCGGGATTTTTTGCATTAAGACTTATTCTGAAGACGCTGTAACCCTTTTTTCGGAGATGCCCGCTTACGTGGCGAATCGAGATTCTTGCGAGGCCTGAGAGCTTATATGAGCTCCGCTCTCATAAGCTCTCAGGCACGGTAGTTAGATTGCCCTTTACGCCCGGCTAAAGCCGGGCTCTTCCACAGTTGTGCCCGCGTTATTCATCACGCAATGTAGAGAATCCGCCCTAAGTTCCATTTTTCGACCCGTCAGATCCGTTCTAGATTTCTTTCGTGCAGCTTTTCTGCGATGGGAAAAACGACGCAACCATCCTAATTCCCCGGATTTGCTCTTATTTTAGGTGTCCGATCCGTCGTGACAACGAGTCAGTGCTCGGAAATTACGGACAAGCGGGCCGGTGGAACTGCTGTCATGATCTAATACCCACCCTTTGCTCCGAGCGCAAGAACCAAGAGCGCGCTCTCCTCAAAGGATGGGGCACCCACTTTTCCGTGAGAACTAGATTTTTATGTTCAGGTTGAGCCCGCCGTGCTCACTGAGCGCAACCTGTTATGGTCACAATTTCAAGGAGCCAGAGGCGCGGGGTGACGTAGAGCGATTTCGCTAAATGCTTCTTTCCAACAGGTAACAGCCGTAAGAAAGGCCCAATAGGGCCACTTCAAAAACTGCAAAAACAATCCAGAAGCTATTGTGCATATGCAGCAGGAGGCGATTCTCTGGGCTGGCAGCCTGTACTGGAGCACGCATGTGCAAGGCTCTATAGAGATCCTGCGAAATGAGATAGAAGGTATAAACCAGCAGCGCATACAGGCCCAACCAAAATACGATGGCTCCCAGGGGGCCAAGGTTCTCGAAAAATCCGCCCATTCCGTAGGAAACGCCACTGAGCGCAAGGTGCAAGAGGGCAATCATTCCGAGGACGTACCACAGGCCACGCCCCACTACAAAATAGAGATAGAAATCACCAGCGTGCTTGGTTAAGTTGAATTTTCGATAATCCTTTTGCACCGCGACCTGAAAGATCTGAGCGGCAAAAAGAAGAGCCAAGGCAAAGATCAGAGGCGTACCGGAGTGCGCCAAAGCCAAAGCATCCGCGGTGGCATGCAATTCTCTTTCCCTAAGGGCAGATTTATATTTGTATTCCTGCTCCGATTTCAGGGAGTCTTCAATAATGCTGTTGTGCTGCTTGATGGCGTCTTCATGGCTCAGCACGACACCAGCTTCCAGCTTGATGCCGGGAGCCTTGGATTTTTCCACGCGTGTGATTTCAGCCTGGGCAGCATCCCGGACTTCCTGCTGCCGCTTGATTTCAGCCTGTAGATCGACGTGCAACGCGGCAATCTGATCGATCTGCTTGCCCCGGTCCCTGGTCAACCAGAGATTCATGGCCGACATGAGAAAGGCGGTCAAAACCAAGCCCTGGAGCGCGAACATTAACGGCTGCGTCCACCCACGAATACGGGCAAACTCGGCGTATTGCAACAGTTCGGCGTTCTGAACGACCAGATTGCACTGGCGAAGGAAATTGATGGGGCCGGATTGCTGTCCCCATAGCTCTTTGAAGCGGTCGATCGGCGACCGGACTTCAATAAATTCCTGTTCCGCCTGGTATTCCATGATCAACTTGTGTTTAGCACAGTCGGTGTCCGGTGAACAAGAGACCGGGAGTGCATGGTGCTAGGCGCTAAGCTGAAATCATGCAATTTTCCGAGAAAAACGCGCCCAAGTTTGCGGCAGCGGCTACCGGGTTGAACGGTATTGGGGGCGATTCGGCTTGTTGCGCTGCCTCCGAAAGAGCTCCGGTACGATTTTCCAGGCGATAGCGCCGTCGAGCGGAGACGCGGGAATCAGGTTGAACGCGGCAATTGCAAGATTGTAAAAACCAAGGATCGCCAAAATTGCGTTTACGGGTTCAAAGCGCGTGTATCCAAACTTGGTCCCCCCCCAACAGCCAGCGGTATACCGACAATTGCCTGGGCTACAACTCCTCCCCAGGCAATCATGCAATGGTCAAATCGCGACCAAGGCGTTTGATAGCACGTAAGTCCAAAGATTGGATAGAGCTTGATGCAATCGACGGAACAGCCAAGTTGCCGGGCGGCGATCATGTGCCCGCATTCATGAAGCAAGATCACGCTCAAATAGGAAAGCAGTGCAGCAAGAGTTAGCAGCGGATGACGCACTACGTTCAAAAGCATGATCCCGGAAATGAGAAAGACCGACCAGTGAACGTAGACGGGCACATTGTTGATCCGAAGGATCTCCGTGAGCTTTCTCCAGCGAATTGGTAGGGGGATTCTGAAGGCACTCGCCATTGTCTGGGTTAGAACCTCTTCGATTCAGTCGTCGCAAACAAAAGATGGATTCTATACCCAGGGAGACAGGAAGGCATTTTCAAACACGGGCCAGCAGATTCTCGGTTTCGGCAAACCTTAAAGCCTACAGACGAGTGAGGTAATCTGTGAGGCTGAGTGTAATCATGATCAGGAGCCAGAAGAATCCAGCACAGACAGTAAGAATGGTCAGCTTACTGCTATAGCGAATGTGCATAAAAAAGAGGATAACCAAGATGGCCTTGATACAGGCGATGGCCAAGGCTATTACGGGATTCCATATGCCAAGATCGATCTTAGCTACCAAATATGTCACGCAAGTTCCAACTACCAATGCAAAAAATATCAAGAGATAGAGCTTGCGGGAGGGGTGGGCGTGTTCCATCGTCGATTCCATTGTCTATCTCCCTTTTAAGAAAAGATCTCGTGCCCGTTCCGGCTGATCAAGTAGAGCAGCGGGAAAAGGTAGATCCACACGATGTCCACAAAGTGCCAATACAGACCGACGTTTTCCACGGGCGTATAGTATTCGGGCCCAAATTCGCCTCGCTTCGCCCGCAGGAAGAGCCAGGCAAGCACGCCCAATCCAATCAGCATGTGCGTAGCATGCAGGCCGGTCATGGCGAAATAGAATGAGAAGAAGATCTCCGTTTGGCGCGCAATCTGCGCAGCCGCAGCCGGGGGAACGTTGCGCGACTCCAGGTCATCGGCAATATTGCCCTTTTTCGGATCGCCCGCATCACAGCCACCGGTAGCATTAAAGCCCTTGCCGATTACCTGGCCGGGAATATGGCATTCATCGTATTTCTCGTAGTACTCCTTGGCCTTTACGCCGAGGAATGCAACACCGAGAATCATGGTTAGCGCAAGATAGATCATCTGCTGCCGTCGCTTGCCATTCTGCGCAGCCCATACGGCCATCGCCATGGTCAAGCTACTGCCGATCAATACGAGCGTGTTGGCAAAACCCCAGGTAACGTCGATACTGCTGCTACCGCCAACAAAGGCCGTGTAGTACTTGTGGCGATAAATCAGATAAGCGGTGAAGAGGCCGCCGAACATCATGATTTCAGTCAGCAGAAAGACCCACATGCCAAAGGTGGATGCCTCTCTCTGCTGATCCATGGTATCGAACTGATGGGCCAGCGCTGGATGATGCTCTTCGGTAGTTGCCAGATTATGGGACAACGGTGACCTCCCGGTCCGCTCCGTAATGGTACGGCTCTTCGGTGACTATCGGCGTTTCCTCAAAATTGTGGGTGGGCGGCGGCGAGCTTGTTTCCCACTCCAGACCAGTCGCTTGCCAGGGGTTAGGACCCGCTATTTCGCCGAAACGCATTGAGTACAGGAAATAGATCAACGGCAGAATGAAGCCCACGGCCAGAATCGATGCGCCCGCCGTGGAGAGTACATTCAGCACCTGAAACTCTTCGGGATACGCGTGATAGCGACGCGGCATTCCCATATAACCAAGAATGAATTGCGGGAAGAATGTAAGGTTGAAACCGATAAAGGTAATGAGCGCGGCCAGCTTGGCCCAACCCTCCGGATACATTCGGCCGGTTATCTTCGGCCACCAGAAGTGCAGGCCGCCCAAATACGCCATAACCATGCCGCCGACCATCACATAGTGGAAGTGAGCAATGACAAAGTACGTATCGTGGATATGGATATCCAAACCAAGAGAGGCGAGGAATAAGCCGGTCAGCCCGCCGATGGTGAACAACCCAATAAAGCCGAAGGCGTAAAGCATGGGCGTTTCAAAGCTGACGGAGCCTTTGTACATAGTGGCCGTCCAGTTAAAAACTTTGACCGCCGAAGGGATGGCTACGGCGAAGCTTAGAAGCGAGAAAACCATCGCCGAGTAGGTGGATATACCCGCCACAAACATGTGGTGAGCCCATACCACGAAGCCGAACACTGCAATCGCGATACTGGAGAAGGCAACGAAAGAGTATCCAAAGACCCGCTTGCGGGAGAAGCAGGTGACGATTTCGCTGATCACACCCATACCCGGCAGGATCATGATGTAGACCGCAGGATGGGAGTAGAACCAGAACATGTGCTGAAAAAGCACCGGATCGCCGCCGAGCTTTGGATCGAAGATACCGATATGGAAACCGCGCTCCAGCGCCAACAGGATCAGGGTAATGGCCAGAACCGGAGTACCAAGAATCATGATCAGGCTGGCGGCGTAGTTCGCCCATATAAAGAGCGGCAGGCGACCCCAAGTAAGGCCCGGAGCCCTCATGCGGTGCACTGTGACTATAAAGTTCAGCCCGGTGAAGATGGACGAGAAACCCGCGGTGAGAATGCCGACCGCCATCAGGATGACGTGGGTCTTGACGAAGCCAGAGCTAAGAGGCGTATAGAAGGTCCAGCCGGTATCAACACCACCGGTTACCATGGTTGCCAACGAGAAGAGAGCGCCGACGATAAAGATGTACCAGCTCAGGAGATTGATCTTGGGGAAAGCCAAGTCTTTGGCGCCAATCATCAGAGGGACAAGGAAGTTACCGAGTACCGCGGGCACGGACGGTATCAGGAAGAAAAAGATCATATTGATACCGTGCATGGTGAAGAGCTTGTTGTAGGTGTCGGAGGTGAAGAGGTCGCCAGCCGGAGTCAAGAGCTCCAGCCGAATCATGGCGGCGAATAATCCACCGACGAAGAAAAAGAAGGTGATGCTGAAGAGATAGAGGACCGCGATCCGCTTGTGGTCTTTGGTCAAGAGCCAGGAACGGATTCCATAGTTATCATTCAAGTAATGCTTGGCGGGCATTACAAGTTGAGAGGCTGGTTGCGTGGCGGTGCTCATGGCTTTTTCCCTGGTAGCGGTTGCGGAGCCGCATTTTGCTGCTTCATCTGGTCCTGAATATTCGGAACCTCGTTGTCACGAATCTCGCTTGGAGAGGTTCGATTGTTCAACGGCTCACCCTGCTGGAGCGAGAGTGTTTCGATGTACTTTACGAGCTGGATCAGCCCTTCTTCACTGACTACGCCCTGAAACGTAGGCATAATGGGCTGGAAGCCGGAGACAATCTTTATATTGGGATTCAGAATCGATTCGCGGATGTAGTTATTGTCGGCAATGACGGTACGGCCATCATTCAGCCTTACGGGCCGTCCATAAAGGCCGGTCAGGTTTGGACCGCGCGCACCGGAATCGGCCCGGTGGCAGGTGATGCAGCCAAGCTCCTGAAAGAGCTTTTCACCTTCGGAGGCAAGTGAACCGTCTACTTTTCCACCTACCAACCAAGCCGCATAGTCGTCGGGCTTCATGACTGTAACTTCCCCGATCATGGCGGAGTGCTTGGTTCCGCAGTATTGCGAACAGAACAGGTGATAGGTCCCCGGCTTCGTCGCCTCAAACCAAACGTCGACATAGCGGTTGGGCAAAACGTCCTGCTTCACACGGAATGCAGGCACGAAGAAACTATGAATGACATCCTGGGAAATCATGGTGACCCGGACAGGCCGGCCCATCGGGACGTGAAGCGCATTGATTTCCCGCTGGCCGCTGGGGTGCTCGAATTTCCACATCCACTGTTTGCCTATGCCGTAAACTTCCAAAGCATTGGCGGGCGGACGACGCTCATGAAAATAGAGGGCCGCGCCCCACACAAAGATCACCATGGAGATACCTAGGGGAATTACGGTCCAGATGATCTCGAGCAAAGTGGAGCCATGGATCTGCTCTGCTTCATGCCCCGGCCGCCTCTTGTACTTGATGGCGAAGAAGAGGATGAGAAGGCCGACCAGCAGGGAGAAAAAAGTCGTAATAAGCACCAGGAACAGGTAGAGTCCGTCCACCGGCCCAGCAACGGTCGAGGCCTGCTCAGGAAATAATGGAAGTTTATATTGCATAGTCGCTAATAGCTTCCGGCCTTTGGCTTCAAACTTCTAGATAAACTATCGGTCCCCAGCCGGCTTCCGCCCGCGGAGGCCCGTTCGCGGCGGAGCATCCAGAACAAAGATCCGCCAAGCACGAGTACGGTCAGCAGCGCGCTGAGCCGCAAAATATTGAAAATGACCGCTCCGTATTTCCCTCTGGCTGGATCGTAGTGATAACAGTAGAGAAGCACCTGCTCCACCACCGAGCCGATTCTGCCTTGAGACGCCTCTACGAGGCCCAATTTCAAGTCGCGAGGGCCATACTCAATTCCGTAGAAATACCGCGAAAGATGGCCATCGGGCGTGAGAATCATGATGCCGCTCGCGTGGGCATACTGCTGGATTTCCGGGTCCCAGGCATAGCGAAAGCCAACGGCGTTGGTTAGTGCGTCAATTTGATCTTTCTTGCCGGTAAGGAAATGCCAGCCTTCTTCCGCTCCCGGGCGGCGGTAGCGCTCCAGAAACGTTTTCTTCGTAGCGGCTGCCGACGCAGGCGTGTCTTTTGGATCGAAGCTTACGGTAACCACGTTGAAATCGCGGCCCACATTAAACTTCAGCACATTGAGCGATGCGGTGAGACCGTTGAGCACCTGAGAGCAGAGCATCGGGCATTGGTAGTACACGAGCACAAGAACTACGGGTTTCTGGCCGAAATATTGACTCAACTGTACCGCCTGACCATGCTCGTCGGTAAAAGCGGCCTCGAGAGGAATCTTCTGGTTAAGGCGCTGGTCGATGCCAACCTGGTCGAGAATCGACGGTTTCTGATTTGCAGGAGCCTGGCCCAACTCTCCTTTGGGCGCGGCCTGCGCGAAGGCAGCCGTAAGCCCGGCCAGAGCGGCGAGGATTCCAGACAGAACTCGAATTGGCAATCGCATGCTCACACTACTTTCCTTTGACTTTCTCTCCCTGCACGCCTTGTGGCGCCAGCAAGCCAGGTTCAATGGGAACGGTGCTCTTGGGCAGAAACGGACCGCTTACAGAGGGCAAGCCTCGTTCCGTGAGAATATCGATCGCACGCGAGACCGGAATATGGATATTGCCGTTCGCATCTTTGCCGGTTTCATTGAGCAAACGATTTTCACTTTGCCGAAACCGGTCCATATCGACCGTCTCGTCATCCTGCAATCTTGGACCAACAAAGGTGTTTCTAATACGCTGCTTGACCCGGGCTTGCTCATCGGGAATATCGGCGCCCTTTCTCGACTGGCGGACCTCTTCTTCCATTTGGGTGAGCTTGGGATCGTGGCCTTTTTCCCACCACTCAAAGCCGCGCATCAACCAATCCGCCAGAAAGAACGTGATAATTCCGGATATCACCAGAAAGGCGAAGAACACAACGATGGCGCGGATGTTGAAGTCCGTTTCCTGGTGACCGTGCCGAACTCTTGCACCGCCCGATTGAGACTGAAAACTATCCATGTTTCGCCTCCAGCATCTCCACAAACTGAGGATCGTTGACAGGCAGGATCGCGCGTTTGTTCAACTGCCAGAAGAAGATGCCAAGCCAGAGTCCGCCTACAGCCAGGAAGTTCACGATGTCGAGGGGGCTGATATGAAATTCAACCTCTCCCTTTGCATTGTGGAAGTTCGGCTCGATGAGCCAGAAGAGGTCCAGGAGCCTCATGAAGACAAGCCACAAAGCAACGGCCGCCAGCTTGCGACGGTTGCGTTTCAGGTTGCGCGAGAGCATCAGCGCAAATGGCAGAACGAAATGGAAGCAAATCAGAGCAACGCCGATCGTCTGCCAGCCGCCACGCAACCGGTCAAGATACCAGCGGATTTCGTCCACCATATTGCCCGACCAGATAATGAGCCACTGCGAGAATGACAGATACGCCCACAAGATGACGAAGGCGAAGGTCAGCTTGCCGAAATCGTGGAGGTGATCTTTGCGGAAGATACCCTCCAGCGGCTTGTCGGATGAGAGCTGAACCAGCAGGAGAATGGTTAACGCGAATGCAGTGAGGGCCTGGCCAACCATGAACAACATGCCCCATACAGTGGACCACCAAGTGGGGTTCAGCGACATGACCCAGTCGACGGAGGCAAAGGTAATCGTCAACCCGTAGAGCACGATGCCAGCTCCACTCAGGTTCTCGATGGAGACCGCAGCCGCGGGAGTCGTCTTGCCGGCCTCTTCCTCATGCGACCACCGGCGCAGCCTCCATGCTAACGCACCCCAGATTGCAAAATAGATAAGCCCGCGAATGATGAATAGAGTCGGATTGAGGTAGTAGGCCGCTTTGGCTTCTCCGAGGATCTTGGGATCCATCGCAGTCCACGGATAGAGGATGTTGGTCTTCATCCCGACAACGATCGGAAGCCAGCAGATAAACATCAGGGCCATCGGCCAGCCGGAAGCGGCTTCCCACGGCCTGCGCCCAAAACGCCCCCAATTGCCGCCGCTGACATACTGCAACATGAGCAGCACCAGGGAGCCGAGTGTGGGCGCCAGCCAGAACATGAACGCCAAGAGCCAGGAGCGCAGGAACTGCGTCCAGTTCATGAAGGCGCCGATCGCAGCGCCAATGGAAAAGAGCACACCCACGATAAAGGCGATGCGGCTCCAGCGAGGAATCGCCGCTGGAGGAGCAAAAGCGGCCGGAGTGATCTTAGTAGTTAAACTCATGGCCTCGGCCCTCCCGGCATCTGTTCAGGGTTCTGTATGGAAGTCGCGGGAAGATTCATCTCCTTGATGGGCGGACCATCCAGCTTGCCGCGGTCTTCGGCGGCAACATCGGCGGCTGTGGCATTCTGGCTCAACTGAAGAGCGCGAATGTAAGCCGCAATCTTCCAGCGGTCTTCAGGAGTAATTTGCGCCGCGTAGTCGGGCATCGCGCCAAAACCGTGCGACATGACATCGAAGAAGTGCCCTAGAGGCGCATTGCGAAGGCGTGCATCGTGAAGGGATGGCGGCGGCTTGAAGCCGCGCTGCACGATCATGCCCTTGCCGTCGCCCACTTCCGAGTGGCAAGGGGCGCAGTAGATGTCGTACCGCTGCTGGCCACGAAGAAGCGCTGTTCGGTCCAGCTTAAACGGCAGGTCATTGCCAAGATCATTGCCGTGCCTGCCGGTATACAGGTAGACATCTTCGTGCAACTGCCCGCGAGCTACTGTTCCAGGTATGGGATCACGCTCCGAGCGACGATCAGCAAAGAACTCGGTAGAGCGAAGCGGAATAAACTTGGGTTGATTGTGCATGTCCTGGCGGCAGCCAGTGACCAGCAATCCCAAAGCGAAACTTGCCGCCAGAACCGGCAAGGCGAAACGGCGAGACACCGAGGTATTAATAAGGCACCTCCGTGACCTCTACAGGATGGAAGCCTTCGAGGAAACCCTTGGTCTCAGAGAGACGAAACTGCGGGTCCTGCGACTCGATGCACAGAAAAAAACGATCACGGCTGGCGCGAATAAAATTCGGGGAGTTAAACACGGGATGATAGGGCTGAGGCAGGCCGTTCAACGCCAGCATGCCAAAGACAGCCGCCAGACCTGCTCCAAGAATGGCGCATTCAAACGTTACCGGAATAAACGCAGGCCAGGAATGATATGGCTTTCCACCAACATTGAGGGGATAGTTGACGGCAGAGATCCAAAACTCCATGGAGTAGCCGCCGATCATTCCCAGCATCGCGCCGATCAAAACAACAAGAGCTACTCGGTTGTGATGGGAGCCAATCGCCTCTGCTGCTTCCTCGATCGGGTAGGGCGAGTAGGTATCCATTTTGCGATACCCCGCCTCATAAGCGGCCTTGGCCGCATGCACCAACTCGGTGGGGCTCTCGAATTCCGCCATCAGTCCGTAGACAGGCGATAGAGTGGACGATGAGTTCATTCTTTCACCTTCGATTGCGGCAGCAATGTCCTCAATTCAAAGATTGAGATCGCCGGCATAAAACGTATGAACAAGAAGAACAGGAGCGTAAAGAAACCCATCGTTCCTACGAAGGTCATTACGTCCCATTTGGTAAACCAGTACATACCCCAGGAGCTGGGAAGAAAGTCACGCTGTAGACTCATGACAACGATTACGAATCTTTCCAGCCACATTCCGATGTTTACATCGACTGCAACGATGAACAGCATCCAGGGAGTCGAGCGAACTTTGTTAAACCAGAGAAGCTGGGGAAAGATGATGTTGCAGAAGACCAGCGTCCAGTAGTAGCCGGCGTAGGGGCCGTGCATGCGGTTGAGCACCATAGCCCATTCATACTTGTTATGGCTGTACCACCCGAAGAAGGCCTCCATCGAGTAGCTATAGGCCACGATCAGCCCGGTCGCCAGCATGAGCTTGGCGCAGTTCTGCAGGTGCCGCAGCGTGATGTAATCCTGCATTCCATAGAGATATCGGAAAGGGATGGCCAGCATGAGCACCATGGCGAAGCCGCAGTAGATTGCGCCCGCCACAAAGTACGGCGGGAAGAACGTAGTGTGCCAGCCAGGGACCAGCGAAACCGCGAAGTCCAAGCTCACTACGCTGTGCACTGAAAGCACAAGCGGAGTGGATAGGCCCGCCAGCAACAGGTAAGCCGTTTCATAGCGGTTCCAGTGCTGAGCGGAGCCGCGCCAGCCCATCGCCAGTAACCCATAGATGCGACGAACAACCATGCTCTTGGCACTATCGCGCATGGTGGCCAAATCGGGTATCAAACCGATACCCCAAAAGAGGAACGAAACAGTGAAATAGGTGGAAACGGCAAAGACGTCCCAGATCAGAGGGCTACGGAACTGAGGCCATACTCCCATGCTGTTGGGATACGGAAACAGCCAGTAGGCAGCGATCCAGGGGCGGCCGGTATGGATGAGTGGAAAGAGACCGGCCTGCATGACCGCAAAAATCGTCATGGCTTCAGCAAAACGGTTAATCGAAGTACGCCAGCCCTGCTTGAAGAGCAGCAGAATGGCGGAGATTAACGTGCCCGCGTGGCCGATACCAATCCACCAGACGAAGTTGACAATGGCGAATCCCCATCCGATAGGGATATTGATTCCCCAAATTCCTGTGCCTTTGAAGATGAGGTACGCAACCGCCGTCGTCAACATGCCAACCAGCGTGGCGCCGATGGCAAAGATAATCATCCAGAAGACGGGCGTGTGCCGCGTGAGAATGACTCCGGCAACCCGGTCGGTTACAGTGCCAAAATCCTGGCCCGGCCCCATGAGGGGCGGCCTTACACCTTTTGGCGGCAGTACATCGATTTCGTCTTGAACAGGCATGGTTAAGCCTTCTCCGAAGACTGGAGTTCGGGATTGGGGTTACGCACCGCACCAATGTAGGTAGTGCGCGGACGGGTATTCAGATCAGCCAACAGGTGATAGTTGCGCGAACCGGCTTTTAGCTTGGACACTCGGCTGTTCGCGTCATTGACATTGCCAAAGATAATGGCCTCGGTCGGGCACACTTGCTGGCAGGCTGTGAGAATCTCGCCGTCTTTAATCTCGCGCTCTTCTTTTTCCGATTTAATCCGCGCGGCATTGATGCGCTGCACGCAGTAGGTGCATTTCTCCATGATGCCGCGGCTGCGCACGGTAACATCAGGATTCCGCATCAGCTTGAGGCTGGGTGTTTCATAATCGGCATAAAGCAGGAAGTTAAACCGCCGCACTTTGTACGGGCAGTTGTTGGAGCAATACCGGGTGCCAACGCAGCGGTTGTACACCATGTCATTCAGTCCCTCGGTGCTATGAACCGTGGCTCCGACAGGGCAGACAGTCTCGCAAGGCGCATTCTCGCACTGCATGCAGGGAACTGGCTGAAAGTGAACCTGAGGATTTGCCGCATCGCCTTCGTAGTAGGCGTCGATGCGAATCCACTGCATTTCACGGCCGCGCTGCACCTGTTCCTTACCGACAACAGAGATGTTATTTTCCGACTGGCAAGCGACCGCACAAGCCTGGCAGCCAATGCACGAATTCAAATCGATGGCCATGCCCCAGGCGTAGCCAAGTTTGTTAAAACTTTCCGACTTGTAAGGGAAATTTTCGGGATGGTAGAGGGTCTCATCGGCCTTCGGCTCGATTTCCTTCCCGTCTTCCTCAACCGCAAAGTTTGGCTCTTTCCGATACTCTGCGAGCGTTGTGGCCTTCACCGGATCGCGATTCTCCATGGTGAAGTGGCCCTGCGTCACGGCAATATTCCAGTATTCATTTGTGGCCGCGATCTGCCCCTGCCCCTGATACTGCGCGGATGCGGGCCGCACGGAATATGCGTTATAACCTGTGCCTGTTCCTACGCGACCGACTCTCTTTTGTCCGTATCCGAGATAGAGCGTCACCGCATTGTCGGGATGACCGGGCTGAGGCCAGTAAGGAGCCTTGACCTTCTTGCCCTGGACTGTAATCTCGATCACATTCTGGGCATCGGATTGATGGTCGTTGTTGTCCTTGAGCTGGTTGAATTTCAGCCGTCCCGCCATCGCCGGACTGATCAAAGCGACGTTGTCCCAAGTCGTGCGCGTAAGCGGTTTCGGCGTCTCCTGGAGCCATCCGTTGTTTATGAAGGTCCCGTCGTAGATGCAGGGATCGGGGCGGAACATCACTTCCACCGAAGTTCCCGCAGGCGTGGCCGGAGGCAATGAACCGAGCCTCGCACTCACTTGCCGGGCCGGAGAGGCACTATCGGCGATGAGGCCGTTGTGAACGGAGCGCCGCCACCAAGCTTCAAAATCCGTGCCGCTGTGCTGCAACTCCCAGTAGTTTCGAACCAGATCGTAACCGGATGCATCGGGCTTGTCGTAAAAGACCGCGAGCAACTCATGGGCGCTCTTGCCGTCATAGAGCGGGAGAATGAGCGGCTGGATGATGCTCACCGTTCCCTCATAGGAGCGAGCATCGCTCCACGCTTCGAGGTAGTGCGCCTGGGGAATGTGCCATTGCACATAGTCGGAGGTGTCATTGCGATGCAGAGAGAGCTGCACGCTGATCTCGCGCACTTTGCCGAGGGCATCCTGAAAATTGAGATCTGCAGGCGCTTCGTAGACGGGATTCACGCCGATCACGACAAGCGCATCGACCTTCCCGTCATTCATATCGGCCACCAGATCGCGAATCGATTGCGTGTGCTCAACCGGATCGACTTCAATGGGATCGATATAACTAACCGTTTGGCCTACATTGCCCAAAGCGGCGTTCATCGCATGCGCGAGCGCGACAACCGCTTCCGACTGAAACTCACCGGGAACAACCAGGCTTTTTCCGCGATGACGCGCCAGATCGGCGGCGACCGCCTCAACCCATTCCTGCTGCTCCGAAGAAAGCTGTTCCCCACTGGCTCCGCCTGTGCCGACCTTTGCAGCCAAGGCGCGAGCAATTTTTTCCACCTCTGAGGGCCGCAACGATAAGCGATGATCGGCCTTTGCCCCGGTGGTGCTGGGGGCACTCTCCGCCACATACAGGCGGTTCATCTCCAGACCAGGAATTAACTTTCGGCGGCTCATGAAGTCACGGGCGTAGCGAACGAAGCCCGGGAACCACTGACCGGAGAGAAAATCCGCATCGAGAGAGACAACGACATCCGCGGCATCGAATTTGTAGATGGAGTCGTAGTATCCGCCAAAGGCCAGCTTGGAGCCGGCGCGGAGACTATCGCGATGAACCGGATCATAGCGATGCCACTTCGCCTTGGGATACTTCTTCAAAATCGACTTCATCTGAGCGGCAAAAGTGGGCGACGTGACAGAACCCGAAAGAAACCTCAGCCCCTCACCCTGCCGCTTTTCCTGCGCTTGCGACACCTGATACGCGGCGCCGAGGAATGAGTCCCACGTTCTTGGCTCTCCCTTATACGAAGTTGCAGTCGCGCGGTCGGGGTCGTAGAGGTTCAGAATAGAGGCTTGCGAAAAGATATCTCCCGCGCCAAGGCTGGCCGGATGATCCGGGTTTCCTTCGACCTTCGTGGGCCGGTACTCATGGCTTTCCACAAGAAGCGGAATTGCATGACCGGCAAAGGGCATGGCCGTGGCATAAAACAGGGGTTTGCCGGGAACCAAGTCTTCGGGCTGGCGAACATAGGGGACAATCTGCTCGGGAGGCTGCTTGGTACATCCAGCCAATCCAGCCATAGCCAACGACGCTCCCGCGAGGCGAAGAAAGTCGCGGCGGGAGAACGAATCGACCCACTCGGAAGCCTGACGCGGGAACTCACGCTCCAGCAGTTCGCCAAACGCTTTTTCATTGGCGAACTCTTCCAGAGTACGCCAGTACTTAGGCCCTTTCGCCTGAGTGAGCTTTTCACGCACGGCGTCAAGACCCAAGCCGGCAGGCCTGATCTCACTGACGGGAATCAGCTTCAAGTTAGATTGCCCTCTCTAAGACATTCACTACAACTTGCTTACTTCGACATTTTTTGGCGCTAAGTTTAGCGGTGGCAGGTGGAGCAGCTCGTAATGTCCTGAACGGTGCGCAGGTGATACTTTTTCCTGAGCTCCGTGCCAAGTTCTTCCTGGCTCATAAACCGTTTTCCATCTATTTCCACAGCATGCTGCTCCGTGCCATCGGGCGGGCGATAGGTCATGTCAAAGACCTTGTCCTTGGGCCGGAGAAACTTTTCCGGCTTTCGATGGCAGTCCAGGCACCACTCCATTTGCAGAGAGTTTTCCTGGTACATCAGGGGCATCTTGTCGACTTCGCCATGACAACTAGCGCAGCCAACCCCTTTGTTTACATGAATGCTGTGATTGAAATAGACGAAGTCCGGCAGATCATGAACTCGCGTCCACTGTAACGACTGGCCCGTGCGGAAACTGACACGTACCGGGTCCAACAAAGAAGCGTTGGTCCAAATCTGGGCGTGGCAGTTCATACAGGTTTTAGTTGGAGGGATCCCGGCAAAACTGGACTCTTCGACCGACGTATGACAATAACGGCAATCCAATCCCAGCCCAGCCACATGGTGCGCATGGCTGAAGGGAACGGGTTGGTCGGGCGCTATATGCTGACCGGTGACATAAGGCGAACGCTGGAGATTAATTAGCGCTGCGCCTACCGCAGTGAGAGAGAGAACGATTCCAAGTATGCTTGCTCGAGCTAAAGTATTCGCACTGCGGTTAAAAATTTGGGCCATGAGTCCACTCACGGGGACCGACGCGCAATCAAAAACCTGACGCAACAGTAGTCCCGATCTTCAGCAATTAGGGAGACTGAAATTCCTTTGTTGCTGAAAACGGATGATTATATCAAGACCAACAACTTTGACCACCATTTTTTCTGTGCCGTGACATTTTTTCCGAGGCCGATGAAACCGGCTCCGCAAAAATCGCGGCACCAGACTTACATGCGCCTCAACTTCGGATGTTGGAGCAAGGAGAGTAGTTGCTTTGTAAGCAGGATCGATGTCGATTTTTTGGGAACCGGGGCAAAAGGCTTTAGAAGGGACAAAAGGGCCGACCTGAACGGCCAGCCCTTTCGAACGTTCGCAGTTTTTTGTTTAGAACTGGTACCGGGCGCTGATTTGCATTTGCCGCATATTGGTAGCAGTGTCAGTGTATTGGCCAAAGTTGGTAGCGGTGAACGTGTTCTTGAACCCAGAGAGGTTCGGGTGATTCAGAAGGTTAAAGACTTCCCACCGAAGCTGCAGGTTCTGGCTTTCGGTAACCTTAAACGCCTTGGTAAGGGAGGCGTCAAGATCGGTCAGGCCCGCTAAGCGCAAGTGATTGCGGCCGCTGTTACCCACAGTGCCAATCAGGGGATCCGAGAGTCCGCCAAGTCCAGCTACGCTACTGGCAAACACCGAGGGATGGAGCTTCGTAGCGTCGCCGTTAAGCCAATCAACCGTGGTGCCCAAAAGCGTTGGATCAGTAATAGATTTCGTTTTGCCGGTGGCTGGATTGAGAACGGGAATCGGACCAGAGAGAAGGGTTGTCGGGAATCCGCCTTGTGTTGAGAAGATACTGCTGGTGCTCCAGCCGTCCAGAATCCGCTTCATGATTCCATTGCTCATATTGCGAGCAAAAGGTAGCTGATAGACGTAGTTCAAGACAAAGCGCTGGCGCAGATCAAATTGTGAATTAGCGCGGTTTGCAGACAAGGGTTTGGTTGGATCGACGATGGCCGCGCTGTCATTCACCAAGACACCGAGAGAATCCGATACATCGTCAATGCTATGGCCATAGGTGTAGTTGGCATTGAATGTAAGCGAGGAGCCAAACCTGCCTATTGCTTCCAATTGCATGGAGTTGTAGGACGACGTACCGATGCTTTGAACCTGGGTCACGGTATTGAAGCGCGGATCGATACGGTTGCTTCCGATAAGGGATGAACCAGACTCATTCGCGGTGAACGAGAGAAATGAGTTAAGCCTGGCTTGCTCGTCGGCAACGCTGGTTGCGGCCGCGGGACGGAGACCCGATTGCGTGAGGTTCAGGGGAAACGTTACCTGAAGACGGTCGGTCTTGCTGCCAACGTAGCCTGCCTTCAGCGTCAATTGCTTCAGGGCTTGGTACTCAACGCCGATATTCCACTGCTGGTTGCGCGGATTATCCAAGTTCTGGCTCACAGCCGAGACGTTGCCAAAGTTGAAAGAAGTCGGCAAGAATTTACCAACTGCCGCCAGAGCCGCTGCCTGAGACGGATCCGTTCCCGCAACCAGACCCGCAACTTGCGCCGGCGTGAGGCCCGCAGCAGGCTGAATCGTGATTTGCGGCACAAACGGCGCAGCAAAACGGAGGTTGGTAATGGGGTTGAGGAAGATGTAGTCGTAGGCGATTCCGTAGCCAGCACGAATCACGGCCTTTCCACGACCGGGATTCCAGGCGAAGCCAACTCTCGGCGCCGGGTTCCAATTGCGATGAAATGCCGTGCCACCGAGATCCAAACCACCGAGAGCGCCATTGCCAATGGCTCCGATCGGCGTTTGATTGTTAGGATCGATATTCGAGAGAAGATTGTTTCCTTCGCTGACTCCACCCGACGACTCGAGACGGAACCCCAAGTTTAGGGTAAGCGTGTCTTTCAAACGGAAATCATCCTGAATAAAACCAAATCCATCCAGCGCAAAGTTGTGCCGATGGGTGTTGCCGAAACTTTGCGTGTATTGGAGAGCCTGCCCCTGTTGAAACGAAGCAACGTCCGCGTAGGTGATGCTGCCGCGAGTATTATTGTCGAAGAAACTAGGCGCCTGATAACGGAAGAAGTCACCGCCAAATTTGAATGTGTGGCGCCCCTTCACCCAGGAAAGCGTGTCGCCGTATTGAAAGACGTTTTGGGTGCGACCTTGGGGAATGATCGGCGATTCGCCAAATTGATCGAGCGAAAGGATGTTAATCCGGGGACCGAGCGGGAAAGAGCTGTTTGTGGTGAAATTCGGATTGTTGCGGCCAAGTCCGGCGCGGAACTGATTGATGAGATTGGGCGTGAGTTCCATCGTGTGACCGATATTTACGGTGCGCGTAGTCGAAGTCGCCTGGGCGCCAAAGTTCGGCAAACTCGTGCCGACGAAAGTGAGACCGGGGCTAGCAGCGACGTCAGGGTTCTCCCCGTAGCGCACGAAGAGCGAATCTTTGCCACCACGCAGGTTCTGGTCTATGCGAACCGACCATGAGTGTCCATTATTGACATCCGGAGCAGGGCTAGTCAGCACTCCTGAAGCCGATGTTGGAGCACCAACGCCATTAAATAGGGCTAGCGAGGTGGGATCGGTAATCCCCGCAGCTTGTACCGGAGTCATCACGGCCGCACTCTGAGGAGAACCAGAACCGCGAGTCTTGTCTAGCTCCCAATGACCGAAGAAGTATGTGTGTCCGGGAACAAGGGGACCGCCAAAGGTGAATCCACCCTGGTTCTGCGTGAACCGGGGAATCGGTCCCGGCCCATTGGTGCCATCCGCGCGAACGTTATTGAGGAAGTCGCGGGCAAAAAAGGCATCGCTTTGATAGAACTCGTATGCACTGCCGTGGAACTTGTTGCTGCCGCTTTTCGTGACAACCTGCGCCTGAGAACCGGAGTTGCGGCCAAACTCAGCGTCGAAGTTGTTCGTGATGAGTTTGAATTCCTGAATTCCGTCAAAGCTGAATGTTCCGAGGCCCGACTCGCCGGTGGTGGAGACGTCGCTGCTAATGATGTTGTCGACGGTGATATTGTTTGCACGACCGCGCGAACCGTTGCTGTTGTAGCTTCCAGTACCGAGGAAGGGATTATCCTTGGAAACCGGAACGGTTCCGGGGCTGAGAGTGGCATACGCCACTGGGTCGCGAGCCTGGTTGGGCAACTGGATGATCGTGGCGGTATCGATGGACTCGCTTATCTGCGCTGTTGCAACATCCAGGATAGGCTGCGCGCCTTCAACGGTGACTGTCTCGGAAGCGGTACCAACCTGCAATGAGGCGGTTAGACGCGTATTTTCGCCGCTCCGAACCGTCGCCTTTTCCGAAAATGCCTTGAATCCCTGAGCTTCAACTTTTATTTCGTAGTCGCCTAGTTCCATCTGCGGAGCAGAAAATTGCCCAAATTCGTTTGTAATAACTTCGCGAATTGCTCCTGTGCTTAAGCTTTTGATGGTGACCTTAGCGTGGGCGACAATCGCGCCTGAATTATCTGTAATTGTGCCGCTGATATCGCCGGTATTCGCCGCAAAAGCAAAGAGCGAAAACAGGGCAACAAGTGAAACCCCCATGATTCGACCGAATAATGTTTTCATGCCTCTCTCCTAACTTCGGTTCCCCTAATTTTTACTTTGTTTTAAGAAACGTTGTCTTTTGTAAAGACAAAGATATCAACGAGATTAAGGCAAGCAGAGTTCCATCAATCGTATGGAGACAGTTTTATTGTAAGGAAACGGTTTAATTTTCGTGGCGGGTACTAAACTGCTATTGATTCATGTATTAGGAACGGCAGCAGATTCTAAAAATGGAATTATAAACGCCGGAATCGTCTAATTTTTATATTAGAAACATCTAAGATATGCCTATTGAGGAGCGCTTTTCATCAATAGGAAAAATCTGGATTGGACCAATTTTTTTGAGGCAGACTTTCTTTTTACCAAAGTAAATCTAGCAACGAAGAGCGAAATTTACGCATGGCAGCAAATGTACTTTAACTGAAATATATGGGCTCGGCAATCGCCCTGATACTTTTTCCATGTCTACTCTAATGCACGCTCATGTAGAAGACGCAGTGCACATTCAACGCATGGTTTCTATACTAGATTCTCATTCAAGAGTATGGACAAGACAGAAATAACTAGCAGACAATCATTTCGTTCTTACTCTGCTGATGGTATTCCTCATAGTCCAAAATGATTTGCATCATGATTTATCTCATGGAGGCAGCGGCACCTCAGCGCAAGTTCAACATCAGTAATTTGCGCTCGGTCATCTCCTCAATCGCATAACGCAGGCCTTCTCTTCCCAGACCGGAATCTTTCACGCCACCGTAAGGCATCTGGTCGCTACGATAGGTAGAGACGTCGTTGACCATCAGGCCGCCGACTTCGATCTCTTCGAAGGCGCGCAGGATGAGGCCCATATCGTTGCTGAAAACGCCGGCCTGCAGGCCAAAGGGTGTTTCGTTCACTCGGGCAACGGCTTCCTGGAACGCCTGGTATGGCTCCACGGTTTTTACCGGGGCAAACACCTCCATGCAGTTCACTTTCATCTGCGCCTTGGTCCCGGTCAATATCGTGGGTTCGAGGAGCGCACCCTGCCGTTTTCCACCGCACTGCAGAGTTGCGCCTCCGGAAACCGCTTCGCCAATCCAACTTTCGGCGCGAACGGCATCGGACTCGCGGATCAGCGGACCCAGGTCTGTGGATTCTTCCAGAGGATCGCCAAGCTTCAGACGGCGGACCTTGGACAGCAGTATGTCCAAAAAGTGGCTGTAGACCGATTCGTGCACGAGGATTCGTTGCGCCGAAATGCAGTTTTGACCGGAATAGTTGAATCCCGCGCTCACACAACGCTCCGCCGCGTAATCGAGATTGGCGTCGCTATGAACAATCACAGCGGCGTTCCCGCCAAGCTCCAGCGTGACGCGCTTTTTGCCCGACCTACTCTTTAAGGCCCATCCAACGGCGGTGCTACCGGTAAACGTCAGCATCTTGATCCGGTCGTCTTCCACCAAGGGGGCGGCGTCTTCATTGGAGAGCGGCAAGACGCTGAGAGCACCAGCGGGCCACCCTGCTTCAAGGATGATTCGACCCAAAAGCAGTGCGGTCAACGGGGTCTGCGGAGCGGGCTTCAGGACCACCGTACATCCGGCAGCAATGGCCGGGGCAAGCTTGTGGGCCACGAGGTTGAGGGGGAAGTTAAAAGGCGTAATCGCGGAGATTGGCCCCAAGGGAAAGCGGCGCACAATAGCGGAGCGGCCTTTTCCAACTTCGGAGGCATCGAGAGGCAGGAACTCTCCGTAAATACGGGTACTCTCTTCGGCGGCGCATTGAAAGGTAAAGATAGCGCGCCCAACTTCGCCCCTGGCGACCTTAATGGGCTTACCCGCTTCCAGCGCCATCAAGCGCGCAAAATCTTCCGTGCGAGCCGCGATCTCATGGGCCACCCGCTGCAAAATTCTCTGCCGCTCATACGCCGGAAGCTTACGGGTACCTTCAAACGCCTGAACGGCGCCGGCGATGGCCTCTTCCGCGTGAGTTCTGGTCGCGCTTACTACGTTACCGACAATCTCCCCGGTGTAAGGAGAACGTACAGGGGCCGTAGGGCCATGCTCAATCCAGCGGCCGTTCAATAGAAAACCATGTGTGGATGCGGCGACAGACGAACTCGACATAATGTGATTTTTTCACTAAACGCGGGTCAATTCAATTTTGGCTGCGAGGCACCCGGTGGGTTGGGTTGTGCCATCCAACATCTCTGACTCTGCTTCCTGGCGAAGCTACGGGCTCCTTTTTGCCCGCTTCGTCTTTTTGTCTTTATTTGTCTTTGATTTGTCTGGTCGTATTGCATGCAGCGATTTATCTGCATCCACGCGCATTTCTATCAACCGCCCCGCGAGAACCCATGGCTGGAGGCGATTGAGCGCCAGGAGTCCGCTTATCCCTACCACGATTGGAATGAGCGCATCAATGCGGAGTGCTATGCGCCGAACGGCGCTTCGCGCATCCTCTCCACCGATGGACGCATTCGCGACATCGTGAACAACTACTCGAAGATCAGCTTTAATTTCGGACCCACGCTCCTGTCCTGGATGAAAGACAGAGCTCCGAAGACCTATGCGGCCGTCCTGGAGGCAGACAGAACGAGCCAAGAGAGGTTTTCCGGCCACGGTTCGGCCCTGGCCCAGGCGTATAACCACATCATTCTTCCCCTTGCGAACGCACGCGATCGATATACGCAGATCCTATGGGGGATACGAGATTTTGAGCATCGTTTCGGAAGATTTCCGGAGGGAGTGTGGCTGCCGGAGACCGCAGTCGATTACGAGACCCTGGACATCCTTGCAGAACTAGGCATTCAGTTCACGATTCTGGCTCCCCGCCAGGCAGGCAAGACACGCAAGATTGGCGGACGGAGTTGGAAAGACGTGAGCGGCGGGCGCATCGATCCATCGCAGGCTTATCAAGCCAGGCTACCTTCGGGCCGCAAGATCGGTATCTTTTTCTATGACGGCCCAATCTCTCAAGCAGTGGCTTTCGAGGATTTGCTGGCCAGCGGAGAACAATTCGCCGAGCGGCTACAGCAAGGATTTCTGAGTACGCGCCCGTGGACGCAGCTTGTGCATATCGCCACCGACGGCGAAACATATGGACATCATCACCGGTTTGGCGACATGGCGCTGGCGTTCGCACTCAATCGTATTGAGTCGAGCGGCGATACAACGCTGACGAACTATGGAGAGTTCCTCAAAGCCTTTCCACCGACCCACGAAGTGCAGATCCTTGAAAATACCTCCTGGAGCTGCAGCCATGGAATCGAGCGATGGCGGAGCAATTGCGGCTGCAATTCAGGACATGCGGGATGGAACCAGGAGTGGCGCGCGCCTCTACGGGCGGCGCTCGATTACGTGCGGGACCGAGCGGCCCATTTGTTCGAAGTTCAAGCGGCACCCTTGCTACAAGATCCATGGGATGCAAGAAACGATTACATCTCCGCTGTCTTGGACCGCTCCAAAGAGAGTCTTTGGCTTTTCTTTGAGAAACACTCCGGGCGGCAACTCAATCCCGAAGAAATCACCAAGGCCCTCAAACTGCTTGAAATGCAGCGCCACGCCATGCTCATGTTCACAAGCTGCGGATGGTTTTTTGATGAACTCAGCGGGCTCGAAACCGTGCAAGTTATTCAATATGCCGCCCGCACGATCCAGCTAGCCAAGGAGACCTCGGGGGAAGATCTGGAGCCAGAGTTTCTTCACCTGCTGGCGGAAGCAAAAAGCAATGTGGCGGAACTTGGAGACGGTGCAAGAATTTACAACGCCAAAGTAAAGCCTACGATTCAGGACCTGGAGATGGTGGGCGCTCACTTTGCGATCAGTTCCGCCTTCGAAGGATGGAACGATACCTCCCGATTTTGCTATGAGATCGGCACCGAGGATTATCGGCGGTTCAGCAGCACAGCATCCAAGCTCGCTCTCGGGAAGATCCGAGTCAACTCGCAGATTACGCATGAGAGCCGTGACCTTACATTTGGCGTAATCCATTTAGGCGACCTGATCTTGCATGCCGGCGTGCGCGATGCGCGAACGGACGATGCGTTTCGGGCCGCGATGGAAAATATCGTCTCCACATTCAACGACGACGATTTCCAAACTGCTCTACGGCTGCTCAAAGAGCAATTCAACGGAATGCCGTATTCCTTCAAATCGCTGTTTCGCGACGAGCAGACGCGCATCCTGAACCTAGTGCTTCGGCGGACATTGGAGGAGGCCGAGAGCAGTTATCAGGGAGTTTACCAACGATTCGAACCGCTGCTCCATTTCCTACGGGAGATGCAACAGCCAATCCCCGAGGTGCTGAGAATCACCGCCGAGTTCGTCTTGAATCTCGACCTTAAGAGGACACTCGACGCCGAACCAGTTGACTCGGCCCATCTCATCCCGATGCTGGAGCGAGTGCAACAAGAGGGCGTGCGCCTGGAGGAGGCCGGGCTTAACTTTGCCGCCAGCGCCAGCCTTACGAAGCTGCTCTTACAGATTCAGCGAGAGCCTACAAACTGGAATGTGATCCAACAGGCCAATGTTTTTGTCGATGCGCTGCAGCGCTTTCAGTTTCCAGTGAACTACTGGGAGCCACAGAACATTCTCTACTCCACGATCAAGAGCATTTTTCCATCTTCCGCGGGAGCGCAAGCGCACACGGGTCTACAACAGGATCTCTCGGCAGAAACGGATTGGCAGCGCGGACTTCTGTCTCTTGGCGAGAAGCTTCGGCTGGATGTCTCTTTAAAAGAAACAGATCGAGAGTTGCAAATTGCCAGTTGAGACGACGAGACGACCCAAACGATGGAATCGAAATGAATCACCGAAATGAAGTCATCCATAAAGAAGTCATCCATAAGAAAATCAGGGAGGTACTCATGAAGACGGGCACAAAGATCATTCTTGGTGGGGTGACTGCCGGGACGATTCTGGCGGGCGCCGCAACCGGGCTAGCTTTAACAACCGCCTTGCGGCAAATACGGAAGAGGCGGCAGTTTGCCGATCTGCGCGGCCAGACCGTGCTGATTACAGGAGGTTCGCGCGGCCTGGGCCTGGCACTGGCAGAGGAGTTCGGCAGGCAAGGATGCCGCGTGGTTATTTGCGCCCGCTATCAGGATGAGCTCGTTCGCGCGCGGCAGCAGCTTGAGAGCCTAGGTGTTGAAACGGCGGCAATGCCTTGCGATGTCAGCAAGCCGGAAGATGCGGAGCAACTGATCCATTTTGCCACCAAACATTTTGGCCGCATCGACATCCTAGTGAACAATGCGGCAACGATTTCTGTTGGTCCGCTGCTCTCCATGGGCGTGGAAGATTTTCAAGAGTCGATGGACAGCATCTTCTGGGGAGCCGTTTATCCAACGTTAGCAGCGCTTCCGCAGATGATCGATCACGGCCACGCAAGGATCGTGAACATCACCTCCATCGGCGGTAAGGTGAGCGTTCCACATACGATCCCTTACAACTGTGCAAAGTTTGCGATGGTTGGTTTTTCCGAGGGGCTTTATGCGGAGATGAAAAGGTTCGGCATCCGCGTGCTCACCGTGGTGCCCGGCCTCATGCGCACCGGTTCCCACAGCCGCGCCGCATTCAAAGGAAAGCACCAGCAGGAATACGGCTGGTTTGCCCTGAGCGGCACTAATCCACTGCTTTCCATGTCAGTTGAGAGGGCGGCCAGCCAGATCGTAGAGGCAACACGTAGAAACTGCGCCGAGCTGACGCTGGGGCTTCCCGCCAGGTCGCTGGCCAAACTTCATGGAGTCGCGCCTGAAGTTACGCTTCGTGCGATGAGCCTAGTCAATCGCCTACTTCCCGACGAAAGGGGAGGATCGAGACATAAAAAACATGGCCATGAGAGTGAATCGGCCGTGACACGCTCCCCCTTGACAGCACTAGGGAGACGGGCGGCACGGCGCTACAACCAAACCGCCGAACAAGTTTAGCGGCACGAAAACGCGTCTCCTACCTTGTAGCAGCGAGTTCAGCCGGCAGGGTCTTTGAATGGGGCCCTGCCGTTTCTTGCCTTTCAGAAATCGCCATTTTCAGAACCTCAGCGATATGCAGAGCCTTGCGTCCAGCCAGGCCCTCGATCTGCTCCATGCAGCTAAAACCATCGGCAATGATCAACATATCCTGTGGGGTTTCGCGAATGGCAGGGAGCAGGATGCGTTCCGCGATCTTGACCGACATTTCGTATTTGTCGGCTTCGAAACCAAAGGACCCCGCCATTCCGCAACAACCAGAGTCAAGAACCTTGAAATCGAGCCCCATACGCTGGAGGAGTTCCTGCTCGGCATTGAATTTCAGCACCGACTTGTGATGGCAGTGCCCGTGAACGATCGCTTTGCGCGCGAGTCGCGTTGGATAATAACCGGCTTTGCGGACCAAGAACTCGCTCAATAGAAATGTCTGGTCGCGCAGGCGTTCGCCATCCCGGTTGTGGGCCAGCAGGTTTGGCAGTTCGTCGCGAAACACGGATACACAGCTTGGCTCCAGACCGACAACCGGAATACCGGCGGCAATATAAGGACGCAAAGTGTCCAGAATTTGCAGGAGCAGCCGCCGGGCTTCCTCCAACATGCCAAAGTCGTAGAGGGGCCTTCCGCAACATAGTGGAGGCTTTGGGACGATAACTCGATAACCCGCATCTTCCAACACTTCAACGGCGGCCTGGGCAATGTGGGGATGGAAGTAGTTATTGAGAGTGTCGGCCCAAAGGACAACTTGAGGCTGAGCAGTATCCGGCAGGCTGTGGCTCGCCTCTCTATTCTTTCCGAACCAACTTTTAAACGTCTCGCCTGCAAACCTCGGCAGACGACGCTGTGGTGCGATGCCACCGAGCCGCTTTATCAGAGTGGAAATTCCGGGCGCTTGCGTCAACAGATTCACAACGCCTGGAAGAGCGGAAGCAAGGCGCGCCCACCGATGGATTCGTCCCATGGCATAGGCGGATCGAGGCCGAAGGCGCTCTTCATAGTAGTGTGAAAGAAATTCGGCCTTGTAGGTAGCCATATCCACGTGCAGAGGACACTCACTTTTACACGCCTTGCATGCCAGGCAAAGATCAAGACCTTCTTTTACGGCTTCGCTTTGCCATCCGCCCCTTATGGGATCTCCTTGCAGCATTTCGAAGAGAAGGCGCGCGCGGCCGCGGGTGGAGTGCATTTCCTCCCTGGTGGCCATGTAACTCGGACACATGGTCCCCTTTTCATCTTTGCGGCACTTGCCGACACCGACACAGCGCGAAGCCGCCTCGGAAAAATCGCCATGCTCTTCAGGAAAGAAAAAATGGGTTTTGACTTTGGGCGGATTGTAACTCGTTCCCAACCGGAGATTTTCATCCATAGGATTGGGATCGATCTTCTTGCCGGGATTCATCTTCCACTCGGGATCCCAGATGCGTTTGAATTCACGAAACGCTTCCATAAGTTCGGGACCATACATCCTCTCAAGAAGTTCACCGCGCGCCTGCCCATCGCCGTGCTCTCCAGAGAGCGAACCTCCCAGGCGTACTACGAGGTCGGCCGCCTCTTCCATGAAAGACCGAAACGTGCGAATGCCTTCGGCGCTGAGCAAGTCGAAGTTCATCCGAGTATGGACACAGCCATCGCCAAAATGCCCGTACAATGCGCCCTTGTTGTAGCCATGCTTTTGCAATAGGAGGTGAAGCTCCCGGAGATAGGTTCCAAGATTTTCCGGCGAGACTGCCGCGTCTTCCCATCCTTCCCACGCTTCGGGCTCGCCCGGCACACGAGCCGTCGCTCCCAGGCCCGACTCACGGGCTTTCCACACAACCTGCATCTCCGGGCCTTCTTCGAAAAAACGCATGGAAGGCGGTTCCGCCATCGACTTGAGCTTTTCGGCGAGGCGGCGAGCCTTGGCTTCGGCCTCTTCGCGGGTTTCACCTCCAAACTCCACCAGGAGCCACCCCTTCCCTTTAGGCAGCAATTCGATGCTCTCGGGATGAAGCTTCATCTTCTTCATATTGCCGATGAGAACATCGTCCATGCCTTCGAGACCGATGGGACCGAACTTGAGGATTTCAGGAACGTGATCACCCGCCTCGTAGACGCTGTTGTATCCAAGAACCAGCAGGCTGCGCTTCTTGGGCCAATCGACCAGACGAACCTTAGCGCCCAGAGTCACCACGCAGGTACATTCGGAGCCCACCAGCGAACGGGCGACATTCAAGCCACGCTCGGGGAGCAGTTCATCGAGACTATAACCGGAGACACGACGGGGAATCTTGGGATAGCGGCTGCGAATGAGTTCCGCGTACCGGTCGCGGAGATGGACCAATTTCGAATAAATTTCCCCTCGACGTCCGCCCTGACGAATGATTTCTTCGCATTCCGCAGGCGAGGTTGGCCCCACCCGCATTCTTAGTCCATCATAGGTGAGGACTTCGAGTTCCAGAATGTTGTCTACTGTGCGGCCGGCGAGGATTGAGTGGACTCCGCAGGAGTTGTTGCCGATCATTCCGCCCAGATTGCAGTACTCGTGTGTTGACGGGTCGGGACCAAACGTTAGATGGTGCTGATTGGCCCGGTTACGAAGATGGTCAAGCACAACTCCTGGCTGCACCCACGCGTATTTTCCTTCGGGGTTCAGTTCTTCAATGCGGTTGAGGTACTTGGAAAAATCCATGACGACCGCGACGTTGCAGCACTGCCCAGCCAGGCTTGTTCCGCCTCCACGGGCGAGGATGGGCGCTCCATGGCGGCGGGCGAGCGCGACGGTCTGAACTACATCGTCGATCGTCTTGGGGATGACAACACCGATAGGGACCTGGCGGTAATTCGAGCCATCTACAGCGTAAAGCGCGCGGCTGCCATCGTCGAAACGAACTTCGCCTTGAATGACGGCGCGCAGTTCCTTGGCCAAGATGTTGGCGCGGTCACGCGGAAACGCAGAAAGCTGCGGAGACCCGCCGGGATGAAACTCTGAAGAATGGCTCACCTTCTTACCTCACCAATTTTGTTGGAAATTCATGGGCGCGCGGCGTACTGACAATCGCCCGTCCCTCATTTCTTGCGAGACTTATGCTATCCAGCGGCGGCGGCAGCGGGCAAGGCGAGCCAAACGGCCTGCGCAGCCTTCCAGCTTCCGCGCACCTTAGTTCTACGCGTCTACAACCAATACGCCCCTTCCGCCAACGTTCTTATCAAAAGGGCGCGCCGATATAATTGAGTCTTTCATGCAGACTCAGACGTTGCCCAAAACCGCACCATCGTTAACTTCGCAGAATGCCCTTTCCGGTAAACATAAGCTCTTTCTCTTGATGATTGTTGTGGTGTGGGCCGTGGTTTATGTGGGCAGCATCTTTACTCCACCGCTGTTGGACGATGCGGACACCGTTCACGCGGAAGCCGCGCGGGAGATGCTGGCCCGCAACGATTGGGTGACGCTACACATCGATCAAGGCATTCGCTACCTGGAAAAGGCGCCTTTCATGTACTGGACAATCGCCACCAGCTTCAAGCTGTTCGGCGTGCAGGATTGGTCCGCGCGCCTGCCGATTGCTCTGGGTGTGCTCGCATTGCTGCTAGTGGTTTATCGCCTGGGGCGCCGCGTGTATGGCGAGGAGGCCGGTCTCTATTCTGCCCTGGCGATGGCAACCGGGTTCGGCCCATTTATTTTTACGCGCATTCTGATCCCGGACATGATGGTAGGGCTGTGGCTGGCAGTGGGATTCGATTTCCTGCTTTCCACCTTGGAACAAGAGAAGCCTTCGCGGTGGCTTTGCTGGGGGCTGGCCGCAACCATGGCACTCAATGTTCTGACCAAGGGACTCATCGGCCTGGTTTTTCCGATCGGCATTCTCCTAGTCTTCCTTTTTCTTACCGGCAATCTACGGCACTTGCTCAAGCTGCGGCTACTTTCCGGTTTTCTGGTGTTTCTTGCCATCGCCGCGCCATGGCATTTGCTGGCCGGATTTCGCAATCCCGCACAGGGACAGGCGCGAGGGTTTTTCTGGTTCTACTTTGTTAACGAACACTTTCTGCGCTACCTGAACAAGCGATATCCCAACGACTATGACACAGTGCCGCTGCTGCTGTTTTGGGGGTTGATGCTCCTGTGGCTCATGCCGTGGACGGCGTTTGTTGTCCAGGCCCTTGGGCAGGTCCCGAGGAAGGTCCAGCAATGGCGAGCAGGCTTGAACAGAGAGCAGCAGGCAACGCTGCTGTTTGCGATTTGGATGCTTCTGGTCCTGGCATTCTTCAGTTTTTCCAGCAGGCAAGAGTATTACGTGATTCCGGGTGTTCCGGGAGTGGCACTGCTGATTGGAGGATGGCTGGCACGCGAGGCAGCTTCAGCTAGCGACAGCAAGGAGCGCCGCAGCGGACGACTCTCATCCGCGGTGCTTATGGTGATCGGCGTTACAGCCTGCGCGGTGGCAGTGACCCTGGCACTACAAGCTGAGAGACCGCAACCGGGCTTCGATATTGCCGAGTTGCTCAAGAAAAATCCCGATGCCTATAAGCTTTCTTTCGGACACTTCCTGGATCTAACACCACGCGCGCTGGGAGCCTTCAAGCTGCCTCTCTTGCTTACCGGCATCGCGTTGGGTGCAGGGACGGTCGTGAATTGGGTCTTACGGCGGGGAGGACGTGCTTTCGCTGCGAACATGGCGCTGGCAGTCATGATGTTGGTCGTGCTGCACGAAGCGCATCTTGGCTTGGTAATCTTTTCACCGGTTCTCAGTTCCAAGGTGCTGGCCGATGCTGTGCAAGAAGCTGTGAAGGACGATCCGCAGCAAACGATCCTGATCGAAGACAATGGCGATTACGAAGCCGCCTCGACCTTGCCCTATTACACCCACCGGCAGATGCGCATGCTCAACGGGCGGGATGCAAATATCTGGTATGGATCACAGTTCCCGGACGCGCCAAATATCTTTGACGACGATGCGTCTTTCAATCGGCTTTGGCGAAGCGGCCAGCCCATTCTCTTCTGGACCGAGGAAGACAAGGTGCCTTCCTATGTGCGCGAGGCGGGTTATTGCCAGCTAGCAAAGTGGGGCGGAAAGCTGATCCTTACGAATGAACGGAGACTTTGTCCTCATCCGGGTCGGTAGTATCGATGAGATCGGCTTGAGCGTAGGACTCAGATCCAACCGGGCGAATCCGGCCATTTTCGAGGATGAAAAGATCGCCACGCCATTTCACTTCATGACCAGCGAAGCTGGCAAACCAGATCCAAAAGGCAATCAGGTCACGCAGCGGAAGCAGCCATAGCCGGCTCACCACCGAAGAGTCGCGAAGGATCTTTGAGCCCACCTGCACGGCAACCGCGGCGCGGAGCAAAGCGGCAGCAGCCAACACCAGCCACGACCACCAAACACCCCCGGCCAAGAGAACCGAGATCATCGCCCACGGGAGGCCGAAAGTTAGAAGAAGCCCGACGTAACCGGCACGCCGCGAGTCGCGGGTGCTGCGCGCCCAGCGCATCTGGTGGTCGATAAAGCCACGAAAATCATAGGCCGGCAGATGGGTTTCCACAACCTGATCGGTGAGAACAACCTGGAAGCCGGCCTTGGCAATCCGAAGGCCCAGCTCAAAATCGTCGGCAAGGTAATCGACCAAGGGCCTGAAACCACCAATCGCTTCAAGAGCGGGCCGGGACATTGCCAGGGTTGAACCAAGCGCGAAGTGCAGGCCATCTTCGATTTGCCGGGCGACAAGAACACCTGGGATAAAGTCGGTGCTGATCCCCAAAGCTTCCAGCTTGGAGCCCAGCGTATTGGCGGCAACGGCACGATACGGACAGGTCACCATGCCGACTTCGGGCTTCGCAAACGGGGCCATGACGCGCTGCAAATAATCCGGCGCTACGAGAATGTCGCTATCGTTGACGAGTATGTGATCGTACTTTGCATGGGCCAGCATCTGCGTGAGATTACTGGTCTTGCGGTTGGCGCCCAGCGATCGAAGGCAAACCACCAGCTTGATCTGGCATTCCGGAAATTCTTGCATGAGGCGATTGACGGCCGCGACCGCCGGATCATCGGCATCGCTCACACCAAAGACGATCTCGTATTCTGGGTAATCTTGCACACAGTGGCTGCGGAAGCTTTCGTACATCTGCGGATCAACGCCGCGCAGAGGTTTCAATATCGAGACAGGAGAGGCGCAGTCGAGCTTCGGCTTGGCTTGGCGGAGAAAGCTCCGAGCGCTCCACAGGCAGAGCACATAAAAACCCATACCGCACAATGCCAACGCGGCTGAGACGATCCCTGGAAGCAAATTCACCATGAAATCAGATACGACTGAATCTATTCTAAGCTACTGGACCGAGTTGCCGCTGAAGAATCAAGGGCATGGAATGGTAACCGAAGTTGCGAAGCCGCAGCTACATTCTTGGGGAGATTGTTGCTTACCTTTCTACGAAAAGATCGTCAACGCTTAATATTTTTGGCAGCCTGAAACCTCTTCAGCGCCTTCCCATGAACCACCTTCCCCATGAATTCATGGCTGAGAGCCAGACCGTTTTGAGACCAGATCTATTTTGCAGGCGAGCACTCTAAGAAAAGCTGGTGAAGCCTCTCGTTGATTTGAGGATCACAAGAATCGTTCAAAGATCGGAGTGCAATCAAGCCAACTGGTGATTTCATTTCTTATCGATTTCGGATTGATTTTTCGGTCACGAAAAAAAGGTCTCAAAAAATCAAGTGGACTCAATCTTCATCGACAAAATATTCAAAACAAATGCCTTAGCAACACATCATTCCATTCGAGAAGATCAAGTCGCATCCATTATTCGTCTATTCGTCGAGGCCGGTGTCCCAGGGTCGAAAAAGCGAAAAAACACTGAACTTGTAATGCGGTTATCCGGTCGCGACCACAATCATCGCTTCTCGAACCAACTTAATATTGCCAACTTCAGTAAGACACCCAAAACCGCTCAGATTTCCATGATCAGACCACTAAACCGTCATTAACTCCTTTTCTTTAGCGGCCGACATCTGCTCCATTTTCTTGATTTCTTCGTCGGTCAATTTCTGAATTTCTTCCAAGGAGCGGCGCTCTTCGTCTTCGCTGATCTTCTTGTCCTTCAAGGTCTTCTTGATTGCGTCATTTCCATCGCGACGAACATTGCGGATGGCGGTACGGTGATCTTCCAGAATCTTATTGAGGTGCTTCACCATTTCCCTGCGCCGCTCTTCCGTAAGGGGCGGTATGGGAATGCGGATGGCTTTACCGTCATTTTGCGGGTTCAAGCCAAGGCCCGCGGTGCGAATGGCCTTTTCAATTTCCGCCATGATGCTGGGGTCGAAGGGCTGCACCGTGAGAAGCTGAGGCTCGGGAGCGTGAACGGTGGAAACCTGATTCAAAGGCATTTCCGATCCGTAGCAAGGCACGCGAATGGTATCCAGAAGATGTACGGAGGCCCTTCCGGTACGGGCCGCGGCAAGATTGGTCCGAAAATCCTCAACAGCTTTGTCCATGCGTCCCTTGAGTTGTTGATAGATATCTTTTAGAGCGGGAATGCTTGCCATTGCGGATTGTGCCATGAGGAAGCCTCAGAAGTAAGAATAATGGAATAAACTCTTGATTATACTTGAGTTGCAGGCTTTTACAGGAGGCCATCGGTGGTGGCGCGCTTGATTTTTTGCGCCACCACCCTGGCCTTGCCTTCGTTCGATACTTCAGCGGCCCAAATTCTTTTATCGTTTCGATCGGTTATGAGGACCGGACCGACGATGGGTGGAATTCTGAGGTTAGGATTTTGCGGCTTTCGCCAATGCAGAATCGTGGCTTTCGCCATACATCGCCGGCACCTTGGCTCCCATGGGGCGCAGATAAGTCGACAACTGACCACGGTGATGTATGGAGTGATGCATGGTAAAGCCTACATAGGCAGCGGCAGGCAACTGGAATACTCCACGGAAATCGAGAACTTTCACCAACTGCTCGCCGGAAAGTTTCTCAAGCCCCTCGATGTGTTTCTGGATAATTTCCTCATACAGACGGGCCATATCTGCCGAATCCTTCACGGATTCGGGACGGGGAAAAGGAGTAAAGTCAAAAGCTCCGGCGACAACTCCACCCAGAAAGCGATGTTCTGAGGCAACGATATGCCATGCGAGTTCGAGTGCAGTTTTGGACGCGGGATCGGGGCGATAGTCACCGTTTTGATGTGGGATGGCCTCGATCACGGCTTTGGTGATGCGATGCTCTTGCTTCAACACAGGAAGAGCGTTTTGCAAAAGAAATAGAGCCTGCTCCGGTTGCAAAGATTGCACGATGAACCTCCAATGAAGATATTTCGATGGAAGTATATATCCCCGTTAGAGAGCCGGGTTTGGCGAGACAGGGTTTCTCGCAGACTCTTCTTGCAAAGATCTTTTTGCAAAGATCTTTGCAACAAATTTTGCTTTTACCGAGGCGGATTCTCTGAAAAAATGCGCTTTATTTGAAGGAGTCCTTTCATCCATGGATTGCTGTATCTGGGGGCTACAATCCCATTTCTTCCAAAAGTATCTTCCACTCAACCTGCTTGCGGCCATCGTACTCCTTGCAGGAGCGTCTACAGCGTCGGAAAAGCCCTGGACGGAGGTCAGGAGCCAGCACTTTCGAGTGATTACCGACGGTAGCGAGGGTCAGGCCAAGAGGCTTGCTAGAGAGTTTGAGCAGATTCGATTCGCCATTGCCGGAGTCTACCCAAATATCCGCTTGGACTCGGGCGCCCCACTGCTGGTGGTAGCCCCCGAGGACGAAAACAGCGCAAAGGCCCTCGAACCGGCACGATGGAAGGCAAAGGGGTTCAAGCCCGCTGGGCTGTTTCGCCATGGATGGGACAAGCAGTTTGCGCTGGTGAGACTGGACGAGGTAAGACCCGAAGCAAACGAGGTGATCTACCACGAATATGTTCATAGCGTGATGCATTTGAATTTACGCTGGATCCCGATATGGCTCGATGAGGGGATGGCGGAGTTCTACGCAAATACCCGATTCGAGAAAAACAGAATCATGATTGGGGCACCCAGTTGGCGCATGCGCGTTCTGCGCTCCCGAGAACTTGTTCCGCTGGACACGCTGCTGCACGTAACACCCGCCTCTCCTTACTATCACGACGAGAGCAAAGCAGATATTTTCTACGCTGAATCATGGCTGCTCACGCATTTCCTTTTCTTCGGCCCCGGCATGGATCGGGGGGCGCGCATCCTGCACTTTACCAATGCCCTGCAAGAGGGCAAGAAGCAGAGTGAAGTTTTTGAGGAGGCATTCGGCGACCCAAAACAACTTGAAAAGAACTTCAATCAATATGCCGCGTCTCTTGCCCTGAACGTTGGCTACCTTAACGTACCGCCGCAGGCCGAGGAGAAAGACTTTGCCTCCCGCAAGCTTAGCCTTGCGGAAACCGAGGCCGAACTGGGAGGTTATTCCCTGTGGTCGCGCGACCTGACAACGGCGCGTCCGCTGATCGAAAAGGCGCTGAAGGACGACCCCAAGCTCGGACTGGCGCACGAGAATATGGGATTCCTCTACTTTACCGAAGGCAAAGACGAGGAAGCAGCCCGCGAATTTACAGAGGCCCTGCAACTGGATGGCAAACTGTGGCTTTCCTTATTCGCGCAAACCATGATGTCTCCAATGGCACACTCCGGCGATCCAACAGACCAGGATAAATTCCGCGAAGCCCTCAAACGGGTTACAACAATCAATCCTCTGTTTGCTCCGGCCGTCGTCCAACTGGCGCGACTTGCCGTGAGCCAAGGCGATCTAAAGCAGGCGCTCGAATATTCCCGCAAGGCGGAACGCTTGGAACCGGCACGAGCGGGATACTACCTGCTTACCGGCCAGATTCTGCGGCGCATGGGCAGAGGCGCGGAAGCAGCTCTGTTCGCGAAGCACGTTGTGGAGCGATGGCCGGGCGCGGACCACGATGAGGCGGTGGAGCTATGGAATAGTATCCCAGCCGACCAGAGGCCTCCGGACGAGTCACTTTCGCCGATACCGCTCCAAGGGGCAAGAGCTACAGAAGGGCGGGTAAAAGCGGTGAAGTGCGGAGAAGGAGGATCGGGAATGACTGTCACGATCGACAAAGAAGGGCAGCCCCTTACGTTCGTGACCAAGGGAAGTTTTCGAGGGGGCTTTGCCGATACCCTGTGGTTTGGAGAAGATCATTTCAACTTTTGCCGTCACATGGAAGGACTGCGAGCTGTGTTGCACTACAGGCCATCCACCGATCCTCAATACGCGGGAGAAATAGCAGTGGTGGATTATCGGGACGACCTCCCAAATTCAGCCTCGAATGGCGCTCCGATAAAGGACGTGAGCGCGGAAAAGAAGCCGTGATACGTACGGCGTGACGATCTTGGTCCGAATGCCTAGGCTGCAATTGCTTTTATTCCACTTTTATTTGTTGCTCTTTTATTTGTGCTCTTTCTTCACTATTTGGGCACGGTCACAGAAGCACCGACTGTTCCCATCAGACGGCTGTTGCTGTCAATGACGCCGAGGCGCAATTCATAGCTACCAGGCTTAAGAGAAATGGACTGGTGACAAGGGAGATTGGCATGCATGAGCTGCTGATAAACCTCGGGCTTGATCGCGGCGTTGATCGTACTTTGCTCCGATAGCTGCGGCGGATGCAGTTTGTCGGCAAAAGCCGCAACCACACACTTGACATTGGCATGCTGCAGCCCATCCGCCTGCGATTGGAAGCGGATGGTGTGCGGATCGATGGCGAAGTTCACTGTGACCTTCTGGGCCTTATCCGCGGGAGGCACGACTTGCGCCTTGAAGAGCACGCCGTTGTAGGAAGGAGAGGCCAAGGCCAAAGCCCGACCAAACTCACCTGCCGCACTGAGCACGCTATCGGTGCCCCCAGGGATTATGGCGTAGTAGCCGCGGCGATATCTGAGCGTTACCCCAGGCCGATCGATCTTTAGATCAATATTGCGGAGCTTGCCATCCCACTTTCTGTTTTCGGGATAGTAGGCCATCGTGTAATAGGTTGAACCATCATCAATGCTGGTACGCACCCCAAGATCGAGGTCATTGCGATTATAGAAAGCTTTGCCGCCGGTGCGCTCGGCCACGTCACGCATGGTAACCCGGGCAGGAAAGCGATCATTCTTGCTTACTCCCGCAGCATCGATGGGATAGACGGCGACCTGGGCATTCATCAGCGCATCAGCAATTCTTTCCACTGCGCCCCCAAAATCGTCGAATTCGGCTACGGCCCCGGGACCTGCGGTTCCAGAATCGATATTGTCAGGAGGATAGAGACTAAGAGGGAAACCTTCCGACAACCAAATCAGGTTCTTCCTCCCCGGATAGGCCGCCAGCGATTGCGCCAGAAAATCGAGAGACAAGAGCGTGGTGATGATGCCCTGACGGGTGATGGCAAAGGAGCCTTGACGGGCAAAAGGCGAAGACATACTCGTCAGGTTCTCAACATGAGAGGGACCTTGAGGCTTGAAGTTGGCCAAGACGTCCCTCAAAACCTTGGTATCGGTCGTAAATTCGTGCAGCAGCGTGAGATTGCCTTCCAAGGCATACACGGCGGTCGGCTGAATGGTGGGGCCGCTCTCCAAATACTTAATCAACTGATCTTGGGCATAAGCGTGACTGGAAAATTCCGTATTGAGGGTATCCAGCAAAATAATGTTCAAGCTTGACGAGGTGTACTGCGGAGTATTGTCGAAAACTCCAGGAGCGGCAGGCGGTCTTTGCCGCAAGGAAGTGGATGGCCGCTGAAGCCCAAAGGCGTCCATGGCCTGGGGTTTGCCGTCTTCAAGAATCGTAATCTCTTCCCGCTTCAAATCCGCGACTGGATTGCCTTTATCGTCTACGGCAACCACATCCAGAACAACAAGGCGCGTATTCGTGCGGATGACGCCTTGGGAATCGGTCGCGCCGGATTGGCTTGACGATGTTGAAGATTGCTGCGATTGAGGAAAAGCGACGTCCGCTACAAACAACAGAGCGAGAAGGCCGAGCCGGGGCAGCATACGCATACCGATTGCCTCTTCTGAATCTATGAATGTATGGGGTCTTGAAGCGCAGCCATGATACAGGTTTGCTGAACGGCGAGGCAATCCGAAGCGCCCAATTTTTCTAGTCGGATCAGGCTTTGATCAGAATCAGGCTTCCTTTGGCAGGCTTCATTAGTACCCCATGCCATGAGAACCCCGTGCCATGACAGCTCGATTCTGCATCTCAATGAGTCAAGCGGCCTTTAGAACGAGGATGCGCCAAAACTCGTGCAGATGCGACCTGTGACCACCAACCGTATACGGAAACACGCTTCGTCCCGCCGTGAAGAGACGTTTCTGTTCGCAAAGAATTTTCTCCAGCATCCCAGAATGCTCGGCTCCCTGGTTCCGAGTTCCCGGTTCCTCATCGACCGGCTCCTGGGGAAGGTGGATTGGAGGCGCGCCCGGACGATTGTTGAATATGGGCCAGGCGTGGGCACGATCACCGCGCAGGTGCTGGCCAGGATGGCTCCGGAAGCGCGTCTTCTGGTTTTCGAGATGAATGGAGACTTCGTTCAGTATCTGTCCCGAACTCTCACGGACAAAAGGCTGCGAGTGATCCACGGCTCGGCGGAAGAAGTAGGCGGGGAGTTGAAAAAGGCCGGCGCGGATGGCGCCGACTACATTATCTCGGGCATTCCCTTTACCACAATCCCCAAAGCTGTGCGGGAGAAGATCATGCAGCGGTCGCGAGAAGCGCTCAAGCCAGGAGGAGCGGTACTCGTCTACCAATTCACGCGCACGATCCTTCCCGATCTGCGCGCGTCCTTCCGGCATGTTCACCAGGATTTTGAGCCGCGCAACATATTGCCGGCCCGGCTTTTCTACTGCAGCCAGGATGCAATCCAGCATCCGTAGAATCTTTCCAATCGCACAGCAAATGTTCTCTTCGCCGATAAATGCCGCCGCACTTTACAGCATCACGCCTTGAAAGGCATACTCTGCTTATAGCGTTTTAGCGTTACTGTGTCCTGTTTACATGCTCGCCGTGCGGCTTTTTCTTCGATGGAAAAGCCGCGCTGTGACCTTGATTCCTGGTCTACACTTACGCTGAAAACGCTGTAGCCTTCGGGCCCTCGGAATCCATGCCCAAAAATGTGAACAACATCATCAAGAGACTTAACTCGGTTCAGCGCGAGAAAGTTGAAACCCGTGCTGCTCAACTCATTGCCGAAGAAATAGCGCTGAGGCAGTTGAACCAGACTAAGCTCCAAGACTCCTAAATAGTTGGCGATGACGCGGCTCAGTTTCTGGAGAAACCAGGCTGGCATGGTCCCAGATTGTGCAATACCCCTATTCGATGGTGACGACCACCTTGCCGAAGGTTTGATTGGATTCCAGGCGTTCGTGGGCCTTCACGATATCGCCCATCCCAAATTTACTGTCGATTACCGGGCGCAGAATGCCTTGCGCAAATAGAGGCACGACTTCAGCGGCAAACGAGCGGGTCACTTCGATTTTTTCTTCCAAAGTCCGGGCGCGCAGGGCCGTACCAATGATTTTCAGACGCTTGCCCATGACGAAGCGCGCCTCCAGTTCGTAGCTGCCACCGGCCACGGTGCCGACCAGCAGCATCCGGCCTTTTGTAGCCAGGAGTTTCTGACTGGCTTTTACATAGGGCCCGCCGTTCAGATCGAGGACCACGTCGAAGCCCTTGCCTTCCGACCATTTCTCAGCGGCCGCAATCAGATCCTCAAAATTCTCACGTACGGCCAATCCATCACGCAAACCGAACTCCCTGGCCTGCTCGATCTTGGCGGGAGTCCGCGAGGTGCCGTAGGGCGTGGCGCGAATGGCGTTGACCAGTTGCACCGCCGCCAACCCCACACCACTGCCTACGGCATGAATTAAGACCGTCTCACCGGGCCTAAGGTCCGCTTGCTTCCATAGGGCATCGTGGGCGGTGATAAAGACTTCAGGAATGGAGGCAGCCTGCGCCCAATCGAGGCTGGACGGAATTTCGGCGACCAGTCGCTCATGAATCACGAGATATTCGGCCTGAGCGCCGCCACCCGTCAGCCCAAAAACCCGCTGACCGGGCTTCCAAAGGCGTGCCTGAGGCCCAACTTCGGCAACTTCACCGGCGAATTCAATGCCTGGAATCTCCTGGGGAAAGCCCGGAGGCGCGGGATACCGGCCCTGACGCTGCAAGAGGTCGGCCCGGTTGAGGGCTGAGGCCCTTACACGCACGAGAATCTGGTCGGCTGCAACGGAAGGCTGGGGCACCTGGCGAATCTCAAGCCCATGGGGCGCTCCGGGATTCGCAATCCAAACGGCTTGCATGGCATTCATCGGGGTGATTCCTTTCGCTTGCTTGCCCTGTGGGGGCTTCGATATAGTTTTACTCAGAATGTACGAAGATTTTCACGTAACCGACCGCTGGACAGGCAAGAAACTCCATTGCCTGTATCAGGCCCTCATTGTAGCGATCTCCACTCGCCACGCCGACGCAGTAGACATCAAATTTCTTGCCGCCGGCAAGCCAGTATGGATAGCGCTTCCGCATCCAACATGGGTGGAATATAAGAGGCGCACGGGGCGCACAATCACCGATCCGCTGGCAATACAGATTGCAGGTCACTGGCTCAAGTCCGCCATTGAAAACGGCGGCTATGAGCACGGACGCGAAATGTACACCCTCACGGTCGACCAATCTTTGGAACATCTGAATGCGGTTTTGAAGGAAGTTGGCGCGCCAGAAAATGCGCTGGTGAAGACGGCCTGATTCCGTCTTGTAAGTGCCGAAACCACTCTTATTGGTGCGCACCGTTCTAACGGCGACGCACTCCCCGGTTTTGGGAAACAGGAGATCTCAACGTCATGTCCCAAGCAACACCCGTCCTTAATACAGCGGCTGTACTGGAATCATTACTCAAACAAAACAAAGTCCACCACAACCTCCATCCGGCAACCCTGGTAGAACACGCAATCCAACGCAAAGAAGGGGAACTGGCGGAAAACGGAGCCCTGGTGGCCCTTACCGGCAAGTTTACCGGCCGCACGCCTAAAGACAAGTTCACCGTAAAAGACACGATCACCGCCGAGAAAGTGAACTGGGGCGACGTGAACCAGGTTTTCGACCCGGCGAATTTCGATGCACTATTTGAGCGGGTGGTGGAGCACCTGCAAGGCCGCGAGTTGTATGTGCAGGACATGTTTGCCGGCGCCGATACACAATACCGGCTTCCAATTCGAATCATCAATGAATACTGCTGGCACAACCTTTTCGTCCGCGCCCTGTTTGTGCGGCCTACGCCGGAAGAACTCAAGACCCATCGCGCCGAGTTCACCATTGTGGCGGCCCCGGAATTTCAGGCAGATCCCAAGCGGGACGGGACACGCTCGGAAGCGTTCATTGTTGTTAGCTTTACGCGCAAGATTATCCTGATCGGCGGCACCAAATATGCCGGCGAGATGAAGAAGTCCATCTTCGGCATCATGAATTTCCTGCTGCCTGAGCGCAATGTGTTCCCAATGCACTGCTCGGCCAACGTGGACGGGAAGGGCGATACGGCGCTGTTCTTCGGACTTTCAGGAACCGGCAAGACAACGCTTTCGGCCGACCCGGAGCGCCGACTGATCGGCGACGACGAGCATGGATGGGGATCGACGGGAATCTTCAATTTTGAAGGCGGATGCTACGCCAAGTGCATCAAGCTCTCGAAGGAAAACGAGCCGCAAATCTGGAACGCGATCCGGTTTGGGTCGGTGCTGGAGAATGTAACTCTCGATCCGAATACTCATGTTCCCGACTACAACGACGACAGCCGCACGGAGAATACACGCTGCGCTTATCCGGTGGAGTTCATTGACGGCGCAGTGATTCCTGGAGTTGGCGGGCATCCCAAGAACGTGATCTTCCTGACCGCCGACGCATTTGGCGTGCTGCCTCCCATTTCGCGACTTACGCCCGATCAAGCCATGTATCACTTCCTCTCGGGATATACCGCGAAGGTGGCCGGAACCGAAGCGGGCATTAAAGAGCCGCAACCTAATTTTTCGACGTGTTTTGGCTCTCCTTTCCTACCGCTGCGGCCGAGCGTATACGCGGAGATGCTCGGACGGCGGCTGGCGGAACACAAGGCGCAGTGCTGGCTGGTAAATACCGGCTGGTTCGGCGGACCCTACGGCGTAGGCCAGCGGATGAAGCTGCCTTACACCCGCGCCATGGTGCGCGCCGCCATCGACGGCTCGCTCAACAATGTGCAGTTTGAAGTGGAGCCCAGCTTCGGCTTTACCATTCCGAAATCGTGCCCAGGAGTTCCTTCAGAATTCCTCGATGCACGGGGCGCATGGAAGGACAAAGCCGCCTACGACAAGGCCGCAGCCGAATTAGCGGAAAGATTTGCCAAGAACTTTGAAAAGTTCGACGCACCCGCAGCCGTGAAGGCCGCAGGACCAAAAGCCAGATAGATCGGAAGTAGGCGAATGCCAGAGTAAGACTTGAGAGGGCCGATGTATATTCGGCCCTCTCGTTGTTTTTGGGTAGTTATAAAAGCCGGATTTCACACCAACCTTGGCCGTGCTCCCGAAATCAGGTTAGTCTGATGTTGGAGGGGATTACGACTATCCCAGTTTTCATTGCGTATTTTATTGTAGTAGTGGCAAATTCGGTTTCAGGAGAGTGTCATGCCCCGCGACTCTAAAGATGTGGGCTCACGGATGAGTACTTATGCTGATGCCATTACCGGTTTTTCTTGCGCTCAAGCGTTGGCCTTTTGCTTTGCACTTGGCAGCAACGACTTCGTGGACCATATCATTCAGGCTGGTTGCTTTCTCCCTGTAGTGATCATATTCGCTTATCTGCTCTATATCTTGATCGTTCATAAATGCCACCAAACTGAGGATCTCCTACTAGGTGCCCTGACGTCATTCGATGCGGATAAGGTGGTAAAGCGGATCAGGCAATGGCGACTTGCCTTAGTGGCGATGGGCGGGCTTGGCGATCTAGCGGCTCTCTTGATGACTTACCATGGGAGATCGGTTGTGCTCTTCACGTTAAAGTAGTGCAAGCATGGCGAAAACAATGATTGGGCTAATCGATCACTCGTAGCGCAGGGCTTCGATAGGATCGAGGTTCGCCGCCTTCCATGCGGGATAGATACCGAAGAGCAGGCCAATCGCCGAAGAAATCACCAAAGCCATCACTGCCCAGAAACCGGAGACGCTGGCGGGAAGCGCGGAGACAATTATTCTGACAGCAAAGGTCAAAACCGCTCCCGCGACTATTCCGATCATGCCGCCTATGATCGTCAAGGTCATGGCTTCGAGCGTGAACTGAAACAGAATGTCGTTGCGGCGCGCACCGATGGCCTTGCGAACACCGATCTCGCGCGTGCGCTCGGTGACCGAAACCAGCATGATATTCATCACGCCCACGCCTCCGACGATCAAACCCACGCTCGAGACCGCAAACATAAAGACGAAGACCGCGCCGGTAAGCTGCTTCCAGAGGCTTGACCAGGAGTCCTGGGTCATCAGCGCAAAATTATCAGGGTCCTGGGGATGCAGGCGACGGCGACGACGAAGCAGTTCGCGCATCTCGTCCATAGCTTTTGACATGTCGTCGTGGGAGGTCGCCTTGGCGGTGATCCAGACGTCTTTCGCTTCCGGATGCAACTTGCGGAAGGACTGAATGGGAAACTCGACGATGTTGTCTTCAGGATTCTTTCCACCAATCCCACTCTTGCGCTTGTCGACCACACCAATCACCGTGAAAAGCTCGCCTTCGATGTTGATCTGCTTGCCGAGCGCCGAGTCGTCGCCAAAGAGTTCCTGCGCCGTATCGTGACCGAGAATGATTACCGAAGCACGGTGCTCGTTTTCGGCATCGGTAAAGGCGCGGCCTTCCTGCATGGTGAGGCTGTAGATCCTCATCCATTCGGGTTCAACGCCTTCCAGGATGGTGTTCTTTACGGTCTTGCCGTTGTATTTGACCGCATAGGTTCCGGCGCCAAGCTCGGGAAGAAAGATCCTGATGGCTCCACCCACCGTCTGCACATGCGGCAGATCAATCATGGCATGCACATCGTCAATGGTGAGTTCCTTGCGGGTGCGAATCTCTTCGGTGGGCCGACTGAAGCTGAAGACATCAAAACGAAATGCCCAGATCACATCAGACCCCAGCTCCGCAATCTGGTCGGAGACGCGCCTATTCAGTCCGTTGACCACCGAAGAAATAAGGATGACGGTGGAGACGCCGATCACGATACCCAATACCGTGAGCGCGGAGCGGAGTTTGTTGGCGCGCAAGGTGGACAGCGCCATATTGACGATTTCGCCGAAATCTCTTCGCCGCATCATAAATATGTACCCTAAAGCTCAAACCGCAGCGCGACGATGGGATTCAGCTCCGCGGCGCGCTTGGCGGGAAATACACCGAAAAAGATCCCTACGAAAGCCGAAACGAACAGGGCAGCCAGTACGGCCCAAAGCTTCACATCCGAGGGCATACCGATCAACAAGGTTACAGTCTTGGCAAAGAATATACCCATCAAAATGCCCACGATACCGCCGGCTAAAGACATGGTGGCGGATTCGATGAGGAACTGCAAAAGGACATCGCGACGGCGGGCGCCAAGCGCCTTGCGGATACCGATCTCACGAGTGCGCTCGGTGACCGATACCAGCATGATATTCATGATGACAATTCCGCCGACAATCAGTGAAATCGAGGCAATGGCAATGGTCGCGGCAAAGAATGTGGTGCTGAGGCTGGCCCAGATACTGAGAAACGTCTCGTTGTTTTGCAGCTCGAAGCTATCCGGTTTTCCGGGAGCATCGTGCCGGTGGGCGCGCAGGAGAACGCGGCTCTCATCCATGGCGTTCTCGAGATCCGTTCCCACATTGAAAGCCTTGCCCCATATTTCGAGCGAGTGATTGTGGGCACCGTAGATCCGCTGCCAGGTGGTGATCGGCATCATCACCCAGTTGTCGCGGCTCCGGCCCAGGGTCTTACCTTCTTTCTTGCCCATGCCGACTACGGTAAAGGTTTCGCCATCGACACGAATTTCTTTGCCGATCGGGTCCCCGCCAGGCATGAGGTTATCGAAAATATCGTGGCCAATCACAACCACGTTCGCCGCAGTGTTGGCATCAGCCTCCGTGATGGAGCGGCCGTTCACAATATCGAGATCGTAGAGAATGGCCATGGTGGGCGTCCAGCCACGGACGCCCGTATCAGTGCTGGATTGCTGCTCATACCGAATATGTCCGTTGGAGGTGTTGTAGGCGGCGCCAACTACTTTGCAGCTTTTGCAACCTTCAGCCACAACCGAGTAGTCCTCAAGACCAAAATCCTTACGTCTTTGGGCTTCCACGAACGCATCGGCGTTGGTAATTACTCCAGGCATCTTGCTGGCGAAAAAGACATCGGCGCCAAGATTAAAGATCTTTCCAGCAACGTAAGAGTTGATACCGCTCACAAAAGTGACCACGGCAATTACCGCGGCGACCCCAATCACGACGCCAAGCAGAGTCAAGACCGAGCGGAGCTTGTTCGCCCACAAGGAAAGCAAGGCAATACGAATGGATTCAACAATATTCATGCGGCTGGCTGGGTAGGGACTCTTTTTGAGTCTAACAGACAGTGATACGCACAAGTTGGATGCCAAGTTTCACGAGAATCGCCGTGAAGAGCGTCGTTTTTGGTGCAACTTGCTGAAACAACGAGAATACCGGGACGACAAAAGACAGGAATAGCAGGCAGATTCGGGGCGAAAGAATTTATAATTGCAAAAGTTGGTATCGGACCGGGCGGTCGCTGTTTTCGATTTGAGAACAGAGGAAAGTCCGAACTCCGCAGAGCAGTGTGCCGGATAACGTCCGGGATGGCGGGTTCAAGCCCGTTAGACGGATAGCGCAACAGAGAACATACCGCCTTGTCCGCAAGGACAGGGTAAGGGTGAAAAGGTGCGGTAAGAGCGCACCGCTCGGGCAGCAATGCACGAGGCACGGCAAACCCCACACGGAGCAAGACCAAATAGGGAGGGAACGCTCGATCACGCGCCGGCTCGGCACGTCAGAACCTTCGGGTAGGTCGCTTGAGCCATTCAGCGATGAATGGCCTAGAGGAATGATCGCCACGGCGGAAACGCCGCACAGAATTCGGCTTACAGGTCCGGTATCACGCTATGGCCCTTGCGCTCGAAAGAGTGCAAGGGCCTTCCAGTTTTTGATAGGAGAGTATTTCAGTATTGGGGACGTCGGCCAGCCGCCTTCTGTGTTGGAATGATTAGATTGCAATCGAAACCCACATCTTCGTTACACAAAAGGACGAAAAAGCAGCGAAAGAGTGGGACACCTACCCGTTCGCCCCGTCCGCGCTCTAATTCCTAGATACATCTGGATCCAAAACCGGTTGGAGTGTATCCGCGTTCGAACGGTGCATGGTTGTATCCCCATTAAATGCCTGGTCATCGTCAATATGGTCCAATACAAGACGCTGCAACGCAGCGGTATCGGCGGTGAGCACAATGGTGCCCCCAGCGGCCACTTCGTGATCGATGAGCAGGTTACCAATACGAAGCTGTTTTTCGATCCAGCTATCGTCAAGCGCGATCAAGTGCAAGGTACGCCCTTCATCCTCGGTGACTACTTCGAAGAATTCGTGAGCTGTCCGATGGCGCGTGAGGAAGCTGTCGCCATCACGGTTCGTCTGCGCGGGGATCAATTCCAGGTACGTGCTAAACCCAGTCTGGATAAGATGAGGCTCGATCTTTAATCCGCTCTTGGTTCGCGTCAGATGAACGGCAGGCAGGCTTTCCTCAACATCCGTTTCTCCATCTCCAAGGAGAGAACCTCTCCATACCAGATCGAGAAAGCGATGGCCGTCCAGTTCAACTAATTGTGCATCGAAAGTGACGCTGCCTACCTGACCTGTATGGTCATCTTTTCCGGACATCACGATCCGATAACCGCTTTCCCCCAGTTTGGCAAAATTGAAACCTTGCTCGTCGCCGTTCCACGCTCCCAATAACGCAGGGTCAAAGGCAATATCTTTCGCCGTGTATAAAGGATTCAAAGAATCCACAGGAGCACAACCGATTAGAAAAGCCACTAGCGGCAGCAGTAGGAGAAATTTGACCATTTTCATCATGCCTCCCGAATCGTGCTTTCTTCAGTAAACTTGAAACCGAGGAACGACACCGCGACTTCTTCGATGAAGATTGTAGCTGCCTCGATTCAAACTATTTAGCGGGGCTATGCTGCTCCAAGAAAGAACAAGGCACCTGTTTGCCATTTGCCGAACCTCTTTCCATTGCGGCGCGGAGCACAGGGCTTCCGGAGTCCATAGCGCAGCGTCTTCCTCAGCTCATGCCGTCCAAATAATCCAATCATGAGGTAGCACATTCATATTGAGCAAAGTCAATTTCGCCATTCTCCTGAATACCTTTGCCTGCGGCTGCTATGGCATCGTAGTCCAGAGCTAATTCGTCAATATCTTGTGGCAACCCCAGATCTTTCAAATACTTAAGCTGCGCATTAGCATCGGATGCAAGAATGGTTAATTCGCGTTTTAACCTCTCACGCCGATTCATTCGTTTATCTTCCGAGAGTCTCCCGAACATTGCTTCAATCTCTTAGCCCCTTGCCTTCGAGTACGCTTGGATTTTCAAGAAAGTATTCATCTTGTGAGGCCGCCCAAGATAGAGATACAAGGGTGCTTAAATCCCAAGGACAGTAATCTGATCATTTTCTACTAATCTCACGCTAACCCAATCGCTTAGCTCATCGATCATCTTCAATAGAGCGAACTTATTGCGATCAAAATCGTTTCCGAACTCATCCTTACGATCAAGGCCCACAGGATGTATGTGACAGATTTCCTCAATAGTATTTGCCATTGCAAATTCCTGTCTCAGTAGATTCCAATTTCGAAGGATGGCTTGCCATTCATCGCGAGAAATCTCAGTAATGCCCCAATGGCTATAAGGCCGGGCAAATTTAGAGGAGTGCTTCCTCATGTCCGGTTCGAGGAAGCCAAAAGCAGCTTCCGAAACGTATATGCATTTCTCCCTCGACTGTTTCCCCTCATAAATCCCCGGACATAAACCGATATTCAATCCTCCATGCTTTTGCGCCCCGGTTTTCAAATTGAAGGCGATCATCGTTTCACCCTAGTTTCTCACTCGCATGGGCCTATTGAATGGCCTCTGCCTTTGCGGTGTGCTTCGTATAGCGCATGCCGTTAAACCGAAGTAATACGGACGAAATCTGTCTTGCGCTCATGGATACAAGTTCTATATCGCGAAACCCTTTCGAGCGCGTGTTCATCACAATCAAATCATGAGCCGGTGCAGTCAAAACCAGAGCATACCCTCGGGATGCGGATTGAAAGACCCAAAATGTAATAACATTGGCGCCTCGTAGAGGTCCCTCCCCCATGACCACCAGGTCGATTCGATTGGGATTCCCCAAGTGAATCGCGGATGCCGAAAACCACGATGCTGGAATCTGTTCGGCCTGGATGCCTTCATCATTCAGCGCGCCGCGCACCCCATCGTCCTTCCTTAAGATTGCGAGCACGTCTTGGGGAATCGACGTAGGCCTTGTGACACTGGCCGCCTCGGCGCTGAAATGTAGCTGCTCACCACGATGAGGAATCGTTTGGGTACTTCCATTGTTGCCGATTACCTCGAAAGCAAGCAGAAAAATTCCTGCGACTTTGATACTCATGATTCTCATATCCTAATATGCGTACTTTGCCCGAGCTCTTCTACCCGCCACCCGGGAGTCTCCCCGACCATTGCGCCACCTGAGACTCTCGCCTTCGAGCAGATTTGGATTTTCAAGAATGCCCTCTGGCGAAGGTGCGCCACCCGCCCGGTTCTTTGGAAGCGGATCTTGAGCGATGAAGGGCAAGTAGGAGGAGTATTGCAAACTCTGCGACATTTCGGGTAATTTCGGCTGTTCTGGTTCGGAGCTTCTTGACTTAGAAGGAGGAGTGATCGATGCCGGGTTTAAAAGCACCGTCTGCTCCATTGGTTGACAGCGATAAGCGCCGTATTGATGCACTCACAGCGGAATTCTTCGGGCTTTTCTCACCTACGCCTGGCACAACCGTCAGCCTCCAGCGAATCCACGATCTTTTCATCCCGCAGGGCATCATCGTGAGGACCTGCGGACCCAACACGGAGGTATTTTCCATCTCGGAATTCATTGCGCCGCGCGAATTATTGCTCAACGATGGCAGCATGGTGGATCTCTGCGAGCATGAGGAATGGGAAACTACCGAAATTTTCGGAAATGTGGCACAGCGGTTCCTCGTGTACCGTAAGACGGGAGTGCTGCGCGGAGAGCGATTCAACAACCGTGGCATGATGACAATTCAATTCGTGCGAATGGAGGGAGCGTGGAAAATGTCCGCCATTGCCTGGGACGATGAACGTGATGGACTGGTTATTTCGAATCGTCATGAATCGATCGGAGCGAATCGCTAGAAGTCTTGGAGCGGCGCGCGGGGAGTCTCGTCTATTCTTGCTCCCAGGTTGGACGCAGAAGTCAAGGAGCCTTCGCCAAAAGGCCACGCTAAAAAACAAAGATCGACACGATGCGCATCAGCAAATTTTTTCTAAGATCTCGAGATTCGTTCCACTCTTCGGTCTCGAAGCACCAACCAACCGACACTGGAACAACCAGATTATCTTCTTCGTCCTCCTCAACGCACAGTTGAATACTCGCTCTACATCCGCTATTGTGGAGCCAATGCCGATCTGGCCAGCGATTAATCCTCGATAAGCGCTATATATGCCAATCTGGTGAACGATATTACCCTTCAACCATATTTTTACAGATCCAAAGTCATGCAATACTGATGTAGCGTTCTGGATAGGTTCCGCCGTTTGTGGCCCAAGCTCACCTATCCTTGCACCTCCAGCAGATTCACCTGGAATAATAGGGGCGTATAAATCAATGACAAACGACAAATCTTCCCAGTGCCTCCAGGGCTGAACCCCAAATCGCTTCGATACCTGTGCCGTCGGCTATTCCTCTTCCCAGATTAAGCCAGGATAGCGCTCGATGGTGCGAACCCAGAATTGCAGCACAAACCGAGCTTGAACTACATCTATTGTATCCGCTAACGCAACTTCAAAAGTGCTTCCAATCTCGTCGAAGAAGCTAACGAAAGAATCAGCTTGATCTTTTAAGTTTGGGTTTCTGGCAATGAAGGCACGATCTTCAAGAAGCCGCACAAAACACGATCTCTATTGCCAAATAGAATTATGTTTGAATAATCGACGTGCAGGGTCTCACTCATTGCACTCATGTCGATGAGAACTTGTTCCGTTTCCAGCAACTGGTAAATCTCTTCGAATTGCTTAGGAGCGGTGAATTTCACCCTATGCGCGATTGGGTGCGGAGCATATCTTATTATTTCACCAACAAAGCACTCTACCGGCATCAGCTTTTTCTCGATATTCAATGCAATTCCTGGTTCGTTGCTCACCGGATCTGCTCTAGGTGCTGCTCTGCGCAAGGATTGGGGGTACCCGGACTTGATTAGACGACCTCACATATCGTCTTTAAAATCAGTTCCAGCAAATGCCGATCTGCCCCACGCATTCATTTCGTCTACCGTTTTTAGGTTTCTGGGCGTTTAACCCAAATTTGGCGGAATTGTGAATATAGGCCCTCGACTTCTTGGCTATCCGGGCCTGACCCGAAACATTTGCTGTGAAATATGCCATCCGAATATTTATTTAAGGGTGATTTTTCTGAGAAAAACTGAAAATGTCGTTACTTCTTCATCATGCAAAATGATTTGAATCACAGATGGAGCATCTAGCGATTCCTCTTAAATAGATAGCCATAGAAATTCATTTATTTACTAAGAAAATTAGTGACACCGCATTTAAAAGCTCATGAATCCAGGTGGAGGCTCAATCATCCTATTGGATTATAAGACGCGAGCTTCTTTTGAGTATCTTCCACGAGCATGAGCAAATATCGCCGCGTCTCCTTTAGCTTGGCATATGTAAGCCATGCAAATTCTAACGTATTTGCCTGTGATTTGTTACGATCAGAGCTATTACGCCTCCAGAAAATCAAATCGTAAGTAAAATCCTCGAAATTCATATCTCGATCATTGTCAAGCCCATGATTCGCGTAAAGCAGAAGGTCGAAATCTTCTGCTGAGCATTCATATCTCGGCTCACCTTCAAACTTAGTTTGTTTCAACTTCAGATCCAGCAAGCTGCTGACATCTCTTGCCAGCACGTCAAGCGATGCTGCCCCTTCAATAAATATTCCAATGTTCCAAGACATCAATTTCCCACTCTCTTTTTACTGGTAATCGCTTAATGGCACTTTTGGCAGTAGGGCCACTCCTCCAGAAACGAACTGTGCCATTGCTGAAGAACAGAATAAAAAGACGTCAGCCGAAAGCCAAACGTCGCTCAAGGTCTCTGGCTGATGAAAATAGCTTCCTACGCTCTTAAATGCGATGATTCGGACTTGATCTTGGACGTCAAATTGGAGCACATAACTACTATCCTCAAAGGCTTCATCTCCGTCAGGAGCCCACACAAGCCGTTTCGACACGATGAGGTCGCTGAATTGGTGTAATGAAAGTCCAAAATATGTCTGTTTCTGCTCTTCGGCATAAAATGCGTTGCGGAAGTTATCTGCGATGCTTCCGGCGCCTTCGGTGGTTGCGAATGAAGCCGCATGAAGACCGCGATCGCGTATGCGTCTCCCAACTTCATCAAAAGAGCATGCGAGCATTGTGCTGTCCGGTGAACACGTACCATAGCGCCGACCACCAGCATGAATCACAAAATAGCCAAGTGCTCGGAAGCTCAGGTGTTCATATGCCTGAGTAATATTTGATTCAATGGCGATGATCGAAGGATCTCCAATCATCATTGGAGCGCCCTCCTAATCTCGATAGGATATATTCGATCCGAGGAGGAGTTTTTCCTGACATCCCTGGCTATAGAGCTCGTTCTAAGATTCTGGACAAATGGGGTCTTGGAGCGCACCGTAGACGGAAAGCCAATATCCATCGTCTTCGGTCAGTAATGCTCGAATGGCTGTCTCAATTTGCTCTTCCGTGAGTAATCGCACAAACAACGGTGGCGTCCCAAAAAAATAATTCACTCCTATATTATCCATGCACCAATATATGTTATTTGGAGTTGCCACTAACAAACTAAATACTCGTCCATCATCGAGTTTTACATGTACATCGATATTATCGTTTTCTACATTGATCTCTTCTCGGGGAGATATATATATGATCTGCATAAAAGATCCGCTCATTTTTAGATCCTGTACAGGACTCTGAAGGGTGGGGATTTCGTCCCTAAATGTTATGGCCACTGTCATGTTAGCCCAGTCGCCGGCTTGATCACAAAGAGCTCAATGTTTCGTTATATACCAATCGATAAAATCCAAGCTCTCCTGCACTGCTTGTTGAATCGCTGGATCTTTTGATGCTTCATATAGCACGGGCAATACAATCTCTAGATCTAAGGTTTTGTGAAAAACCGCAATGTCGCCGAGGAAGACCGCCGCTGCCCAACGGACGTTTACGGTAGGATGACTCAAAAACCGCAAACATTGGGACTGTACCCATCTCCAATCGCTTTCGTAATAGGTTGCGCTGTGAAGCGCTGAGATGATTTTTTCTGGTTCGCCAGATTCCAGTAGCTTCAATATTTCTTCTCTCGATCTGTCGTCAGCTTCTTCGTATCTCATGACTCTGGTTAAATTGAATTATCTTGCCCTGCTGGATAAGTTGACCATTGCGCTGGCAATGATCTCGCCGCTCAAGGCGATGCTTTCGGTACTGCCGGAAGCGGCGTCCTTGCGTACCCGTTCTGCGGCGGCGACATAACTGTACCTAACGAGGCGATTATTGCCGTCAACCTGGAATTGGTGCGAGAAGCAGGAGCCTGAGGTTACGACCTTTTATTATTCCCCTGCTCTACGTCTGGTTTCCATTGACGACGATCAAAATCTCGAATTGCTTCGAGAATGGTAGTGAATCCTCCGCCTCCGCGATCCTCTGGAGGTTGTTCTATGAGCAATTCGACGACAAGCTGATCGAGATCCAGAAGCCAGTTTCTCGATATCGATGGGCTCCTGCCAAAAAAATCCCGACTCTGGACACTATATTTACCTGTATGCAAGTTTTCCATCACACGGTATCTGTAGAGGCCCTCATCGGCCCGGTCCCAAATCGAAAATGATCGATACATCCGCACTCCCGATGGGTTATTTGTTGCTGGTGTTAGCGACCAGGTCTTTGGCGGCAGCTTCGCGGGAATTGAACAAAAGATCTATGCAATGAACATAAGGCTTTGAGGCGATAGCAGGCGATCGAGAAAGAAATGAGGATTCTTGCTGCGCATCGAACGATTTTTGCCGACCGTATGGCTTTCACGAGCCAGAACGAGCGAGTTCGACGGCGCGCATGAGGGCTTTCGTCTTATTGAGGCACTCCTCGTATTCGCTTTCGGGGATAGAATCGGCGACGATGCCGGCGCCTGCCTGCACAAAAGCCTTCTTCCCTTTCATGAGCATGGTGCGGATGGCGATGCAAGAGTCCAGATTGCCGGCGAAGTCGGCGTAAAGTACCGATCCTCCGTAAAGGCCGCGACGCACCGGCTCTACTTCTTCTAATATCTCCATGGCGCGCACTTTGGGCGCACCGGTAAGAGTTCCGGCGGGAAAGCAGGAAGCAAAGGCATCCACGGCGCTGAGGCCCTCGCGGAGCGTCCCTTCCACGGCGGAAACCAGGTGCATGACGTGTGAATACCGCTCGACAAACATGAGGTCGCGGACTTTCACGCTGCCGAAGTCGCTGACGCGGCCAACATCGTTGCGGCCAAGATCGACCAGCATGACGTGTTCGGCGCGCTCTTTTTCGTCGTTGCGCAGTTCCTGCTCCAGGCGCCAATCTTCGGCTTCGTCTTTGCCGCGCTTGCGCGTCCCGGCAATCGGGCGGTATTCCAGACGCCGCCCGGTGACGCGGACCAGCATCTCCGGAGACGAGCCAAGGACCGTCATCTCCCGCATGCGGAGAAAGTACATATAGGGAGATGGGTTGACGCGACGGAGAGCGCGGTAGATATCCAGAGGCGGCAGGCCGGGCTCCAACTCCAGGCGAACGGAGGGCACGGCCTGAAATACATCTCCAGCGCCGATATAGTCTTTGATCTTTTCGACAGAGCCGATAAACCGCTTCTTACTTACGGAACTCTTGATTTCCAGCTTTTCAAGCTTAGACTTCTTCTCCGGCTTACCATTTTTATTTACCAGATACTTCTTCGGTAGAGGCGCGGCCAGTTTCTTTTCGAGTTTCTCGATGTCTTCCAGGGCGTGCTGATAGGCCTTCTTCACCGATTGGTTGCGCACATCGACCGTGGCGATAATGTAGATCTCCTGGCGCACATGGTCGAAAGCCAGCAGGCGGTCGAAGAACATCAACATGGCGTCGGGGAGCTTCAGATCGTTCTTCGCGATATTAGGGAGCTTCTCCAGTTGCCGCACAGCATCATGGGAGAAAAACCCGACTGCTCCGGCAGTAAAAGGCGGCAGGCCGGGAATGCGGGCCGGACGGTGCTCGCGCAAGAACACATCGAGCGTCTCGAAGATGCTCCCGTGAAAGTGCTGCGTCTTCCCGTGGTGATGGAGGGTGATGTGGCCGTTTTCGGCGCGGAGCGTCCGATAAGGGCGCGCCCCAAGAAAGGTGTACCGGCCGACCTTCTCTCCGCCTTCAACGGATTCGAGCAGGAAGGCTTCCGGTTCCTCGGCAGCAATGCTCAGGAAGGCGGAAACCGGCGTCCGCAGATCGGCGGCCACAGTCTTGGCAACGGGGACTAGCGTGGCGTGCTCCGCCAGGCGTGCGAACTCCTTAAAGTCGGGAATGAGCATGGGGTTTTATCTTACCCGATTTGCGTTCCTGCGTTTCCAGCGCTTCCCCATATGCCATTGTGTTTGTGCATGTTGCGGGGTCTTTAGATCGTTAAAACCAAATTCGTTAAAAGCAAATCAGTAAATCAAATCGTTCCATCGTTTTTCTGACTAGGGTAGAAGCCCGGGCGCGGCCTCGATTCCGTTTGGGATACGTCAAAGATGGGGAAGATGCTCCGGTGGTGGAAACTGGCCTTCCCGCCCCCAAGATTCTTTCACCGCAAATGCTTTCACCCCATATTCTTTCAACCCATATATTTTTTTACCCCGGGATTGATCCAGATTAATGAGGTAGTGCCAGACACGCCCAAACCCGGGAACCAACTCGCCGCATGTCTTGGGTACAAATGTTTGCCAGATTCCTGGTTAGTACATGGACTGAAGTACATGGCCTAAGTACACATTTCGTCACTTGAATGCCATGCAAAGGCGGCTTGAATCAAGCTCCGCATGAACTATACTGCTCAAAATTTCAACAGGGATCACCCCCGAGGTTGGAATAGCGACAAAATCTTCAGGCGACTGGCGACAGGAAAATCGCAGGGAGAGATTCATCCTCACCATGCCTTGAAACAGGGTGAGCAGCCATGAGTGAAGCCGAATGTTGGTGAGATTTTGGGGTGTTCGCGGCTCGACGCCTACCCCTCAGTCAGAAAACCTGCGCTACGGAGGTAATACCTCCTGCGTGGAGGTGCGCATTGGCGGCCACATCTACGTATTTGACTGTGGCACGGGCTTTCGCAACCTGGGCAAGCAGCTTGCGCAGGAGGCCAATGGGCATCCCCTGGTAGCTCATATCTTTCTTTCCCACTTTCATTGGGACCATATTCAGGGAATTCCGTTTTTCTCGCCACTTTACTCCAACCAGGACAATCGTTTCTATTTCCATTCCTCGAACCGCACCCGCGGTCTGCAAAGGGCGATTGAGGCGCAGATGTCCGACCCGTATTTTCCGGTGGATATGAGCGAGATGGCGGCGCACCGGCAGTTCTACAGCATAGAAGAAGGCTGCGTGCCCTTTGACGACTGCTCGATCCAGTGCATGTGGCTGAACCATCCGCAGGGCTGCCTAGGGTTCCGGATTGAAGCCCAGGGCAAGGTGCTGGTCTATGCGACCGACAACGAGCCTGGACACGCGGTCTTCGACAAGAGCGTGCGGAGGCTGGCGGAGGGCGCCGACGTGCTTATTTACGACGCGCAATATCTTCCAGAAGAGTACGAGGCACGCAAGCGAGGCTGGGGGCACAGCCATTGGCGCGAAGCCATCAATATCGTGATGGAGAGCGGAGCAAAGGAACTTATCCTGTTCCACCACGATCCCGATCACAGCGACCATGTGATCGACTCGGTGGTAACGAAGGCACGCGATCATTACGCCAAGGTGCGAGCAGCTTCGGAAGGCATGGACATTCTGCTTTAGGGGCGCGGGGGCCACTCGGCCCGGCCCTAGAGAGTGCGCGTGAGAACCCCAAAAATCATCGTTTGTGGCCACAACAGATAAAGACCTCAAGTGAAATGCCTTGGAGCATATATGAGAACTTTTGTTCTCATATATGCTCCAAGGCATGAAATTTATTGTGCACGCTTGACGTGGCCCTGAAGGGCCACTCTTCCACAGTTGTGCCAACTCCATCGCCAGCCTGAACATCAAGGCTCCCAGGGCGAGTGGGCGATCCGCGCATAATGCTTTAGCCACTCATGATCGCCATCATGTCCGCGTAGGGAATGGTGTCTTCCAGCATGGACGTGTAGGTCCCTTTGCTTTTGGCTTCGCGGGCAATACGGCGAAGGAGCCCCATAGCCGCGCGCATTGGCCCAGAACCCATGCTGATGCGCTTTACTCCGAGCTTTTTCAGCTCTTCTATCGATGGAGCACCGGCCACCGCGAGGATATTCACGGGAGCCTTTAATTCGTCGACAATCGCGCGAATGTGGTCCCGGTCTTTGAGGCCGGGTATGAAGATGCAGTCCGCCCCTGCCGCGAGATACGCCTTACCGCGCTCCAGGGTATTGCGCATGGCCTCCGCGGCCGGCACTCCTTTTTGCCAGTAGGCATCGGTGCGCGCATTGATCACAAGATGAACGCCCGCTCTCTCCGCAGATTCCCGAGCGGCTCGGATGCGGCTTATCTGCTCTGCCAGAGGATACAACGGCCCATGCTCTCCCTGGTGAGGCAGGGCATCTTCGAGGTTAATGCCGACAGCCCCAGCTGCAATCACCGAGGCAATCACCTCCCTCAGATGCTCTTCCGTGGAAGAAAAGCCTGACTCAATATCGGCCGTTAACGGCGCTTGCACAGCCGACGCAATTCTTTGAATCGCGCTCAGCATTTCGGGCCATGGAAGTTTTTGGCCGTCGGTGAAGCCAAGAGCAAATGCAACCCCCGCGCTGCCGGTGGCGACAGCGGGATATCCCTCGCTCTCGACGATACGGGCACTGGCCGCATCCCAGGCATTTACGAGCACCAGGGGAGATTCACCGCGATGAAGCTGCAGAAGCCGCAGAGCTTTTTCCTGCTGTGTTGCCATATTCGTTTTTGTAGCTCCATTCATTTTAGGTTGTCGATTCACCCGATTCGATTCTCCGATCGGGTTATACGTTTCATTTATGCGTCCAATTTGTCTTTTGGATACATGCAGAAAATTATTTATCACACCGGCGAAATGGGGTTTGAGGAGCGATATGACTGGACGCGGCTGCCGCAACATGTTGCCTCACAATTTTACCGGCCTTGCCTACTTCCGGCGGGGCTATCTATACTGCTGCCATGCCCCCAAAATACGCATGGAGTGTGAATGAAACCAGCATCGACAGTATCGTATGAACAGGAGTTAAACCCCTGGGAGGCGCAGGCCGCTCGCTTCGACTTTGCAGCACAGAAACTCAACCTCAATGAAGGCTTATGGAAGATCTTGCGATATCCCAGCCGGGAGATCATTGTCCACATCCCAGTCAACATGGACGACGGGCGGATGGAGGTTTTCACCGGATTTAGAGTCCAGCATTCCATCGCCCGCGGCCCCGCCAAAGGCGGCGTCCGCTATTCGCCGGACGTGACGCTTGACGAGGTGCGCGCACTGGCAAGCTGGATGACTTGGAAATGCGCGGTGGTCAACATTCCGTTTGGCGGCGCCAAGGGCGGCATTATCGTCGATCCCAAGAAGCTTAGCCAGGCAGAGCTGGAGAAGCTCACCCGCCGCTATACCGCCGAACTGATTGAGTTCATCGGTCCCGAGAAGGACGTTCCCGCCCCCGACATGAACACCAACGAGCAAACCATGGCGTGGATGATGGACACCTATTCCATGCACATGCGGCAGACGGTGACCGCGGTGGTGACGGGCAAGCCTATCAACATCGGCGGATCAAGGGGAAGGCGCGAAGCGACAGGCAGGGGCGTGATGATCGCGTGCGACGAAGCCCTGAAGAAGTTCGGCATGGACAAGACTGCCACACGGGTAATCGTACAGGGCTTTGGCAACGTGGGATCGAACGCGGCCAAACTTATGGCCGAAGCGGGCTACAAGATCATCGGCGTGGCCGAATACGACGGCGGCCTCTATAACCCAAAGGGCATCAACATTGCGGCCCTACTGGAATATAAGGTCCGCAACAACACGGTCACGGGTTTTCCCGGAGCGGAGGCGGCCGACCCGCAGCACCTGCTGATTACAGACTGCGACATCCTCATTCCGGCAGCCACGGAAAACGTGATTACCAGCCGAAATGCCGCCGAAGTCAAAGCCGGCATCATTTGCGAAGGCGCCAATGGGCCGACTACGGCAGCCGCCGACGAGATTCTCGCTGACAAAAAGGTCTTCATCATCCCCGACATTCTGGCAAATGCCGGAGGAGTGACCGCGTCCTACTTTGAATGGGTGCAAGACCGGCAGGGATATTTCTGGACCGAAGAAGTGGTTAACAAGCAGCTTGATTTTATTCTGCGCGAGTCGTTTGCGGATGTGGTGCGCTTCGCGGAGACGCACGGCGTGAACAACCGAATCGCAGCCTACATGCTCGCCATCGACCGGGTGGCACACACCATCAAGGTCAGGGGCATTTACGCCTAAGTTCTAATCCTACGTTTCATTCAAGACAAAAGCCGCGGACTAACCGCGGCTTTGTTGTTTTGAAAAATCCCTGTCTTTCCATATCGCGGTAACGCGATTCAAGCATTTCGTTTTCTAAAGGCCGCCTGTCGCGGGTATTCCTGAGCGGCTTTTCTGCAGTGGAAAAGCCGCGTTTGAGGTTTCAATTCCTGGACACGATTACGCCCGTAAACGCCTTAACGGCGGGAGGAGCTCTTTTTCTTGGCGCTCTTCTTCATGCCGGAGCCGCCCTTCTTCACCGCTTTCTTCTTAGGCGCAGCTTTCTTCGCGGCTTTCTTGGCCGCCTTTACAGGCTTGCCCTTCTTGGCCTTGGCCGGAGCTTTGCCACCGGAGTGCTTGGCGCTCTTCTTTTTCGGAGCGGGAGCTTTTTTCTTCGATTTGGCGGGAGGCTTTGATTTTGACGGAGGCTTGGACCCGCCGCTCTTTGCCGCCTTTTTGGGAGCCGCCTTTTTGGGAGCCGCCTTTTTTGGCTTGCTGGAAGCCCTGCCGCCATCGTGGTCATCGTCCGCATAGGAAGTGTGCGGCTCGTCCTCATGTTCATGGCTCTCAGGCTCTTCTTCCGCATGCTCGCCGACTAAAGATTCTTCTTCTTCCTCTTCGTCATATTCGTCTTCCATGGTTTCGCCGTTGTAACCGCCTACATCGCCGTAATCGTCGTCCATGTCATCCTCGTGCTTTGCGTTGAGGGTCTCGTCGTAAAAGCTCATATTTCCTCCAGGAATTAAGCCGCCAAAGGCACTGCCGCTGCAAAACAGGACAGAGGCGGATTATAGCAATGCACACGAATTGCGTGTCAACATCCGCGAATCCAAGTGTGCAACTTAGAGGGCTATGAAATCAAGTCAGTGCCCGGAGGCAGCAAGCACGCCTTTGGAAGGCTGCACGGAAGCGGTGCTGTCCTTGGATGGAGACGAGGGACTTTCTTCTTTTTGGCCTTGGCCTTGCGCCGCCGTCTTGGCGGAGGCCTTGGCGACAGCATGATGGTTCTTGCGCCGATGATGAGCTTTTACTAACTGAGGCTCACCGGGCGACAGGGGCTTATAGATGAGCAGGACATGACCGGCCACTAACCGGTTGCCTTTCAGACGGTTCCAGCGACGGAGGCGTTCGGCAGGCACGCCAAAATCATCGGCCACGGAGAGCACAGTATCGCCTTTGCGAACCTTATAGCGCGTCGCGCTCTTGGCATAAGACAGCGCCTGGCCTTCCACCTGGATCGGGCCACTCGCGGGAATTACCAATTTGGCATCGGAGGGAAGATCGGTTCCCTGCAAACTATTGGCAGCGGCGATGGCCTTTTCCGTAGTGTGGTACTTCTTTGCGATGCTCGCCAGAGTATCTCCCGGTTCGGCTTTGTGGAAGCGCCACTGAACTCGCTTGTCCCTGGGGATGGCTGCGATCGAGGTTTCGTACTTGTCCTTCGATCCCTCGGGCAGACGCAGGTCGTAGGAACGATCTTTAGGGGTGGTGCGGCGCAACAGGCTGGGATTCAGCTCCACCAAGCGCTCCACCGGAAAATCGACACATTCGGCTACCAGCCGCAAATCTACAGGATAGTCGACCTTTACCACGTCGTATTGATCGGGAGCATCCACTTTTAGGTCATCCAGTCCGTATTGGGCGGGATTCTTGGACAGGATGGTCATGGCGAGGATGATCGGGACGTAGTTTTTCGTCTCCTTGGGAAGAACGTCGCGACGATAAAGCTCCCAGAAGTCCGCATATCCGGTACGCTTGACCGCCTGCTGCACATTGCCCGGACCGGAGTTGTAGGCCGCCATGGCCAGATACCAGTCGCCAAACTCCTGGTAAAGATCTTTGAGATGCCTGGCGGCAGCGCGGGTCGCCTTTTCGGGGTCCTGCCGGTCATCTACCCACCAGTTTCGATCCAATCCGTAACCGCTGGCGCGACTGGCCATGAACTGCCACATACCGCGTGCGCCAGCACGCGACAGCGCCGAGGGATGAAAACCGGATTCGGCCTGAGCCAGATAGATCAAATCCTGGGGAATGCCTTCCTCTTTAAAGATCCTAAGGATCATGTCGCGGTAGCGGCCGGAACGAACGGCGGCGCGCTCGAAGACACCACGGCCCCGGCTGGCGAAGTAATTGATGTATCCGGCTACGTAATCGTTGATGACCAACGGCAGGTCGGATTGGGTATTTCTCAGGCTGGCCTCGACCTTGGCCGTCATGTTGGGATCGGCTGGAAAAGTGAGCTGATTGGCTTCGTCGATGGGAGCCGGTTCGGATTGCTGGGCGGTAAAGCCATCGCCTTCCTTGAAGGCAGCCATTTCCAGTTTATGAATTTCTTCGGTGATCTTATCGAACTGATTTTGCAGGCGGTCGTCGTGGTTTATATCCACGGGGCCTTGCATGAGGACATCGACCGCATGATTGAAATCCTGCTTGGCCGCGTCCAGGTGGCCAGCCTTGTAGTCCACTAAACCCGACTGATAAGCCTTCTCCGCTTCGTCGATCGTCTTGATCACAGGATCGGGCGGTGGCGGAGTGGGTTCCGGCTTCGGCGTAGGCGCAATTGCGACCACGACCGGCGTGGGCATAGAAGGAGCCACTGCCTGGGGAGGCGGAGTTATAACCTTCTTATGGTCTTTGCTCTGACAGGCAACGAAGAGCAAGAGTCCAGTGCTTAGCCCGGCCAAAAGCTTACGGTTTAACGGAAACTTCATAAAGGGTCGGTCTATCATACTGTCTTTTGACGAGGAATTCTGCTACAGAGTAGCTTCCGGACTCAACTCAGGCAGCCGAAAACCTTCTTTTTATTTCAAACATATATCTTTTTATTTCAATAACTTAGAAGCAGAACACCCATCCGTCAAAAATCGGCGATATTCTGCAAAATACTGAAAATAAGCAACATATTGAATTCTGTAAGTACCTGCGCAAGGTACGTGAATTTGCGCGATCTTTGGACAAGGAGAGTACAAATTGTCCTGGGAGAAAGACGTGCGACGTTGGGTGGACGCCCAGATCGTTGATACGGTTACGGTCGAGCGGATACGTCAATTTGAGCAGAATTCGGGAAGAAGGCGGTTGCACCTGCCGTCGATCCTTGCGGTCGGATTCGGAGTCCTCACATTATGCGCGGGAGTTTTGTTGTTCGTGGCCTCGCACTGGGACCACTTCTCGCCGGAACAACGATTTCTACTTGTTCTGGCGATGGTTGTGGCTTTCCATGGCGCCGCAAGCCTCCTCAGCGCAAAGGCGCCAGTAGTGGGAACGGGCTTACACGTAGCAGGCACGGTTTCGCTGGGCGCAGGCATCTTCCTGGCTGGACAGATTTTCAACCTAGAAGAGCACTGGCCCGGCGGACTCATGTTATGGGCGCTAGGCGCCCTTCTGGCATGGCTCATCTTGAGGCAATGGCCCCAGGCGTTACTTGCGGCAATTCTGATTCCCGCGTGGCTAGGGGGTGAATGGAGCCTAGCGACGGAGAAGTATTCCAGCGCGTGGAACATTGCCGCGCAGGGGCTACTCTTGCTATCCCTTTTCTATTTCTCGGAATCTGATCGGGACTCGGGTAAGCCTTTGCGCCAAGGATTGAATTGGGCTGGAGGACTCTTCCTCATTCCGCTCTTGGCCGATGTGATGTGGTCCGGCAATCCAAGTTGGAATCGGGGTTATTATCGCTCACAGCCACCTGTATCCCTCACTTTTTCCGGCTATGCCGGCGCTTATCTACCGGTGCTGGCGATGGCCGTGTTTTACCGCAAGAAGAGCTTCTTCCCGGTATTTGCAGCTGCAGCCTGGGTGTTTGTGCTCGGTATCCTTAGCCGGGCACATTCCCCCTGAAAGCGATCCGTGGATCTATTTGTGGGTAGCGCTAGGAGCCTGCGCTCTGTGTTTCTGGGGTGTCGCCGAAAATCGACGGCTGTTCATCAACTTTGGAACAGCAATATTTGCCTTGACTGTGATCGCTTTTTACTTTTCCTCGGTCCTGGACAAGCTAGGGAGATCCATGGGACTGATCCTTTTAGGGACAATCTTCCTCGTTGGAGGATGGCTGCTCAATCGACTACGCAATGACTTGATCGCGCACGCAGCAGCTACCAAAGCTGGAGCATGATCCAGGGGAGACGGAGGAAAAAATGATGCGTAACATTTCTAAAGGCCTGATTGTGACCCTTCTTCATGTCTTAATCATCTGCAGCCTCGCTGGAAAGTTGCTGTATGATCGCGCTACTCGACCGCGGGTTTGGGTAAAGACGGGAGCCGTCGACCCTGATTTGCCAATCCGGGGTAGATATCTGACGCTCAGTCTTGAGGTACAGGTTCCAACAGAGGAGCTATACAAGGGTAATGACCGGGGCACGTACCCTCAGGGCGTCGATCTCGCTGTCGAGCACGGTCAACTCGTCGCCCATAGTAGCGCTGATTCGTCAAGGCTCTATGTTTTTATGGCAAACCGTCCGCGCAGTCGTCCAGAGAGTCAAACGATCCCTCTCATGCTCACACCGCCCGTTGATTTTTTCCTGCCAGAACATGGCGTAGTTCCCCGTCTGGAAGCCGGCGACGAACTTTGGGCAGAGGTTACGGTTCCTAAGAAGGGGCCACCTAGACCGATCGCCTTGGCGCTCAAACGGGGCAGCGAATGGCAACCTCTAACTTATCGATGAAGATGCACAGGCCAAATCTCAGATATATTGCTTAAAGAGCGGTCTTGGATCTGGTCGGGCCCGGGTCTTGGCACGAATCACACAGAGGAGTTTTCGTTGCGCCCTTTACAAAGGAAGCGGCTTCTTCATACACTAAACGCACTTTCTCTTCCGTAAGCCCCTCGCGTCTGTGAAAAGCAAAAAAGATGGCGGCCAAGGGACTGATGGAAGCTTGGGTGGCCGGTTTGCCAAAAGCGAAGACGCAAAGTAAGAACTATGTGAACGCGTTTGCCAGTGCAGCCGCCGCGTTTACCCGCAGCGCCGACGACGCCATCGCCAACCTGACCAAAATGCTGGTGGAAGACCTGGATGCCGACCGGGCCGAGCTATGGCTTTGGGACGAGACCTCTTTTTCCTGCTATCTGACCCATGCAGACGGCCTTTCAGCCGAGCATCGGCTTGATTTCGCACCTGCAAATTCGGGAGCCATCGGGAATATCGCCCACAACCGCAAGGCCATGGAAAACACGCCGCTTGAGAGCCTGGGCGGAGACGATCAGGATTTCGGGCGCAGCTCGGGGCTGAACTTCATCAGCGGCTATCCGTTGGTGGCCGACAACAAATTGATTGGGGCCTTAGCGATCTATACCGAAGAGGAAGCCTCTGACGAGGTGCTGGCATGGTGGCGGCCCTATTCGGAGATGAGCGCGGCACGGCTGCGGCAGGCCCTCAACACCGAGGAAAAAGACAAGCAGATCAATCAGCTCTCGATGCTTTTCGAGGCGACGCGCCTGCTGAACTCCACACTTGACTTGGCAGAGTTGCTGGAGCTGATCCTTAAGATTGCAAGCACAGAGGTAAAGTCGGAGCGCGCCAGCGTTTTCCTGGTAGACAGCCGAAGAAATGAGCTGTGGTCGATTGTGGCTTCGGGATTGGACCACCAGGAGATACGGTTGCCTCTGGGGCAGGGCGTTGCGGGAAGAGTCGCCGCAACCGGCGAGGTCATCAACGTTGAAGATGCCTACACCCTAAGTTACTTCAATCCGCGTTTCGACCAAAAATTCAACTATCGGACCAAATCGCTGCTATGCGTGCCGATACGACATCATTCGGGACGGATCGTGGGCGTGGTTGAGCTTCTGAACGCCGAGAGTGGCCGCTTTTCGGCAGAGGACGCGGCGTTTCTCCGCCGCCTCTCCGGGCACATGGCGATGGCCCTGGAAAACGCACGGATGCATCGCGATTTGCTGGAGAAGCAGCGCCATGAGCAAGACCTGGCGCTGGCGCGGTCGATTCAGCGGAGCCTGCTTCCGGATACAACGCCTGTGGTGCCGGGATACGACATTGCCGTCCTGAGCGACCCTTGCTTTGAGGTTGGAGGCGACTATTACGATTTCCTGAACCTGGGCCCGCAGTCGCTGCTATTTGTGATTGCCGACGTGGAAGGAAAAGGAGTCTCTTCCGCACTCGTCATGTCGAACCTGCAGTCTACGTTGCGGGCCCTGGTGATGCACCTTCACTCCCTGGAGGTGCTGGCGTTTTCGCTCAATGAAATGCTCTACAACAAGACCAAGGCTGGAAAATATCTCAGCGTATTTCTGGGCCTGGTCGATACCCGGCGGAACATTATTCACTACATCAACGCGGGGCATGTGCCTCCGGTCTTGGTGCGCGGGACCACGGGCGAGATCAAGCTGCTGGAAGAGGGCGGCACGGTGATCGGCGTTTTCCCCGCCGCGGATTACACACGAGGCTCCATTCAATTGAATGCGGGCGACGTGCTCGTCTGTTGCACTGATGGAGTGCTGGAAGTGGCCGACGAGCAGAACCAGGAATATGGCACGCTGCGGCTAGCCGAGTGCGTCCAGAGGAACCGAGAGAAGAATGCTCAGGGAATCGTGGATGCCGTGCTAACGGAGGCCGCGAGCTACTCAACCGCCAGCATGAATGTGGACGACAAATTCCTGATCGTGATGAAAGTGATGGCGGCAGAATAACTCCCGCTATTTCTCCCTTACCACCAATTCCGACTCTTTGGGCAGGTAGCTCTTTCGCCTGAACCAATCCTCCATGGAAGCTTTGAGCTGATCGAGGGGCACGCGGCTGCCGACCGCCATTTCGCCGTCTCCGGTTGGGAGGGTGTCATCAAAAATCGAGTCGTTGGTAAAGTTGCGCATGGAGAAGCTGTCCAGCCATTTGACCGGACAGGGATGCAGGTCTGCCCCATCTTTGTCTGACCCATCTTTGTAAGAAACGGTAATCTTTCGGCGATACATTGGACAGATTCATTGTAGCGGTACCCTCTCCACACTAAAAGCGCCTACAGTGAAGCCTGTATTCCCCTTCATGCCAGCCCACGCATCGATCAGACTTGTTAGCGAGGCAGGACTTAGTTTAGCGAGGGACACGCGGATCATTACGATAAATCCCTGAAATTAAGCGAGGGATTTACCTGCGTTTTGCGTTTTATGTTTCAAGAGCAGGACAAAACGCCGCAATTCGGCTAAGACGAGACGCGAACCAGGGCAGGGGCTAGGTGAACATGTACTTGAGTAACGCATCCGAGATACCCGTGGCGCATTCTAACAAGTAGAACTGGAGTCTTTATGTCTGGGTACCCACAGCAAACCGATCCCTCGAACTTGAAACAGCGTCTGCTAGCGATTACGAACGAACTTGAATCTTTGCACGAGGAATTTTATTGGATGGTCTTGCCGGAACATGCCGGCAGCGCACCCCCACAACTGGTGAATGAACTGAGCGTTGCGCAAATCGCAAACCTGAAGCTGGCCCTGGATAATATGCGGGACTTTCTTTGGAAGTATATGGACGCCGCCGTACGCGCGGATTCGTCGAAGGCGCAGGAAGTGACGGACATCGATCAATTGCGACGCAGTACGCAGTTTCTACGGCTTCTGCGAGAAGGGCTTACCACCCAAACGCCGGGACAGCCGGTTTCGTTTATCGAGCGCATCAGCGCAGAGGTTGAAGAGCGGCTTCAGACTGGTCCGCAACAGGCAGCATAGATTCCGAACACCGGGGTGGAAATCCCGCCTAAACAAGGGAGCGCGATTGTAGATTCCTAGAGAGAGCACGCGCGCGGTGGATCTCCGGATCTGTAGAGCGAGATCTTAAGGACGCACCGATTACCGATCTTCAGGTTACAGATCTTTGAGTGGGGCACAGAAATTGTGCCCCTTTTGATTTTTGGTGATTTTAGGTTTGGCGTTCCGATTCCAATCTGGGGCGTCCGGTTTCTTGTGGGTCCTCAATTTTGGAATTGGAATCGGGGTCAGCGCCACAAAGCATTCCTCATTCCTCCTCTGCTCCCTCCTCGTTTCCCTCCTCGGCTCCCAATTGCTATTTGGGTAGTGTTCGCTTTACCATCGCCCTGTGCCCGCACCCAATCACAGGCCCACGGACAAGGAAGCTACCGAGAAAGACCGGTTAGTTTCCGCTACGCAGGGCGACGACGATGCTTCCTACGAACTGAAGCTGCGCCCAAGGTTCTTGCGGGAGTTCATCGGCCAAAAAAAGGTGAAGGACAATCTATCGGTGGCGGTGGAGGCGGCCAAATCCCGGGGAGAGGCGCTCGACCACATTTTGCTGTATGGACCGCCCGGACTTGGGAAAACCACCCTGGCAACGATCATCGCCAATGAAATGGGCGTGGCGTGCCAACAAACGGCGGGTCCCGCCATCCAGATCAAGGGCGATCTTACGGCCATTTTGACCAACCTCAGCGACAAGCAGGTGCTTTTCTTCGACGAGGTTCATCGCCTGCAACCTGCCTTGGAAGAGATTTTGTATTCGGCGCTGGAGGATTACAAGCTGGACATCATCATCGGCCAGGGCCCCTCCGCGCGCACTCACACGATCGACGTAAGTCCATTCACATTCGTGGCAGCCACCACCCGAGCGGGACTGCTTTCAGCGCCTTTGCGGTCGCGATTCGGCATTCTGCTGCGCCTGGAGTTTTATACCGATGAAGAGCTGAGGTTTGTGATTGAGCGC
>DATGIO010000044.1:0-92192 GCA_035295685.1 Candidatus Angelobacter sp.
CGGTTCTTATAAGGCCGGCCAGACCAGCAATATTCCGCAGCTCACCATGGCCGTGGAGCATTGGAGCCGGATCGCTCGATTGCTGGCGCAAAAGAAGCCGGTGGAGCTGGAGTTAAACGTGAAGAACACGTTTTATGACGACGCCACCACGCAGTACGACACGATCGCCGAGATTCCCGGCAGCGACAAGAAAGACGAAGTTGTGATGCTGGGCGCCCACCTGGATTCCTGGCACACGGGCACAGGAGCCACAGACAACGGCGCAGGAACGGTGGTCATGATGGAGGCCGTCCGGATTCTCAAGTCCCTTGGCCTGAAGCCGCGCCGCACCATCCGCATCGGTTTGTGGAGCGGAGAAGAAGAGGGCTTGCTGGGATCGCAGTGGTATGTGATGCACCACTTCGGAGAGCGCCCGGAATCGAAAGACCCCGAGCGCAAAGGCGACCCAACGCTGACGCGGCGTGAAAACGGCCCGGTGACAGTGAAGCCGGAGCAATCGAAGGTTTCCGTTTACTTCAACGTGGATAACGGCACGGGCAAGATTCGCGGGATTTATCTGCAGGAGAACACAGCTGTACAGCCGATCTTCAATGCCTGGATGAAGCCTTTTGCGGACTTGGGAATGAATACCATCAGTTTGCGCAATACCGGCGGAACCGATCACCTTTCTTTCGACGCCGTGGGCATTCCGGGCTTCCAGTTCATTCAGGACCCGGTCGAATATGAAACGCGCACACACCACTCCAATATGGATGTTTTCGATCGCCTGCAACCCGAAGATCTCAAGCAAATGGCCGTGATCGTAGCGTCGTTTGTCTATGAGGCCGCACAACGCGACCAGATGTTTCCTCGCAAGCCCATCGAAAGAGAACTACCACCCCCACCGGCAATGGCTGAGGGAGGAAACTAAGAGCGGCATTACGGCTAAAAGAAATTCAGCAAAGGGCACGGAGCTTTCCGTGCCCTTTTTCTATTGCTTAATTACGAAGCTTGGATCTTGTGAGGAGGCTGAATCAGTGAGCGGTATACCCGCCATCCACGGGGAAGGCCGCGCCCGTGACCCAAGAAGAATCGTCACTCGCCAGAAATAATGCAGCCTGCGCGATATCGGCGGGCTGGCCAAACCTCCCTAAGGGATGAAGGGCAATGCGCTGCTGGACCGCATTCGCATCCAGGCTGAACTGGGCCACTAGATCGGTATCTACAATGCCGGGACAGATGCAGTTCACCCGAATCTTCTCCGCGGCGTGGTCGAGCGCCATGGCTTTGGTGAGCGCGAGAATGGCCCCTTTGGAGGTGGAGTAGGCAAGGCGATTCCGCGCTCCTACGGTGCTCAACACCGAACCAATATTGACAATCGATCCGCCACCCGCGGCGCGTAGATGCGGGAGCACAGCGCGGCTGAGAAGCCATACGCCACGCACGTTCACGTTGAAGGTGTTGTCCCATTCTTCTTCGCTATGGGATTCGGCGGTGCCTGCAAAAAGCAGAGCTGCATTGTTCACCAGAACATGAATTCCACCGAAATGCCGCACCGCGGAATTAACGAGGCGCTCGATATCTTCGGCGCTACCTGCATCCGCAGGCACCGGAAGGCACTTGCTGCCTATTTCCCCGGCAACCGCATCCAACTTGTCTTTCCGGCGGCCAGAGATCACCACATTCGCGCCTTCTTTGGCGCAGGCCACGGCAATGGCCTTTCCGATTCCTGTACCTCCGCCGGTGATCACGGCGACCTTACCAGCCAGTTTCATAGCTTTCGGCGCTCCCCAGTTCAGGCTGTTCGTTCCAATCGATTTTTCGTTTGAAAGGTTTGAATTTGAAGTTTGGATTATTGAGGCTTCTTGTAGACCATGCCGCTTTTCATCACAAAGACCGGATTCTGAAGAACCGTTATGTCTTTGAGTGGATCGCCGGGGACGGCAATCATATCGGCGAACTTTCCCGCCTCTAGCGTTCCAATCCGGTCGGACCAACCTAGGAGATCGGCGGCGTTGATGGTGGCCGTCTGAATCGCATGCAGCGGAGTCATTCCCATTTGCACGTAAACGGCAAACTCGTGCGCGTTCAGGCCGTGGGGATAAACCGCCGCATCGGTCCCAAATGCAATCTTAACTCCGGCATCAAAGGCTTTCTTCAAGTTGGTGTGCACGATCGGGATGATGGCACGCTCTTTTGCCGCATACATCTCCGGCAAACCTATTTTGGTCATGTTGTCCTTGAGCCAGTCGGCGAGATACAGCGTGGGCACGAGGTATGTGCCTTTAGCCTTCATCATATTGATGGCTGCATCATCGATATAGGAGCCATGCTCAATCGAATCTACACCGGCTTCCGAGGCCCAAAGAATGCCTTGCGCACCGTGCGCGTGGGCAGCCACCTTGCGACCCAGACGATGAGCGTCTTGCACAATCGCCTTCATCTCTTCGAGCGTATATTGCGCCGCTTGCGGATCGTCGCCTTTGGAGAGCACTCCTCCGGTGGCGCATATCTTGATCACATCGGCGCCGTACTTAATGACCTCTCGCACTTTGTGCTGGACGCCTTCCACGCCATCGGCGACACCCTCGGCGGTAGAGTGGAAGTCAAACGGCAGCAGGTTGTTGTCGCAGTGTCCGCCGGTAATTCCCAGCGCCGGGCCGCTGACAATCATGTGCGGTCCCGGCAACATGCCCTGATCGATGGCATCACGCAGCGCCACATCGGTATATCCGCTCGCGCCAACATTGCGCACCGTGGTAAATCCGGCTTCAAGGGTGATCTTGGCGTTCTTCGCTCCGATCAGAGCCTCCATCGGCTTGGACACAGCAAGTTCCTGATACCCAAAGCTTGGATCGCTGGTGATATGGGTATGCGCGTCAATCAAGCCGGGCAGCAAAGTTACATTGCCCAGATTGATGACCGTGGCCCCAGCAGGAACCGCACCAGTAAGGCTGGCGATCTTATCGCCCTCGATCACGATGGATGCATTGTCCACGGTGCGGCCGGTTTTCACATCTAGCAGATGAGCCGCCCGAACAACGGTGACTTGTTGGGAGAATGAAGCTATAGCAAAGAACAGCAGGAAAGAGAGGCCAAGAAATCGGATTTTCATGGTGGAAGCAGGCGATTATAGCAGGGGAGAGAGCCATGCCATGAACTCCGAAACCTCGGCAAAACGGCAAGCTTCTGGGTTCTCCAAGTTATCCAGGTTTTGCTTCCACCCGTGACTTATTCCCCCCTGTCTTTGTGTGCATTGGCCTTATGTGCGACTTGTCTTAATAAAAGATTGGCTCTATGCTTACGAGGCTCGACCGGATTCCCTTACTTTCTCCGCATATAGACCGTCCTAAGAGAGGTCCTATCATGGCTATTTATACGAATCCGCCTGGTGGCGTGGGTGGAACGCGAGTCAACGTGACCTATCACAATGCGCCGGTCGGACCGAGCGGAACACATTCGATTCGTTATGTTGGCCTGGATGGGGCCGCCGGCACACACCGAGGGTACTTAGACTATTCCGTGGGCGGAGGAACGCTTTCCATCCATACGGTGGATGCAACACCTCAAGGCAGCGGATTAGGATCTTTGCTGCTCTACGAAGCCGCGCTGCGTGCTTCCTTCCACGGAGCGGCTCGCATCACCGCTCTCAATGTCGCAGCCAATGCCCGAGGTTTCTATCTCAGAGCTGGATTTCATCCAAGCCGCGCGGGGCGTGATTTGGCTGAAGGGGTTATTGCAACTCCGGCTGCGCCAGTCGATTTCGGAACCAGATTGGCGCTCGCAAGGAGCATCGGCAATTGGGATGCGGAGAGAGTCCAGATCCAAAACGCCGCATACGCGGAGATCAACACACACTGGTTGTGACCGGGTCACTACGGCTGAATCCAAGCAGCTACTCAAATTGGCCAAATTGAGCCGGCAGCCGGGCTTCTGGCTTCTTTTCGCGGGGGCAAGAACAGCTTGGCAGGCGCTTTGGCACCCATTTGCCTTCTCCTTTGCATCCCTTTGCATCTCCACCGCTGGACGTAACCCTATCCACAACTTTATTCTGTAGTGTTACCGAGGGCCTAGCTGGCCAATCGGTATGGTTTCCTTCTATGCCAGAAAATATTCAAGTGACGCTCCCAGATGGGAGCAAGCGGGACGTTCCCAAGGGCTCTACCCCTTACGACATTGCCAAATCCATCAGCCCCAGGCTAGCCGAATCGGCCCTGGTGGCAAAAATAAAGCCGTTGTCTGAGCAGCCTCACCACTCAACCGGCGAAGCAGCCGCGCACACGTCCCATCATGCGGGCGCATCTGAGAAAAATGGCTGGCTGTTTGTCGATCTATCGAAGCCTCTCGATCAGGACGTGGATCTGAGGCTACTGACCGACAAAGACGCGGATGCCCTCGAAGTCTACAGGCACTCCTCCGCCCATGTGCTGGCGACGGCAGTGCTCGAACTGTTTCCCGAGACCAAGCTGGGGCATGGTCCGTCAACCGAAAGCGGATTCTTCTACGACTTCTATCGACCCACGCCTTTCACGCCGGAAGACCTGGAGAAGATCGAAAAACGTATGCAGGAAGTCGTGACCCGCGATGAGAAATTCGACCGCGAGTTCGTTCCGCGCGAAGAAGGCCTGGCCAAGTTCCGCTCCGAAGGCGACTTCATGAAGGTCCACTTCATCGAGCAGTTCACCAAGGCGGGGGAGCCCATTTCCACGTATCGCAACGGCAAGTTCGTGGATTTTTGCCGTGGACCTCACGTCCCCTCCACGGGGCGCATCAAGGCTTTTAAGCTGCAAAGCATCGCAGGCGCGTACTGGCTCGGGGACGAAAACAACCAGCAGCTACAGCGCATCTACGGCACCTCCTTTTTCAATAAGAAAGACCTTGAGCATCACCTGATGGTGCTGGAAGAGGCCAAGAAGCGCGATCATCGCGTGCTGGGCAAACAGCTTGACCTGTTCAGCATTCAGGAGCTGGCGGGACCAGGGCTTATCTTCTGGCACCCGAAGGGCGGCCTGATCCGCAAAGAGATGGAAGACTGGATGCGCGATGAATATCTCAAGCGCGGCTATTCCCTCGTCTATACCCCGCACGTTTTTCGAGTCAATCTCTGGAAGACCAGCGGCCACGAAGGCTATTACGCGCAAAACATGTTTGCGCCCATGGAACTGGACGACGCCGAATACCGGATGAAGCCCATGAATTGTCCGGGGCACATTCTGATCTACAAGGACGGGCTGCGCTCTTATCGCGAACTGCCGGTTCGATACGGAGAGTTGGGAACCGTTTACCGTTATGAGCGGTCGGGCGTGATGCACGGGCTTCTACGGGTTCGCGGTTTTACCCAGGACGATGCGCATATCTTCTGCACTCCTGAACAGATTGAGGACGAGATTGTGGGATGCCTCGATTTCGCCCTCGCGGTGCTGAAGACTTTTGGCTTTGAGCAATTCCAGGTGGAACTCAGCATTTGGGACCCGAACGACCGCAAGAACTTCCTGGGCGGCGATGAAAAATGGGAGTTGGCGATCCGCGCTTTAGAGAATGTTATGACGCGGCGCGACATTCCTTATAAAACCATTCCCGGCGAAGCGGCTTTCTATGGCCCCAAAATCGACATCAAGCTCCTGGACGCCCTTGGCCGTCCCTGGCAGCTTTGCACGGTGCAATTCGATTTCAACCTGCCGGAGCGATTTGAGCTTGAATACGTGGCCGAAGACGGCACGCGCAAGCGGCCTTTGATGATCCATCGCGCGCTCTTTGGCTCTATGGAACGGTTCTTCGGCACCCTGATCGAACACTATGCAGGGGCGTTTCCTGTATGGCTTTCGCCGGTGCAAGTGGCGGTGATCCCCATCAGCGAGAAGCACACGGAGTATGGGGCAACGGTATTGCAACAGCTCAAAGACGCGGGAATACGCGGCGAACTCGACGCGCGCAATGAAAAAATGAATGCCAAAGTTCGCGAGCATACCTTGCAGAAAGTTCCATTCCTGCTGGTGGTGGGAGAGAAAGAGGCTGAGGCGGGCAGCGTGAACGTGCGCGTTCGCGGCCAGCAGCAGCCCGAAGGCACTGTCCCGCTGGGGCAGTTTGTAGAGCGGGTCGTGAAGTTGATCCGATCGAAGAGCGTGGCTTTGCAATAGGCCGAGACACTCCAAGGTATAACCCCAGGCATCACCCAAGACATAAAATGAGAAGCAAATTTCCGGGCTTCGGGCCCGAAGCCCTGGCATTTTTGCGGAGCTTGAAGCGCAACAACCGCCGTGAATGGTTCCAGCCCCGAAAAGACGTTTATGAGTCGTCCATCAAAGCTCCTATGCTGGAGTTGCTCGGATGCCTTAATGAGGGGTTCGCCGAATTTGCCCCGAAGCATGTGACTCCGCCTCAGAAGGCGCTGTTTCGTATTTATCGCGACACGCGCTTCTCAAACGACAAGACTCCTTATAAGACCCATATTTCCGGAATATTTCCGCTGCAGAACTCTCCCGGCAAGCAGGGCGGCGCTTTCTATTTTCACTTTACGGAAAAAGAGCTTCTGGTATTTGGCGGGGTCTACACGCCGGTTCCCGAAGAGCTGCTGGCAATCCGGAATTTAATCCAGGACCGCCACGAAGAACTGGAAGCAATTCTTGCGAACAAAACACTGAGAAAGACAATTGGCGGGATGCAGGGGGCACAGCTCACACGAATGCCCAAAGGGTTTTCTGAAGATCATCCGGCTGCGACTCTTCTGCGCCATAAACAGTGGTACCTAGAAAACCGCCTCGACTTTGGATTCGTGACTTCATCCAAGCTGGCGGTGGAATTGATCCGCCATTTTCAAATCATGGCGCCATTTGTGCAGTTTCTCGATCGCCCATTTGCTCCACGGCAAGCCCCAAAGAAGATGCCGTTTGCCGCCTTTTGAAATCAATGATCGGAAAGCAGTGCACGTTCGTTGCGTTGTATTTTCGGAGACCTTAGAAACCGGCCATGCGCGTCTTTCGATTTCTTTTTCTTGTTTTCTTTTTTTTGACAATCTGTAGCGTTTGCGGGGCGCTCAACGACCACTATCATCTCGTTCGCATCCTGGTGCGAGGATCAAGCCGGTATTCCGAGGCCGACCTTGTGCGCGCCAGCGGCCTTTCCTTGAACTCACAGGTCATGGCCGCGGATCTGGAAAAAGCCGCCAACCGCCTCAACGGCACGGGAGCATTTTTGTCTGTGCAGTATCTGTTGAAACCGGCGGTGGGCACAGACGGAGTGGAGGCGGATTTCCAGGTTAAAGATACCGATCAATTTCTGCCCGCTCACTTTGAGAACGTTGTTTGGTTTACCCCCGAAGAACTGAAGGCCAAAATTCACGGCGGCGTTCCGCTCTATGATGGCTCCCTGCCCACAAGCGGTTCGATGGCCGACGACGTTGTAGCAATACTGAAGCAGGCGCTCGTGCAGAAGGGTCTACCCAACGACATAGCCTACGAACTCCAAGCCGAGATGGGCAAACCGCCTAAAGCCTATCTATTCAAAGTCAACGACTCCACTCTCAAGATTGGAGAAATCCGTTTCCCCGGCGCCACCCGCATGGATGCGGCGGCGCTGCAAAAACCCATCTCTCCCTTACGCGGCATGGAATATCTCAATAGCACCCTGGAAATTGCAATCAAGGACTCCTTGACGCCGGTCTACGAGCAACGAGGCTTTCTCAAGGTCGCCTTTGGCGAGATCAAGCCACACCTTACGAAAAATGGGGCCGTTGACATCGACATTCCGGTTACCGAAGGGGAACAATACCGGCTGGCCGGTTATTCATGGGCGGGAAATACTCTTATCGCGGCGGATGAACTCTCAAAGAAGATCACGTTGCATACGGGAAAGCCCGTGGATGGAATCCTGCTCACTCACGATCTGAATGAAGCGAGAAAGCTCTTTGGGAAATTTGGCCGGGAGGCGGCTGCCATTACTCCTTCCCCGGTTTTCGCCTCCGATACGGTGACCTACAGCTTTGCCGTTGTAGAGGGCGACCTTTATCACATGGGAAAGCTGGAGATCAAAGCGCCGGATGCCCAGAGAAAGCAACTTCTCCAAGATCGCTGGAAATTACCCACAGGCGCTCCGTATGACAGCACTTATGTTTTGCAGTTTGCGGCGCTGATGGCGCCCATGTTTCCCGACAGTTCCTGGAAATGGGTGGCCATCGAGCACATTGACGATCCGAATAAGTTGGTGGATGTGTATATCGAAGCAAGGAGGAAGTGAAACTTCGATCTACTTTGGGAATGCCGCCCTTAAGCTGATGCCAAAGGTAAATTTGTTGTCCACAAACTGATAGACCGGCGGAAGAGAGCCGTATTCATAAGCGACATTGATCGCGACAAACTTCGTCAATCCGATGGCGACCGTCTGTCTTACATAGTCCCTTGGATTTGTGCCAGAGAATATTTCCGTCACACCGCTCTGCGAGCGCACAAGACGTATTTCATTCAGCAGGGGCCAACGCCGGTCATAGTTCGTTTCGAATGTCACGTCCTGCAATCCCGGCTTGCCAAGATCGAAAATCAGGAAGAAGGACGTGCCGGCTTTCAACCGCGCGATTCCATTGCCATCTAACTGCGGTGCGATGCTGCGCAGGTTCTTTCCTGTTTCCACGCCAACCACCGGCCTCAAATGAGCCCGTATGGTGGAAGCGGAATTGAAGATCCATGGCCTGAATACTCCCCGGAGGTCCGCGTTATAAATGATGTTGCGCTGCAGGAAATCGTCGGTGGTCTCCAGCTTGGCAAACTGCGCCAACCTGATCGAACTGATTGGCGCTTCGCGGGGAGACACCAGGGGAAATTCCCATTGAAGGGCAAAATTCAGGCTATCCGGCGTGGTGTTGGGGTCGCTCCCACCCTTTAAATCAAGGACGGGACCAATCAGGTGCACGGTATTGGCGATCAGGCAACGGCCGCTAAGATCGGCTTTCACGTCATACGAGCCTTCAAAATCCTGACCACTCGAATGGGTAATCTGACCGGAAAAGTACAGATTGGAATCGTCTCGCCCCGATGCGCTGCCGAGTTTGGCCCGGGCAATCTGGCCGAAACGCGAGAGCAGGCAGGGTGAATTGGAGACTGACGAGTGTCCCGTTTCGCTCCCTGTTGGGCTTTTCTCGCTTTCCGGAGCCACGGATTTTGGCACTTTTACTAGCTTTACCAGCACTTCGACGTGCCGCGCCGGGTCGGTAAAATCGAGATTGCTGAGCGCAACGAGATAGGGCACATCCGAAGTCATAGGCTCGGACGGTGCCACCTGAATCGCCACTACGTTGCCAATAACGCTGGTGCTGCAACTTTCCAGATTGAGGTCGCGGGTGCGGGCAAGATCGACGATTTTGCACGTGCCCGGCCCTTTGCCGAGACTATCGCTCAATAGAACCTGGATCTGCCAACCTGTGGGAGTGTGAGCGGAGCTTACATCCGTAATCGATTGACCAAAACAAGCCCCCGAACCGGCCATGGAGATGACCGCAAACAAACAGGCACAGAGCCAGGGGTTCACCGAGAGAAGGTATTTCCAGACACCTTTTTTATGCAGGCAAACTGTTTTCAACGATCATTTGCTCCAACTGCGCGAAGGTAGTGGTGGAACTTACCCGAAGCCGATTCGGGTCGACCTTGTGTTTGGCGCTGGGCACACCCATGTCTTGATCCGTCACGATCCGGTTTACAAGATCTTCGATGGCGCTGGTGTCTTCGATGCCGAACTTCGAGATGGGATCCTGGCCGCCGATCTTTCCAACAACTTTGCCGACAGAGCGCACACAGGAGAGGCAAATTCGTTCCGCTGTAATGAAATCCATGCCGCCGACGTTCCTTTTGAGCCCGGCGTTTCATCGTGCATCGTCCATGGAGCGCCGGGGCGTTTCATGAATTGATCGTTCCCGCCGGATTCTAGCACAGGTCTACGCCGGATCTGATAGTTCGGGCTTCTATCCCAACAACAACGGCTTCCTGCCAAGTAAGCTGTGTATGTGCATCGCTTATCGTCATCAAAATCGGCAAGATCTCCTAGCGTCCTAGGGCAAGCATGAATGATTCGAGAATGCTTCGATTTATTGAGAGCGAGCGGCAGATGCTACTCTGTTAGTTCTTGGAGATTTCCCATGGCTAACCGCTCTGCTCCTCCCGGCAATCCTGCTTTCGGTCAACCTGGCATAGCGCCAACCTGGTCCCCTGCTTCGAAGGATGGGGTCGGCACAGCCTATTCTCAATCGAGCCGGGTATGGTTCACCCTGGCAATGGGTATTTTGACGGAAATTTATTACCCAACCATCGATCGCCCGCAAATTCGCGACGCGCAGTTTCTCATTTCAGACGGCAAGACCTTTTTCCACGAGGAGAAACGCGACCTGGGCATGACAGCCAAGATCGAGCACCTGCAGACAGAGGCTCTTGGCTACCGGATTTCGAGCGCCGACCCGAAGGGACGCTACAGCCTGGTCAAGGAAGTTATCTGCGATCCACACCAATCGTGCGTTCTGGTAAACGCCAAGTTCGAGATTGCAAAAGAGTGGCAAGGCAAGTTGCACGTTTATGTATTGCTTGCTCCTCACCTCGAAGTCGGCGGGTGGGCCAATTCTTCTGAAGGGCTTGAGGTTGCCGGACGGCGGGTGCTGGTTGCATGGAAAAATCACACCTATCTTGCCCTTGGCAGCAACCCAGGATTTCTTCGCACTTCCTGCGGCTTTGTGGGAGCCAGCGATGGTTGGCAGGACCTTCACGATAACTACACCATGGACTGGGAGTTCGATCGCGCTGAAAACGGAAATGTTGCCATCATGGGCGAGGTCGATCTGAGCCAAGGCAGCGAGTTTACCTTTGGCATTGCCTTCGGCGATGGCATTCACGCCGCGACCTCCACTCTCACGCAGGCCCTCGCTTTCCCATTTGCGTGGTCGCACGCCAGATTTGTGGAGCAATGGCAGCGGGTTCGAGGAAAGATCCTGCCCCTGGAACCGGTTGCCGGTGACGGTGGATGCCTCTATCGAACCAGCGGCAACCTGCTGCTTGCTCACGAGGATAAGACCTTTGCTGGAGCCCTGATTGCCTCTGCGAGCATTCCGTGGGGCGATGCCATGGGCGACGAAGACCTTGGCGGGTATCACCTTGTCTGGACAAGAGACATGGTCAACAGCGCAACCGCGCTGATGGCCTGCGGCGACCAAGTTACCGCCTTACGAGCCCTCATCTACCTCGCCTGCTCGCAGCAGCCCGATGGCGGATTCCCCCAAAACTTCTGGATCGACGGCACACCGTACTGGCATGGCATGCAACTGGATGAAGTAGCTTTCCCCATCATTCTGGCTTGGCGCTTATGGAACCAGAAGGCGCTCGAAGATTTCGATCCTTATCCGATGGTCAAAGCGGCGGCGGCTTACATCGTTCAATATGGCCCCCGGACCCAACAAGAGAGATGGGAAGAAGTGAGCGGATACTCTCCTTCGACCCTGGCCGCCAACATTGCGGCCCTGATTTGCGCAGCCGATATGGCGCGCGCGCGCGGAGACGCGCAAGCCGCAAAGTTCATTGAGGAGTATGCCGATTTTCTGGAAGCGCATATCGAGACCTGGACCGTTACCACCGATGGCGAACTTGTTGCAGGAATCCGGCGGCACTACATCAGAATCCTTCCTATTCAAAGCGACGATATTGCTCCCGTAGAAGATCCCAACTCCGGAATCATCACCATCGCCAATCGTGGTCCCAACGAACAATCGCAGTTTCCCGCCAAGAACGTAATCGACGCAGGTTTCCTGGAGCTTGTACGCTACGGCATCCGCAAGGCCGGCGATTCCCTCATGGAAGATTCTCTGCGGGTTGTCGATGAGGTTTTGAAGGTGACAACCTCCGTTGGCCCAGCATGGCGCCGCTACAATCACGATGGTTACGGCCCGCACGCGGACGGAAAACCCTACACAGGCTGGGGCATTGGCCGTGCCTGGCCGCTGCTTACCGGCGAGCGCGCGCACTACGAATTAGCCGCGGGCCGCAACATTCGCTCTTTGATTGCAGCTATCGAAGGTTTTGCGAGTAACGGCGGACTCTTGCCGGAGCAAATCTGGGATGAGCCGGATATTCCCGAAGCGTTCATGTATTTTGGAAAACCGGCGGGCTCGGCAATGCCCCTGGTTTGGGCTCACGCGGAATACGTCAAGCTGCTGCGCTCTGTTTCCGATGGAAAAGTGTTTGACTGTCTCCCGCCCGTGGCCAACCGCTATCTCCAAAAACACGAACGCAGCAATTTCGAATTGTGGAAGCCCTCGCGGCAAATTAAGAAGATACAAGCCGGTAAGACACTAAGGATCTTATGCTGGGGGAGCTTCCGAATTTCCTGGTCGCTCGATGGCGGACAGACCAAACAAGAAGGCAGGGCAATCGGGAGCGGCCTTCCATTGAGTTTTCTGGATCTGCCCGTTCCCAAGCAAGCCGGCTCCATCCAATTTAGCTTTCTGGAAGCCGACATAGCAGGGTTGGCGGGGAAAAACGTTTCAATCTCGATTACTGCAGGGTAGCAAAATCTTCAGAGCCCCAACCATGAAGGTGACACGAGGTTGGGAGGGGCAAGAAGGAAGCGATTTTCCATTTTTTCTCGGCGGCTTTTTTCGCGGAAAAGCCGCCTTGAGTTTTCAAGTTCCTGAACCCCGCTTAGCGGTGAAAACAACTCTAGTCCGGAACTTGCTCTATTTTCTTTAGGGCGTAGGCGCAGTCTTTTTTTAAGGCGTCGTCGCAATCTTTTTTTAAGGCGTGGTCGCAATCCAGGAAGGCGAGGTTCCTATTGCGAAAGGCGCTCCCACGAGACTCCGCAACTGGGTCCCGTTGATCAGCGCAAAAGCTCCGATGTCGTTCGATCCCTGATCGGCCACGTAGACAAAGTTGTTGGCTCGATCAAACGCCACGAAAACCGGATTCACACCTGCAGTAAACGGGGAGCCAGCCACTGCGGAGAGTGCTCCCGTACCCGAAATCGTGAAGCCCGAGATATTGTTCGAACCCTGATTGGCCGCGAGCAGGAAGGTTCCCGAGGTATTAATTGCCAAGCCGCTCGGATTTGTCCCTGCCGGGAACGGAGAACCGCTCACCGGAGAAAGCGCTCCACCTGCTTGGATGGAGAAGGCCAGGATCGAATTGCTCGCATGATCGGAGGCATAGAGAAATTTGGCTCTTGGCTCGATCGCAAGGAAGGTGGGATTTACGCCAGCGGTGACAGCAGGCGACTGCAAAGCCGTGAGGGTGCCATCGGAGTTGATAGAAAATCCGGAGATCGAACCGACTGTAGGATTCGCGAGATTATCCACACTGGCGACATACAGCGATTTGGAATCGGGAGAGACAACCATAAAAATTGGATTCGCAGCGGTCGGAAATGTGGCCAGCGGTGTATTGGTGATGGGATCTTTCGCTGGGTTCGCAATGTGATCCAACGTGTCGTTTCCTACGTCCACCGTAAAGGCGGAAATATCGTTGGAGCCCTGGTTCAGCACATAAACAAAACGGCCATCCGCCGTGAGCGCCATGGATACCGGATTTGTGCCGGCAATGATGGGCGGGGGAGTATTGATCGTATTCGGAGGCAAGGGCGGAACACTCAACTCTCCATTGCCGACATTACGGATAAGAACCGTGATCGTTCCATCGGAAAAGTTAGCTATGTAGGCAAACTGTCTTGAAGGGTGGATCAATACAGCCACTGGAACGGAGCCGGTAGCACTGAGAGGTGTACCTGTGAACGGTTGAAGGGCTCCTGAAGCGTTCTGCTTAAAGCCAAACACATCGTTCGTGCCCTGGCCCAATACATATACGGAGTTATTGTTCGTCTTGCTACACCCTGCGCCAAATGCCAACAGCGCAAGCAGGGCGGCGAAAATTCCAGCTTTCATCCAATCTCCTTTCAAGACTTCCTTGCGCGGAAGACACTTCGCAAATCCATAAGAGATGTTTATCAATGTAACTGACGATTTCCTTGGGAGTCCATCAAGAGCCCTTGGGGGATGCCGAAGCCTTTCATGCCCCCCCGAATTCCAAATTCAGCGCACGTCGTTTAACGCGCTTCATTCAGCGCACTCATTCAGCGCAACACCTCAGACGATTCTCACATTTGTTTGATGCGGGCTCAAGTTGCATCAATCATAAAGCATAAAAGCATGTTCGTGGCTTATGTGCCCGGGTAACGCGGTCTCCCTCCAATTGGCAGAGATCACCTCGTAGAACGCCGTACGGGCAAAAATTTGCGGAGAAATTATGTGCTGGGAGGACCGTGTGACGGTGCTTTCGGGGAAAAATTTACGAAAACCGGCTTTCCGGACCCCAGCTTTTGGCCCAAAAAGAAAGCCCGCCACGATCCAGGCGGGTTTCCTCCGGGGAGTACAACGCCGTACTATTTTTGAATTTTCGGGCCTAAGCGCGCGGCTGTACCGTGATGCTTGCGGAACGCCGAAGTCACCACCGCCTGCTCTATGCTTGGCTCATTTAGGCTCGCCAGCCGGGCGCCGATTTTTCCGGCTTTTTCCTTGTCGCCCGTCTTCTCGTAGGCCCGCACCAAACCCAACATAGACATCGGACTGCGCGAGTCCTCCTCAAAATTGGAGACCGCGTCTTCATATTTGTCCTGAGCAAGCAGGACCGCCCCAGCCGCACCGTGATAGATCAATTGCAGATTTTCATCTGCTCCTGCGTTTGCGAGATTGGACAGCTGCCTCAGAGTTTCGTTGGCGAGTTCCATATTCTTGTCGCGAATGGCCCGTTCGACCCTCGTTCGAAGGATCGCCGCCAGTTCAAGGTCAACGATAGCTTGAGGGACTTTGTGTCCTTCGTGCAGGGCAACCTCGGCCTTTTGCAGCGCATTCCCTGCCAAAGCGCTATCCGTCTCGTATAGAGCGATGCTTCGGTAGGCCTCCGCCTCCACGTTGCCAAAGTCGGCCTTGTGTGCCTGCTCGGCCACAGCTAGAAAAGCCTGGCTGGCCGCCTTAGTGTCTCCTTCGCGGTAGTAGGTGGCCGCCGATTGGAGCGACCATAAAACCGACTGGACTTTTGTAGCTTTTTGAATGGCGATTGCATACTCGGCCCGCGCTCGCGGCTCGTCACCCATGAGCGCATAGGTATCCCCTAAGCCAAGTTGCGACTCATTGAACGTTGGATCGATCTTGAGCGAGGCACGATAGTGGGTCAAAGCATCTTCAAAGCGGCCAGCCATGCGGGAAAACTCCGCATAAGAATCCTGCGGGTTCGCTTCATTCGGCAGCAGCTCAGCATATTTTTTGACGTGCCGGAATGCCTCATCGAAATCCCCGATCCGCGCATAGCAGTAAGCAGCTTCATTCCAGGGGTCGGCAAACTGTGGATCAAGCTGAATGGCACGCTCAAAGATAGGAATTGCCCTGGTTGGCTCGTTCTGAGTCACCATCACCCACCAACCAGCGAGCCATGCCAGATGCTTATCCTGTTTGTATTCCCCTAGCGCCGAGTTCATCGCCTGGATTGCAGGAACATATTGGCTCTGTCCGGCATTGGCCAACCAATCGACAATCAAGCGCTCTTCCGGACCCGCCGAATGGCGGGTCGCCAAAGCTTTCTCTCGCTCGGCAAATTGCTCGGTTGGATCCTGGGCAAAATAGGCAAGGAATATATGAGCAAGTGCGAAGTGATGATCGGCTTGGGCGGCATTGCGCCAGTTTTGCAGTCCCGCCTGAATGTGCAGTTGCTCCATCTTGGCGAGGCCTTCCTGAAAAAATGCCCGCGCCTTCGAGGAATGCGTGCTCAAATGCATCTCGCCCGCTTCCTGGGTCGGCGCAGCCGCAAAAACCGTTGAACAACACAAAATGATGATAGTAAGAGTTCTGAAGGGCATACCTACCCTTTTCTGGAATATGGGTCGCGCTATCCCGACCTAGCTCTCTCCCCGGTTCATCGGTCCTTGGTTCTTGGTCGTTCGATCGTAAGGAAAAGAGGTCGAGAGATATTCAGCAATCCAACTTGACCTTTAGTTAATCCTCTGTGGGCCAACCTGCCAAGGTTACAGAGGTAATTGTGGATTGAACGTAGTAGTAGCTTTTACGCCGATAGACACGGGTGGGAGAGAATTGGAAGGGATCGGCAAGCTCCCAGCCTTCTACTTATTGACGTTTCGGCGGAGGGGCGCGACAACCAGGGCTTGCTCCAGCACGGGTTCGTTGAAAGCAACGAGATTTTCCGAAACCTGCTTTGCTTTCTCCCTTTCTCCGGCCATCTCATACGCCTGGGCAAGGCGCTTCATCGAAACAGGATTGCGGTCGTCGTCTTCAAGTTGGGAAATAGCTTCCTGGACCTTGCCTTGCGCCAGCAGAACGGCTCCCGATGCCGCTCCGAGAGAGAGATGTACAGCCCCATCGCTGCTGGTGGCTGCTATCTTTTCAAGACCCTTCAGCGTGCCGGCCGCCAATTCCATGTTTCCCGCATCGACTGCCCGATCCACCCGCGCTCGCAACACGGCGGCCATCTCTTGATCTCGCAAAGATTGAGGGAGCTTATGGCGCTCCTCATCAACCGCCGTCGCCGCCTTTTGTAAGAGATCCAGCGCTTTCGCGTGGTTAGGCTGATAAAGGGACATCAGGCGATAAGCCTCAGCCTCAACATTGCCGAGGCCGCTTTCATGAGCTTGGCGAGCCACCGACTCAAACGCAACATCGGCGGCGGAATAATTGTTTTCCCGGACGTAGGTGGCGGCGGACTGCAGGGACCAACGCGCTTTTTGCACTTTGTCCGCGGCTTTCTGCACTGCGGCGGAATATTCGACGCGCGCCTTGGCTTCTTCTCCCATGAGGGCATAGGTATCTCCAATGCCCAACTGAGATTCCACAAATCCAGGGTCGATTTTCAACGACTCATGGTAGTGCGACAGCGCCTGGTCGTATCTTCCCGCCATGCGCGAAATCTCCGCAAAGGAATCCTGGGGGTTCGCTTCATTCGGCAGCAACTCCGTGTATTTCTGCATCGCCGTAAAAGCCTTGTCGAACTGACGGGTTCGCGCATAGCAGTAAGCCAAGCTGTTCCAGCCATCGGCAAATCCAGAATCCAACGCAATGGTTTGTTCATAGAGGGGAATCGCGCGGATCCATTCCTGCTGGTTGGTAAACCACATCCCCGCAAGCCACAATACGAATTTGTGGTTTTTGTACTCGCTCAGGGTCTCATTCATCGCCTGGATGGCAGGAACCCATTTTCCCTGGCTGGAGTTCCCAAGCCAATCAATCACCAATTGTTCTTCTTTGCCCGCAAACTTCCGCGTGGCCAAAGCTTTGCCGCGCTCTGCAATTTGTTCGCCGGGATCCGGAGAAAAATTGGCAAGCAGTATGTGAACCAGTGCAAATTGTGGATCTTCTTTCGCGGCCTTACGCCAAGCCTGAAATCCCTCCTGCAAATGCAGCGTTTGGCATTTGGAAAGCCCTTCCTCGAAATCGGCGCGGGCCGTGGCTGACTTGGTGGTTACTTCAATGCCCGATTGAGGAGGCTGCGTGTCGCGGGCATGGCTCTTTGAAACAAATGGAGAAGCAAACAGATGGGCGCAAAACAGCACTGTGCTGCATGCCGCGGTAACTACGGCTCTGGCTTGGGTCATGCTATGATCTATGTCCTATTAAAGAGCCCGAAAGAAGTATCCTTGCTCCAGAGGCAGCTTGCCGTCTACCCGTACTACACGAATTTCCTTGCTGATAGAGTAGACATCCAGGAGTCCAATCGCTCCCCGGGTAGCTTCCACCGAACGGAGCATCTCTTGCTGGGAATGAACGATGACCACCGAGGCTTTGTGAATCCCGAGGAGAGTTTTGAATACTTCGGGCTGTATTTTGAAGAGCTTCGCGACCGCCTGCATTTCCGTGGAAGAAGGATCGAGAAGCACCAAGACGATGTCCCGCCCATCGGGCCATTTACGGTTTTCGAACTTGACGATCTTACTCAAGTCCGCCACGGCAAGATTAGGCGTAGCATTATTTTTGTTGACGACTACCGCGAGGTTCTTCGCTTCGCAGCAGAGGACGCCTGAAAAGAATAAGATCAGGCAAGCGCACAGATGTCGAACACGTTCCATAGCTCTCGCAGGTAGAACCTTAATGGGACTACAAACGAGGGAACAAGGTTACCAAAGTCGTGATTACGGCGGTAACTACCCAAGTATTATTCGATATAACATGCAGCGTATACCAATCGATTCCATCACGATCCTCAGCATGGGCTACAACCCAAGCGAACGCGTGCTCGAGTTGGAGTATCGCGATACCGGTGATGTTTATCAATATCTCGAGGTGCCTCTTGAAGAATATGAGGCATTTCAGGCAGCCGAATCCAAGGGCACATACCTGAACAAGGAATTCAAAAAGAAAGGCTATCGGTATCGGCGACTTAAACGTTCCTAAAATTGCAAAGATAAAAGATAAATGTTCCCCGGGCGGCCATTCCTCCTGTGCCATCCATGAGCCGTATCCCTCCTGCGCAACCCGTCTCTCGCACACGGGTGCGACTTTGATTTATCCTCAAAGGTCTTCTTAAAATCATGAAAATATTGGTCATCGGCAACGGAGGAAGAGAGCACGCGCTGGCATGGAAGCTGCGGCAATCGCCCCGTGTGTCCGCAGTGTTGTGCGCGCCCGGTAATGGAGGCATCTGCGTGGAGGCCCACTGCCTACCCGGCGATCCCAAAAATATTGCGGGCCTGCTCGCCCTCGCGCATCAGGAGCAACCGGATATTACAGTTGTGGGCCCGGAGATACCTCTTTCACTGGGAATCGTGGACGAGTTTTCGAGGCGTGGATTGCGCATTTTTGGACCTACGCAGGCAGCCGCGCAGCTCGAATCGAGCAAAAGCTTTGCCAAAGAGTTCATGCAGCGGCACAAAATTCCCACCGCTCATTACGCGGTGTGCTCCTCGGCAGAGGAGTTGCGGAAATCCCTCGGCCTATTTTCCACGCCTGTAGTCGTGAAGGCGGACGGCCTGGCCGCCGGCAAAGGCGTGGTGATTGCCTCCACCAAAGAGGAAGCCGCAGCCGTTGGCGAAGAAATGTTCAGCGGAAAACTCCTGGGCAGCGCGGCAAGCAAAGTGGTGCTGGAAGAGTTCCTACAGGGTGAAGAGGTATCGTTCCTGGTCCTGTGCGACGGCGAGCGAGTTGTGCCGCTGGCCGCATCGAGAGATCACAAGCGCGTGGGCGATGGTGACACAGGGGCCAATACCGGCGGCATGGGCGCCTATTCCACGGATTCCTTGATCGATCCGCCGATGGTTGAATGGCTGCTTAACCACGTTGCGCGGCCCGTAGTGAGCGGCATGAAATCCGAAGACGCCGCGTATAAGGGCATTCTGTATTGCGGGTTGATGATGACAGCGCGCGGCCCCATGGTTCTGGAATTCAACTGCCGTTTCGGCGATCCTGAGACCCAAGCCATCCTGATGAGACTTGAAAGCGACCTGGTGGAAGCCATCGAAGCATCCATCGACGGACGGATCACGGAAAATATGTTCCGGTGGTTCCCGGACGCCTCATGCTGCGTGGTTGTCGCTTCCGGAGGATATCCGGGCAGCTTTGTAACAGGCAAGAAAATTTCCGGGCTGGAGCGTGCAGCGGCAATGGAAAACGCCAAAGTTTTCCATGCCGGCACCGTGCAGCAAGAAGGCTCTTTTTATTCCAGCGGAGGCCGCGTTCTGGGCGTAACCGCCCTGGGAGGAACGTTGGACGAAGCCGTGGAGCGCGCCTATCGCGCCGTGGAACAGATTGAATTTGAAGGCATGCACTACCGCAAGGATATTGGAGCAAAACGGGCCGGCGGTTCGTAGCTCGCACTCAAAAAAAATAACTTAAAGAAACTTTGGAGAATATTTGATGACGGAAAATCCAGTCGTCGCTATTGTGATGGGTTCGGACTCTGATCTGGAAATCATGAATGAAGCAGCCAAAGCACTTGAGGACTTTGGCATTGCTTACGAAATCGATGTGACCTCGGCACACCGCTCCCCGGCGCGCACCGGGGAATTTGCGCGCAAGGCTGCAAGCCGCGGCATCAAGGCAATCATTGCCGGAGCAGGCGGCGCGGCCCATCTGGCGGGAGTCATTGCCGCAGAAACAACCATTCCAGTAATTGGCGTCCCCATTCCTTCCACCTCTCTCAATGGACTCGACTCTCTGCTCTCCGTCGTTCAAATGCCGGCGGGCATTCCGGTCGCCACCGTAGCTATTGGAAAGCCCGGAGCGACCAATGCGGGCATCCTGGCCGCGCAAATGATAGGGCTCAGCGACAGCAAAGTTGCGGAGAAGCTGAAGCAACACAAAGAAAAGCTGGCAAAGGGCGTCGAAGAGAAGTCGGCCAAGCTGCAGAAATCGAGAGAGGCAAAGAGCTAACGTCCATAAGGCCACTCAAGGTCTTTTTTCACCCTCAAGGTCATTTGGGAGAAACTCCATTAACGCCATAGCTATTATCCCTGCGCGGCTGGCCTCTACACGGCTACCGCGCAAAGTCCTGCGCGAGATTGCAGGGAAACCGATGCTGGCGCACGTCTACGAGTCGGTCAAGAAATCTCCGCTTCTGCGCGACGTAATCATTGCAACGGACGCGGACGAGGTCATGCAGTTCGCGAGAGACCACGGCTGGAAGGCGGAGATGACCTCCTCACAACATAAAAGCGGCACCGACCGCATTCACGAAGTGGCGCAACGAATCTCAGCCGACGTTTACGTCAACGTCCAGGGCGACCTGCCGATGGCGCGCCCGGAGCATCTGGAAGCGCTTCTAAAGCCAATGACCAAACCGGAAGTTATGGTTTCCACCGTCAAAACGCCTTGCGCCGCGCATGACGTGCAGAATCCCAATGCCGTAAAAGTGGTGACGGACAAAAACGGGCGGGCACTCTATTTTTCGCGATCGACGATTCCCTTCAATCGCGACCAGAACCCCGGCATTGAGTATTTCAAGCACCTTGGATTTTATGCCTATCGCAAACCGGCGCTGGAGCGATTCTGCAAGCTCCCCGAATCGAGCCTCGAAGCCGCAGAAAGACTGGAACAGTTGCGATTACTGGAAAACGGAATCGATATCTACGTGGAAGAGACGCCTTTTAATACGGTCGAGGTTGACACGGAAGAAGACTTGAAGCGAGTCGAAGAAATTCTGCGTTCCCAAGCTTGAGGCCGTAAACCCCGGACCGATGGACTTCTTCTGTGAAAAATCCACTGTAAGAAACCCCAGTTGTAAGAAGCCCCAATGTAAAAAAACCCAGGCTAAGTCGCAAGGCTTGGCCGGTTTTTGCGCATCCAATGCTCCGCCGCCGAGATTCTTTTGGAAATCGGCGGATGCGAATGAAAGAGAACTTCGACGATTCGAGAGGGTGTCCGCTCGCTCAGATTTTGCGTGTTCAGCTTTTCCATCGCGCTGATAAAAGGCGTCACACTTGAAACCGATTGCCAGCAATAGCGGTCAGCCTGGCGCTCGCTGAACCGCGAAAACGCATTCAGGGCCGGCATGAGCACAATCGAGAGGATTGTCGAAACAAGAACCAGCAGCGGCAGGTTGGCAAAATCGGTCAACGAGTAAAAGCGGAACATGTTCCGCTGATAAATTGCGTACTGCAGCGCCCAATTTCCAACCCAGAATCCGGCCAGCGTGATTGCGGCTTCAACCAGGATGCTTTTGAAAATATGGCGATGGACATGGTGCCCAAGCTCATGAGCAAGCACCGCCTCTATCTCATCGTCGGTGTAGTTCTGAAGCAGGGTATCCGCGAGGATGATCCGGCGAGTAGCTCCCAAACCTGTGAGCGCGGCATTGGCTTTGTTCGTCTTGGCCGATAGCTTCCATTCGTAAACCCCGCGCACCCTGGTTCCAGCGCGCTCGCCCAAACGCGTGAGGCGGGCCTTCAATTCCTCGTTTTGCAGGGGTGAAAACTTATAAAACAACGGAAACAGGACAACCGGCGCAACCTGCATAAAAAAGACCATGAGGGCCAGAAAAACAACCCAGGCGATGATCCACCAATATGCGGGCGAGACGCGCATGAGGCCGTAAACGATTTCAGCCAGTGCGGCGCTCAGGATCAACCCTACGATCCAGCCTTTCATTTCGTCCCTAACCCAGGCGCTCAACTTGAGATTTGAAAGATGAAAACGATGCTCAAGCTGGAAACCATAGAAATCCAAGCCCGAGGTCAACATCTTGCTGATCACGCTCAGCATGAAAACGTAGAAAAATAGCTGGAGGGCATAGTTGTCGCCGGCCGCGCGGATTGAGATGTCGCGTAGGCGGACGCTCCATCCAGTGGTTAAAAGCACAAGGAGAAAGCCGAGGCCCACAACCATGTCGGCCAGTTCCAAGCGACGCTTCAGGCGGTTGTACAAGCGCGCTTCGTTGGTATCAGGCTGCGTGTTAGGGATTGGTAAGCTCATTCGCCGCTATGGGGATCCTTTGCCGGAGGCGCCTTGAATTCCATGACCACAAATCTTGCCGTCTGGACACCCGAGTTCGTGATCGAATGCGTTATCGGGTCAATCCAGTCCACATCGCCGACGGCTCTATGCATCGGGATGGGTTTCAAACCATTGCGGGAGTAGCTGCTGGATTTGTCTCTCGCCAGCATCTGGCTTAGATCAAGGTCGGTTACCGCCATCACCATATGCGGCCCAGTGTGAGTGTGCTCGGCAATTGTAGCCGAGGCGGGAAGGATGACGGATGTTATCTTCCATTGATCCGATTGCACCATGGTTTGAACGATAGGGCAGAGTTGAGGCTCCGGGGATAAACACGGAGTGTCTACACTGCACGACTCAGTGCATGGATGCACCCCGGTCGAGGGACCTAAGATCTCGATAGCTGTGCTATGAAAAGATCGGCTGCCGTTATTGGAGACATCATGGGCAAAGCCGCCTTTGGTGAATCGAACCTCTCCATCCATCAAGGTCGTTCGTACCGGCTTTTCGCCAGGTCGTTCACTGGTAATGTCGGAATCTCCAAGGGCCACAAATACGTAGTCGTGATCGTGCCGGTGAACCAAGGTGGTGGCTTTGGGTACCACCACGACATCAAAAACCCGAACCCAATCATTCTCCATTACCAGGCGGTGACTGGGCTCAGAGGTGATTTCCACAATCTTCGGCTGCTGCGCGGAGGCGATAAAACCCGCCAGCAAAATACACGATTTCAGGACCCTCATCATAGCTTGATTGTAGAAACCCGGCGATTCTAGCCGCAAGCTGCCAAAAGCTCAATCGGATATCTTCCACCAGAACAATATGATGCCTGTAGCCACAACGGCTCCGGCCGCAGCCGCAATCCAGAGGTTTTACCACCAGCTATTCGTGGGTCTCCATCACGCGCCAGCCGTTGGAAACCACGGTCGCTCTCCGCTGGTTATTTGTGTTTTTGCGGCCATGGTCGCTCAAGAGATTTTGGGGAGGTCACGGTGCAGCTCTCTCTCAATGCGGCGCTCGTGCCAGAGGCGCAGGGGCTTTGAGTAGTTGATGATGCCGAAGGCGGCAATCGCTCCCAGAAGAAGCGCAATGCTCAAAAACAAGAAGACCCTCGAGGCTCCAGTTTGGGCGATCTGCAAAATCACCATCACATTCTTGGGCCGAAGGAGCATGGAGACGGCCAAGGCCAGCATCCCGGCGCCGGCAAGCAGGCTGGTAACGTTCTTGGCCCATCGCCCCTTAGCGTGGTACTCGGCGAAGAGGGTAAAGCCATAGGAAATCAGGCCCGCAACAACAACAAAGTTAGCAACGATGGCGATCCAAGCTTTGAGCTCCATATTTCCCTGGAAACATATTCCCCTGGAAATATGACGCACTCAGGTAAACGGCAGGTTGGAAGGGGCAAGTGCCCCTAATTCGCCTTTTCGCCAGTTCGCCTATCTTTAAAGTCTCTTTGGAGGATTCAGCCCTTTTTGCCGTTCTTTTCTTTCCTAACAGTCTCTTCCTTATTTTTTTCGAACGGCTTGGCTCGTCACGAGAAGCAGGTTTGTAAGGTATTCCTGAGGGATGCTTCGCAAATACGGATTCACGATCCAAGTAAAGACAGCAGGTACGCTACGGCTTAGAGCTACGAATTCGAGCTGCACATACACTCCACCGTCTCGTTCTTCATAGCGCCAGTAAGTATTGAGCCGCCAGAGATATCCATGATCTTTGCCGACGGGCTGCTCATGCTCGTTGGGCTTATCCGGATCGTCGACTTCGGCAATACGTGTGGCATAGGAGCTGCTGTATTCCCTCTTCGGACCAACAGGAACATAACGAATGTCAAATTCGGCGTTGTAGAAGACCGTGACAATAGCCTTGCGGCGCAAACGAAAATAGACTTTGAAGTCCTTGCCATCCGTCTTCAGGAGCTTCGAAAGCTGAACGTCGGGCTTATAGATCTCCTGATGGCGGTTATAGTCCTGAAGAATCGCCAGAGTTTGCCGCAGTGTGCCACCCGGGATAAAGGCCGTGGCAATCCAATGATGGACCAAGCCATCCGGGATAGGGATCGGCTTCCCCTGAGGATCTCCCGGCTCATGGGTCTCGAGGGGCTCGACAACGATCTTTCCCTGATGGAGTTCCGCCGAAAGCGCCCGTCGACGGGGCTCAGGCTGGCGGTCGACCCAAAGAAAGGCGTTGGGGTCGTTTAACTCTCCGGCAATCCTGGCTTCGGTTACTTTTGCGTAGTGGTCAAAGGCCTCAGCAGTCTTCTGCCTGAGCTCGGCGGCGTTGGCTCTTACGCCACAAGGGCCTGCCAGTAAGGCAGCGAGATATAGCACGGAGGCCGCTAAGCCCCAAGATCTGGCTCCCCCAAACGTCGATCCCCAAAACTTTGATCCCCGGACCATCAACCCCCAAGCCATCGATCCGAAGAAACGCATGGCGATAAAAAGCGGGTTCATTCGGTTCATTTCCATTGTACGTTTTCGAGGTATCGAGTGGACAGACGGGAGTCTACGAGTTGCGGGGCTGCGGAATGTCATCACCGCATTGAAGCGCTTGTTGACGGAAAGTCCAATGCACTCCGCATCGACTGCGGGTCAATTTCTCATAAACCCATAAACCAAAGATAAAATGGAAGTTAGATGGATGGTTGGGTCATAAAGCACGACTTATCTACGGAAGGCACCGGCCACCTCGCACACGAAGAACACCCGCCATCCGAGAGCAGCGAACGGAATTCGGGCCGCGCGGGAGAACAGCGAGCCAAGCAAGCTACGTCCATCCTAGCGGATCGGGCAACTATGTTGAACCGACCCAAGTTTTAAATCAACCAGCTTTAAATCAACCAGCTTAAATCGACCAGCTACAAACCAACTGGCTTCAAGCAAGCAGCTTTTACCAACCAGTTCCGGGGCGCCTAATAGCCTTCCAGTACGGAGCTAGCGCGGTTCAGCGCGTCGGTCAGCACTTGAAGCTGCTGCGCTGTCAACGGCGCGTCTTTGGCATCAATGGCTTCATTCACGCCCGGAATTACCACGGCGGCATAGCCAGTGTACTGACCGGGCGCATAGATGGAGTGCTTGAACCAGGAGCGTTCGGGCAGTCCCTTATCGATCAGGAGAGCCCGTTCGGCGGAAACCAGGACATGGTTGAGCCGAACCGCATCCTGCGGTGGGCTCTTCTGAACGGACAGGATCTTGGCGCCGGCGGCTGTGAAACGCTTGGATGCCTCAGTAGCCTTGGCGAAATCGGGTGCCGTCGAGCCAAGCATTTGCCGGGCTTTTGTCTGGGCGCCTTCGATATAGGACGTTATCTCCCTGCCGTACAACTCATAGTCGTAAGGAAGAACATCGGCCGAAGCCATGTGAAGGGCCTCGACGCCGAAGAGACGCGCCATCTCCTGTTCATAGGCAAAGGTTGGATCGCCGAACTTTTTGAACCAGGCAAAATTATCGAAAACAGAGTGATACACGCCATACGAACCGCTCGACGTCATATCAGCCGAGGGCACACCCAAATGCTGGATGAAGACGCTATAGTCTGAGCCGCTACCCAAATCTCCCACCGGAACATCGCTCTCAACCCTGGCATTGGGCCCGCGATTGTTCATGCCAATATCGGTGGTTGGCCTGCGGTCACCCTGACGATCCCGCTGACGCTCTTTCCAGACATCGTACACAGTACCGCCTTTGGGGCTAGGCACTTCCTTGGCAACTTCGCGAATGAAGCCTTTCAGGCTCGGAACCGATGAGGCACTGAAATTCGGCCCGCTGACTGCAACATCTAAATTGAAATACGCCACGGCATTGCGGAGTTCGCGTTCATGCTCCTCGCCCCATTCCGTGCTGCCAATCAGTCCTTCTTCTTCGGCGTCCCAACTGGAGAAGATGATGGTGCGATCCGGCTTCCATCCCTGCTTGAGAAGCTCGCCTATCCCGTGAACGCTTTCCAACATGGCGGCAGTTCCGCTATTGGGATCGACCGCGCCGTAGGCCCAGGCATCACGATGGTTGCCGAGCACCACCCACTCTGAGGGATATTTCGTGCCGGTTATCTTGCCGACTACATTCCAGATCGGCCAATACTTATATTCCTGCTTAAGGTGCATCTTGACGCGCACCGGCCCTGGGCCAACGTGATAGGTAAAGGGCAAAGCACCCTGCCATTCGCGCGGAGATTCCGGCCCAGCAAGGTTCTCAAGAATGGGCTTGGCATCGGCGTAGGAGAGCGGTGTTGTCGGAATTTTCGGCATGTCCGCCGCCTGCTCGGGCTGGACACGCTGCGCGTCAGACAAGGAAGGAAGAGACGCAAAGCCGGGAGTGGTTGGATCGCCGGGGTACTTAAACATGTACTGAATGGAACCGCGCTGCACCGCGGTCTCGGGCCGCCAGGGTCCCTTCGGGTAAGGATCGCCTTTGAAATACCCATCGTCGGAAGGATCGGAGTAAATGATTACACCCGCCGCGCCGTGCTGCTCCGCCACAAAGCTCTTCACACCACGGAAGTTGTCGCCGTAGCGGACGATCACGAGCTTGCCACGCACATCGACCTTAAGCTCTTCGAGCTTCTTGAAATCTTCGGGACGCCCATAATTCGCGTAAACAACGTCTGCTTCGACATCGCCTGAAGGCGAGGAGCCGTTGAACGCTGGCAGAACGCGACGATCGTCCTGAAAGGGGTCGCCGGAGACATGCTCAGGAGTCGGGCCGTTCATCTTCACATTGGGAGGCGCGGTCACCGCAACGCTGACCTCCTCCGGCCGGTTCATCCAAACCTTATATTCGACGATTTCCGTTTCCAGTCCGGCTTCTTTGAACTTACGCGCGACGTATTCAGCGGTTTTCTTATCTTCGGGAGAACCTGCCACATGGGGCTCCGCCGTTAAGACCTTCAGGTGCTCTTCGGCAAGACCGGCATCGGGAACCACGATGAATTTCTGGTTCCACTGGCGCTGGCGGCTGAAATCACGAAATCCGAAGACCTGCTCCGGCCCGGTAGAGTTCTGCTGCGCGAGTGTGGCAAGAGCGAAAAACGAAAGTACGGCGATGGATCCAATCCGTTTCAAGATTTTCTTCTCCATTGATCCTTTGAACCTGATCCTTAATCCTGCCGGTCCCTCCCCTTGGTTTGGCCTTCACCGGGTTTTCTCGGGGACCCAATAGGAACCGAAAAGATTACACTATCCAGTGGCTTCGATTCTAATCCGCCACATGAGCATACGGTTTGAGCGAGCACCTCGAAACCAATTCCCTTGAAAGCGCGGGGCTACAGGAAGTCACCGGGCTCGGTGGCGGCTCCATGGGCGAGCCGGAGATAGAAAAACGCCCAGCAGGGCAGCCGCGCCCAGAGGAGGATGAACCCTCTCTTCTGCGACATCCGAAGATCATCAGGGCCCTTCGAAACCGCGATTTTCGACTGTTCTGGTCCGGTAACTTTCTTTCCAACATCGGTACGTGGATGCAGAACGTCGCGCAGGGCTGGCTTGTCCTGCGGCTGACGAATTCGCCTTTCTGGTTGGGCGTGGTTGGCTTTGCCTCCACGATTCCGATCCTGTTTTTTGCCATCATCGGCGGCGTGGTTGCCGATCACGTCAATAAACGACGCATGCTAATCGTGACGCAATCGATCATGATGGCGTTCGCGTTCGCCATGTCGTTTCTGGCATACAGGAAGATCATTACCGTCAACGAAATCATCTGGTTGGCGCTGGGGACTGGCATTGCGATGTCGATGAATGCGCCCACTTACCAGGCGATGATGCCGGATTTGATCCCGCGCGAGGATCTCACCAACGCCATCGCGCTCAATTCAGCGCAGTTCAACATGGCCAGGGTGCTGGGACCGACTCTCGGAGGGTTCGCCATGTCCCTGGTGGGCGAGGCAGGAAACTTCTTTTTGAATGGCTTGAGCTTCCTGGCCGTGATTGTCGCTTTGAGCCAAATTCGGCACAACAGCCGTCCCGCACCGAGGGAAGGCGACTTATGGCGCAAGCTTAGAGAAGGATTTTCGTACGTGTTCGGCCATCCGCAAATGGCTCCGCTCGTGATGCTGGTGGGAATTGGCAGCCTGCTGGCAATCCCCTATCTGGTCTTTGTGCCCTATTTTGCACGCGACATTCTCGGGACGGATGAGCGCGGCCTGGGAATCCTGATGGCGTGTTCGGGCATTGGAGCGTTCTTCGGGGCAGCCACGATTGCCTACCAGGCGCGGGTGAGGGGCCGGGGCAAGTTTCTTTTCCGGGCCGGGCTAGCGTTCTTCGCGTCCATCATCGCCTTCACATTCTCGCGTTCGTTTGCGCTTTCCGGAGCACTATTGATGGCCGCAGGCTATTCGATGGTGCTCATGGTGGCCACGATCAATTCGCTGCTCCAACATCTGGCAGACAATTCCATGCGCGGGCGCGTGATGAGCATCTATTCGACGGCGTTCCTAGGCCTGCCGCCCATCGGAGCCTTGATCGCAGGATCACTGAGCCACGTATTTACCGCTCCACACGCAATTGCCGGAATGGCCGCCGCCGGATTTGTGGGCGCGAACCTTGTTTACGCGATGCGGCCTCCCCTGCGGCAATTGGAGTAAGCGTCAATGCCGTAAGGCCGACAGGAAAAACAGTTTTTTCTGGACCCACTCCTGTTCTGGGCCTACCGCTCAAAAATTGATTTCGCCTTGATTTTTAGAGGCAAGAAAACACGCATCAATTTATCAAGTGGAATCAATCAATTGTGGTGTTACTTTTTCTGGAGAACAGCCCGACCGCGTTCGCGATCTACAGGCGGTGAATCCATACTTCTCAACAAGCTGCGCTCCGAGCGCCGGATTCCGCAGGCGCATTCTGAATGTCTGCAAAATTCTATGGGGACAGGGTGGCCTTTAGCAAGAAGTCTTTGGCAACCAAGTCCTGGGTACAACCTCGGCCATCTGGGAGCCAAGGCTGCAATCCATCAAGATGCTCCTTCACCGGGTCACGAGATGTTTAGATCTTTGGTCTTTAGGTCTTTAGCCTTTGCATTCATGAGCCTTAGCATTTATGGCATCATATTCGGGCATTTGGATCATTAGAAAATGCCGATGATTGGGAGATTGGGTTCCGATCATCGCAACGCTTCTTTTTGGGGGACAGAACACAAGTGAAATACGGGTTTGGGCGGATTTTGATCCTTGTTTTCGGACTGGCGGGCGTATTGAGCTCGGCGCAGGAGTTTCCCTCGGAGGCCGCCCTTCAACAGGGCAAGAAATTCGTGGACGCCTTCTACACCGGGAACGTGACGGAAATCTGGAAGAACATGAATGCGCAGGGCCAACGGCTTGTCGAGAACGAGGCAGGGCTTGCGGCATTGGCGGATCAAGTCAAGGCGAAGTATGGGACGGAAACGTCGATCGTCTCCGAGCGCGTCCTGCCCGGTCCGCACCTACGGGTCTATAGCCGGTTGGCAAAGTACACGATCTCGCCGAGACGCATTGTGGTGGTCTGCTCCTTCGACGATGCAGGCAAGATCTCAGGCTTCTATGTCCGCGAAGAGCAAAAAGAAGCTGAATCCAAATATCTCGATTATCTGGACAAAGCCAAGTTTGTCCTACCCATCAAGGGACCGTGGCTGGTATATACAGGTGGCCGCTCAGGTTACGACAATTATTACGCGGTGCAGAAGAATCAGCGGTTTGCCTACGATTTCACCATCGTCCGCGACCAGAAGCTATACGCCAATCAAGGTGACAAATTGCAGGACTATTTCAGCTTTGGGCAGCCTGTGCTAGCTCCAGCCGACGGCGTTGTGGCGGCAGTTGAAGATCAATATGACGACAATCCGCCACTGAAGCCATCCGTAGAAAACCCAAAGCAGGGAAACAACGTGGTCATCGACCATGGACACGGCGAATTCTCCATGCTTGCCTACCTGAAGCGCGGCAGCATCAAGGTGAAGGCCGGGGAAAAGGTGAAAGCAGGACAAGAGATCGGATTATGCGGCAACAGTGGAAATTCTCCTTTTCCCCACGTCCACTATCACCTGCAAAATATTGCGGATTGGTCCAAGGGCGAGGGGCTTCCCGTCCAATTTCGCAATTATTTAGCTGATGGCAAAGAAGTTAGCTCCGGTGAGCCGATCCGGTTTCAGCTCGTGCAGGCGAAATAAGAGCACTGAAAAAAAGATATTTGTACTCCTTTCCCAGGCCGGGCCGCACCTTAGGGAAATTATTTCTAGCGCATTCATTCCTTCATATCCGCCAAGCATTTCTTAAAAAATCTAGCTTTTTTCAAAATAAGGTGTAACGGCAGCTCGGGTTTCCGCACTAGTCCTACAGAAAACCTGTGTATCTTGCAGGCGAATTTTGGAGGATGTGGTGAGGGACGGGCAGCCGGGACCAAAAAATCCAAAGGAGAAGGAACTCCTGTACAAGCGTAGACCCTCGTTGTACAGAGCGGTCCCGGTCACGCCCAAATCCGAATTTCACCACGATTCGAGTTTTCCATCAGGGCGAAGAGAGTCGACATCGAGAACCGGTTTGGGCATGAGCAACGCTGAGAATGAGCGGCCGCTCCGCCAGAGCCGTATTCCCACCGAAAGCGCCGGGATCACTGCGATTTTGGGCCGAATGCAGCGGCCGCAGACAACGCAGCGTACCGCCAAGTCGAACGCAAGAGAGCACGAACAACGAATTCGCGCCGCCTGGACCGTCGGGAACTTTTCACAACCGCGATTTGCACGCCGATTACGTCGAAGGCACGGCTTATCCCCCGCCGACTTTGCGGACGCCGGGCAAATCTTCCGGAGCACGTTCATGAAGAAAGCCGACCCATCGGTCCTAGGACCGGGACATGGTACTGCACAGAACCTTCACCGCCACCTGCCCAAAACGGCACCCAGGGAACACGGAGGGCCCACCAGTGAAGTACAATATTCGCCTACCACAGTGGACTTTCATTCCTTTGATGCAGAGTATCTCCGCCTCCTTCAGGGAGGCGACAGCGTTACGGAAGACCATTTTTACCAGTACTTCAGCGGCCTGATCCAAATCAAGCTGAGAAGCAGGCGAATTCGCGAGGACATTCTCGAAGAGGTGCGGCAGGAGACCTTCCTGCGCGTCCTGAGGGTGGTGCGGGACGGAGGCGTCCGGCAAGCCGGCAGCTTCGGATCCTACGTGAATTCGGTTTGCGATCGGGTACTTTTCGAGCACTACCGCAAATATTCCCGCGACCTGAAGCAGGTGGCAGTCGACGCCATCGATGAGATGCCCGACGATCAGGCCAGCCCGGAAGACTATCTGACCGCGGAAAGGACACGGGAGGCTGTGAGCGAGGTGCTTGACGAGCTTTCCGAGAAGGATCGAGACATTCTCCGGGCCGTGTTCATGACCCAGGACGACCGGGAAGAGATATGCCGCAAGTTCAAAGTGCGCAATGAGAACCTGCGGATCATGTTGCACAGAGCCAAAGAGCGTTTCCGATCGCGCTGCAAGGACAAAGACATTGTCAATGAATGGGATTGAACAGCCCAATTGACCTTTGAATAAGAGAGCTAGAGAACCATGGACCACAAAATTGCAATGGAAACATACGCCGCCGAGAGGTATCTGCTTGGCGAACTTAGGGGCAAGGAACAGGAAGAGTATGAAGATCATTTCTTCAACTGTCCCACCTGCGCCGAAGAAGTGCGGGTTGCAGCGGCTTTTGTCAATCATGCACGGGCGGAACTCATTCGGCGTGACCGGCGCGGCCCGGTTCCCAAGAGCAGCAGAGCATTTCCCGCGCAGCCTCTTTCGAAACCGGCTCCGTCGCCAAGATCGGTGACGTGGGGCCGTAACGACGGCTGGATGAGCTGGCTCCGTCCCGCTCCGGCGCTGGGCATGGCTGCGATGTTTTTGGCAGTTCTGGGTGTGGCCATTTATCAAAATCTGGTGGTGATTCCGGGCCTAAAGAAACCAGAGGTGCTTTCCGCCGCTTTCGTCCTGAAGGAAGTTCGGGGGCTGGAGATCCAGGTCACAACCGCCGAAGGCAGGCCGTTTCGCCTGGAATTCGATATTCCGCCGCAGGAAGCCGGCACTTACAAAGAATACAAGGGCACGATCCTGACGGAGAATGCCAAACCCAAGATGACCTTCACTGTCTCCGTGGACAAGGTCAAAGACTCCATTTCTGTCCTGTTTCCCGCAGATGCGTTAAAGGAGGGGAAATATTCCCTGGTTATTCGAGGAGTAAATAGCGATGGCACGGAAGATGTGCGCATAAAACCAGTCGCACAGTATTCTTTTTCGTTACAGTTCTCGAAATAACCAAATACGCATCGGCACGAGATAGGGAGTCGTAATGTACCTTTATAGCGCAAGTACCCACGCACTGGGCGGCGTTTTTCGCCGCCCCTCTGCGCAAAGCATTGAGTCGCAAGCAGCCTGTTCCTTACCCATCGCCGGGGGCAGAAGCTCCAACACCGCGAAAGATTTCAATTTACACGGCGTTTCCTTTCGTTCCGCCTACTCTGAGGTGATTGGCAGCCCTTATATCAAGGGAAAAACCACGCTGCACACAACCCGAGTATCGTGCATTTTGGAAGGCGTCAACATTCTCAATATGGTGACCGCGGATAAGATCGTGAGCATTCTCGCGTCCCAGCACGACCCCACTACCGACGACGAACCTTCTATCGTGACCACCGGAAGCCATTTCGAGAATCTTAGGATCGCGGGGCACCCCGTCGAAATCCAGGAATTCGCACACGATATTTTCCACGAGTTTGATACCTACAAGAAGCTACAGGAAGGCTTTAGAGACACGAAACGCAAAGCGGATCTACTGGGCTGCATGATGGGCAGCAAGCTCACTACTAAAGGTGACGATGCAAAGCACTTGCATGAGGTGGAAGAAAGTTACTCGAGGCACGCCGACAAAAAGGCAACAAAACTTCAAACGACTGTCCTATGTTCAATGGTAAAGCAGATCAAGCCACTTCCGTCTTCCGAGATTCGCGTTCATGGGCCGGTTGTTGTTATTCCTCACTTCGGCACAGTGTACCTGGGCGAGGTGTTGATCAAACACGGAATGCGGCGTACCAGCATGCTTCGGCTAGAATTGGGGTCCCCCCTCGAGGCGAGTATGTCCTTGCCGGATGGTCACAGCAACGGCAGCGGCCTTCCCTAGGGCTACAGGCAGTCCGTTGGGCATTTCTTATATTCTTGCTTGCAGCCCTGTTGGGGTGCAAGCTATCTCCACCTCAATCTTATGACGCGGCCTACCGCGATGCCGACACCAAGTTCGAGGCAGGAGACATTCAGGCGGCAGCCAATAAAGTCGACCTGGAACTCAATAAGACGTCAACCTCCGATCCTGCCTGGAATTGGAAGTTTCGGATCCTTAAGGGTGATATTTGCATCTGGGAGGGCAAGTGGAAAGACGCTCTTGATCTCATGGAGGAAGAGCCTCCCGCTGTAATTTCCCTCGGGGAGTTTGGCGTCCGCAGGAAAATTATTCAGGGAAGAGCTCTCTATTTACTCGGGGATCTTCCAACGGCGTATTCGAAGCTTATTGAAGCTGGAAACATCGCGAGCACAACTGCCCCAGAGTGGCGCGGAGAAGTAGATGTTGCCTTAGGGTCCCTCTTCCATCATCAAAAGAAATACATCGCGGCGGAGGAAATATTTAACAAAGGACTGGATCTTGCCCGTCAATACCATCAAAGATCGCTGCAAGCAAGAATTCTGGGTAATTTAGGCCGGACCTATGTAGCGATGGAGCGATACGACGAGGCCATCGGTGTCCTGGCCGATGCGCTAAACTTGGCGGGATCCTTGCATGCCAAACATTTCGAGCCGCCAATCCTGAATAATCTTGGCTGGAGTTACCTCGAACTCGGCGACTATGAAAATGCAGTTCCGTTATTCATACGTGGAGAACATCTAGCAACTGAGTTGGGATTGGAACCATACCGAGAAGATGTTCTAACCAACCTGGGAAGAGCCTATTCGAATCAGGCAAATTATCCTGCCGCTATCGATTCCTATTCTAGTGCCCTCTCTATTGCCCGAAAACTTGGAGATGAGGACTCTATTGCGGCCGACCTGGATAATTTGGCCTTGGTGGCGACCGCCACGGGCCGTTTGGACGAAGCTCGACGCTACAACAATGAGGCGTTACTTCTGATCCGCAAGAATCACCCAGAAGACAAGCAAGTTCAATTCCAATATCTGCTTACCTCAGCCACCATTGGCAGCCTGAAAGGCAATTTTGAGACAGCCCAGCCACAACTCCTGGAAATCAGCCGGCAAGCCCAGCAATCTCTGCTGCGCTGGCAGACATCGGCGCAACTGGCGAAACTTTATTTTCTGAAGGGAGAGGATGCGTTAGCAGATCAGGAATTTCGCAAAACTTTGGATATCCTAGACAAGAGCCGGGCGGAGCTAAGCAGCGGCTCAAAACTCGAGTTTTCATCACGAGCTACCGAATCTTATACCGAATATATCCAGTTTCTGACGTCGCGAAACATGCCCGTCAAGGCGTTGCAGATCGCCGACCTGATGCACGCCCGGACGTTGATCGAAGGTCTTTCCACAGATGGCAAGACAACCGCCCCTCAAGTAGAAATCCCCAAAATACAGGCTCTTTTGAAAACAACCAACCAGGTGATTCTCTCGTATTGGATCGCACCGGGAGCCTCATTTCTTTGGGTTATTACGCCGGATCAAATCAAGTCCTTCTCCTTGGCGGGCAAGCAGGAAATCGATCAAGAAGTTGAAAGTTATCGAAAGGCGCTGCTTGGCAGCCAGGATCTGCGAAATGCCAATAAGGACGGCGAGAAACTCTACCAGACGCTGATCGAGCCTGCGAAAGCTTTGATTCCGCCCAATGGAAGGGTGGTTATCGTTCCCGATGGGAGCCTGAACCGGCTGAACTTCGAAACACTGAAGATACCGGACCAGCCCGAGCACTACTGGATCGAAGACGTAGAGATCCAAAATGCTTCCTCTATTGCGCTGCTGGCGAATCGATCGGCGAGGCCACCGGTTCAGCCGAACAATCTGCTCTTGATCGGCAATCCGATGGAGGTGAACAAAGACTATCCAGCACTGAATTCCGCTAAAGATGAACTGGAGGGAGTCGCTCGGAATTTTCCGGGCCCGACGACCATCGTCTCAGGAAAGGACGCGATTCCGAGCGTCTATCAACAAAACCATCCGGGGCAGTATCGTTATATTCACTTTGTCACCCACGGCACGGCAAGCCTGACCAGCCCTTTAGATTCCGCCATCATCCTCTCGCCGGATACGGATAAGACTTACAAGCTCTATGCCCGCAAGATCGTGGAGATTCCGATCAAAGCGGACCTGGTGACGGTTTCCGCGTGTTACGGGGCGGGACAAAGAGTGTATGGAGAGGGGCTTGTGGGGCTGGCATGGGCTTTCATGAGGGCCGGCGCTCACCAGGTAATTGCAGGATTGTGGGAGGTGGACGACCGCTTTACTCCCCAGTTGATGGGCCGTTTCTACTCCGAGCTACACGGGGGGAAAACCGCGGCGGACGCATTGCGAACAGCCAAGCGTTCGATGCTTCATTCCGGCACGATCTACCGCCGCCCCTACTATTGGGCCTCACTTCAACTCTACAGCGGATCGTAAAAAGCAGAACATTGGCGTTTGCCGCATTGGCAATCATTGACCACGACCATTCATGGCGTCGACGATCGTTGCAGCTACCAATCGTGGCAACCATCAAACGATCTTGCCTGGGTCAGCGGCGCCAAGCATGATTTGATACAGCAGGAGCCAGCGTTTCAGGTTTGCCGTAATCAGAAAGTTTTCCTTGGCATGCTCGTGGCCGTTGCGGCCCAATTCCGCGGCGAACTCCGGATGAGTGAGCAGGTAGCGCACCTGGTAGGCGCATCCTTCCACGGAGTGCACCAGAACGCCGGTCAGCTTATGCACAATCTGCGTTGGGATACCTCCCACCGCCCCGGCAACCACAGGCTTGTTTTTCCAAAGCCCTTCGGTGACTGTGAGGCCAAAACCTTCTTTGAGAGACTTCTGGATAATGACCGTCGAAGCGCGCTGTAAAGCGTTGATCTCCAGACCCGACCACGGCGGAAGATTGAGAATAATGATGTCGGGATCGTCCCCGGCAGCTTCCATCACTTCCTGGAGCACCGCGGCTCCTTCGGGATCATCGGTCGCTCCTCCTCCCGCCAGAACAAGCTGGCAGTCGGCATATTTCTTGACCAGCTTATAGGCATGAATGACGCCTACCGGATCTTTGAGGCGATCGAAGCGGGATATTTGGGTAATCACCGGGCGCGAGCGATCGACGCCAAAATCATCACATACTTTGTCGATATAACTTTCTTCCAGATCTTTGTTCTTCTCAGAAAGAGGATCAATCGACGGATAAAAGAGATATTGCGGCAACGAGAGCTGGCGAGTAAATGCAGGGGCGGAAAAGATGGTTGCGTCGAATTGTTCCACCATCGGCTTGAGGAAGTCCCAAACTCCGGAATGGGGGTTTGAGAGATCGATATGGCACCGCCAAATCCAGCAGCCGCCAACCTCGGCCTTGGAGCGAATCAGAGGCAGCGGTTGAGGATCGTGAATGATATACAGGTTTTCATTGAACTGCATGCGCTGCCGATTCTGCTCGCCATATAAAAGAAAGGTGTCCCGAATCTGCTGCGTAAGGTTGTATTCACCGCCATGAAGCGCGTTATGAAAGCCTTTCGTCACTTCGAAGAAGTCGTTGCCTCCGGTAATTACCTCCCACTTGGTGGGAATCTCCAGTTCATTCATGAGAGGAACGAGCCGATTGAGTATTTCCGCAACACCCCCGCCCACGGCCGTTGAATTCACCATCTTGACGGTCTTGCCGCGCAGATGGCGCGCCAGGAACCTGATCTCATCCAGTTCGGGCCGTCCGATGATCGGCGAATAGTCGTCAAACCGCGGAGGTGCGGGTGGCGGCGGCGGTTCGTTGCTGATGCGCGGACGCTTTCGGCGCTCGATGAAGTGCGGCGGCAGGTCCGTTTGGCGGAAGCGCCGCTCTCCAATGCCGTCAGGAGGCGTGGAACCTTCATTTTTGCTTTCCGCCGAAGAGGGGTTGCTATCTTCGGTAGCCGCTGTGCTCTTGTCCAAATTCTTCCGGTCCATGGGTCAACCATCTTTCACCTGACGCGAATCAACGCCCAGGCATGAAAAGGATTGTTCTAAGCCGCGTATCGATCCATTCAACAATCCTCTTGTTCAGTGCTCAAAAAATCGCTCCCGCTCCATTTAAGTACGGAAAGTTTCACCCTCAACGATTTTCAGGATCCCACGGCGTACGCCTTCCAACGTGGACGTGTAAATGTCGATACGATTGAGCTTGGCGGCGGCTTGCGTCATGTCCATTTCCTGCTCCAACCACAGCGAAAAATCATTGGTATTCAGCTTAATGCGCAAGCGCGCGTCGATAAAGTGATAGGAGATGCTGTGGATGCTGACTTTACGAAGGCCGTCGGCAAATTCCTCGAGATTGCGCGCCACATAAGGCGTGGGAATCACCACCAGATCAGCCGCCATGAGATAGAACGGCTCCATCGCCAAACGCGTGGCGGCGCGTGCATTCTTCTGCAGGTAGGTCTCGATGAGATGAACCAGGCGCTCACGCAACACTGGAATCGAGGTGAATTCGCGAATATCGATAGCGGCCAACCGCTCGGCAAGGCCTACTTCATTGCAAGCGGCAAATGCCCAGTGGGAAAAATCGTTGGAAAAACCCTCACGGATAAAGTGGTGCTCTCCGAGGGTGCGAAACGTATGTTGAAAGATCGAGGCATCCGGACAGATGCGGATGGCTTCCAGAAGCTCTTGCAGACACGTCGCCTTCTCTTTTCCAATCCGCTGCAAGTGCGAGGCGGAGTTGAAAAAAAAGGGAGTGCGTGCCCAGCGTGACTGCGAGGAAAGCAGATGCGATGTGGTAGCCATGAAACGTCTATGCCAAGGCCGAGAGGCAGAAGAATGCCTCCACGCCTCGAATTTGTTTGGATGCTCGCTCGGAAGCTTCCGTTGGTTCCGGGATAGGACATGACCCATTAGCAACGACTCATTGACGATGGAACATAGGCCTGCGTGGAGCAAACAAGAATGCAAACGAGATATTGAGGAGCAGCATCCAGGCGAGGTTGGCGCGAGCGGCTTCATCGTCCACACGCAAACCACCTATAGGGTGAAACAAGAGCAGTGAAAACACAATGGCGGCGAGCGCCGATCCTAGGATGCCGGTGCGGCCGCCAAAAAGGAAGGAGATTAACAGCAGAAGAGGGCTGAAGGCCAAAGGCAGCCAGGCTTGCCACGAATGTCCCGACGACAAAATACTGGCCACAATTGCGGCTACAATCGCGATCGAGCCACCTAAAGCCAGATCCAAAAGCCGCGGATTACGCGACTTAACGTTAGAAGCAGGGTCCTGCGCCCGCATAGGAGTTGGCCCGTGGTTCTGCACAACGGTCGGCGCCATGGAAGGCGCGGGGGATATCGATCGAACAATTTCCGGCGCCGCCGGAGTAGCAGCCGCGATAAAGCCTAATTTTCCGGTCCGCCGCGAGGTTTTGGATTTTCTCAACATTCCTTTTTTAGGATGACAAAAGACGGGGCTGCTGCGGGAAAAATCGAGAACTGGCCTTTCAAAATAGAGCAGAACGGCAGCCCAACCAAATGACCGAATCGGCTGTTTACTTACGGCTGCAAAATGGCCGGCTGGGAAAGTGCCGGTCTTGCACTCACGAACTCATGTTCGCCGTCATCCGAAATCCGGTCCTCGCCCTTTTCTGCCCGTGCATCTGAAAAGTGGTAAGGTTTTGATTGAAAAGAGATCTCAGGCCACGAGATTCTTATGCGACCGGCTGATCCCTTTCTTTTTCAGCTTTTTTTCATCTTTGTCTGGGCAAAGCTCTTCGGAGAAGTATTTGAGCGCCTGAGCATGCCCGCGGTTCTAGGAGAGATCCTGGCAGGGGTGATCCTCGGGCCCTACGGGGCACATCTTATTGAGCCTGAGAAGGCCATTTATGCCCTGGCTGAAACCGGGGCGATTTTCCTGCTGTTCACCGTAGGCCTGGAGACCCAACCGAAAGACCTCTTGCGGGTCGGCAAGACTTCTTTGTATGTGGCGCTCGCCGGCATCGCGTTTCCGTTCCTTTCAGGCTTCGCCTACATGATGATGCGGCACGACCCGCTGCACGAGGCCACGTTTGTAGCCACAGCCATGGTGGCCACGAGCGTAGGCATTACGGCCCGCGTACTTGGAGACATGAATGTCTTGCATAGCCGCCCGGCAAGAATCATTTTGGGCGCCGCGGTTTTCGACGACATTCTGGGAATGATCCTGCTTGGAGTGGTCATCGGTCTGGTCTCCGCAACCGGGCCACAATGGGCACAAGTGATTGTTACCTCCGTTGAGGCCATTGGATTTGCACTGGTCATGATGTTCTATGCGCCACGATTGGTGCGGAGAATGGAACCTGGGCTGGAGCGAATGTCCACCCAGGATGCCCCGCTCATCATTGCGCTGGCGATCTGCCTGGCGCTTTCCTATGCGGCGGCAAAAATCGGCATGGCGGCGATCATCGGGGCTTTCTTTGCCGGCCTAGCCTTTGCGGAATATTCTCCTCGATGGAATTTGGGCTCGCGTGTTTCAGCCATCAACGAATTCCTAGCTCCGTTCTTCTTCTTCAGCATGGGCGCTCGCCTCAATATCTCGGTATTCGACCGGAAACTCCTGATTTCCTCTGTGGTCATCTCCATTCTTGCCGTGATCTCCAAGCTTGCCGGATGCAGCCTTCCGGTATGGCGAACCGGATGGAAGACAGCGCTTAAGGTGGGAATGGGGATGGTCCCGCGCGGAGAGGTAGGATTGATCGTGGCGCTGGCAGGATTGCAGATGAACGCGATCTCCGCACAGGCCTACGCCCTGGTCGTCTTCATGACGGGCACCACTACGCTGATCGCACCTCCCGTGCTTAAGCTTCTCTTCCGAAAGGAAGCCTCTACGGCGCCTGAACTTGGGCGTGCTTAACGTGGCCATCAATGGCCAACTTTTCCACAATTGCGCCAGCTTCGTCGCCAGCCTAATTTATCGAGGAGCCGAAGGAACACGCGAGCCGTTAGACAAATTTCGAGACGGCACAAACAACATTTCTTTCATGTGATTGCCCTGCCTTTCCCGTGTCTCGCAGCGCGACCATGCTATAAATAGTTTGCTTTCCCGACTCGTGCCTTCAAGGAAGATCGGGTTTCACAGTCACTTTAAGAATCGAAAAACAACTCAGAGGAGATTGGTATCCATGGCGGGAGTGGCAGGCCGTGTAGCGCTGGTTACAGGCGCTTCTCAAGGAATCGGGCGGGCGTGCGCTCTAGCCCTCGCGGAAGGCGGAGCGAGCGTCGCGTTGGCCGCGCGCAACGAAGAGAAACTGGCCCAGGTAGCCAAAGAAATTACCGACAAGGGCGGCCAAGCCGCGACTTTTCGCATGGACGTTTCCAATGAAGATGAAGCCAAGGCAGCGGTAAAGGCGGCAATCGAACGATTCGGCAAAATCGAGATTCTCGTCAATAACGCGGGGGTGACGCGGGATACGCTGTTAATGAGAATGAAGCGGGCCGAGTGGGACAGCGTTCTGCAAACAAATCTCGGAGGAGCGTTTTTCTGCACGCAGGCCGCTATCGGATCGATGGTGCGCCAACGCTGGGGAAGAATCATTTCTATTACAAGCGTCTTTGGACAGACCGGACAAGCGGGACAAGCCAACTATTCGGCTTCCAAGGCGGGACTGATCGGGTTCACGATGGCGGTGGCGCGAGAAGTAGCATCGCGCAACATCACCGTGAACGCGGTGGCACCGGGATATATTGAAACGGCCATGACCGAAGGCCTTTCCGATGAGCTCAAATCGAAGGTAAGCGAGATGATTCCTTTGGGCCGCGCCGGTTCCGATATGGATATAGCCCACGCCGTAAAGTTCCTGGCTTCTGAGGAAGCAGGCTATATCACTGGACATGTCTTGAATGTAAATGGCGGTATGTTGATGGGGTAGAGCGTTTCGGCATTCCGCTATGCCCCTGGCTATAGCGTTTTCGGCGTGACTGTATCCTGTTTACGCTCTCTCCGTTGCGGCTTTTCTTTAGTCGAAAACCAGTCGAAAACCAGATGGAAAAAGCCGCGCAGTGACCTTGATTCCTGTTTGTGAGCCAACGACCGGTCTTCCCAACTTGCATCTGTACTTGTCACCCACAACATCTTCAAGTCTTTAAACATTCAGTCATTGCAAGCGCTTAGGAGATATGCAAAATCCTGCATTCGATATTTACGGATTTTGATAAGGAAATTCTGTTTTTGGGATTCTCTCCCAACAATCCCGGCCCTACCTCACGAATCAGTCTTATGAAACAGGGCGCAAGTCATGTGTTTTGAGTTAAAAGCATTTTTTTCGCAGACCGCGCCAGCCTTGGCGTGAGAGTTGCATCTACAAGGCACGATCCAACATCAGGTTTCCCGTTATCTCTAGTTTCTCTGTTTCTAGGTTTTCTGAAAGCGCCTTGGGTTCCCCACATTAAAGTCGTTCCCCAAAACTTTTTGACACAAGGAGAAAGTCGAAATGAAGAAGTTCCTTTTCGCAGCTTTGGCTGTGCTCTGCCTATCCGTGATGAGCGCCGCTTCCGACGATGACACCATCCTTCTGAGAGCCAATTGCAAAGGCGATAATGAAGTGCCGCCCATGGCCAGCACCGGCTCAGCCTCATTTCACGCCACCATTCATCCCGATGGCAGCATCAACTTTACCCTGACCTACGCGAATCTTTCGAGCAATCTGATTGCATCTCATTTCCACTTTGCTCCGACAAAAGTAGGCGGCAACGTAATGATCTTCATCTGTGGTGGCGGCGGTCAGCCGGCATGCCCTGCCTCTCCCTCAGGAACAATCACGGGTACGATCACAGCAGCCAATGTGACCGGCCCGGTCAGCCAAGGCGTTAATCCAGGAGACCTGCCAACCGCTTTGGAGGCAGTACTCGAAGGCAATTCTTACGTTAACCTCCATACGACAAAATTCCCTGTCGGTGAGATTCGTGGACAAGTCATCGTTCGCCATGGCGACGAAGACGGCGATCGCCGATAGCCTTCTCCGTATTCCTATCAAAAGCAAAGCCCCGCGAAAAAGCGGGGCTTTTGTTTGCATCCGATTTGGGGGAGCTACGAAAAGAGTTCGACGCAGGCGCAACGACGCTGTGGGCTCGGCGTTCCCATTTGTACTTTACATGCCTTGCGCGTTTCAGCACTCCTGTATCGTGTTTGCGCTGAGAACGCTCTAGCGCCAGGCCAGCATTGATTCCGCGATTTTTTGTTTCCTTTCCTTGATTCTAAATCCATGCGATAGGCCGCTTTAGAAACACGGAGGCAAGAGGCTTCGCTAGGACTGCAGCCTCCCTTCAGAAACACTTTGCGTCTCTTCCATTCATCTTCATATCGCACCTTCCATTTCTTCGACCAGAGCACGAACCTGGAAACCTAGCTTTATAAGAGTTCCAAGCACTAAGGCCAACCAAAATGTCATCGTCTCCCATAACCACTCACGGCCTTGGTGCATCATTTCGACTGCAAAAACAGGCCAATTTCCAACACAAATCCCGGTCTAGGATCCTTTGTTTCATCAAAGCGAGCCGCCTCGCGAAAGCTGCGCCAAATGCACTTTTTCAGTTTCTTGTACAGAGCCAGACTTTTTGATGGCTTAAACCCTTAAGTCTAAAGACAAGTGTTTACTTTCTTTACCACTGTGTATAGACTGCACAACAATTTTTCAGGTTCCCCATCAAATTCCGAATTCAATCCAGGAATTTAGCAACCCGTCTTTTCAGGTTTTTGTAGTTTTAGGAGCAACAATCACGAGGGGTACTTAACAAGCAAAGCGGTAAAGGAGCGACATTATGAAGTATTCACACAGACTGCGCTGGGCGATTTTGCTCAGCATGTGCCTGCTGGCGGGGTTAGGCGTCAGCATGGCCCAACAAGGAACACTCGGCGGCCTTGGCGGAACCATCCGCGACACCACCGGCGCCGTAGTTACGGGAGCAAAAGTTACGCTCAGAAACGTTGGCACAAACGAGACACGCACCACAGCCAGCGCGAACGATGGTTCTTTTACATTTAGCCAGATCGTAAGCGGAACGTACGCGGTGGTCGTCGAAAAAGAAGGGTTTTCGACGGAGACATTTACCGATGTCCAGGTGCTTACCGGACAACAATATTCGTTGAGCGTGAAAATCAAAGTTGGAGCAAAGACGGAGACCGTGGAGGTGGTGGCAGGCCAAGATCTCATCCACACCATCGATCCGGAAATCACAAATACCGTCGACCAGCGCCAGATCCTGGACCTTCCGATCAATGGAAGAAACCCAATCGCGTTGATCCGCGACCAGGCGGGCGTACCTGGTGTCCTCTCCGCCAACCGGAACAATACCGGCATCAATGGCGGACGTCCCGGATGGACCGAGGTCACGCAAGATGGAATCAACATCCAGGACAACTTCATCCGCAACAACGGTCTCGATTTTGTTCCCAACCGCCCGACATCCGACACGGTTTCGGAGTTCTCAATCATTTCGAACAACGTAGGCGCAGACAGCGTGGGCGGCACGTCACAGGTAAAGCTGTCGACCCCGAGCGGAACCAACGCGTACCACGGCAGCTTGTACGAATACAACCGCAACAACGCTTTCGCAGCCAATTCGTTCTTCAATAAACACGTACAACCGGGAACCACTCCCGTCCCGCTACCAGACTTAAATCTGAATCAGTATGGCGTCACCGTCGGCGGCCCAATTCTCAAGAACAAACTTTTCTTTTACACGAACTACGAAGGATATCGCCAGACAAATGGCGTAACGCAGAGCCTCGTGGTGCCGGTGAACAACAACTATCTGACCGGTGTCTACAATTACGCTCCCAGCGCCGCTGGATCAGCGCCTGTGGCTGCGAACCTTCTGAACGTAATCAACGGCAAGGCTGGGACCCCAGGCCCGCTCTCCATCAGCCCATTTATACAAGCCAATGTCCTTAGCAAGATACGCGGCGCACAGACCGCCAATAGCTTCGATTGCGGCGACTCCATTCCCGGACGGCTCCTGAATACAACCTGCTCCAAATTCAATCAGGCAAACACCACCAACCGCGACCAGGCGGTCGTGCGGCTTGACTACAATCTGACCCAGAATCATAGCTTCCAGATGGTCGTTCAGAGGTTCACCGATTTTGCGACCCGGAGCGACATCGACAGCTTCGATCCCACCCCCAACGCCTTCATTCCAACCAAGGCGCGGCTCTTTTCAGGCGCGTGGCGGTGGACGATCACTCCCAACCTCTTGAACGAGTTCCGCGGCGGCGACAACACGGTGATCGCACCGTTCCAGACCACCTATGGCGTACCGCAGTTTCTATTCACTCCAGCACAAGGCACCCGCGTTCTCGACGGCCTTGGCTTGCAGAACCCGACCGACAACTTCGCTCCCCAAGGGCGCTTCGTGACCACGCGGCAATACGGCGACAACGCCACATGGAACAAAGGCAAGCACAACATAGCCTTTGGGTTGACGTATCAAGCGGTCCAGCCGCATCCTTACGATTTCCAGACCACGATGCCGTCGATCACTTTCGGGTTTTCAACGGGCACCGCCAATTCGGCCTATCAGGTAACCAACGCAGACCTGGCAAAAGCCGGTCTCCCTGCCACTGACCAAACGACGCTCAATAACATGAGCAATTACCTGGCGTTCATGTCCGGCACCATCACCCAGGTCACACAGTCATTCGAGGTGCAGAACCTGAGCGCCGGCTACGTTCCGGGAATTGCAAACAAGCGGGCTTATGATTTCAGCATCCTGGCTCCCTATTTTCAGGACCATTGGCACGTGCTCTCCAACTTAACCGTGACCGCCGGACTCAAGTGGGAGTACTGGAGCCCGATTGAGGAGGCAAGCGGCCTCGCCCTGCTTCCAAACATCACCGGAACAGACCTACAAGGCTCTCTCCTCAATCCCAGCGGTACCGTCAGCCCGCACAAGCATTTTTGGAACCCGGATTACAAGGTGTTCGGACCAAACGTGGGCTTTGCCTGGGACCCCTTCAAAAACGGCAAGACATCCGTTCGAGGCGGTTACTCACTGGCGTACGTGAATGAAGACGAAGTTACAGCAGGCACAAACGCCATTGGGGGCAACTTTGGACTGGTAGCACCGATTTTGCAGAATAATCTGGCGACCAAGATCGACGCCGGTATTCCGACCCTTACACCGCCGCCATTGTCTACCAACAGAGCGTTTTCGCAGCAATTGGTGGACAGCGGCCCGAATGCGACGGCGTTCGCCATTCAACCGAATCTTCGCACGCCCCATGTGCATGAATTTAACTTCAGCCTTGAAAGGCAGTTGCCATGGAACACGGCAATTGAGGCTCGCTATGTGGGCACGCTTGGGCGCAACCTGTGGCGCGGAGTCGACTTTAACCAGCAGTTGAGCGGCAATAACCCGGCCTATATGGCGGACTTCCAGCGGGCTCAAAGCAATTTGTTCAACTGCGGCGCGGCAATTGCCCCTGGGAATTGCGCGGCAGGCCAGCAGCTTACCTTTTTCCCAAGGGTCACCAACGCCATGGCCTTCTTCAAGAATGCCACGGTGGTCGCCGATCTTAAGCAAGGCATCGCGGGAGACTTGGCCAACCTTTATGTGAGCAACCCAGGAATCTTCACCAACGCACGCCAGGTGTTCCTGCCCAACCCCAACATCTTCGCTGCGGATGCCCTGATGAGCAATTCGGTGTCCGACTACCACGCCCTGCAAGTGGAAGCCCGGCACAACCTAAAGAATGGGCTGACAGCGCAGCTAAACTATACATTCAGCAAAAACCTAGCGGACGCCGCAGGCAACTCCCAGGCCCGTTTTGAGCCATTCATCGACAATGCTCGGCATGGCATCGACTATGGAAGAAGCGAATTCGATGTTACGCACATCGTCAACGGAAACTTGGTCTACGAATTTCCGTTTGGCCGAGGCAAGCAGTTCCTCAGCGGAGCCAATGGGTTCCTCGACCGCGTTGTAAGCGGCTGGACAACAGGACACATTATTCGCTGGGAAAGCGGTTCACCATTCACCATTCTTTCGTCCCGCGGCACCTTCAACCGCGCGGGCCGTTCTACGAATGAGACGGCAGTCACCACGCTCACCAAAAGCCAGCTCAAGGGCATGTTGGGACTGTTTAACCAAAACGGAACGATCTACTGGATCAACCCCTCAGTCATCAATCCAGCTAACGGAAGAGCGGTAGGAACCGTGAATGGCGGATTCGATCCCCTTACCAACACGCCTACCTTCCAAGGACAGGTATTCTTCAACCCCCAAGCCGGCCAAGTGGGCAATCTGCCTCGCCTGCAATTCGACGGTCCTGCAAACTACACGTGGGACATGTCGATGGCCAAGAGAACAAAGATCACGGAGCGAATCAATACCGAGTTTCGAGCCGATATCTTCAACGTTCTCAACACAGCCACATTCTTCTTTGGGGACACAAATATCAACAGCACGAATTTCGGCAAAATCACCTCGACGGGTAACAATCCCCGCGTGATGCAACTCTCATTGCGCGTCACGTTCTAGCATTGGAGTCGAGCAACAGAGGAATCCAACTCAAGGGGGGCGGCACAAATGCCGTCCCCCTTCTCTTTCCCGAAAAATATTGGAGGAGGCATAACAACGGCGGCAGATGGTTCTTTCGATGCTTTAGTCCCGCATTTCCCACAGTATAAGGAATGATTCAGGTGTAATTTATTGGGAAAAGGCGCTTGGCTGCCTGGAGTAGGAGCTTGTTTAGGAATTTCACCCGAAGCTTGATCGCCAAGATCCCAACGATAAGCACAGCACAATCGTTAGAAAAGGGCATTCTTTAGAAGAGCTCAATCTCCAGAAAATTCGCCCACCTTTAGCGTCAGGATCGACGTGATATCTTAATCATTGACCGATTTGCAACGGTGTTAAAATTCAGCTGCACTGCCGTTTTGGAATCATTTTCTTGCATCGCGAAACTGACAAAATTTGTGCTTGCGCAATCGTTGCCCGCTAATTACTATTCACGCACCCCCTTGTAGTAAGCCCAAGAGTTACTTCACAGAATGAATATCGGCGCGACCATCAGGAACTACCGGCTGCAAAAAGGAATGTCTCAGGGCGACATTGAAAAACGCACTGGGTTGCTGCGTTGCTACCTTTCGCGCGTGGAGAACGGGCACACGATTCCCTCCTTGGATACGCTTTCCAAGATCGCCAATGCGATGGACCTGCCTCTAGGACAGTTTTTTACCGAACACCTCTCCAACGGCAACGTTAAAAAACTGCCTCCGCTGACAGAAGATGAGGTACGGTTTCTGAGCCAGATACACCGCTACTCTTCCACATTGAATGAAAGCGACAGGAAACTGGTTGTGGCCATGGTCAAGAAAATGGCCGCAGGCTCAGGAAGATAGCGCGGAAGGCCGCACAATTCCGCAAGGCTCCCTCTTCAACGACTTTTTCAAAAGATAGATCCGATGCGAGCGACAGATCTTTGATTCTTTCCGGCCGCGACGGCGCCGAGATTGGAGCCCAAAGTATCGGTACAGCCTCGCGACGGCCCATCAGGCCGCTCATCCGCTTGTAGCCAAAAACGTATTGCGCGAAAAACGGGTTAAGAGCAGGAACTACGCGGCCCGGCTCACATCGCTCAAAGCCATCACCGCCAGTTCGAGACGATCGCGAGCACCGGTCTTGGTGAAAATGCTCTGCAAATGCCTCTTCACGGTGTTTTCGCTGATATGAAGCTCTTGACCGATGTCTTTATTTTTCATGCCTCTTGCAACATAGAAAGCGATCTGACGCTCGCGCTCCGAAAGGCGCGCAAGGGCATGCGCGGAGGTCTTCGATTCAGCCGTCATGGTGGTGAGCACCTGCTGCGCCAGCTGATCGGAGAACGCCAGCTCTCCATTCGCGACCGTGCGAATCGCCGTAAATAATTTTTCGGGCCCATCGGTCTTGATCACAAGCCCACGCGCACCGAGTTTTACGACCTGGGCATAATCGGTCTCACTTTCCGAGCCGGTCAAAATCACCGATGCAACGCGGCCTCCGGCGCGATCCAAGGTACGCAGAACGTCAAAGCCATCACTGCCAGGCATGAAGAGATCTAATACCAGGACATCCGGGTGGTGCTGTTGGACCAAGGCTAGCGCTTCTTCGCCATTCCCGGCTTTTCCCTCTACCTGAAAATCCGGCTGTGTGGAAAGCAATGCCGCCAGCGATTCCAGCAAGACAGCATGATCGTCGGCCAGAATGATACGGATCCGTGCTTTAGAAGGGTTGTCAACCATAACAACATTTAGATGCAGGGAGAGGCTATTTCACTGCCTAAGGCTCCTTTTCACCACCCAGCCATCCCATTCGCGGCCTCGAGCCTTAGGTACAAGCACCCAGATTTAAAAATTCCGGTGGGCTGGCCATCCTTTCGCACGAAAATGAGCCGACTGCCGTCACCTCCCCGTAAGAACGGTACTGACCAAAACCTGTGGTATAGTCCGCATACTATCGCTTGCCAATCCCAGGTCGCCGCTAACTGGAGCCTTTTGCAGTGACGATTGACGAAGAGCTGAGCCTGTTGGACGAGAACGTCCGGCGGCTCAAAATTGAATACGATGTTTATTTTGGCGGCGGCTCCAAGAAACCGCCGGCAGATACCGAATGGCGCGTGCAAAGCGTGCTCCGCAAATATGGCGACGGCAGCCGGATGAATTTCGCGCAGCGATTTCGCTTCAACTCCATCCAGCAGAAGTATGCGCTTTTTTCGGCGCTGTGGCAGCAGAAACTGAAAATCAAAGAAGAGGGATACCGCAGGCCGCAGGATGCGGTGCTGGGGATCCAAGGCCTGCGCCCCGAAGAGCACCCTCCAAGTCATGCAACTACCGAAGACAAGCCTTTCAGCATCGATTGCGCCGATGCCGACCGCGAGCTCGCCAAGATAGAGACTCTCTTCAACGCGCTCGCCGACGCCCGGCGGAAGGCCGGCGACAACACTGTGGGAAGCATGGACTCCTTCAAGAATTTCGTTCGGCAAAAAACCGCCCAGATACGAAAAGACTTCGGCTGCGGGGCGGTGGAATATTGCGTGGAGCTGAAAGACGGCCAAGTGCGATTGAAGGCCAGGCCCAAGGCCTCAACCTGAGCAAGACATGCAGTCAGCGCCCCAAAACCAAACAAAACCGAAATCTTTACCACTGGGGGCACAGAGCAAAGCTCAGAGGCCGCAGAGTGAGATTGCCGGCATCTGAGTGTTGAACGCCGAATGCTCGTACTTGAACGCTCCTTCGGTTACTGAAATGCAACTCTGTACCTATTCAACAGGTTTGCAGAAAGCCGGAACGGGAAGAGCTTTGAGATCGCATCCGATACGATTCTGAACTAAGCTTTATCGCCCCTCTCAATTCCAGAGCTGTCCTCCGGTTGATCACTTTTTCTTCGCTGCTTCCGCTTTCAGCGCCGGAGGAAGCCGGCGCTCCTTCCCGACGGAATTTGAAAAGTACGCCACTGCTCAAGTACTTTATTGAGTGCCTTCAGTTCCATCCATTTCCAGCCATTTCCGAGGAATTCATACAGTGCCGAAAATTCAGCGTGCGATCCTGAGCGTGACCGACAAAACAGGTCTTGTGGAATTTGCCAAGAGCCTGAGCAGCCTGAGCGTAGAGCTCATCTCGACCGGAGGGACGGCCAAGCTGCTTCGCGACGCGGGCATCCAGGTAAAAGACATCTCAGAACTCACTGGGTTCCCGGAAATGATGGATGGGCGGGTCAAGACCCTGCACCCCAAGGTTCACGGCGGCATTCTTCATGTGCGCAACAACCCGGCGCACCTGGCAGCGGCCAAGGAACACGGCATTCAACCCATCGATATGATCGTGGTTAACCTTTACGCGTTCGAAAAGACCGCGGCCCGTCCCGGTGTCCATTTCGATGAACTGATTGAAAACATCGACATCGGCGGCCCTTCAATGGTGCGGTCGGCGGCAAAGAACTTTCGCGATGTGGCCATCGTAACTTCACCCAGCGACTACGCCGCCATTGCCGAAGAGATGAGCAGGACCGGCGGGGAACTGGGGCTTGCAACCCGCTGGCGGCTTGCACAAAAGGCCTTCAGCACAACAGCGGCATACGACAGCGCGATTGCCGCTACGCTGGCCGAGATAACACTGAACGAGCCCGGAGCGGAGGCTCAATTTCAATTGCCGCAGCAAGCCGAGAACACCTTTCCCGCCATCTTGCGTTTTGGCTTAAGCAAAGTCATGGACCTTCGATACGGCGAGAACCCACACCAACGGGCCGCCATGTATTCCGATGGGTCAAGTACCGGAGTCGCCAATAGCAAACAGCTACAGGGCAAAGAGCTTTCCTACAACAACATTGTGGACTTGCAAGCCGCCTGGGAGTTGGCCCTGGACTTTGAGGAACCGGCTTGCGCGATCATCAAGCATACAAATCCCAGCGGAGCCGCCACCGGCCAGAACCTGCGCGAGGCGTATGTGCGCGCCCTGGCGACCGATCCGGTTTCAGCTTATGGCGGCGTTATCGGAGTCAATCGTACGATCGACGGCGAGACGGCGGAAGAGATTGCCAAACTGTTTGTAGAGGTGATTGCCGCACCAGGGTTCGCCCCTGAAGCAAAAGAGAAATTTGCGGCCAAGAAGAACCTACGGCTGGTGGAGGTGAAAGGCGGGGTGGCCGATCGGACCATGAAATATGTGTCTGGAGGAATGCTCGTGCAGGACGCCGATGTGCGCCCACTCGCCGCCTCCGACCTCAAAACGGTAACACGCCGCGCACCAACGGAAGAGGAAATGGCGGCCCTGCTGTTCGCGTGGAAGGTTTGCAAACACGTCAAATCGAATGCCATCGTCTATGCGGTGCGAGGACAAACCGTGGGTGTGGGAGCGGGACAGATGTCGCGCGTCGATTCATGCAAGATCGGAGCCATGAAGGCCGTGCTGTCCCTTAAGGGAACCGTCGCCGCTTCCGACGCATTTTTCCCATTCCCGGACGGCGTCGAAGAGATTGCAAAAGCGGGTTCAACCGCGGTGATTCAGCCGGGAGGATCGGTTCAGGACAAGGCGGTGATTGAAGCGGCGGACCGCTTGGGCTTGGCCATGGTATTTACGGGCATCCGTCACTTCCGTCACTGACTTTACCTTAACTTTACGGTTTAACGGTGCAAGCAGCCCCTTCAAGGAATACAATGAAAGAGAATATAAAATCGCTCTCCGCGATGAACCTCGTGCATCAAATGTTAGGGGCCTGAAGGGGCCATTTTTCGTTCGATATGACTCTCGCAAAATTACGCGTCTTTGTTCCTGGGCTTATACTGGCAGCTCTTCCGGTCTTCGCTCAAGATAATTCGTCCGCAGCTCAGACCGCTGGGAACCCAAAAGCTACCCAGCAGGCCGACGGCAACCAAACTTCTTCGGGAAAGAAAATCGACCGGGCGGCCGCTTATTACCACTTTTCACTCGCCCATATTTACGAAGAAATGGTTGCAATGTATGGCCGATCGGAATACGCGAACAAGGCTATCGAGGAATATCGCCTGGCGATCGAGAATGACCCTTCTTCCGAGTACCTGAACGCCGGCCTCGCCGAACTTTATCTCAGGACCGACAGGCTGCGCGATGCAATTCTTGAAGCCCAGGACATCATCAAGCGCAACCCAGATAATCTTGAAGCACGAAAGCTGCTCGGCACGATCTACCTGCACTCGATGGAAGACAGGAGCAACGGCTCCACGAATCAAGACGTTTTAAAGGCCGCTATCGAACAATATGAGGCCATTGTCAGGCTTCAGCCAAACAACGTCGAAAGCCACCTGATCCTTGGGCAGCTCTACTCGCGCAATCGCGAGACTTTAAAGGCGGAGCCCGAGTTCAACACCGCCCTGAAGCTAGATCCAACTTCAGAAGATGCAGTGGTCAACCTTTCCATTCTCTATAACGAGGAGGGAAACAGCACCAAAGCTGCCGAAGTGCTATCCGCTGTTCCCGAAAAGGAGAAGACCTCCAAGATGTATTCCGCTCTAGGCTTCACTTACGAGCGGATGCGGGACTACAAGAAGGCGATCGCAGCTTACCAACAGGCCCTGAATGCCGATCACGAGAACCTCGATGCCCTGCGCGGGCTGGCCGAAAACCTTACAAATGACAACCAGATGGATGCCGCCCTCGGGCAGTATCAAGCGCTCGAACAGGCTAATCCACAGGACTACCAGGCGCCCCTGCACATGGCTGAGATCTACCGCAGGCAAGGCAAGTTTCAACTCGCCCTGGAAAAACTGAAGAAAGCCGAGTCCCTGACGGACGATTCGCTGGAGATCGCTTACAACAAGGTTTTGACGCTGGAAGCCCTCGGCCGCTATGACGAGGCCGCCGACGCGCTGCAAAAGATTCTGACAAAAACCGCCCAGCCCAAGGGAGCTTACAGCGCGTCAGATCGCGCGAACCGGGCCCTTTTCCTGATTCGCCTAGGAACGATCTATCGCGAGGAGGGGCGTCCCTTGCTTGCGGTGGACACCTTCCGCAAGATGATCGAGTTGGGCGATGAGGAAGCAGCGCGAGGTTACCAGGAAATCATCGACCTCTATCGAGAACAGAAGCAGTGGGCCGATGCGACGAAGACCGCGCGTGAGGCCACAGCCAAGCTGCCCGACGACAAGGGCATCAAGTATGCCATGGCGCTTCAGCTTGCCGACGATGGGAAAGCCGACGAGAGCCTTCAGATCGCCAAATCGATGCTTAAGGAAAACGGCGAAGACCGTGAGGGCTATATCAGCCTTTCCCAGATTTATTCCCGGTTAAGGCGCTGGACAGAGGCCGAGCAAGCGCTGGATACCGCGGAAAAGTTCTCTCCACGCCCAGACGACAAGGAGTACATCCAGTTCCTGCGCGGATCGCTCTTTGAGCGGCAAAAGAAATACAGCGAAGCTGAGGGAATGTTCCGCAAGGTCCTGGAGCACGATCCAAACAATGCCATGACCCTGAACTACCTGGGTTATATGCTCGCGGATCGCGGCACTCATTTGGATGAAGCGGTAGCGCTGATCAAGCAGGCGCTCACCATGGAGCCGCAAAACGGAGCCTATCTGGATTCCATGGGCTGGGCGCATTTCCGCACCGGCAATTACGACCAGGCAGAAGAGTTCCTTAGAAAAGCCGTAGACAAGAACCCAACCGACCCCACAGTTCAAGATCACCTAGCGGAAGTCTATGCGAAGACCGGCCGCCTGAAATTGGCTGCCGCTCACTGGGAGCGAGCGCTGGAAGAATGGTCCAAGTCGGCCCCTGCAGACGTAGATCAGCAGGACGTGGCCCGGGTCCAGAAAGAACTGGAAAGCACCAAGGTTAAGCTGGCGCAAAAACACGAATAACACGGGTTGCAGTTCTTACCTTCGACATTTTAGATTGGCATCTTATGCTAGCCCCTTACGCGTTTCCCCCAGAGGGCAGTCGAGGACGGCGCTATCCCGAGGTACCGCATGCATATCGCAGCGACTTTCAGCGGGACCGCGACCGGGTCATCCACTCGCGAGCCTTCCGCCGGCTGGAAAACAAGACCCAGGTCTTTGCCCGGAGAGACTCCGACCACTTTCGCAACAGGCTCACACACACGATTGAGGTCTCCCAGATCTCACGCACCATTGCCGCCGAACTGGCCTTGAATGAAGACCTGGTAGAAACGCTGGCCCTTGTACATGATATCGGTCATCCGCCCTTCGGCCACGCGGGAGAGCGGGCGCTTGACCTTGCAATGCGGGAATATGGTGACCGTTTCGACCACAATCTACAAGCATTGCGCACGGTCGAGCAGTTTGAACAGCGCTATGCCGAGTTCCCAGGGCTTAACCTGACGTTTGAGGTGCGCGAAGGCATTATCAAACATTCGCGCGATTATGATGCGGACGAATTTCCCGAACTGTCGGAATATCTCCTGGATGAGCGGCCTCCTCTGGAAGCGCAACTGATCGACCTCACCGATGAAATCGCCTACAACACCGCCGACCTCGATGACGGCATGGAAGCCAAAATCCTGACCCCAGAGCAGGTGCGCGCCAACGTCGGCATTTTTGCAGAGTTGGACAGAGAGGTCAGAAGGCGCTATCCAAATGCGTCGGAAAAATTGCTATTCAATGAGGCGCTCAAGCGCCTTGTAGACCGCATGGTGAGCGACCTGATCGCAAACACGAGGCGCAACATCTCTTCCAGCCAATTGGATTCCGTTGAAGCAGTGCGCCACCATCCGCAACGAGCCGCCGCTTTCAGCGACGAGGTGAATGGGGAGCGGCAGCAGATGAAATCGTTTCTTTACGAGAACCTTTATTTCAGCCCAAGCGTCAAAGCGGAAAAGGATCGAGCCGAAGAGATTATTTCCGGCCTTTTTTATTTCTTTATGGAATCGCCCGGCTCCTTGCCCGTCGGCTACCAGGAAAAGATGCGAACCGAATCGCTCCATCGAACCGTGTGCGATTACCTAGCAGGCATGACCGACAGCTATATTCAGGAACAGTATCGTCGTTTTTGCCAGGATCGCTGCAAGACCAGCGCCTGAGCCCAACCGCTTTAGACGATCCTTGAGCAAGTTCCGGGTTACACAAGCGAACTACGGTTTGGATCTTGATACATCCCTATTGCGCTCTCACAGCTAACGTTGAGCGGTAGCCTTTTAGAATCGTTGAAACTCCACCCTCATCCCTTCTTTTCTGCCGCTCAGGAGAAGAAAAGTTTACATGGTGAGCTGGGCGGCATTCCGTAAAACGCACGTAAGTCACTGAAAATACTGCCATCATGGGTTTGGCAACCAGAGTGTAGTAGCCCATGTGAGCAGTTTTAGCCGCAACCGTGGTGGGCTGTATTCGACCCTGCATCTTCTGGCTCCCTCGATTGCTAAAAATGACCCCGGTTGGAGGAATTTCAGCAAATGAACAAATTATCTTTACTCTCGGTCCCGCTAGCCGCGGCGTTGGCGATTTCCGCTGCCGCGCAGCAGCCTTCTAGCAGTTCGACGGATCAACAAGCGACGTCGCCGGTTCAGACACAGAGCCAGGCAGCGAACCAGGCGCAGACGCCTTCTGCAACCGGCAAAGAGCCCCTTAAATATGAGCAGCACGAGGGCTTTTGGGGCCACATGAACCCCTTTGCGCGGAAGAAATATACCCAGCGCCAGCTCGATCCGATCCGAGGCCGCGTCAACGAACTAGACGAGCTGACCGCCAAGAACAGCAAGATGATCGCCGACGTTGACTCTCGCGCCACGGACGGCATTCACCAGGCGATGGGCAAAGCAAACGATGCCGATGCCCATGCGGTGGATGCAGGCAGCCGCGCCGATCATGCACAGCAGACGGCTCAATCCGCAACTTCGCGGGTCACAACCGTTGAGCAAGCAGTGAACAAGATCGACCAGTATCAGCCAGTCACGCAAACGGAAATCCGTTTTCGTCCGGGCCAGGCAGCTTTAAGCAAAGAAGCCAAAGACGCCCTGGACGAAATGGCGACTGCGCTGAAAGACCAGAAAGGCTATGTCATCGAGATCCAGGGATTTTCACAGGGACGCGGCGACGTGGCGATTGAGAACTCCAGGCAGATGGCGCAGTCGGTCGTGCGCTATATGGTCCTGAACCACCAAGTCCCCGTTTATCGCTTCTATTCGGTGGGCATGGGAAACGTGCCGCTTCAGGCTGATGGAAAGACAGTTCGCACCCGCGGTGGACGCGTGGAGATTAGCTTGCTCAAGAACGGTGTGGGCGATCTGAGCGCAGCTTCAACCGGCGATGCATCACAGGCTCCAGCGAGCGCCGCTACGCAGCAAAAGCAGTAATCGACGCGTAGGTTCTAAAGTTCTTCCGGAAAACGACCCCCTTCCGCCTTTTTGGCGGGAGGGGTTTCGTTTTGGGGCAAAAACTCGATTTCTGAAGTACCTTGCCATTTGATCCGTCAGAACCTCAGAACCGATGGCGCGGATCGAGCTTGCTTCCGATATCTCCAAACAGGTTTTTGAAATCGCCTCCCAGCCCGTTAAAGAAGACTTTGATTTGGTCTCCCGCATACCCCGCCCCGGAAAGCAGCTCGTTCAACCAAGCGCCATAAGTCAATTCGATCCGCTGGGGCCGTTCGTCCCGTTATGTCCATTGGGATTGTGTGAGGAGACGGCCGGGGCGGGATATGGCAACGTATCGGGATTCACACGAACGCCGGTGGTGACCTTCAAAGGATACTTCCCTCCACTGGCATAGGTAAGCTCGATGAAATAGGCGGTCCAGCCTTTTTCAGGCTTATCTACTTTACCGACATAGGAGCCATCTCTTTCTGGCTGAAGCACGGTCGCACGATACGCTGGGCCAATGGACGCCAGCCGGAAGTCGCGACGGTCGGCATTCGTCGCCTGCCACAATTTGACTTGTTCGGGCTTGGTTGTCGGAGTCACGCGAATCGAGCCTTCTTCCTCGAACTTCCATGAGAATTTCGGGCGCGGCTGCTTTCGTAGAAATTCATCATAGAACGCGATCAGCCCCTGGCGGGCATCGGAGTTCCTCAACGAGTGATCGGTATTGGGGACATAGCGAAGATATTTTTCGCCTTTGAGGTCGTCGAAGTAGAAGCGGGAGGAATCCGGAAGAAAATACTGATCGCCGGCCGCGTTGATGATGTATTTGGGCATAGAGAGGCGGTCGCGATATTCATAGGGCTCTTCGATCCGCATCAACTTCCGAAATTGCGCCGTGCCGGTCCACTTCATGATGCCCAGATCTTCATAGTCCTTGACCGCCGGCGAATAAAAGCCATAGGCGCGAAAATGATGTTCGAACGATTTTGCATTATTGAGCAGATCGATGACCATGGGCGCGATGGCAACCACGCGCTTGTCAACAGCGGCGGTAGTCCAGGTGGTCCACCCGCGCTTGGAAGCACCCGCCACCACAAAATGCTCGACTTTGGACCTCTCGCCCGCATCCGACGCCATGAATTGCTGGATGGCATCCATGGCCTTTACGGCGCTCTTGGTCATCGGCAGCCGTGCGGGCCAAAGTTCATCGCCCGTGCGTAAAAATTTGTCCCAGGTATAGGCAATGAATTGGTCTTCTACCAGATCGTGGCGCGTAGCATCGGGAAAATTCACCGGTTGATTGGGCACCATGCGGAGCTCGGCAACCACCGTATGCGTTGAAATCGCGATGTCAGTAATCAGGGAATCGATTTTCTCCGGGGCCTTGTCGTTATTCGAGCCGCCCGTAATATAAAAAAACCCCGTGTCGTAATCGACCCGGTCGGGGCGCACGATGGTCAACCAGTGTTTCCACACAGTGCGATCAGGTTGCACGGGAGGCTTCCACGTCTGCGAAGTCAAATCGAGCACGTATGCCTTATAGCCTTCGCCGGACAGGGTGTTCACCAGTTCGAACTTATAGCTTGGATCGGGGGCATGGACATAGCGATCGAGCGCGGTTTCCCCGGCGAACGCTGGAGCAGGAGAGAGAGAAGGAGAGGATGCGGCAACAAATCCGAGGGAAACTACGGCCAGGAGAGCCGCCGGCCAAAAAGGCGAGTATGCCCGTTTCCAATTCATGGGCGAGTATTCTACCCCCGAGCTGCGGCTTTCAGAGAAGCTTTGGCTGTTGTTTTCTGCCTCTATTTTCTATTCATTTTAAGCGGTGAATTTGTAGCCAAGGCGCGGAACCGTAACAATGAATGTGGGCTGCCTGGGATCGTTTTCGAGTTTCTGGCGCAGGCTGGCCACGTGAACATCGACGGTGCGGGTGAAGGTTTCCGCGTTGTATCCCCAAACATCTTTGAGAATCTCGTCGCGAGAGAGGGTCGCTCCGCGATGCTCGATAAAATACCGGAGCAACTGGAATTCGCGGGCAGAAAGTCCCACAGACTTTCCCGCTTTTAGTACTTCCGTCCCTCGAAAATCTACGCGCACCGGGCCGAACTGATATCCATCTTCCTGCCGCACTGGGCGAATGGGAGCACGGCGCAGCAGCGCTTCGACTCGCGCCACCAGTTCCATCATCTCAAAAGGCTTGGTTACGTAGTCGTCTGCGCCGATTTTGAGGCCAAGAACTTTGTCGATCGTCTGTCCACGAGCGGTCAACATCAGAATTGGAGTAATAAGGCCCGCTTGACGAATGTCGCGACATACGTCGAAGCCGGATTTCCGGGGCAGCATGACATCCAAGATGACGAGATCGAAGGGCTGGTTGGTCGCCATCTGAAAGCCTTCTTCGCCATCCGGAGCACAATCGACTACAAAACCTTCGTTGCGCAAACGATCGCTCAGCGTCATTCGCAGGGCTTCTTCATCTTCAACCAGTAAAATGCTTTCTCGCATGGATGGCTAGGAATACCTCGGCTTGACTACTGAAGGAACGGCAACGCCTTCCTCCGATGGTACATGAGCGGCAACCGGCATGTGCAGAGTAAAGCAGCTTCCCTTTCCGGGAGCGCTGACGACCGTTAACCGGCCCCCAATGGCCTCGGCAATACTCTTGGCCAGCGCCAGACCGAGCCCGGTACCGTGAATCTGCGCCTCGGCAACGGCAGGACTGCGATAAAAGGGCTCAAATATACGCCCGATTTCAGACGGCTCGATACCCAAGCCCCGATCCTCTACGCTTATCTGCACTTCATTTCCATGCTTCCCTTTTGCAAGATGCGCGCGGACGCCCATCCACCGGCTCTGCCCTCCATATTTGACGGCATTGGTGATCAAATTCTGCAGGCACTGCGACATGGCAGAAAGGTCGCCTACGATTTGAGGCAGATCCGGCTCGATGTTGCGTTCAACCTGAACGTGCGCCGATTGAACGACGCCCGCCGTATTTTCGAGAGCGGCGTTCAGAACCTCGGAAACCTGCAGCGGCCGCAAATTGTATGAGGTGTGACTTTGGCTGGTGGAGGCAAAAAGCAAAACCTGTTCAATCAATTGATTGAGCTGGCGGCCTTGGTCCTTGATCACCGTTCCATACTTCGCCAGCTGCTGTTTACCATTCACAACTCCGTCGGCAATGTTTTCGGCAGCCGAACAGATCACCGCAAGCGGAGTCCGCAACTCGTGGGAGACGGCCGCCACAAAGTCCATTTGCAGTCGAGCCAACCGCTGGGCCCGCTGGCTGGCTATCACGATCATTGCCATGCTGGCAGCAAGGAGCAGCAGCACGCCGAAACTGATCGCCATATTGCGCCGCCGCAGGCCGGCGACCACGCTCTCCAAGGAACCTTTGCTGTTCCTGGCGATCAACTGCCAGTCTTTCTCGCCATCGCTGTAGTGGAGAGGCTCGATCAGTGGCAGGCCGGCAAAGCCAGGATCGCCAGGATGACGGGCAGGCGCTCCATCAGGACGGGGGCCTCCCGGCCGATAAAAAAAGACGCCCGCAGGCTGCGTGGAACGGTCACGCGGCGGACCGAACATATTCAAGGTGGCGTCCGCAGCGGATGTATCCTTGGCTCCAAACTGGGGACTGGTCGAATAGATGATGCGCTCTGGAGTGTCCCCGCCAAGAAGTGCGACCTGATAGGTGGCGCCATCGGCGCCGCCGAAATAACGCGCTATAAGCTCTGGCAGGATCGTGTCTTGAAGATATTTACGGTTGATCTGAACGATCATCCAGTCGGGCCCCTGGCTCTTTGAACTACTTGCGGAACTGCTTGCCGAGGCCTTCGCATCTGTCCGTTTCTCCCACTGAACCGCATGATTGCCGCTCGCTTCAGGCATAGAGGCGGACTGATGAAACAAAGGGTGAACAAGCGCGGGAATATTCTGATCGAGCTGCCAGAAACGATTGGCGCGAGCGCTAAAAACGGCCCTGTCTTGGAGGCGGAAGAGGAAGCCTCTGCGCGCACGATCCTCGCGATCGCGAGGGGAGGCACCGTCGTCGTGCTTTCTGCTTGATTCTTCCGGGCGGCGAACGGCATCGATCTTAGGAAATTCCGCAGCTATCGACTCAAGGCGATCTCGCAGGTTTCCAAATTCCGAAGGCCATTCCGCATCGACAAACTGCTGTCCCGCCACATCGAGCCGCAACAGCTTTGCGGGCTTACCGGCGGAGCCCTGCCAGATGAAAACATTTTGAACGAGATTGGCGTGAGGGGCGGTTCGGCTCCACTCTTCCAAACGCTGCACAACGCCAACCAGATCGGCGCTGGAATCGGGCTGCAGGGCAACACCGGCGGAGGCCAGTTCATGATAAAGGTCCTGGCGTACATTCATCATGGAACCGTGAAGACCAGCCTGCATGCGGACGCTGGTGGCTTCACTCACCTCCCGGCCCCATCGATACTGGAGCACCGCCAGGACGATCAATACTCCTGCGAGAGCTACGATTACAGCCGATGAGAAGAGACGGTCTTTAAGGCGAAATTTCATGGAACGAAACTTCATGACTCAGTCTGATGCGGGCGATGTGAAAAAGACAGAATCTTACAAGACGATCGTCTGATCACCAGCAACGTTTGTTGACCTATGAAAGGTTCAACTGAGAAAACTAGCTCAAGACCTCCTAGAAAATTATACGCGCGGCTTGATTCGGACTTCAGCGCATTTTCTTTGAAAATCAACACCTTTTTGCTTTACAGAAGCTTTACATCTTGTTTGCTACGCTTTTACGCGGCAGCCGACGTAGCAGATTTACACTTCCTAACAGAGCAGTGCCATGAGTTCCTTAAATCACGAACCTTCGGCCGACAAGCATTCCATAGCCACCCGGATTTTGGTGGTCGATGATTCACCCACGATCCTTCACGCGATTTGTTCCTTGCTGGAGCAAGAGCCAACGCTGGAAATCATCGGCAAAGCCGAGGACGGCGAGCAAGCGATCGATGCCGTAGTCGGCCTTAGCCCGGAAGTTGTACTGATGGATGTATCCATGCCCCGCATGAACGGGCTTCGAGCAACCAAGGTTTTGTCGGAGCGTTTCCCAGCCATTCCAATACTCCTGATGTCGATTGAAGATTCGCCTCTCTTGCGGGCCAAATGCCAGGCTTCGGGAGCCTACGCCTTTATTTACAAGCCAAGATTTCGGAAACAGCTGCTGGCCGTAATCCAGACGATCCATGATGAGGCAAACTGGAAGCAGGAGTCGGCGCTGCAAGCTGCGTTAATAGAAGATGGTGGGATTGAAGAGCGCGAGATTGAAGAGCGCCAAAATGAAAATCAGGGGATTGAAGATCGTGGAATGGGAAGCCTGAAAGTAGGCGACAAAGGAATGGAAGGCCCGAGCCCAACGGCTCATCTTGAGCATGCCAGCCTCCGCGCCGCTGGCCTCTCCCGCAAAGAATTACACAAAGCTGCTTTTACTAACGCGGCTTGGGATTGAAGATGGCCTATGGCCTCCCGGGGCAAAGGCTAGAAAGAAACTACCAAATCATAAAGAGCCTGCGCCACCGGAGGATGAATCTTCAGAGTCGTGCATCGTTAGAACCTTGCGTCGCTGGGAATCTGTATCTTCAGAATTGTGTCCCTGTTGGGAATTGCGCCTATCCGGGTTTTCGCGCTGCCACCACTCTAGGAATGCCTTGGAGATCAAATGTGGTGCGGATTTGAGTCCAGCCTGAAAGCAGCGCTTTGACCTTTTCTTCGATCGAATAGCCGATTTCGACAACCAGCCAGCCACCCGGTTTCAAGGCCTCCCAGGCCTCGGGCACCAAGCGCTTGTAGATATCTGTCCCTTCCCAGCCGGAAAAAACGGCGAGCTTCGGCTCAAAGTCGCGCACCTGCTTCTGCACTTTGTCTGCCTCAGACTCTCCAACGTAGGGAGGGTTAGAGACCACAAAATCAAACTGTTTCTTTTGGGCCGGTTCGGCGAAGGCAGAAGAACGATATGTGGAGAGCAGATCCGAAACGGAGAATTGCACGCTGGCCGCTAGTCCAAGCCGGGCGGCATTGGCCCGAGCAATTTCCAAGGCGGGCTCGGAGATGTCGCAGGCATGAATCTCCGCTTGAGGAAGTTCCTTGGCGAGAGAAAGCGCAATGCAGCCCGATCCGGAACCAACATCGACCAATCTGATGCGTTCCTCCGGACTGGACTGCTTTACCAGATCAAGCACTGTTTCGATCACATGCTCGGTCTCAGGCCGTGGAATCAAGACAGCAGGAGAAACAATGAAGTCCAATCCCCAAAACTCCTGATGCCCGGTGATGTATTGCGTTGGGCAGCCTCTCTGCCGCTCGCCGATCACTTCTTCATATCTGTACTGCTCCGACTGGCCTAACTCCCGCTCCGGATGAGCAAATAAGTAAGCGCGGTCGCAGTTCAATACGAACATTAAGAGCAATTCGGCGTTCAACCGAGGGGAAGGCACATCGTTTTGAATGAAACGATCATAAGCGGCATCAATCGCCTGTTTGATCCTGGGCATTTTGTTGAATTGTGCTGGGATGACCGCAAATTTATCCGAGAATCAGGTGCTATCCGACACGCTAGAGAAGCTCGATACCGATTTGACCCACTCTGGACAACGCAGGCCTCCCATTGATTCCGCTTCTGGAAGCCCGTCCTCTGGAGCGTCTGAATCTTTCGGATGCTTCGGGACTTGCGGATCTTTCGGATGCTTCGGGACTTGCGGATCTTTCGAATGCTTGCTAGGCCACGACTTCCGTCTGTTGCTTGAGCTTTTCCGCCTGATAGTGAGTTCCCAGCGCATCGATGATGGGCTGGAGTTTGCCATCCATCACCTCGATCAGCTGGTGGAGCGTAAGGCCAATGCGGTGATCGGTTACGCGGTTCTGCGGAAAGTTGTACGTGCGGATCTTTTCGCTGCGATCGCCGCTGCCAACCATGGCCTTGCGTTCTTTTGCCAGGGCCTGCTGCTGCTTTTCCATTTCGACTTCGTAGAGACGCGAGCGCAGGACGCGCATGGCCTTTTCACGATTCTTGATCTGCGACTTCTCGTCCTGGCAGCTTACGACCGTGTTCGTAGGCAGGTGCGTGATTCGTACTGCCGAGTAGGTGGTATTCACCGACTGGCCACCCGGTCCCGAGGAACAAAACGTATCGATCCGAATATCTTTAAGCTCGATCTTGATGTCTACATCCTCGGCTTCAGGAAGCACCGCCACGGTAACGGCAGAGGTATGTACACGACCCTGCTGCTCGGTCTCCGGCACACGCTGAACTCGATGGACACCGCTCTCATACTTCATGCGCGAAAAGACGCCTTTACCTTCGATGATGGCAATGACTTCCTTAAGTCCACCCACTCCCGATTCGGAGGTGGAAAGCACTTCGACCTTCCATCGCTGCGTTTCCGCATAGCGGTTGTACATCCGGAACATCTCGGCGGCGAAAAGCGTTGCTTCGTCACCACCGGTTCCGGCGCGAATTTCAAGGATGACGTTCTTCTCGTCGTTAGGATCCTTGGGCAACAGCAGCACTTTCAGTTCTTCGCCCACGCCGGCGACGCGCTCTTCCAGGCGCACCAACTCTTCCTGCGCATAGGCCCGCAACTCGGGATCCTGCTCGTCGGCGAGGATTACCTTGCTCTCGTCAATGCCGCGCTGCAAATCCTTGTACTCCCGATACCTTTCTACGATTTCGGAAATCTCACTGTGCGCCTTGGCGGTCTTCTGGAATTTGCCCGAATCATTCATAATGTCGGGCGAGGCTAATGCCTGGGTCAGCTCTTCATACCGCGATTCGATTTGGTTTAGACGCTCAAACATCTTTTGATTCCTAAATTATTGTAGCCGAGTTCTCTAAGAGCTTCAGTTACTCTGAGCCGCGTTACGCCGCACTCTAAGCTCCCCATCTATCATGAGCAAGAAGAACCGGCTAGGCAATCACTAACTCGCCACCATGCTGCTTTTCCAGGATCATGGCTTCGTCCAAAGCCTTAATTGCGCACTCCACCTGGTCGTCCGAAGGCTGCTGCGTCGTAATCCGCTGGAGCCACAAGCCCGGCATCGTGAGCAGGGCGAATAACGAGCGGCCATGCTTGGCGGAAAAACGGATCATCTCGTAGGAGATCGAAGCTATCACCGGCAGCAACAGTACGCGGATCGCAAAGCGCTTCCAAAAGACCAAATCAAAAATATGAAGGCTGGCATTGGATCCGGCGATGGGAATCGCAGCATAGATAAAAATCGAGATCAGCATGATCGTCATCAGGAAGCTGGTTCCGCAACGCGGATGGTACGTGGAGAATTTTTGCGTGTATTCGATCGTCGGAATATCGCGCTGGGCTTCATAGGCAAACACGGTCTTATGCTCGGCGCCGTGATATTCAAACACCCGATGAATGTCCTTCCACAGCGAGATTCCCCAAATAAACAGCACGAACAACGCAAGGCGGATCGCGCCATCCACCAGATTAAAGACAAAGTTGTTGCTCATAGCCGACCAGGACTTTCGCAGCTCCGTGGCCGCCGCTAGAGGAACAAGCTTGTACATGAAGATAAAGAAGCCGATCGAAATGATTACGTTTCCGGCGATCATCCAACCGGTAATCTCGCCCTTCTTGCCGCTCTCGCTCGATTCCTTTGCATCTTCCTGACGGGACGATTCTTTGAACGCCGGCACGCCGTCGCCTTTTGCCTTGTTTTCCTCGCTCTCCTGCTGGGAAATCGCATTCAGCACCACGTCCGCGGAAAACTTCAGCGCGCGATAGCCGAGATTCATTGCTTGCCCCAAGGTCACCAGTCCGCGCACGAGCGGCCAAGCCAGCCATTTGCGCCTGTCAGAAGGACGTGCCAACGGCTCGCAATGGGTGGCAATCTCCCCCGTGGGCGTCCGGACGGCAATGCCCCAGGCGTGAGGAGAGCGCATCATCACGCCCTCTAATACAGCTTGGCCCCCGATAAGGGCCTCTTCTCTGCTCTCCAGCGCTGGAAGCAGTTGCATGGCAACGAAATAACGCAGAATCAGGCGAAAGTAGCTCATGATTTCAGATTAGATGGTCAAAGACCTTAGTAAGGTTACAAAGGTTTGCCGCCACACTGCGGAAATCCTCTGTTTATAAGCGATTCTATTCTATGCTATTCAGGGCCAAAGAAATAGTACGTTATGAAAGCCGACCAATTGGAGCTACGAATTCGGCGCATTACGGAAGACCTCAAGGCGGTGCAGGCCGGCCTGAGCCAATTGGGCAACGAATCCTGCATGGAGCAGGAAAAACATCGCCTGATTGAGACGTTATTGGGACCGTCGATGCTCATCGACCTCAAGGCCGCGGTGGACAACATGCGGCAATTTCTTTGGGATTACCTGGAAGCAGCCGCCCAGGCGTCGGGGGAACATGCCGACTACGCGTTCCAGGCGTACAGGCTGCAACGCGTTACCCAGATGCTGCGCTGCCTGCGGCAGCAAAACGGCAATGCCGAAAACTCCCACCTGCCCGAAGATCACTCGCTCTTTGAAGAGATTCAAATCATTGCCGACCACGCGGTAGAAAAGCACGAGGGAGAATAGCCGCACGCCCGTTACAATCCACGTAGGGTGAAGGAGTTTGCAGCAACCTGCGAGGCCGTTGGCGCCACAACCAAGAAAACGGAAAAAGTGCGCCTGGTATCCGAGTACCTTCGCATAATCCCGATTGAAGATGCGGCGAGGGTGGTCGTTTTTCTTTCCGGCAGGGCTTTCGCGGAGTGGGAAGAAAGAACCCTTCAGGTGGGCGGCACGTTGCTTTGGCGTGCGGTCGCTGCGCTCTCCGGAAAAGACAGTTCAGACCTCAGCGCAGCCTACCGCCGCCACGGGGATCTTGGCGGCGCAGCCCAGGATGCGCTCACGGGCGTCTCTCGCGCCGATAGTTCCCTCTCGTTGGAAGCGTTGGCGGACGCCTTTGACGAATTGGCCGGCGCCTCCAACACCGCACAAAAAGAGAGCATTCTCAAAGACCTGCTCCATCAAGCGACTGCCCTTGAAGCCAAGTATGTGGTGAAGATCATCGGCGGCGATCTTCGCATTGGCCTGCGAGGGAGCCTGGTGGAAGAAGCCATTGCCAAAGCCTATGGCGCGAACCTTGCCGACGTGCAGCGGGCACGCATGATGCTGGGCGACCTCGGCGAGACCGTGAGGCTGGCGTCGCGGCAGGAGCTTCATCTGGCGCGTATGCGGTTGTTTCATCCGATTGGATTCATGCTGGCCAGCCCAGCGGAGCACGCTCAAGAGGCATTCGAATATTTTGCTCACGCAATGGTGGAAGACAAATACGACGGTATCAGGGCACAGGCCCATTGCGGCGGCAAAGATGATCCTCGCGTGCACCTGTTTTCGCGGACGCTGGATGATGTCGGCGAATCGTTTCCAGAACTTCCTCCCGCGCTGCTTGCCTTTCCGGAGCCCGTGGTTCTGGATGGCGAAATTCTGGCCTGGAATCCAGAGCCAGACGATTCATCGACCGGGCGGGCGCTTCCATTTTCGCAGCTTCAGAAGAGGTTAGGCAGAAAGAAGGTACCGCAAGCTCTGATGGAAGAGATTCCCGTGGTTTATGTGGTGTTTGACGTGCTTTATGCCGCCGGACAATTGACGATTGAAAGGCCATTGCACGAGCGCCGAAAGCTTCTGGATGAAATCTTTCGATCGGTTCCGGCAGAGGCATTCAAGACCAGCCTGCACTCCTCGACGCAACAAGGCAGGTTGGACTTCGCATCGGGCAGCACCGAATCGGCGCAGTGGAGAGGCTTTCCGAGGGTCATCGAAGCGACGATGATTACAGCGGAATCGCCCAAGCACATGGAGGAGATTTTCGAGGACGCCCGCAGCCGGGGGAATGAAGGGTTGATGATCAAAGACCTCGATTCGCTCTACACGCCCGGGCGGAGAGGCAAGTCGTGGCTCAAATTGAAACGTGAGCTGGCGACTTTGGATGTGGTCGTCACAGCCGTGGAATGGGGCCACGGCAAACGAGTGCGCGTGCTGAGCGACTATACTTTCGCGATCCGCGACGGCGACCGACTTCTCGACATTGGGAAAGCTTATTCCGGACTGACAGACGCCGAGATTGCCGAGATGACTCGATGGTTTCTTGAGCACACCCTGGAAGACCAGGGTTTCAGGCGGATCGTGGAGCCTCAAATCGTGATCGAAGTAGCGTTCAACAACATGATGCGCTCCGAGCGTCATGCGAGCGGTTTTGCGCTGCGCTTTCCCCGCATCCTTAGGATTCGTACGGACAAGCCAGTAGGAGAGATCGACACACTCGACGCTGCGCGCAAGATCTACGACCAGCAAGGCGAGACGAAACGATGAGTTGCTTGCCACTATCTCTCTTCTCTCTTGCCGGCAGAACAAAACCGAACTCAGTTACTGATTCCTTCCAAACGCTCGTGGGTATGCGGGTGGGCGTGCTGGCCAACGGGGATGATACAGCCGTGGGCAATGTCGCAAACGGCGTTTTCGAACTGAATGGTCGTATGGTGAATGTGGAACTTTGCAGCCAACTCCCGGTTCACTGTGCGCAGGATAATCTCGCTTTCCGAGAGCGGGATGTCGGCCACGCTGATATGGCACGAGAGAGCGTGGGTTTCCGATCCGATGCTCCACACATGGACATCGTGAACATCGTTCACGCCCTCGATTGCCTTGATGCTGGCAATAATCTTCTCCAGTGACATGCCGCGGGGCGTGCCCTCCAAAAGGATGTTCAGCGTTTCGCGGATGATACCGCCGGAGGACCACAGGATCATGAAACCGATTCCGATGGACAACACCGGATCGACCCAATGGCGGCCGGTCCAGAGGATGACCCAGCCTCCAAGAATTACAGCTCCGGTGGAGAGCGTATCGCCAAGCTGATGGATAAAAACGCTGCGAATATTCACATCGCGAGAAGCGCGGTGGAGATACCAGGAGATAATTCCATTCATCAGGACACCGGCGGCGGCCACCCAGATCATGAGTTTAGGCTGCACCTCCACCGGTTGATAGAGACGCACAACCGCCTCATAGAAGATATAGAAAGAGATCGCCACCAGACTCAGCGCATTTACAAAGGCTGCTAGAACCCCAGCGCGGTGATAACCGAAGGTCTTGGTTGCATTCGGCGGGCGAGTCTGAATAAAGATTGCCACCCAAGAGAGCAGTAACGCCAGCACGTCCGCGAGGTTATGACCGGCTTCGGAGATCAGGGCCAGACTGTGGGCGCGCACTCCGGCAATCGCCGTCACCACCACATAGGAGAACGTGGCCAGCACCGAGTAGCGCAACACCTTGGAATTCGAGCCGGCGTGAGAGTGCGAATGTGAGTGCATGACTTTAAGAGTGTAACGCCGTTTGCCTCCGGATTTCGAGGCACGAAAATTCCGGGGTAATCTGCTTTTTGATAATAGACCCTCTCCCAAATTAGGCATGAAAAGAAAGCTGCTTGGGCAATCCCGGCGTGTTCGATCCAGCATCCCAAAGACTGCGCCTCTTCGCCGACTTCCTGCGGGCGGAAGCCCGTGCAATCCAGTTAGCCAGGAGATGTGTCATGAAAACATTCCACTTGCTGGTTTTTGTGCTGGCGTTATCGCTCGCCTATGCGACGGCGCAAACAGGCAGCCCCGCCAGCTCAAGTCCAAGCGGCCAAGACCAAACCTCTCCCCAATCGACCCAGGGAGCGCAAAGCGGGTCCACGAGCGACGTGCAAACCCAGATTCAGTCCGCCTTCAAGAACGATCCGACCTTGAGCAACAACAGCATCAACGTTGCCGTCACGGACGATGCCGTTGAACTTACGGGAACCGTGGCGAGCGCCAAGGACAAACAGACGGCACATCGAATCGCCCAGTCGTATGCCGGCAGCCGGAAAGTCAAGGACCACATCACCGTGGCCTCGGACAAACCTTCGACCGATACCAATCCGGACCAGACCAAACAGCCTCCGCCTCCGAACTCGCACTAACGGAGATACAGTAAGGGCTTGATTAAGACGAAGCGGCCCCAACCAGGGCCGCTTCGTTCGTCCAACCTGATCAGGCGATCTATTGTCCAGAAGTACTTTGCTTTTTTGTTCTTTTGTCCTAGTGGTCTCTTTACTATCGATCTTTTTACTAGTGATCTCTGGAAAAACCGGACAAGCCTTCAATCGCAAGGAGCCGTTCTTTTGCGCTTAGACCGCCTCCATAGCCTCCAAGAGTGCCGGTTGAGGCGATGACGCGGTGGCAAGGAACAATAATAGGAATGGGATTGCGATGATTGGCCTGACCAACGGCCCGAAACGCTTTCGGGCTGCCAACCCGAAGAGCCTGCTCCGCATAGGAGCAGGTCTTCCCGTAGGGAATTTCCATCAAGGCCCGCCAACATTTTTTCTGGAATTCGGTGCCTACGAGGTCGAGTTGGCAAGTAAACTCCCGCAGATCGCCACGGAAGTATGCCTGAAGCTGCTCTTCGTAGGGCCGCAGGGCGCCGGCAAACTCAATCCAGACCTCGGTTTTCTTCTTCGGGGGAAGACTTCCATCGAGGCGCACATAACGCAAACCGCGATAGGTAGCCGCGAGCAGCAGTTTGCCCAATGGGGTTCCCATCCATGAGTAGTAAACGGGAATCGGATCGGCCATAAAAAAATCGTAGCAGAGGACCAGCCAATAAAAAATCGGCAATGGACAAAGCCGATCCTGACAACATACGACATTGAATCCACATCTATTTCAACACTGCTGCTAGTCGAGCATTTGTAGTGGCCCAGATATAAAAGTGGCGTAAGCTGCCGCTTTTGCATTTGGCCGCGAAAGGTTACTGGCCGCGAGCGGCCGCAAACCCGGCCGCACGAATTTGGGGGGGGCCAGAGGGTGATGATGATTTGCGGTTTGCCGATTTCCCGTTTCTCAAAAACACTCCGAAGGATCCTCCTTGTTCAGCTCCCAATCGTCAACCCGTTTTCAACCCAGGATCATCGCGAATGAAGAACCTAAACATCCGCGGATTGGTCCTGATCGAGCCAGGGGGGCAATCTACAGGCGATCCCCTTGCATCGGCAGACCCTCTGCCCCTGATGGAGATCGCCGGCAAAACGCCGCTTGAAAGAATCAAAGAACGGCTCCAGCAAGCCGGAATAGAGGAAATATTGATTGTTCTCGATCCGGATCACGCTTCGCTCGCCGAGCGTGCAGGAATCAAGAAAGAATTCATCTATACCGGCTCGGGATCGGAGCGGTTTTGGCGCGCCGCAGAAACAGCGTTTGGAGACCTGGCGCAGAATGGCGCCGATCTCGTGATCCTGATCCAGCTTGGAGCTTACGCCGAGGTTGATTTCGACCAACTCGCGCAGTTCCATCTGGAGCAACAGGCTCGCGTTACGCGCGTCCACTGCCAATCGAAGCCGCTACAGGTCTTCTGCGTCAGCGCCTCGCGTAGAAATTACGCGGCTTCCCTGTTTCGCAGCCGGCTGAGCCAGTGCCGCACTGAATGTCCTGTTTTCGAATCGAGCGGCTATTTCAACGTCCTGCGAGATTTGCGAGACCTGCGCCAGCTTGCTGTGGATATTTTTACTCTCAAAACGGAGACTCGCCCAGCCGGAGAGGAGCTTAAGCCAGGCGTGTGGACCTGCGCCGGCTCAGTGATTGAAAAGGGAGCGCGGGTGCTGGCTCCGGCGTTCATTGGGCCGTATGCAAGAGTCCACGCGGGCGCGGTGGTGACCCGATGCTCAACCGTTGAGCGGTGCTCCAGGGTGGATTGCGGCACGGTGGTAGAAAACTCAACCGTTCTTCCCTATTCCTACATCGGTGCGGGCCTGGATCTGGCTCATTCCATCGCGGGTTCCAACAAGATTGCCAACCTACGCCGCAATGTATGCACCGAAATAGCAGACAAGAAACTCATGGCGATGATCTCCACAGCCACGGTAACGCAATTCCTAAAAGCTGCGGGGGCGTTTGTGGCCCTCCTCCCAAAACAAATCTTGCGCGGCGCGGCAGACAGACGCCAGCCGCAAACGGCAGACTCGCGAGCCAGGCTACAGGAGCCTGTTTCCAGAATCGGCACGGCGGCGAGCTATACCGCGGATACAACCGGATCGGCCCCTTTAGAGCTGACCAGCGTGAGGAAATATGGCCGGCAATAACGAAACGAACGGCAAGAGCAGGCCGGTCGTGGTGAAGCGCATGCCGGAAAAGATCAACAGCCGCGTGGCCCGCGAGTTCTTTCGCGACGTGCAGCCGTTTCTCATGGCGGACCGTCCCCAGTTGGTTTTCGATTTCTCGGTTGTGCAGCAACTCGATGCGGCCGGCGTCGAAATGCTGCTCCGTTGCATGTCAGAAGCCAACAAACGCGATGGAGACCTGAAACTTGCCTCTCTTACCCCGCAAGCGGCGGTGGTACTCGAGCTTACCCGCCTGGAGAGGCTGTTTGAGATCTACGAGACCTCCACCGATGCGGTTCGCAGTTTCAGCGGATTTTTGCCGAACGCCATGCGGCAGCAACTTCTCCATCAAAGCTCGAATCCATCAGCAGCAGCCTAACCGGAACGAGGAGACTCCATGTCGTCGCAACCTGAGAGCATGGTGACCTACCCGGAAAGAAAGGGCGTTGTACCCCACAAACCTCAAGAAAAGATTCGGACAATCGTCATCAGCGGCGGGCTGCTGATGCTGTCGACTTCAACGCTGGTAAGCATCATTAATTTTGTGACCAATGTGGCGATGGCGCGCCTTCTGGGACCAGCCCAGTTCAGCCAGGTTACGGCAGCGGTCACCATCCTGATGCTGGTCTCGGCCATGACGCTGACCTTCCAACTCGTCTGTACAAAGTTCGTAGCCAGAAACGAGAGCAGCAGCGCGAAATCCGGAGTCTACCGGCCACTCTTACGGCAGGGCTGGATCGTGAGTCTGGCGGTCGGAACCGCTCTTTGCCTGGCACAAAAGCCGATGGCGCTCTATCTTCATCTACCCGACCCATGGATCCTTGGAGTCCTGGCCATCGGCATAGCGGCCTACGTGCCCCTAGGCGCCCGCCGCGGCGCCATGCAGGGCACATGCTCTTTTGGAAGGCTCAGCGGCAATTACCTAGTTGAGGCGGTCATACGATTTTCCACCGCAGTGTTTCTGGTGGCCCTTGGATATGGAGTCCTGGGGGCCGTTGGGGCAATTTCGCTATCGGTGATCATCGCGTATCTGATTCCGTCGTTGCCTCCACAGTTTCAGGCGGCTCCACAAGCACCCAGCCAACCCGCATCATTCAGGGAGGGCCTGCAGGCCATCGTTTTCTTTGTCGGGCAGGTCATCATCAACAATATCGACATCCTTCTGGTGAAGCATTTCTTCGCTCCGGAGGAGGCCGGATTCTATGCGGCAGTCGCCCTGGTAGGACGGGTACTCTACTTCGCCGCGTGGTCGGTGGTAAGCGCCATGTTCCCAGTGAGCGCGGCAGCCAAATCCCGCCAGGAAGATCCGCAGGTTCTGGCCCTGCCATTGATGCTGGTTTTGGGCGTGGTCGTTACTTTTATCCTTATTGTGAGCCTTTTTCCCGCAATCATCATGCGGGCGATTTTTGGCGCGGCGTTCACGACGGCGGGCCCTCTACTAACTCTCTATGCCACGGCAACCGGGCTCTATGCATTTAGCGTCGTATTGATGACCTACGAGATGTCGCGGCGCATCGCCAACACGGGGTGGCTGCAACTGGTCTTTTGCGGCGTTCTCATCGTGGCCATTGGACTCTTCCATTCCACACTGCGTGAAGTCGTTGTAGTCCAGGTCATTCTTATGGCCGTGTTATTGCTGATGGTTTCGCTGCCGTTCTTTCGCCGTTACAAACAGCTCTCAATCGAGGAGACAACATGAAGAAACTGCGCCGGATCAATGAAGCCGAGGTCATTGCCGAATTCCTTAAAGCGGAGTTCTATCATCCCGAATATGACGGTCACCGGCGTAAATTCCAGGCATTGGTGCAGGATCCCAATTTGACCGACAGTACCGAAAATGCGGTCCGGCGCGTTCTGCTATACAAGAAGCGCGCAACCATGTGGCGCGAACTGCCCGAGGACATCCAGTGGTGGGAGATCGAGTTGGACTTTTCCGACTTGGAGCGCGTCAACGTTTTTCCACGGGCCCAGTGGCGCACGATTTCCGACGGAGACTTTCAGGCCCTGCACGTTGCGGAGCGCATCCGGAACCAGGAGCGCCGCGAACGCGTTCATGAACTGTTCGAGAAGATCGAAATGCTGCGTTCCCGGCTGCAATTCGAGGGGCCCAAATCCACAGTTGTCTTGATTGGGTTGGACGAGCACCAATCCCTAACCCTGCTGGAAGGCAACCATCGCTTCATCTCCGCACTATTGCTTCCAAGGGAGATCATGCTCCGCCGACTTCGCTTGATCTGCGGATTTTCTCCAAACATGGAGAAGTGCTGCTGGTATAAGACGAATTTTCGGACTCTTCTCCACTACTGTAAAAACCGCATCAAACATCTTTTGGTCAAGGAGCCCGACGTCAACCGGCTCCTGCCCCAAACAGGCAAAACCGGCGCACGCAGTTATGCCGGAAAGATTTAGGCCCCCTTCGATCGTTCACGAGGTTCACCATGTCCGTTCAGCGCTTCGCCGCCAAAGTCCTGAGTGCCACATTGGCCACTGGCCTATGCCTTACTCCCGAGATGGTTCACGCAGTCTCTTCCCAGGAAAAGAAGACGCAGGAAGCAACGACGCAGGCTGGGCAAAATTCCCAATCGGAGAACACTTCCCAGCAGGAAAAGGCACAAACACCGCCATCGGCGGACCAACAGCAGCAGGGAAAAACACAGACGGATCAACCCCAAGAACAAACCAAAGAGCAGCCCAAACCCGAGGCCCAGACCGCGCCGACACGCAAACCGGGCGGCACAGGGACCACCGTCGACCCTTCGCAAGCCCCTCTGCAACCAGTGACAACCTATCCATCTGCTCCAACTCCTCAGACGGAGCGGCCACAAGAAGAAGCTCCAAGCACAACGACGCAAGCGGCGCCGCAACCTCAACAAACCACGCCACCCGCGGAACCTGCAGGCGCCGCGGCTGCTGAAAAGGTGCCCACGGCAGGAGGAGCGGCAGCAAAACCGGCGGGCGCGGCGATCGCTCCCGCGAAACAACACCAGACCCGCTCCCTTTTTATCAAGATCGGTGTGATTGCCGCGGCGGGTATTGCCGCCGGGACAATCTACGCTTTGAGCCGTGGCACGCCTTCCACTCCTCCAGGCTCCAGCAACCCTGGAGTTGTGCAGAAATAACGGGAGAGAAATGCGCCAACCTTTGCTCATCAGCTTTTCCGGCGTAGATGGTTCCGGAAAATCCACACAGATCGAGAACCTGCGGAGCGCGTTGGAAAATGCCGGGCTTCATACGACTGTTCTTACTTTCTGGGACAACGTAGTGGTTGGGTCAAGATATCGCGAGGGGTTTGTTCACAAAGTCTTCAAAAGCGAGCGGGGAGTCGGAATTCCGGGGAAACCGGTCAATCGCCGGGATAAGAACATGCGCGGCTGGCATCTCAGCCTCGCCCGCCATTGCCTCTATTTTCTGGATGCCATCAACCTTGGCCGCGTGGTCATGCGAGCAAAGAAGAGCGGCGCAGACGTGATTATTCTCGATCGCTATATCTACGACGAACTTTGCAATTTGAATTTCGCGAATCCGGTGAGCCGCGCTTACACCGGCATAGTAGGCGGTCTTGTACCGCGTCCGGACGTTGCGTATCTGCTGGACGCGGATCCGGAAGCAGCGCACGAACGCAAGCCGGAGTATCCCCGGGCGTTCATGCGCCAATGCCGTGAAGCTTATCTTTCGCTCTCCAAGATCCTAGATCACCTGACGATCATCCCGGCTAAAGAATTGGGCGCAGTCAAACAAGACGTACTACGCGCGGCCCAGGAAAAACTTCAGGACCGTGGACAGATCTTAGAAGCCGCATTCAACTAAATCGGTTCCAAATCCACGAGCGCCGCAACCGCGCCGAGAATTCCGAATGGACTAACCCGTATCGGCCATGCGCCTTTCGTCGTTGGTCTTTGGTCGTTGGTCTTTGGTCGTTAGTCGTTAGTTGTCGCCGGGGTTCAACATTTTGAAGAGAAGGGCCGCGATGATTGCCCCACCAAAATTGCCAACCAGATAGATCCAGATGTTGGACCATGCGGCAAGCCCCAGTACCGAGATACCGACCGCCACAGCCGGATTGAAAGCCCCACCGGAAACCCCACCCACGGCAAAAGCTCCCGTCATTACGGTCATGCCGATCGCCAGCCCGAAGTACGAGTTACCGGAAGTTGCTTTCGCGGTGGCGACGTTCAGAACAACGAAAACCAAGGCGAATGTAAACAAGAACTCGGCCAGTAACGCAGGACCAACCGAGAGGCTCATCGCCTGAACGGTTGCGCCCGCCTTAAGGTACTTGACAGCCATCGCGGCCAGCACAGCTCCAATCACTTGGAAAATCATGTATGGAACCGCATCTTTAACATCGCAACGCCCACGAAGGCATACGCCAAGGGTCACAGCAGGGTTATAGTGACCGCCAGAAATGTGCCCTCCCGCGAAAATCATGACCATCAACGCGGAGCCGATGGCAATGGGCGCCAGATTACCCGCTCCAGGGGCAATCACGGTGCAACCGACTGTGAAAACCAGAAAAAACGTTCCGATCAATTCCGTCAGATACTTGTTCACAAATTTCTCCTTATTCGTGATGGGAGGACTGCCGCTTCCGGCACCAAGAATGGTTGTCCTAAGCAGCCGCCTTTGAGGGCAGATGCGCAAGCATTGTAATATCAGAAATCCCGCAGGGCTGGAGTGATGTGAGAGAGTAGCCGTTCTCTAAACAGGCAGCCAAGCGAGGGATCGTGCGGGATGTTTCCCCGAGCTGCGATCGAGTCCTGGAAACATCCGGCCTGGAGAAATAGGTTAGCTTTTTTTAAGGTGTTTGTTTTTTGATTTTGGTAATCAGTTTTTTGGCGGCACCTCAACGTCGGCCAGGACCGTTCCTATCAAATTGTTCCGTTGATCGCGGACTCCGATTCTCAACCGGTATTTACCGGGAGCAAGGTTTACATGCTGCTCAAAGGGAAGATGGCTGGTCATGACGGCATCGAAAGTGTCAGGCCTTAGCGAGGCTGTCAGCGTATCGGTCTTGCTGGCGACCACTTTGCCTTTACCGTCAAAAGCCAAAATCACAAAATCCACTTTGGCATGGCGCAGATGGTCGGCCTGCAAATCAAAAGAGATGGCCCGCGGGTCAACGCCGAAATTCACGATAACGTCCGGTTCAGTCGCTGTGGGCATGCTTACCTGAGCGGCAAAAGGCAGCATGGTGACCATGGGCGATTCGAGCGCGAGAGCGCTGCCGAACTCGCTGCGCGCCTCCTTCGTGCCGGTATCCACAGACGCCGATGTGTCCACGGCGAAGTAACCGCGACGGTGACGAATGCGAAGATCCTTATTTAGTATTTTTACTTCGATCTTGCGAAATTTTCCGTTCCAATTCTTATCGTCCGGATAATAACCGAAGCTATAGTAGGTTGAGCCATCTTCGACGCTGAGGTTTATGGCCTGATCGATGTCGTTGCGATTGTAGAAAGCACGGCCGCCGGTTTGATCGGCGAGGCTATTCATGGCGTCATGCGATCCCTGCAGGTTGGCGCTAGCGTCGGAAATTCTCTTCATTGTTTGCCGCCCGCTGGTAAAGCCATGAGAACTGGCATCCGGCATCAAGTTGCCAACCAGGCCCCGCGCATCCACCGGATAAACAGCTATTTGGCTGTCGGTGAGAATGTTCGCCGCGTCATGAATCTGATCCGCATATTGGCGCTGACTTAAGAAGGGATTGCTCAGATCGGTATCCGGAGCGATGTAAAGGGGAAAAGAGCCGGAAAGCCAGATCAGGTTCTTGCGTCCCGGATAGCCCGAGACATTTCGGGAAATCAGCTTCAGCGCATCCATGGTGATCCTGACCCGCATGTCCATTTTGAAAGCTTCCTGCTCGGCATTAAAGTCTTGAATGGCGCCGGCAACGTTGTCGGAAAGAGCTCCCATTTCGCCTTCAGAAGTATCGGTCAAAAGCGACGAATGCAATTCCATCTTGGCCACGACGGATTGAAGCACCTGCGGATCGCTGGTGAAATCCTGCAAAAGCCGCAGCCGGCTGCTCAAAATGTAAACGGCAACGTTATGCCGGGAGCCAACCCCTTTGAGATATTTGACCAACTGGTTGCGCATGTAAGGCTGGTCTTGAATCGACGTATTCAAAGCATCGATCAAGACTACGGTGGGAGGGCCATCCTCCGGGCGGAAGTCGGGAATGTTGGTAAACAGACCGGAAGGTAAAACCTTGGACGCCGGAGGGAGGGCCTCCTTCGAAGCGGGCTCCCGAGCGCCGAATGCCCGAATCGCCTGCGGCTTGCCGTTCTCCAAGATCTCAAAATCAGAAGCCTTCAGGCCGGAAACCGGCTTGCCGGCCTTGTCCGTCACCACCGCATCCACCAACACCATGCGGCTGGTGACTTTGAGGGAGGGTCCAGGGAGCGGCGGGGCAGCCTGGCTAGCTTTCTCCCGATGTGGCAAGGACTGTGAAGGAACCGCGGAAGAAGACTGCTGCGAACCAGGAGCGGGCTTTCCTTGTCCAGCCGAATCCTTTGATTCCTGTGCAATAAGGTTGAACGTTCCTAAAACTACCAGTACAACTGCGAGGCGCACGACCGCCACATTTGTCGGCATGGGAACTCCCGTCCTTGCTAGCATCTTAATATCTGAACAAGCGGTGTCTCCACTAAGGAGAAGGAAGAGGGAAAAACACATTGTGAGAAATTCCCAAATGGAACCCGCCATTTTTCTTCGGACAGGCCACTTTAGTTTTCCGGATACGCAACCGCAGGAACCGCTTTGGCTTTTTCGGGCACCTCAAGGTTCGCCAGGACCGTACCTATAAAATTGCTCCGTTGATCGCGGACGCCGATTCTCAACCGGTACTTGCCTGGAGCAAGATTCATATGCTGCTCAGCCCGGAGGCTGCTATGCATAATAGCGTCATAGGTTCCAGGCTTAAGTGAAGCTGTAAGCGTAGTGACCTTGTCGGCGACCACCTTGCCATTGCCGTCATAGGCCAAAACCACGAAATCAACTTTGGCGTGGCGAAGCTGGTCCGCCTGCAAATCGAAAGAAACCGCATGGGGATCAACACCAAAGTTCACGACAACGTCCGGCTGCGCGACCGTCGGGAGGTTTACCTGCACGCCAAAAGGGAGTGTCGTAGAGATTGGCGACTCAAGCTCCATCGCGCCGTGAAATTCACTGCGCATTTCTTCCTCCGTGCCGGCACGGGCGTTTAAAGGGGCATCTTTGGCAAAATAGCCCGGCCGGTGACGTACGCGCAGATCCTTGGCCAACATTCTTATCTCGATCTTGCGGAATTTCCCATCCCAGTTCTTATTTGCCGGATAGTAACCAAAGCTATAGTAAGTAGAGCCGTCTTCGAAGCTGAGAGCGATAGCATGATCGATATCGTTACGATTGTAAAAGGCGCGTCCGCCGGTTTGATTGGCAAGCTGGTTCATGTAGGCGTGCAAACTCTGTAAGCGCGCACTGGACAAAGAAATGTAGCGCAACAGTTGCTGTCCCGCATCCCCTCCGGTGAAGCCATCCGAAGTGGCATCCGGCATGAAGCTTCCAGCCAGACCGCGCACATCCACCGGATAAACGGCCGTTTGGCTCACATTGAAAATATTGACGGTCTCGCGAGCCTGATCGAGATATCGGCCCATAAACGGATTCGCTAAGTCCGAGCTAAAGCCTTGAAATGAGCCGGAAAGCCAGATCAGGTTCCTGCGCCCGGGATAGCCCGAAACATTTCGGGCAATCTGCTTGAGAGCCTCTGTCGTGATCTTACTCCGCTCGATCGATTTGACATGTTCCAGGTCCTCCCCCCCAAACTGCGCTGCGAGGGGTGGGAGAAAACTACGCCTCCATAATTCATGACCATTGTTCAGAATCCAGAACCGCCCTGACATCTTAGCTACGGCCGCCTGAAGCTCCTGGGGATCGCTGGTGAAGTCCTGCACCAAGCGAAGGCGGATGCCCAATAAATAAATCGCGACATTGTGCCTAGGACTGAATTTTTTGAAGAATTTGATGACTTGATCTTGCATAAAAGACTGGTCATCGAACTCGGTATTCAACGAGTCGATCAAGACTACAATCGGAGGGCCGTCCTCAGAATGAATGTCGGGAATATTGGTAAAAAGGCCGGGCGGCAGAGTCCTGCGGACGGGTGGAACACTATCTTCCAAAGCAGGCTCTCGAGCGGTGAAGGCCCGTATCGCTTGCGGCTCGCCGTTTTCCAAAATCTCAAAATCGGAAGCTTTTAGACCGGTAACCGGCTTGCCCGACTTATCGGTGACTACCGCATCCACCAACACCATGCGGCTCTTCACTTTGAGGGAGGGACCAGGGAGCGGAACGGGCTGGCTGGCTTGATCTTGATCTCTACTTTGGCCGGGAGAGCCTTGGCCAGGAGAGGATTGTGACGGAACCAATGCAGAAGGCTGTTGAGCCGCAGGAACCGGAACTTGTTGCAAACCGGATTCCTTTGATTCCTGCGCGATGGTAAGGTTGAAAGTTCCGACTACTACCAATACAACGGCGAGACGCAAAATCGCCATATTCCTTCGCATGGGAGCTCCGTTCTGGTACTCATGCTACTACCTTGACTGGATGCGTCTCAATCAGAAGATTATGAAGAAATGTGAATTTACCGGAAGGTTATAACTTCAGTCCCACTGAGCTATTCAACGATTCAGGCTCTCTCTTCTGGCCTTGATCTGCCCCAAATGATGGAGCGTATGCACCTGATGGAACCTGCGCCATTGCCGCACGCTTAGAGGTCCAAGAATCGGGTGAACCATGATGCGGCAATCGCCACCAAATTGGCTCTCGCACTTTTCGAGAACACCTCCAAGTTCGGAGAGGTACTCAGGGAGGGCGGCAATCACTTCTCGCGGCGACCGGTTCTTCGGGTGAATGGCTTCGGGAGATTTCCTTCCAGGAAGGATATAGCCAAACCTAATCACCATCGCGACGCCAATCTGCTCACGAAACGTCCGGCTGCGGATATTCGGCTTGCCCTCCTGCAGAACGGCGTTGAGGCGCTTCGCCGAAAGCGAATACGCGAGTGAGAGATGTTCAAGGATTTGGGCTGAGGACCACTTCCCCTCCGGATGCCAAGCCAACTGTTCATCGGTCATGCCATCCACTGCGCGATCGATGGCTTCACTGATCGGCTGCAGGGAAGAATGGGGTTTGGAAGCGGCTGTCTCCATAGCGGCTCCAGTCTAGACGGAAATTCCGGCTTTTTCCACTGAAACGCCGAGCCAGCTAATGTCGAACTGGAAGCCGGTTATTGCCCGAATGTGGCCCGTACCTCAATGGTGCTCTCTTTGGGAGATGGCTCATACTTCCACTTTTTTACCGCCTTGACCAATGCTTCAAGAAGAAGAGGATGCCCACCCAGTTCCCTAACGGCCTTGACGGAGCCATCGGGAGTAACCGTTAGCTCTACACGCGCCAAGCCTTTGATATTCAAATGGCGAGCCAAATCGGGGTACTCGGGCGGTGTACCGGTCTTCACTTTTCGGGTGTCGCCCGGCTGTGTCTGAACCACCTGCGCGGCCCGGGCTTCCCGCGAAAAATCGATAGCGAGCGACAAGCCGATCGCAGTCAAGATCGCCGCAGTCCGCAATGAGATCTTTAGATTAATAATTTTGGGGACCATTCCAGCTCCGGGTCCTTGTAAAGGAGACCTTTTCTAAAAGAATGCTTAAATATTCATCTGATCATATAGAGTGGGGAGATTGCGTCAACCGTACCAAAGTAATAGGAACTTTATTCTAATGGTCAGGCGACCTGCCCGCTCTTGTGGACGTGAAGGAATGCGATTTTGGCGATTGTCTTACGGCATGCTTGAAAGCATCGCGTGATTCACGCTTGGGTGGGAAATATGGCCGGCTGAGTTATCTTTCTTGAGTCAGGAGAGAGCAAACGGTGATCCGAACCGAGCCGAAAAACCTTATCTCGCACCGCGGATGCGCGTCCATACTTCTTTTTCTTGCTATCGCTATCGCGACAGCGGAGGCGCAATCGTCGATTCCCCGATTCGAGATCACGCTGCCCGCAAACTACAAACAACCGATTACCGGGCGGCTTTTTATTATTATCGCCAAAGGCAATTCTCCTGAACCTCGTCTTCAGGTGGGCTCCTGGAGATCGCATACCGAGCTGGTAGGCCGGGATGTCGACCAGCTACAGCCGGGCCGCAGCACCGCCGTCGACGTGATGACTCTTGGGTTTCCCTTGAAATCCGTGAGGGAGCTGCCGGCGGGCGACTACTACGTTCAGGCGCTATTCAATGTGTATACCAAATTCAACCGTGCCGATGGGCATGTGATCTGGGCTCACAACGACCAGTGGGAGGGACAGCAATTCAACCGATCACCAGGTAACCTGTACAGCGAGGTTCAACGCGTCCACCTCGATCCTTTGAACGGATATGACATCCGCCTGAGCCTGACGGGAACCATCCCGCCCATCGATCTTCCAGCGGACACTCAGTACGTGAAGCACATCAAATTCGAAAGCAAGCTGTTGAGCCAGTTCTGGGGGCAGCCTATTTATCTGGGAGCCACGGTGCTATTGCCGGAAGGCTATTATTCGCATCCCAACGCACACTACCCGGTCCTTTACGAACAGGGGCATTTCAACCTCCGGCCCCCATTCGGGTTCAATCCAGATCCGCCTCCCGCTACGGCGTCCGGTCAAGCCACCAGGGGCTCCGGCTACGACTTATATAAACAATGGACCGGACCGGGATTTCCGCGGATGATCGTGGTTACGTTCCAGCATCCGACGGTGTATTTCGACGATTCATACGCCGTGAATTCCGCCAACAACGGACCCTATGGCGACGCACTAATGACCGAGTTGATTCCTTACGTTGAACAGCACTACCGCATCATCCAGCAGCCTTATGCACGGCTGCTCTCGGGAGGATCTACGGGCGGATGGGAATCGCTGGCCCTGCAGGTCTATCATTCCGATTTTTTTGGCGGCACATGGACTTTCTATCCCGATCCAGTGGATTTCACCAACTATCAGATGGTGGACATCTACAACGATGCGAATGCATTCCTCGCCCCCGGTTATGATCCGCCGGTACCTGAGCGGCCGATGGAGCGCACCAGCGAAGGCCAGGTGGACGTTACCATGCGCCAGATGAGCCAGATGGAAGAGGTGCTTGGAAGCCGGGGACGCTCAGGACAGCAGTTCGAAGCTTGGGAGGCAGTGTACGGACCGGTTGGGCGCGACGGATACCCACGCCCTCTGTGGGACAAGACAACCGGCAGGATCGACCCCGAAGTAGCCAATTCTATGCGCGAACACGGGTACGATCTGCGCCAGTATCTTGAGCAGAACTGGGCAAGGATCGGACCGCAACTGGTCGGGAAGCTCCACCTCTACTGCGGCGACATGGATAATTTCTATCTGAATCTGGCGGTCTACAAATTGGAAGACTTTCTCAAAAAGACCAACGCTCCCGCCTATGCAGGCACGTTTGAATATGGACGCCCGATGAAAGGGCACGGCTGGAGCCCGATGACTTCCGCCGAACTCCTTCGCCAGATGGCAGGTTATCTTGGAACAAAAACGCCAGCGGGTGGCGATAACTCGTGGAAATATTAGAGCTGAGAGCGCGCTAGGGAACGTCACATCCCGCGCCACCAATGGGGGCAGACTTTGAGGCAGTTTGCGTGCTTCCACTCCCAACCGGCGCGCCCATAATCACTCCTGCCTCGCTGGAGCTAAAGGCGCAACCGCCAGAATTGCTGGTGGTTGGCGTAGCTGTAACTTGATAGCTCTGATCGGGGGTCTTGCCGTCGCCGACAATATCGAACACATAACCACCCTTCACACCACTGGAAAGAATCGCATCGAGCAGGCAAGCATTTGAGCTGCCAGTCGTCTCGCAGGTGCTACCGTTGCTTCCCAAATTGGCGAGGCTCGGCGAATATCCGAGCGCGGGATAACTTGCAGCGTAAACGGCCTCGGCAGTCAGGATCGAGCGCATAGAGGCCACAGCTCCGGCCTGATTGGCCCTAATGCGAGCCTGAAGCAACCGCGGTATGGCAATGGCGGCCATGATAAGAATCACCATGACAACGAGTATCAATTCAACCGCGGAAAAACCGTTTTGCCTGGGACGGCCCATTGAGAAACTTCCCTTATACCTATTCTTCAAAACACCCTATGTCAGCAGAGTGTACTGCATGTTTTCCCGTTTGCCAGGTAATTATTTTGAAAACTTGCAAGTCCCCAAAAGGTCAGGCTCTGCGTCATTTTCCGGGTGGAAGCCGAAAATCAAGAAAAGTGAACTGGAATGACGGAAATCGTTCCTTGAAATCCCTGAAAATACAGCTCTTACGCGAGCTTGTTCAGCCTCCAGAGCCGTGAGCAACTTGCCCAAATCGCGACCTTGTCCCGGCCAAATCAGCATCGCTAAAGTCAGCGTCGTAAGAGAACCAGAAACACGAAGCCTGATTCTTTATTCTCTTGACGCATTGGATGCAAATACTAATTCTATGATTTTCTGCGGGCCAGAATATCCTGTAAGTGCTTTTGTGTCAATATAATACGGTCGAAAATCGCTAAATCAACATCCGGCCAACACACATTCATAAAAACGATTGCGGCGATGAAAGCCTTTCATAGGCATCCACGGATTTGAATTTTTTTGGAAAAGGTAAAGGCCGCCAAAAATCCAGCGGCCTCCATCCAGGTTCATTCGTCGGCAGCGGGTTATTTTGGCTGGGCTGTGGTACTGGCCGGCGTGGCCGTGGAATTGGCGGTGTTCACTCCAATCGCGTCGCCGGAGAGGATGAGTTCCACGCGACGGTTCTGCTGGCGGCCCTCCGCCGTGTCGTTCGTGGCAACCGGAGTGCTCTTTCCCAGCCCTTTAGCGGCAATCGAATCGGCACTGATGGATTGCTGCACAAAATAATCGCGCACCGCGCCCGCCCGGTGCTCTGAAAGCTGCTGATTGAAGTCGTCGCTACCAACGCTATCGGTGTGACCCTCAATATCCACATGGAGCCCGGGATGAGCCAGCAAGATCCCGGAGACCTTCGCCAGTCTTTCGCGGGCTTCCGGACGAAGCTCGTAGCTACCGCTTCTAAAAAGAACGTCGCCCATGCTGGCAATCAAACCGCGAGCGGTATCGCGGGTAGCAAGAATGGAGTTGAGCTGTTGCAGCAATTGCGCCCGCAGATCCTGTTTTTCGCGTTCCGCCTGCTGCCTTGCCTGATCGGCCTGCGCCGCTAAGGCTCTCGCCTTTTCCGCTTCGGCCGCAAGCGCCTGCTGCTGGGCCAACGCAGCCGCCCTTGCCTGTTCCGCCTCCTGCGTGGCTTTCGCGGCCTGGGCGGCTGCGAGTTGAGCTTCGGCCTTCATGCGCTCCGCCTCAGCCCGGGCAGCTTCTGCCTGCACCCTGGCTTGCTCCGCTTCCAAACGCCGCTTGGCTTCGGCAAGAGCCTGGTCTTCGGCGGCTTTCTTGTCGGCAGCGGCTTTGAGTTGGGTGTCTTCTTCAGCTTTCCGTTTCACTGACATGACTCGCGCTTCTTCGGCGGTCTCAACGACATCGCGGGCGGCGGCCTCAACCACTTTCCGGTCCTGTCCGCGGCGGTAGACGCTTTCCGCCTGAAGAAGCTGCTGTTCGGCTTTGGCAATTGTGGGAGCCGCGTACTTCTCAGCCATGGCGATATGGGCAATGCGAACGGCGTTGCGAGCCTCGAAAAGCTCGACGGGCGTTTTGCGGTCGATCCCGAATATTGCACCGTCGATACGGGTATTCGTGGAGGAATAGGCGCCACGGCCGATCAACTCAAAACGGGCTTCGATGTTTTCGGCCTGCCCTTTGGTATCGGACCGCAGCACATTCTCAATGACCACCATGTTTCCAGGCTGGGTGACGGCAAAATATGGCTCGGCAGTGACGATCATGCCAAACGTTTCCATATCGGTGATGGCTTTCACCTTGCCGCTGCCGTTCTTTAACACGACCTCTCCCAGATTGACGGCCCGGCCTTGGGGCGAAATCGCCCAAAGAACATAGGTCAGATACTCCAGACCGAATTTGGTGGCGTCTTCCATGTTGTCGAACTTGGCTTCGATTTCCGTCCGACTGCCTTTGTTATCCACCTTGGCTTCGCCGGAGCCCTGCTGCAAAAGCTCCGTGCCGTGAAAATCAATCTTTGTGGAACCGCCGGTGTGGCGGTAATTCACTGCCTTGGTCGTGCGGGAAACGCTGGCAGAAGGGGTTGCTGGGCTTGCTACCGTTGCCGGCCCCTGTGCAATGGCCGCCACAGAGCAAAGCAGCAGCGCCAAGAAAAAATTCTTCCTCATGACTCCTCCCGGACAGCCTAGTGAATGTAGTTTGGGAACCGATACTCTGAAGTGCCGCATCAGGCTGTGAAAAGCAAATGGGTCATTATTGTAACCTCCGGCAGGACGATCACGGTAAGTTGCTTTGGTACATGGCCTGGGATGGGCAAGGTAAAGCAGGCTTGTCGATCGAAGCGATCGATCTCGAGGCCGGGTTACGCGGGATTTGAGTTTTGAGAAACGATTCAGTAACTTACATGGCCAGAGGACTACAAACAAATATGCGATTCAAGCATGCGATTCTCGGAATTTTATGCTTCGCGCTGGCGGCGACCGTTCTCGCAGGGGCGCAGGAACAGGACAAGAGCAAGCGCCCCAGCCCTCCGGCCACAGCCGAAGCAACGATTAACGGAAAGAAAATCACCATTGATTACAGCCGTCCCTCAGCAAAAGGCAGGAAGGTGATGGGAGGCGTTGTTCCCTATGGTGAAGTTTGGCGCACAGGAGCAAACGAGGCCACTACGCTGACCACCGAGGGCGATATCAACATTGGCGGAACCGATGTGCCTGCCGGCAAATACACCCTCTACACCTTTCCGTCCGAAGGCACATGGAAGCTCATCATCAACAAGCAAACCGGCCAGTGGGGTACCGAATACAAGGAAGACCAAGACCTGGCCCGGGTCGACCTGCGAAAGAGTTCTCTTTCGAAGCCCGTGGAACAGTTTTTGATCTCGCTGAAAAAGAAGGGCGCGAATGCCGCCAACCTGGTTCTCGAATGGGAAAAGACGCGTCTCTCGGTTGTGATCAAGGGAAAATAAGCTTCTCGCGAATCTTTCTTGAAGGGGATGCCAAACCTTATTGGCGTCCCTTTATATGTATCTCGATTTGTTGGGGTGATGGCAGCGGCTAAAGCCGGTCTATTAAAAACCGACCCTAACGCAGGGATAAATCCCTGCTCTTCCACGGCTGAGTCGGAATTTATCAACCCTCTTGGCTTTCTCAGGTTTTGGACTGTGCTCGCCCTTTTGAGGCGTTCCGTGCCGCCTTTATCTTTTTGACCAGATGCCCAAACTCTTTTGACCTAGCGCTTTTAATCGAACTCTTTTTAAGCGAAGCCCCAGGAACGGAAAAGCGACGTGGAGTTTCAATTTGTGGACGACGCCTGGGCCACGACGCGTCGTCGACAACAAATCAGCGAGCCATCAATCCACACTTTTCCAGAATCGGGCTGGCCGGAAGCTTAATCGCGGTGGGCAGGCTGATCACCGGCGCAGAGATAAGGTCTCCGTACTTTGTCCATTGCCCTTGTAAAGACTGCGCATCGCGCGAGTAGGGCCAGGTTTGCAGCTCGATACTCACAAACAAATCGCCCGGATAGATTGTGCCGGGAACGGAGTCGGCGGCGTTCTTTCTGACCGGAATGCCCTCGACGGCAGTAAATTCATACGTCTGGTTGTGCTTCAGGACCGAGAAAGCATCGGGCGAGGGCAACGGGCCGAAGCTTGTGCTTTGGCCGGCGGTCCGCAAGAGGCGCGGCTGGGTCGCGAGCTCATATTGTTTCGCTTGCACCTCGGCGATGCTTTTTCCAATCAACACGCGCTGAATATGTAGAGCCTGTGCCAGAATGATGGGCGTACGCCGCCCGTTCGCCACAGTCACATCCATGGGGAAATAGGCCATATACGCCTTGTCGCCGTACTCGCAAAACCGGCTCGCCTCCAAGACCAGAGCGGAGACCTCGATTCCCGTCGCCTCGGGCGCATAGATGCCTTTTGAATCCGCAGAGGCCTGCTGGGCCTGTGGTGTTGCCACCGGACTGGAAGCGCCGGAGGTGGAATAGGCCAAGCGGGTTAGAAGACCGGAAAGTGGAAGAAAGAGAAAAGCCGCCGTAAGGATGATGCAAACGCGACGCGAACTCAAAATGGAACTCCTGTACCCGTCACTCCGGGATCTATTGCAAAGTATAGTCGAGTCCGAGGGGCAATGGTTTTAGCATTCGGGCGCCATGTACGAGAACAGCCCGGGCGGATTGGCCAAGGATGACGCGCAGGCAGTCAGCTGGTATTGCAAGGTTACAGAGGCAGATGATGAATTTCCCAAACAGGCACTAGAACGATTGGGTCGTTAAGATCAGGTTCCCGCAATGTTCGATTCGGCACGGGCCGCACCAACTTGAGAAGAATTTTGCCGGGCCGTATGGGGGAAGCTCAACCGATCACCTACCTTTGATACGAATTTATCGGAGCGGACGGTGGTAGTATCTGCATCAATGCGGCTGGAGTACGTTACAGCGAACGACTGGACCCTACTGCGCTCGAAAGCGCGCCAACTGGCCTTCCGTCCGAGGGAGGTTCTCATCCACTTCACTTCCCGTCCCAACACGCTCTTCGTCCTGAAAAAAGGCAGCGCAACCGTAGAGGTAGCTCGCGGCAAAGTGATCGCACGCCTGGGAGTGGGAGACATCTGCGGAGAAATGGCATTTGTGGAGAACGATGGCGCAAGCGCCTCAGTCGTCGCAGAGTCGGAAATCGAGGTTGAGGCCTTCGATGTGAACGATGTCCTGGAAATCTTCGCCACCTATCCACACCTGGAAGCGCGCTTTTACAAGTCGATCGCCCTGGTCCTTTCAAAGAGATTGCGCATCACGTCCTCGCAGTTATCGAAGCTGGTTCAGGCCGGCCAATCGACCCATGCTTCAGGCCTGTAACGGCCTGTAACTTTCTGCACGGATTCCACGTATCGTTTATTAGAAAGTCGGGTATTAAAAAGTCAAGTATTAGAAATTCAAGCACTAGAAGTTAAGCAGCTTGCCGCGATGACTGATTTTCACGGTTTCTATCAGCAGTATGCGCCCATCGTGCGCCGCTTCGCGGTGTTTCTTTGCGGCAATCCAGCGCTCGCCGACGACATCACCTCCGAGACGTTCGTGAGAGTCTGGACGGCGGAGAGCAAGATTCGCGAGTCAACCGTGAAGGCGTATCTCTTTACCATCGCCCGCAACTTATACCGCGATTTCCTGCGCCGGAATGCGCGGCGCGCCGATATGGAGGAGGCGGAGACCATGCCCGATCCGCGACCCAGCCTGGAATCGCAGGTGGAACAAAGGTCGGAACTGGACGCGGCGATGGCCCTTTTGCAACAGCTTCCGGAGATCGACCGGGCGGCGCTCCTGATGCATGTGCAGGAAGAGATGCCCTACCAGGAGATTGGCGAGGCCCTGGGGCTGCCTCCGGTTACCGTGAAAGTCAAGGTACATCGGGCACGGCTCAAGCTGCTGCGAATGAGAACCGCTTTACGACCAGCAACCAATTTGAAGGAGGCCACCGATGAACGTTGAGCGCGAAGTCGTGATCGATCTGTTGCCGGTTTATTTCTCGGGCGAGGCCAGCAGCCAGACCCGCGCTTTGGTGGAGGAGCATTTTCGCCAGGACCCGGAATTCGAGCGAATCGCCCGCGGAGCCAACGGCTCGATCGATAGCTTGAAGCTTCCTCTAACGCCTCCCTCGCCAGAGAAAGAAAAGGCATCCTTGGAGCGTACGCGAACGCTGATCGGCCGAAGAAAGAGTTTCTTGTGGCTGGCCATCGCTTATAGTCTGGTGCTGGCGATGTTTCGGGTCCGCGACCATCACGTTGTATGGATCATGTGGGAGGAGCAGCCAACGCAAGGAATTGTTTTTGGATTTACGGCTGTCGCGTGCTGGATCGGATTCTTTGTCTCAAGCCACAAAGCCAAGCGGGTCGGTGTTTGAAAGCCTATTTCAAGAGATTGGCCTTGGGCTTTGTGGGCTCTCTCTATCTCTGCCCAACGGCGGTTTCGTTTAGGTAAGCTTATGCACGGAGGTCTTGCACGATGGAACAAGGCAAGGAAGCTTCAACGATTGATCCAACGATTGATTCGGGCCGCGCACTCCTGCGGCATACACTGGCGACGCTCGCTTACCGTGGAGGCAAGGCGCTGCGAGAAGCGCCGGAAAGCTTTGCCGGATTCCAGGCATCGGAGACTGCCCGCACACCGAACCAGATCCTTTCTCACTTAGGCGACCTGTTTGTGTGGTCGTTATCGATGTGCAAGGGCAAACCGGTATGGCAGAATGCCGAGCCCAAGCCGTGGCCTGAAGAGGTGAAGCGGTTCTTCCAAACACTCCAGGACTTCGACGATTACCTCGCCTCGAGCCAACCGTTGGCGGCACCGATGGAGAAAATTTTTCAAGGCCCCATCGCCGATGCCCTTACACATGTCGGCCAGATCAATATTTTGCGGCGGCTCGCGGGCTGTCCCGTACGAGCAGAGAACTATTTTGCTGCCGACATTGTGACGGGCCGTGTAGGAGAGCGGCAGTCGGCGCCAGTCAGGGAGTTCTAAAAACCATCCGATTCCAAGAGGCATGCCATAGAGTCCGTGCGGTGAGATGTCTTGGCCATGCGGCGGAACTTGGGTTTCATCCGGCTATGCTAGTATGGGCGCGCTCAATCGCGGGAGGTGAGCGCGCACATGAAGGGTTCCATGATGGATTATCCTTTGACCCTGCATTCCATACTGGAGCGCATTCCAAAGCTCTATGCGGGAGTCGAGATCGTTTCACGCTTGCCTGAAGGCAACATCCATCGCTACACATACGGAGATTTTTACCGGCGCACACGGCAATTGGCCGAGGCCCTGCACCGGGCGGGCCTAAAACCCGGCGACCGCGTGGCGACGCTTTGCTGGAACCACTATGCGCATCTGGAAGCTTATTTTGGCGTTCCGGCCGCTGGAGGCGTGGTCCACACCCTCAACCTCCGCCTTCACCCTCACGAACTTGCCTACATCGTGAAAAAGGCCGAAGACCGTTTTCTCATTGTGGACGAGGTATTGCTTCCACTGTTCGAGCAATTCAAGAACGACGTGAGCGTGGAACGCGTGATCGTGGTGAGCCACGCCGCAAAAGAGCAGGCCGCAGGCTACGCCGACTACGAAGGGCTGCTGGCCCAAGCAACCGGCAATTTCGAATATCCGGCACTGGACGAGAACGACGCAGCGGCCATGTGTTTTACCTCGGGCACAACCGGCAACTCCAAGGGAGTTCTTTATTCCCATCGCGCGCTCGTGCTCCACGCCTTTGCTTTTGCGCTGCCCGACGTTTTCTGCATTTCGCAGCATGACGCGGTGATGTGCCTGGCACCGATGTTTCATGCCAATTCGCATGGCCTTCCACATGTGGCGCTTATGATCGGCTGCAAGATTGTGCTGCCGGGCCGCCAGGTCGATCCGGAATCGGTATTGGACCTTATGGCGGCAGAGCAGGTGACGTTTGCCACCGCGGTGCCAACCGTGTGGATGATGATCTCTGATGCCCTTGCCAGCAATCCTGAAAAATGGAAAATGGCCCAGGGAATGCGCGCCTTTGTGGGCGGCACCGCACCGCCTGAGGTGCTGATTCGGAAGCTAGACGCCCAGGGAATCAGGCTCATTCATTTGTGGGGCATGACCGAAACAACTCCTGTGGCCGTCTGCTCTACCCTCAAGGCACACATGCGTGATTGGGATGAAGAGGAACAATACAAAGTGCGCGCCAAGCAGGGGCGGCCACTGCCCTTTGTGGATGTTCGCATTGTGAACGACGGCGGAGAAGCTCCCTGGGACGGCCAGACGATGGGAGAGCTTCAGGTGCGCGGGCCGTGGGTGGCGGGAAGTTATTTTCAATCACCGGAGACGGCCGATCGATGGGACGACGGATGGCTCCGCACCGGCGATATTGCGACCATCGATGCAGAAGGATATGTGCAGCTCACCGACCGCGCCAAGGATCTGATCAAATCCGGCGGTGAGTGGATCAGTTCGGTGGACCTTGAAGCAGCTCTGATGGCCCATCCGGCTGTCCGGGAGGCCGGCGTGATCGCCGTGCCGCACCCTAAATGGGATGAGCGTCCGGTTGCGGTGGTGGTCCTACGCTCCGGCATGGCCGCGCGCGAAGAGGAATTGCGCTCTTTCCTGGCAGAGAAATTCGCCAAGTGGCAGCTTCCCGATGCCTTTGTTTTCCTTGAGGAGCTTCCTCACACTTCCACAGGAAAATTGTCGAAGCTGGAGTTGCGCAAACGCTACTCCAATTGGGAGTGGAGCAAAGTCGGTGCTAGTTAGCGATTCAGCAATTAGTAAAAATCAAAGACAAAACCAACATCTTCACCACAGAGGTCGCAGAGGAAGGGCACAGAGAGCACGGAGAATCATTTAGCGCTCAGGTAAAAATTCCTCATTTCTGTCACCGTTTGCCAAGATACAAGCAGTCAGCAAAATCATTGGAACGCAAGCAATTTCCTACGGATTTCTGGTTACCTCGCCGATGAAGGCAATGGTATCTCCCTTCTTCATGGATGGCACCGCGCAGATATATAAGACGACCCCAGCACTTGGCGCCTTC
>DATGIO010000045.1:0-3171 GCA_035295685.1 Candidatus Angelobacter sp.
GAGCGCGCCATCTCCACGTTCTTAGGGGAGACGGTTCAATCAACTCCATATGACAAAGGCGCTCAACGCTGGCGGGTCTTCGCGTTCGATACCAACCGGGTTCTCTAGTATTCCAATCAGAATGGCAGCTTTTCTTGGAACCTTTAGAAATACTGCCTCGGGCTCACCAATCACGCACTGTCAACGCGGCATTGCCGCGAACCAGCATTCACTAGTAGCATAGTGCGGCTATGCTGCATAAGATTTTTCCTGTAGGTCCGCTGCAGTGCAACTGCTCGGTGATTGGCGATGAACACACGCGCGAAGCGATGGTGATCGACCCTGGGGACGAAGTCGACGACATCCTTGGCATCCTGGGTGAAGAAAAGTTCAAGCTGAAGTACATTGTCATCACCCATGCTCATATCGATCATGTCGGCGGAGCCATGAAGCTCAAGGCCGCGACGGGAGCTCCCATCCTGATGAACCAAAATGATCAGGATCTGCTGAAGATGCTCGACACGCAAGCGTCGTGGGTGGGCATGAGATCTCCTGGGACCGTCGAAGTTGACGAGGCCATCGGCGATGGCTCCGTGCTTCAGATCGGCGGAATTTCATCGAACATCCTCCACACGCCAGGCCACACGGAAGGAAGCATCTGTATCTTCTTCCCCGAACACAAACGACTCATCGCTGGAGACACCCTCTTTGCCGGCAGTATTGGCCGCACAGATCTTCCTGGTGGCTCTTTTGAGAGGATCATTCGTTCCATCCACCACCAGTTATTGGCGTTACCCGACGACACCCAGGTTGTGCCTGGCCACGGCCAATTAACCACGATTGGTCAGGAACGCGAGACCAATCCGTTTCTCGCCAAAAATGCAAAATAAACCCATTAAAATCAACGTACTAAGCAGAACTATCTTAAGATAACGTTCAGGGGATGTCTCTTTAGAGGCCTCACCCGTAAAAAACTGTAACGTCTTCCCATCGAGTTGCGATAATAGGTTCGCTTTTCTGGCGTGTTCTTCCCCGGAACATGCCCTGAAACAGGGAGCGTCGGGAAATTGAAGTATTACTAGAACCTTTTGCCTCACCGAGAGCATTTATCTGGCCTGGGAATCGCAGAGGGATCATCAATTGGAGAAGATTCAGACGGGACTCGCTGCGCCGAACCGCATGAAAGTACGCATCAAAATATTGCTCGGTCTTGCCTGTTGTCTGGGGCTCACCGGCTTTTCAGATCCGCAGGCCCGTCATGAATTGGGTGACGTGGTATTGGTCGTCAACGGAAACGTCCCGGTTGCCAATCTCTCTCTATTCGATGCGCGCCATATCTTCATGGGCGAGCAGCACTATTGGAACAGCAATCTGCCGGTCGTATTAATTGTTCCCCCAGCGGGAACCCGTCAGCACGACGTAATGCTCCATACGCTCTACCGCATGAACTCCTCGCAATACCGCCAATATTGGATTGGACGAATCTTTCGCGGTGAGGCCATCAGTCCGCCCAAGACGGCTGAATCTAGTGAAATTGCCAACGCTTTGGTTTCCAGCTTGGGCGGATGTATTACCATCATGAATTCCGAGGAGGTTCGTCCCGGAAGTAAGGTTCTTCGGATCAACGGCAAGTTCCCGGGTGAACGAGGCTACCCTTTGAGATAGACCATGACGATTCTCCGCCGCCATCATCTCTCGCTAATCGTCATCCTCGCTCTTTTCGCAGCCAATTTGTTTGCTTATTTTTGGAGCGCCCGAATGCGCCGCCTTGCCCAAACCGAATGGGAAGCAGCGAATTCCGCCGAGATCAAAATCTCAAAAATTCAGCAAGATCTGGATTACCTGAACAAGCAGGCTCAAATGGCCAGCCAAATACAGGATGAGCCAGCCGTCATTGGCGCCGACGCCCCTAAATTTGAGCAAAAAGCCAAAAATGCCCAGTCAGCCATTGAAGAATTGCGGGCTGAGGCCTCGCCCGACCAGACCGCCGCAATCGACGAGTTCTACGAAAGCTATCTGGAACTGAGCCAAGATTGGCTTGCGTTTTATCACAACACCGGTACGAACGGATTGGCGGCAGTCCGCGGCCTGGTCCAGGGGGACTCCCTATGGCCAAAAGTTTTCGGCCAGCAATTGCCGAATCTGCAAAAGCTTGAGGCGGCTCGTGCCACCCGCGCCCAAGAGCAGTTCCGGCGCGCCAGCATGCTTTCGAATCTTGTCATCATCGTTACGTTTCTGCTTTCCGGATTGATCGCCTGGACCTTGTCTTCCCTCTTCTCGCGCCACCTCAAGTTTGGATTCACCACGCTTCAGCGAGGTACGCGGCTTATCGGCAACATGGAGTTGGAGCACCGCGTCGAATATCCGATGAACGATGAATTTGGTGAATTGGCGCAGTCGTTTAACGAAATGGCCGGCAAGCTTTCCTCATCGCAAAAGGAGCTGCTGCAGACCAACAAGCAATTGGGCGAATCGGAGGAGCGATATCGGAATCTGGTAAACCGCGCCGTGTATGGCATCTACAGTTGCACAGAGGATGGCCGGTTCCTCGATGCCAACCCAGCTCTTATTAAGATGCTCGGGTATTCCAGCAAACAGGATCTCTATGACCTGGACATGATCTCCGAGGTCTATAGCGATCCGGGCGACCATGGCCAACTGCTTGAAAAGCTCCGCGAATCCTCTTCCATTGAGGGGTTGGAGATCTACTGGAGAAAGAAAAACGGCGAGAGTATCATTGCGCGTCTCAGCGGCAATGCGGTGATCGTTGATGGCAAAATCATCGAATGCGAAATGATTGCCGAAAACGTGACCGAACGCCGCGTCCTCGAAGATCAGCTTCGCCAGGCACAAAAAATGGAAGCCATCGGCAGGCTTGCGGGTGGAATCGCTCACGACTTCAATAACCTGCTCACGGTCATTAAAGGCCACTGCGAGCTTATTCAAGGAGAACTGGAGCCGGGTTCATCGATTGAAAAGGAAATCGACGGTGTGATTCGCGCCTCCGACCGAGCCGTTTCTCTGACCCGCCAGCTCCTGGCGTTCAGCAGGCGGCAACTGCTTACCCCGAAGATCGTCGACATGAACTCCATTATCGTCAACATGGAGAAGCTGCTTGGCCGGCTCTTGGGCGAAAACATTCTATTGACGACCTCCCTTGATTCTCGAATCGGAACGATCAAAGCCGATCCA
>DATGIO010000046.1:0-10993 GCA_035295685.1 Candidatus Angelobacter sp.
ATGTTCACGATGACCGAGCGGTGGATGCGAATGAAACCGTAGGGTCTGAGCTTCTCCGCCATGGACGAGAGGGGCTCCCGCACCAAATAGGGATTCGTTCGGTGTCGCAACGAAATGTAATTGCCTTCGGCTTGCACTGCAAGGATGTCGGCTACATCCAACAGCAGGAAGCTACCCTTTGCCTTGAACGCGATTCGTGGCGCCTGGCGTTTTGCTATAACCTCCAACTGCCGCAAGACTCGCATGAGGTTTGCAGCGGCAACTCGGACTACCGGAAGCGATGATGTATCTGCAGTTTCGCAGAACTCGTCCGCTGTCGATTCAAGAATGGACTTCTGATCCTGAATCTCGCGGCCGCTCATGATTGAACTCCTCCGCATTCCGTTCCTCATTTTCAACTTTCCGCTCCCAAAACGAGCCTGAAGAGTTGCAGTCTATACACCACGTGTTACATAACTGGAGCCGGCGTTCCGTCCGACCACGTGCCCACGGGAACGATAAAGACATCGATTGGTTGAACGCCTTTGAATTGTGGTATCAGCATTATCGGGGATTTAGGCAGATCGGCGCCCCACGCCCTGCCTTCCAGCGGAGGCGCATAAAACATCAAGTGGGCCAAATTGTGATCACCCTTATCGGTGAGATAAGCGCTCTTCGACATCATGTAACTCATTGCGCCTGGTTCGAGGGGCGGCAGCTTACCTTTTTCAAATGCTGTCTTGTTGCCTTCGATGATCTCGGCTTTCGTTCGCCCTGCCAATACCATCTCTGTTCTCTTAAGAGTAGCCGGCAACACGGACCGCGCGGCCGGCGGATTGAAACAGATGGGACCGCGAAGTTTGGGATTCCAAAATTCCTGAGAGTCGGACGGCGACATCCACCCTCTCTCGACAACACATACAAAACCATTCTTGCCTTCAACGGCGGTTTCGTAGCCATGGTGTCCGAGGACCATAATTTTTGCATCGCCCGATATGGCATCCGGCGCTGCGCTTCGCGCCAAGACAATTTCGGCATTTCGGTCTGCCATGAGGTACTGATCGAGTGGCGCCATGTTCGGATACGATGTCTTAGTCGCCTGCCCTTCGCCTTGCTTCATTCCAATCATGCCAAGGAAGAGAACGAAACTCAGAGAAGCCATCACTGCCAATCTTGCTCGGTTCATCAGTTTCTCCTGTGGCAGAATCACTGCCGTTGCTTAACCACACGCCTCTTTGATATCAAACGCCGTCCGCCTCTACGCGATTGACGAGGTGCGCGAAGTGATCCCAGCCATCCGACGATATTTTTGATTCCCACGTTCCACACCTTTGGATCTTGAGCATTCTTTGCCAACACCTGGTAACCTTCGACCAACGCGATCAGAAAGCCGGCAGTCTCTGCCGGAACCAAATCACGCCGGACTGTTCCTTGAGACTGTCCCCTCCGTAAAGCTGTGGCAATTCCTTCTTGCCATGCACGGAAGATGGTCTCCAACTGCCTACGGAATTGTTCGTCGAGCTGAGACATCTCCTGCGCCAAATTGACCAGGGGACAACCGCCCTTTACATCTTCTGGCCGAGCTGGGATTGCCCGTACAATGCCGATCAAAGCATCAATAGGATTTTTATCCTTGCTCCTTTGCAGAGGCAGCAACCACCTGTCACGGGGGAGTTTTGCGACGACCTCTTCAACGATGGCATGTCCGAGATCTTCCTTGCTCGCGAAATGGTAGTAAAGCGCTCCCTTGGTGACATTGGTGGCAGCCAGAATCGTATCGATGCTGGCGCTCTGGAACCCCGATCTGTGGACCTCTCGAAAACCTGCTTGCAGCAAGCGTTCCCGCGTCCGCCCTGGATCACGCAGTCCTCGCTTCTTGGTTCGACTACTTAACATACCAACTAGTATGTATGTTACCTGCCTGAACGTCAAATCACAATTGAGCGCTTTTGGCCGCTGATATTCTCGAATTTTGTAATCTCTCGCCAGTGTGTGTATGGAAAGCTGGAGAAACAGTCGTTCCAGCCATTCTGGGATGGTCTCAGGAGGCTGTTAGCCCGCCACTCGTTTTCGACATCTGAAATGCCAACCCTGTTGTGTCACGTAATCGTTGCGGATGTGGAGGATCAAATGCTTCTTTGGTTGTCGGCAATACGACTTTACTGGAGGAAAAAGAAGACATGAGCACTTTTAAACGGATGCGGAATTTCTGGGCACTGTGGGTTACGACGATTGTTCTGGCTTGCTGCAGTGCGGCGGTCGCTCAAACGAGCTACACGGTTACCGATTTGGGCACTAACAAAAGCAACGACAACTTTAGCATGGCCATGGGCCTCAATAATCAGGGCTGGACTGAGAACATGGATGGGTTCGTGAACCCTCCAGAGAATAATCTTTTTACGACAGTTGCAAGGGGCCGCGCGGTAATCAACCGCGACGGAGTCAACATCGACCTGGGCACGCTTGGAAAGCCCGACTCCGGCAACAGTTGGATCAACTGGGGCGGGATCAACGACCACGGGGAAGCCGTCGGTATGTCCGAAACCTCTGTTCCGGATCCGAACGGCGAGGACATTTGCGGCTTCGGCACATTCCTTACGTGCGTTCCTTTTCTTTGGCGAGATGGCCAGATGAGCGCTCTGCCGACTGTGGGCGGCAATAACGGGCAGGCCAGCGCCATCAATAACCGCGGAGAAGTCGTAGGCTTTGCGGAAACAGCTAACCCTGACCCCACATGCCCGCCTACCCTTTCGATCTCGCCGGTATTATGGGACAAAGGCCAAGCCCAGCCTCTTCCTACCATAGGTACCGATCCCGACGGGGTTGCATTCGGGATCAACGATCTAGGCCAGGCCGTGGGCTACTCGGGAGACTGCTTCACAGCGAAGCACGCCGTAATGTGGCAAAACGGCACTGCCTTCCCGCTTCAAGACCTGGGAGTTGAGCGTTCCAATTTCGGCTTCGCCATTAACAACCTGGGCCAGATTGTTGGGCAAGTCCGCACCGCTGACGGCTCAACCCGCGTCGCCTCTCTTTGGCAGCCGGACGGCACACTCACAGTCCTCGGCATTCTGCCGGGAGAGAAAGCCTCCAGCGCCACCGGCATCAACAGCAAGGGGCAAGTGGTGGGAAGCACCTTTGACTCGGGCTTCAACTGGTCCGGCGGCTTTATTTGGCAGAACCATGTGCTAACCGACCTGAACACGCTAATTCCCGAAGATTCCAATCTCCTCATCATCAATGCCAGCAATATCAATGAGCGCGGGCAAATCTCGGGTATGGCAACGGTGGTCACCGGGCCCCATGCGGGCGACATCCACTCAATTCTCTTAACCCCAGTGAACGCAAGCATAGGTAGGTCGATGGCAGATTTCGCACGTACACACCCGCATTCCAATCTGTCCGGGAATGCGTGCAACCACTTGCGGAGTTTCGGAACCGGCCGATTCGAGCAATAAAAGGTATTCGTTCCCCTTGGTATGTGCCTAATTTCTGCTCAGTTTGATTCCCCAAACACAAGCGGCACACACGATCAGGCACATGAATCCGTGAGGCGCGATAAACGGCACGCCTCACGGGTTCTTTTAGCAAGAATATTTTCTGACATATGAGCTGATTCTTCTCGGAATTGCACATTAACTGTCAGGGAAATGGTGTTAGCCAACCGGAAACTATCTACAAGTGGGTTGGAATGCGCCAAGGCTGTCCAGGCAGGCACCCGCCACAGAAACTGGCCTGTGCCAGCTATGTTTTGTAACCCGTCAGAATGCCCTGTTTGTTTATACTCAATACCACATGCGCGAGCTCTTGCGATTCTTCTGACCAAACCCGCGACCTATTCCGGCCCGAAAATGGACAAGATCAGCTTTGTGGAGATTTGGGCAAATCAAGGAGCGATCCAACGCTCGCGGACAAAGGGCGTGAAGGCGCAGTGACAATCATGGCGTGACACGAAATGCGTTCGTTTCCGTACGTCGGCGAACAGGCTGCGCCGCTTGTGACGCAAGATAAATAAAGGAGAATCGAGATGATATTTTCCATGGATGGCAACGCATTTCTTAAGCGCGTTGTTCTTGCGGCGGCAGGACTGGCATTGCTGGCCGTCTCCGCATGCAAGTCCGGCCCAGCATCGAAGAATACCGACGCGAAGTCTGGCGCGCAGCCAAATTCCGCAGCGACGGCTCAGGGCGGCGGGGACGCGGGAATTAATCTCAACTGCGTGATGGACCACATCCAGAATCCGCCAGAGGCCTTCCACTATTCCTACAACAAGGAATCGTCGAACCCTGTGCACGAGGAAGCGGACATCACCCCGCAAACCATCGATGGCAGCTTTAAAAATAACAGCGCGTCCAGTCCGGTTCACGGCGTGCATTCAGACGCGGCCAGCTGGCAAGGCGCGTGGTCCAGCCTGATGGGGATCTCCGGAATGTCCAGCGCTATCGCGCTCGTCAGAAACAGCTCCGCGACTGTGCGCGAAGGCCCGGAAAAAATGAACGGCTATGATGCGATCAAGTATTCCATTGATACCGCGCGGGGCACCGACACGGAAAAGTCGCTCTACCAAAGCGTTCTGGGCACAGGCGGCTTTCAAAAAGGAACGGCCTGGGTCACGGCGCAAGGGTGTCCCGTGAAACTGGTGATGGATTCGGAATTGCACGGGAAGGACGGCAGCGTAGAAAAGATCCATTACGAGGTGGCGATGGTGCGGAAATAGACTGAGCTGCCCTATCTGCGTTGGCGCATGGAAACTTATGCCGGCGTGAAGATGGACAAGATCGGATTTCTGGAAATTGCCGCAAATAAAGCAGCAGCATCACGCGTGGCGGTGGCGGACAAAGGTAGCGAGGTGACGGTGACGATTGCGGGCTGGTTCGGTCAGTTTCAGAGGGTCTGCCCCATAACACCGAAGAACGAGTCGTGATTCAGCCATGCGACGAATTAATCGCGGCGCAGTGCAGTCATGGGATCGACTCGCGCTGGCCGCCATGCAGGAATCAGCATTGAAAAGAATGCCGTAGCAGCCAGCAGCATGGTTGTACCAAGAAAGGCAAGCGGATCGAGCGGGCTTACACCGAACAACAAATCCGCGGCAGAGAGTAAGACTGCCGATCCTGCAGCCAGAACAAGGCCACAGGCCAGACCAATGGCGACTACTCTTGCGCTCTGACCAACAAGGAGCCTAATAACATCTTGTGTTTGCGCGCCGAGTGCGCGGCGAATGCCAATCTCACGCACGCGCCGACCGGCGGCATATGAAACTACACCTACAACTCCCACGATGGCAAGGAGCATTGCAAGCAGTCCGAGAACGCCTACCAGAAAAGCTCCGGTGCGCGCCGGCTTGAGCTGTTTGCCCAGTATCTGCTCGTAGGATTCAGTCGTTATCATTACATTCGGGTCGAGTTGCCGCACGACTTCCGGGACCGCGGCAAGCTGTTCTGAACTTCCGGAGATGCGCACAAAGATTTTAGCTTCGAGTGCACCGTTGTTCCGCGGATTCATTGCGCCATAATAAAATGGGCCATCCACCTCTCCCAGGTGCAGATTCTGCAGGTCTGGCGCGATTCCGACAATTCGATAAATCTGGTCCCTGCTGGCAGAGAACTGCTTTCCGATTGGATCTTCTGCCGGCCAGAATTTCCTTGCCATGGCGCGGCTGATGACCGCTGGCGCGGGGCCATTGGTGTCAATCTCATCCTCAGTGAACGCATGCCCCTGGAGAATGGGAATTCCCATGGTGCTGAAATAATCCGGTGAAACAATATTGGCAAGGACAAGGATTGATCCGGGTATTTTGCTGCCCGGAACAGTAACACCCGAAAGGTCGCCGGTTACGCAAGGCAATACGGCGGAACTGGTGACGCCGACAACTCCTGGCAGCGATACAAGGCGATCGCGCATCTGGCGCACGAAGAGTGCGGCGCGCGGACCGTCATACCCTTTCTGCTGGAGATCGAAAGACATGACAAATACGTTCTTTGTGGCGAAGCCGGGATTGAGGTCCTGGACGCGATGGAGTCCGCGCGCAAGGAGGCCCGCAACAACCAAAAGCAGGGTACAACCGGCAACTTGCGCAGCAACCAGAAGGCCTCGCAGCCGCGTGCGGCTTCGGCTGTGCCCGGCGGACGCGCCATCATCTTTCAATATGGTTAGCAGATCAGGTTGCGTGGTATGGAGCGCCGGAGCAAGGCTTGAGACAACCGCGGCCACCAGCGAAGCCAGCAGCGCATAACAAAGCACCGTAAAGTTGGGCGTTAGATTAACCGGCAAAGTCTCCGGCATATCAGGAAGCACGCGAATGAGAACCGCGGGCAGCCACAAAGCGATGAAGAGTCCTGCAAGCCCGCCGGGAATGGTGAAAAGAATACTCTCAGTGAGGAGCTGGCGAATCAACCTTTTACGGTTTGCCCCCAGCGCCAGGCGAACGCCGATCTCCTGTTGGCGAGTGGAGGCGCGCGCCAGCAGCAGGTTGGCGATATTGGCACACGCCATCAGCAAAACCAAGCCGGCAAGAGCGAACAATCCCGCCGCGAACCAGACACCCACAGTCCTTATCTCGGGACTGTTCAGGAATGCCGCCGCATTCACGGTGACGTTGGTCCTGGCTCCGGGGGAGTTTGCATCCATCTGGTGAGCAAGAACGGTCAACTCAGCCTGTGCCTGGCGGCGGGAGATGCCCGGTTTCAGGTGACCAACAACCTGAAGCCAACTCACGTTGGGCAAGGCAAGCCAGTCACGCGTCCCGAAAGTGTTGGGCATGAGCTGCGGCGCCATTGAGATTGGGAGCCAGAGATCGGGAACCTGAAGCTCCGTACCGGAGAACTCTGGAGCGGTGACGCCGATGACGGTAAAAACCTGGCTGTTCAGCATAACCGTTTTGCCAACCACGTTCCGGTCACCCCCGAACTTACTCTGCCAGAAGCCGTAGCTGAGCACGACGACGGCCCCCGCGCCAGATGTGCGACAGTCGGATTGAATGAAGCGGCGGCCTGCCGCAAGGTTGGTGCCGAGAACGTCAAAGTAGTTGCAGGACGCCAGAAGTCCATGGAGGGATTCAGGATTGGCGCTGCTCAACGATAACGCTATTTCTGCATAGGCGGCCAAACCGGAAAACACATGGTTGCCATCGCGATAGTTGGCATATTCCGGATAGGAAACGAATGAGGGTGCTCCCTGAATGCCGCGCGGATGCTGGCTGGTAGCGCGCGATTCCTGGTAAACACTGGCCAGGCTTGAAGCATCCTTGATGGGAAGCGGGCGAATGGCCAAGGAGTAAATCAAAGAAAAAATAGAAGTGTTCACACCAACGCCGATGGTAAGCGTCAGAATGGCGACAATGGCAAAGCCCGGACCTCGACGCAGAGCGCGGAAGGCATAGCGAACATCCTGAAGGCATGCCGCAAGAAAATGCGTGCCAAGAGCTTCGCGGCATTCCTCCTTGAATCGCTCTTGCCCGCCGAATTCGATGCGGGCGCGGCGCTCGGCTTCCGCACGAAGGAGGCCTGACCGCTCAAGATCGTCAGCGCGATTTTCAATATGCGATCGGAGTTCCTCGTCCATCTCAGTTTCAAGGTGAGAACGACGAAACAGAAAGGACACCAACGAACGCATCGAGGCCGTTAGTTTCACACTTCCTCCGGTTGCGTGGCCAGAGCAGAGGCAATCGCATTGACCAGGCGGTTCCAGCCTTCAGCTTCCTGGCGCAAACCCTTGCGGCCAGCGGCGGTCAGTTCATAGAACTTGGCACGGCGATTATTCTCAGACGTCCCCCAACTGGCTTTGAGCAATCCCTGACGCACAAGCCGGAAAAGAGCGGGATAAAGCGCACCCTGTTCAATCAACAGCGCCCCTTGCGAAATTTGCTCAATGCGTAGAAGGACGCCATACCCATGCAGCGGCCCAAGCGAAACCGCCTTTAGAATCAAAAGATCCAGAGTGCCAGGAAGAATCTGGGCTTGCTCGGCCATCGCGTCTCTCCTAATTTCATTAGGAGATTAACGTAGACTCTCCTAAGATGTCAAGGAGTGATTGGATCGCCGCACGACCGGGGATGGCTAGCATGACCTCTACAGCGCATGGTGGACGCTCAGAATGCCCAGTTGTTTATACTCAATACCATATGCGCGAACTCTTGAAGTTTTTCTGGAACTCGACCCGCGGACATCGTCTGGCCCCGTGGCGCAGCCCCTACCTGCGCTGGCGCATGGAAACCTATTCCGGCCTGAAGATGGACAAGATCGGATTTGTGGAGTTCTGGGGATTCATGGTGCGCGAAAGAAAACAGCTTCGTCGCTTCCTGAAGTGGACGGCGGAGATGGACAATTACGCGCGGCCGAAGCCGAAGAATCCGTGAGCATTCAGCACTCAGCACTCAGCATTCAGCCGAAGCAGTTGGCAATTAGCAATTGGCCAAACCTTTTTTACCGCAAAGGTCGCGAAGGACGCAAAGAAAAAGAAGATGAACCGCAGAGTACGCGGAGAACGCAGAGAACGGAATGTTAGGTTTTGTCAGGTGCTAGCCGCTAATAGCCTTGCTAAATGCTAATTGCCATTTGCTGATTGCTAAGTGTCAACTGCTTCGGCTGAATGCTGAGCGCTGACAGCTAGATATCGTACTTCTTCAGCAAATGGCGGAAAGATCGGTAGGAAACTTTCAACAATTCTGCAGCGCGGATCTGCACGCCTCCGGATTGTTGCAGGGCTGATTCGATCAGCGAGCGCTCAACGCCGGCAACGTACTTTTCAAAATCAATTCCGTCACTGGGAACATCCGGGCTGCTGTGGCCGTTACTGGAAGCGGCTGCGGCGCGGCTACGCGGGCGGTCTGCCTCAAGATCGACCCGGAGTTCATTGCCGGTTTCCATGGCGACGGCACGCTCAATGGTGTTTTCCAACTGGCGCACGTTGCCCGGCCATTCAAAGGCCTTGAGCGCGTCAAGAGATTCCTGCGAGATACGCAGGATGCTTTTTTGCGCCGCGGTGGAATATTTCTTGAGAAAGTGGTTGGCGAGCAGCTCAACGTCATCACGGCGCTCACGCAGCGCCGGCACCTGGATGGGGATGACGCTCACGCGATAATAAAGGTCTTCACGGAACGTACCGTTGACGATCATCTCCCGCAGATCTCGATTGGTGGCCGCGATGACGCGCACATCGACGGGCGTTTCCTGCGTGCCGCCCACAGGACGGATCGTGCGTTCCTGAAGCACGCGCAGAAGTTTGACCTGCATGGAAAGGCTCATCTCGCCGATTTCGTCCAGAAAAATGGTGCCGCCGCTGGCCACTTCAAAAAGACCGCGCTTGTTCTGGCTGGCGCCGGTGAAAGCGCCTTTCACGTATCCGAAGAGTTCGCTTTCCAGCAGCGTTTCCGGGAACGCTCCACAGTTGATGGAGACAAACGGCTCCGAGGCGCGTGTGGAACACGAATGCACGGCGCGGGCGACGAGTTCCTTGCCGGTGCCGCTCTCACCATAAATAAGCACGGTGCTGGCGGTGGGCGCCACGGTGCGGATGGTGGCTTTCAGTTTTTCAATGACAGGGCTGCTGCCGATAAAATTTTCGAGCGAATTGCGGCTGGCGGCATCGCGCTTAAAAGCAAAGTTTTCCCGCTGAAGCACCAGCGTTTCCAGGGCGCGTCCCACGGCGAGTTTCAATTCTTCCAGCAGGCCGGGGCCTTTATGGATGTAATCAAACGCACCGCCTTTAACTGCCTGGACAGCGGCTTCATAGTCTTCAACGGCGGTGATGAGAATGACGGAAGTTTCCGGCGATGACTGGCGGGCAAACCGCAGCACTTCAATACCGTCAGTCTGCGGCATTTTGATATCGGTAATCAAAAGCTCATAATTGGCGGAGCTAAGTTTCTTTTTTGCCGCTTCACCGCCGTTCACCGTCTCAACACGATGGCCGTCTTTGCGCAGCGAAATGTCCAGCATTTCACAAATCGAGCGCTGGTCATCACAGACAAGAATACTAGCCATGCGAGACCTCCTGGTTCAACGGCACATCATCGGGCTCAACCGAGGCGGCCCTGGCGTGAAGGATTTCCAAAATAAACTCCGCTCCGCTGCCCAGAGTTGACTGGGCAAAAATTCTGGCGCCGTGGGCCTGAACGATCTGGTAAACGATGGCCAATCCCAGGCCGGTACCGCCTTCAAACTGAGACTGGAATGGCTCAAAGATTTTCTCAGTGAGATTTGGGGCAATGCCCGGGCCGGTATCGCGAATGCCGATACGCAGAAAATCACCCGACTCACGCACAGACACTGTGATGGTCCCTTTGCCCTGCATGGCGCGCACAGCGTTTTCCAGCAGGTTCCACAACACCTGCTTGATCCTGTCAGCATCCACGGCGGCAAACGCGTCAGGCACGGCGTAGTCGCGCACGATGGCGAGATCTTTTGTCTGCGACCGATTGGCGAGAAGCACCAGCGCATCTTCTATCAACGGGATCAGGTCCATGCGCGAGAACTTGAAACTTTTTTCCCGCGAATAAACCAAAAAATCAGAAATAATGGCATTCAGCCGCGTGGATTCGCGCGTGATGATGTTGACCAGCGTTTTCTGTTCTTCGTTGAAAGGCGTGACTTCAGCCAGCACGTTGATGGAGCCGGCAATCGACGCGAGAGGATTACGAATTTCATGAGCGATGCCGGCGGCCAAACGTCCTACGGCGGCAAGCCGATCGCGCCGACGGACTTCACCTTCCAGCCGACGAAGTTCTGTGCGGTCCTCAAAGGTATAAACGTAGCCGATGGTTCCCTGCTCAGGGACGATGAGAGCCGTCACGTTGACGTCGAAAGTTTTTTCCAGGCCTGAAGGCGTTAATCCGCGGACCTCACTCTGCACGGAAAGCGAATTGATGGTGGGAAGCGGATCCAGAAACAGTTCGGAAATGTGACGCCCGTACACCGAGGACGCAGTACGCTCCAGCACTTTTTGTCCGGGAGCATTCATCAACGTGATACGGCCTTCAAGATCGGTAGTGATGAGAGCGCTACGAATGGAATGG